>JAJYMK010000003.1 GCA_021786945.1 bacterium | reverse complement strand
TTTATTGGTGTGGAGCCTATTATAAATGGAGAAGGAGTTTTAGTTTCTGTTTTTTTCTCGGTAATAATTTCCGATGGTTTTTGCAGAGGAATCGCAGGAATGGCCGAAATAGGAGCAGCTTCTTTCTCTAGTTTTATAATTGCTGGCGCAGCTTCTTTTATTTCTTCAGCTTCTTCTATTTTCGGAGGATTATAAACTTTTTCCAATTCGGCTTTTAGCGGATTAAAAAGTTTTTGCTTGAGTTCTATTTCAACAAAATTAGATTTTTGAAGCTCTACGCCGAAATATTTATTCAATTCTGATGAAATTTCTTCCGGTTTTATATATCCCAAAAAAACTTCGCCTACTAATAAAGCCACTTTTTTTACATCTTCTTCTGGAATTTTATAGTCTTGGCAAATAGAAGAAATCAGCTGGACGTTTTTGTCGGCCAGCATTTCTTTTTTGAGATTTTCCGGTAAGATTTCGAATCTTTTTTGAGCCTCTATTTTTTCGGCTTCGTAATTCTGTGCCATTTTATTTTTTTTCTTCTTTCTTTTCACCTCCCTTATCTTCACTAGTCTTTTCTTTTAATCCTTCAACTTCTTTTTTTAACTTTTCCAAATCTTCACTTTCGGTTTCTTTTAAATCTAAATCAGCCTCATTTTTTTCTCTTGCAGCTTTTTCTATTTCTTGTTTAGTTTTTTCAATTTCTTTTTCAATTGCCTTTGATTTGTTTTCATCGGCGGTAAAGCCTATTTTTGAAGCACGAAGGTCGCTTTCTTGCTGAGCTAATAATTTATTGAGATCGAAGAGTTTTTTATTTTTTGTCTGCGACGTTGCTAATTTTTCTGCTTTCTTTTCTCTTTTTTCTTTCTTAGTTTTTTCTTCTTTTTCTTTCTTTTCTCTATCCCCCTCTTCTTTTAGTCTAAATTTCCTAGTCTCAAATCCCATACCGGCAGAAATTTCTTCAGAAACTCCGGTATAAATACCTGTAATTCCACCATATTTTTTAAGTCCAGCAGCTGTTTCGCCGCCAATTTGTCTGAGCGGCCTTGTAAGACCTCTCCAAATAGGGCTTTTTGAATCTTTACCCACTTTGGAGGCCCAATCTGCTATCCTCTTTCCTCCAACTAAGGAGAAACCGGTAGATGCCGTGCCCCTCATGAATCCATTAATGGCATTTTGTGCTATTTTATAACTTCCAACAGAAATATCACCAGCCATTTCCTCTGAATATTTAAGACCTAAAAGTAATAAAGCAACAAGCATTATCATTGAAGCTAAATTGGCTGCCAGGTTTTGCAAAACGGAGTCTCCGGCAACTGCTGAATTAAAGTAGGTATTGGCATTAGATTCGAAAATCAGAGTTGATTTTAGGGCGATATAGACAAAGAAGCTAGCAAGAGGACCAAAGAAAGTATAATTTAAAAACTTTTTTGTCCAGCTACTCCAAATTCCGCTTCCCGCCACCCAGCCTAAAATTGCCATTGGTAACATTATTAGCTGGATACCTATATATATGTATCGGCGCATAAACATTAATCCTAAAGCAAACATAGTTATGGCCCCAACAATGGTCATGATATCAAGAAAAACTATATTGGCTATGTAGCCCATTATTCCAACCCCAAACGCAGCTAAATCAATTTCTCCGGTTATCGGAGGCGGTTGTAGTCCCTTATGAAGAGATAGGCTGGTAGCTAGGGCCTGAGATATGCCGCCTTGAGTGGATGTAGAGTCGTAGGCGTTATTAAGGAAGAAGTTCATGAATATTCCGGCCGCATCTAAAACAACAGCAGCGATTATCAAACTGAAGTTTATTAAAAGCGCCGCAATGATAAGTTTTGGCAGAGCTTGTTTCATTTGAAAACTGCCTATTCTGAGAATTGTGCTGAAAGCAATAAATATAATAAGCAGTACAAATCCTAAGTTTGCTATATCACGCACTAATCCCCAGCCGATACTTACTACCGGATTATTTATTAGGCTGGCATTGAGATCCAGTGTCCAGTTAAAAAATAAACCGCCAAAAAATACTAACTTAGAAAAGGTATAACCAACTAGATATAAAATCGTAGAAATTATCCAGGCGAAACCGGAAATTACGCTTTTTGTCGGATTCGAAACGACGTCGACTATACTGGCGGCATTGGAAAAATGAAAAGGAACTACCAGTAAGGCAACCGCCAATAATCCTAATAATATTATTTTTTTATTTATTTTTGGCATTTTATTGGATCGTAGGGTTATTTATTGTGAAGCGCAAATAGTAATTATATCCAAATATCCGGTTGGAGCGGTAGATTCAAGCAGGTTTTTTGCGTTTTGCTGAAGACTGGCGGATTCATTTTGTGCGTCAGTAAGAGCTGTTGCGGCAGCAGTTGAATCAAGGGCTCCGCTAGCTCTAAGAGCTGAATACTGATTAACCATTAAAGTATTATCACTATCGGTGTATTGGTTAAATTGAGTAATCGCGTTTTCCAAATCAGAAATTTCACCCTCTAACTGGCTTTTTCTCGTTTCGAGATTAGAGATGGTTGTATTGGCATCATCAATATTTGTTGAAAGCGCGGACATCGCAGTGACTTGGGCGCTAGTACTTCCATCAGGAAGGGTACAGCTTTGCAGTTTTTCAAGTGTAGTTAATAAGGCATCTTCTGTATTTATTGATTGGTTTAGATAAGTAAGAGTACTCCTTTTCGTGGTTAAGACCGTTCTTATTTCATCCAAGAATAATGCGCGGTTATTTTGGAAAGTAATACTGTCGATTTGGCTGAAACTGGATTGTGTATATTGATCCCAGGCCTTATTGGTGTTTTCTTTGTCTATATCGGCAGAGCTGTATCCCAAAAGTTTTTTAAGACCGCCATTGGCTAGGATGGTGTATCTGTATAAAACTGCGTCGGCAATTGCGCCAAGATATGTAGCCATATCATCAGCACTTAAAATTGCGTTGTCTTTAGGCATAACCTGTTGTTGTATCTGTCGGCCAATAATGCTTCCCGGGGTAACGGTTTTACATACTATCTGACCAGTTCCTTTATCGGGTAGGCATTGTTCCTGGGCTTTAAAGCCTAAACTCATATTTGCCTCAATATTTTTCTGAGTTGTAAGAATCTCAGTAATTGTTAGTTTTTTATCCTCAGCTATTAAAGCGCTTCCATAATAATTATTTTGAGGCTCCCAAATACTGTTATATGTAATCCATCTACCCTTGCTTTCTTTTTTAAAATCTTCAAAAATATTATTTACATTATCAACAACGTTGGTTAAAGAACATTCAACATTTTGCGAAAATGGTTTCGGCTCTTGTGTAAGACTAAAGGCTAAATTTAATTTAAAGTTTCCGCATAGCACCGGAATTGCCTGATTAGCTATTTCTCCAATGGCTTGATTGCCCACATCCTGAAGCATTGCACCAACATCCAAAAATGGGCCGCCACTATTTTTGAAACCATTTTTTATCCATTGAACGGTGGCGTCAACAATTCTGTCCAAAATCATTTTTTTGATTTTTTGGCCTATTACCGTTTTAGCCGCATTCCAAATTCTATCCGTCATAGCTGTTAAATCCACAACTGGTAATCCGGCTGCTTCTGCCTTCTTAGTTTCAAACGGCAATAATAATGAGGGGCTTAATAAAAGTCCGGCTAATATCACCCCCAATACTATTTTTTTATATAAATTCATATATTTTTATGATTATATAGTTTTTAGGAAGTTTCCTACATCTGTTTTAAGTTTATCAAATTCCTGGTCTAGTTTTAATAGCTCGTCTACAGCCAAGAAGGCAGTCATAGGGTCCGAATCGGAATTGGCCATTACTCCATATATATTTTTTTTAGTTAAAAGAAGTTCTATTTCTTTTTTGTGTATATCAAGAGCTGATTTTGGAACTGGAAGTTCGTAAAAATTATTTGCGGCTGTTTCATAAATTTTTTCTATTTTAGAAAAATCAGAAACTGTCATTTTTTCAGGCTGATTCATAGATATCGGGGCATTCGCATTGGCTGAGATCATAATTTGGCTGAAGGAATTAAAATATTTGGAAATGGATTCTTTGCTTGTATCTTCTGAAATTTTAATCCTAAAATCATCAACCCTTCCGATTAATTGATTCGGATCGAAATTTTTTTGGGCTTCGGAAATTAAATCTTCAGTAAGTTGTTTTGGATCGGGGGCGCTTATAAGAGTTTGCCCATTTACGCTTTGCGTTCCGTTACTGTTTTGCGCGGTTATTTTTTCTTCTATTTTTTGAGTTAATAGATCGGTTAGATTTTTAACAGAGCTAGATGCTGTTATCAGTTCTATCCCAACAGGATTATTATTTGGATTTTCGGCAATATTTTGTTCTATTTGTTTTGGAGAATTGTAATTCGAAACAATAAAATAAGCCGCGGCTAAACCGAGTCCTAAAATCAGAGCAGCTATGATTATTTTTGGCTTGCTCATTACCTATAATTATACAATAACTCAACAAGATTAAGAAATAGTCAAATCAGAGATTTTAAGTATTTGTTCAACGGATATATCTTGGGGTCTAGAATTTAATGGTAAATTAACTGATGTAATAAGGTTTTCTGTTTCTGCTCTGGGTAAATCTAAGCCATCTTTCAGATTGTTGGCCAAGGTTTTGCGAGGCTGTTTAAAAATTACATGAATCAATTTGTAATATTTATCCAATTGTTCGGGCGCAAGTTCTTTGTCGTTAGGAATTAATTGGATGACGGCCGAATCAACTTCCGGAGGCGGATCAAATTCTGAGGCCTTAAGTTTTAACAGGATTTTAATATTTGCCCATACAGACGTGGCCGAAGCCAGGAGATTATTATGTGGCGGAATCGCGGAAATTCTTTCGGCGACTTCCTTTTGTACCATTAAAATGCAGTTTTCGGGTTTGTTTTTGAGTTCGCTGATTATTCTGAGAAGTTTTCCGGTAATGTAATAAGGAATATTTCCCACAATCTTGAATTTTGCTTGGTCCCCTAAAGACTGTTTTATTTTATTTATAACGTTTTCCAATTCTTCCAGGGCGTCGCCGTTTACGATAAAGATATTTTTATTATCTTTGAATTTTTCTTTCAATATGGAAAAAAGTTCCCTGTCTTTTTCTATGGCGATCAGGCGGCAATTTTTTTGGATGCACTCTTCGGCTAGTGGGAATGTAAGCGCTCCTTTCCCTGGGCCGATTTCTATAATATTGTCATTTTGTTGTATTTCCAAAGCCGCAATTATTTTTTTGATTGCGTCTGTATTTTTTAAAAAATGTTGTCCGAGTTTGGCGGGCATATTATAAATTATAATAGTTACTCTATATAAATTGTTTCGTCGTCCCAGTCGGCGCTCCTTTCTCCATAGCTTGAAACTTTTACGAAATCAATAAGATCCCCGGGAAGTTCACTCAAAAATCTGGATGGAAGACCGTAAAAGCTTATAAATAATTTACTTTTTGCTCTGGTCATGGCTACGTACATGAGTCTTCTTTCTTCTTCTATGTCGTCGGCTTTGAAAAAAGATTGTTCGTGCGGGATGAGCCCCTCGTTGCATCCGATGAGGAATATATTATTGAATTCCAGTCCTTTGGCGGCATGAATTGTCATTAATTTAATCGAGTTTTTTAGGAGTTTGGGTTTGCCGTCCGAGGCGGACATTAGGCTGACTTCTTCGAGGAATTTATACGGATCATCGTATTGGGAAGCAAAATTGATAAGCTCTTTGATGTTTTCCATCCTTTCCGAAGGATTTTTGAAATTTTTAACCAGATAGGCGGTATAATCGGTGCTTTCCATAAAGAATTTAATAATCTGAACAAGCCCGAGCTCCTTGGTGAGTTCTGGAAGTTTTTCAAAAACTATTTTGCTTTTGGATTTATTGAAATTTTTGTCTATTCTTTCTATGCTGGCGGCGTCGCTTGGATTGTAGGCGTATCTTAATCCCGCAATTAAATCTTTAATTTCTTTTCTGGCGTAGAATTTAAGTCCTCCGTATATTTCATAGGGAATTTTATTTTGTATCAATGCGGTTTCCATTGCGCGGGACTGGGCGTTGGTCCTGTACAATACAGCGATGTCGTTTAACGCTTCACCTTGGCGCATTAACTCCACAATTTTTCCGCAGATTCCCCAAGCTTCTTCTTCGGCGCTTGGGAAGGCGAATATTTTTATGGCTTCGCCATCTTTATTTTCTGTCCATAATTCTTTTGGCTTTTGCTGTTTATTGTTTTTTATGAGTACGGAAGAAGCCGAAATAATTATTCCGGTTGATCGGTAATTCTGTTCGAGTTTTATGATTTTTGCTTTCGGCCAGTCTTTTTCGAAATTAAGAAAGTTCCTAAAATCCGATCCGCGGAATTTATAAATACTTTGGGCGTCATCGCCGATAGCAAAAATATTCTGACTTTTTTGTGAGAGCAATTTTATGAGCTGGTACTGTGCCGTGTTTATGTCTTGGTATTCGTCGACCAGAATATATTCATATTGTTTCTGGTATCTTTCCAAAACTTCTTCTCTGTTCAGAACTTCAACTGTTTTTGTAATGAGATCGTCAAAATCGAAGGCGTTGCTTTTTTTGAGCTGGTTTTCGTATTCAAAAAATACCTCAATTATTTTTGCTTCCTGGGCAGTTTCCGGATTCATTTCTTCCGGATTCTGAAGCTCGCTTTTGATGTCGGAAATTTTTCCAAGGATATTTATGGGATTATATCTGTCTTTTGGAAGATTTTTATCTTTCAATATTTTTTTGACAAGACTTAAAGAGTCGTCGTCGTCGAAAATAGTGAAATTTTTTGTACGGCCAAAATAAGCTGCTTCGTTTTTCAGTATTTTCACTCCAAAAGAATGGAATGTGCCGACAAACAAATCGTTCAGGTTTTTTTCTCCAGAAGCGAAAACCCTGTTCTTCATTTCTTTGGCGGCTTTATTAGTGAAAGTTATGGCTACTATTTTTTCGGGTTTTATTCCCGATTTGAGAAGATGCAAAAGCCGGCTCACAAGAGTCTTGGTTTTTCCCGATCCGGCGCCGGCGGCTATCAAAAGCGGTCCGTTTCCGTGCTTTACGGCCTCCAATTGCTTTTCGTTGAGTTCACTTTCCATGTGTGATATTATAACCGAGAACTTGGATTTATAATAATTTTTATGTCTGATTTTCACGGATTATTAAAAGAAAAATGGAATAAAATTTGGGCTTGGATAAAAGAATACAGGACCAGCGCGGTTCCGGTTATTTTGGTTACCGTGGCGGCTCTTTTAAATATTTTATTAGTTTCATATCTTCAAAAACCCTGGGGTATTTTTAATGCCTCCGATTTTTCTTGGGCCAATATGGCATATGGAGATACTCAGGATATTGGAGACGAACAGAGTGCGGCCAACAATCTTGCACCAATAGATAGTTTCGGCTCTCCGGATTCTACCGATCAAATAAATTTTGCGATCGTAGACAGCGCCTATCTCTTGAATAAGAGCAATCCATTAAGCGACGTATTGCCTACTCGGGACGGCCTTCTTATTTATAAAGTTCAAAAAGGAGATAATTTAGCTAAAATAGCCGCAAACTTTGGAATTTCTTTAAACACCATAATTTGGGCCAATAAAAAATTGAATTTAAATTCTTTAAGAGTTGGTCAGGAAATTGTAATTTTACCAGTGTCCGGAGTTTTATATGATATTCAGCCTGGAGATACAATTGACTCTATTGCCGAGAAATATTCGGTTGATATAAATAAAATTATTTCATACAACGTTGGTCTTTCTCCTGCAAAATTGGAAAGCAGGCAGACAATTATTATTCCTTATGCTAAACCATTGAAAGAGTCTTATTCAGTTACTCAAACTCTTCCTGAATATCCCGGATATTTTGCGATTCCGACAACCGGTTGGAATTGGGGCCAGCTTCATAATTACAATGCTGTTGATATTGCCAACGCTTGTGGAACCCCGGTTTATGCTTCGGCAGAAGGAATGGTTTCTGAGCGAGCACCATCTGGCTGGAATGGTGGTTATGGAATTTATGTAATGATAGAGCATCCTAATAATACAAAAACTAGGTATGCTCATTTGCAGAAAACAGTGGTGTCGGCTGGAGACTATGTTTCACAAGGCGATGTTATTGGCTATATAGGAAATACAGGGCAAACTCACGGCGTCACGGGATGTCATTTGCATTTTGAAGTAATTGGAGCGAAGAACCCATTTGCCAAATAATCATAGGTGCGATACTTGTAAATTTTATACAGAACAAGGAACGAGGAGGAAATTGTGATTTAATATCACATTTCCGACAAGCGACGCATGTTATGTATATAAATTTACAGTATCCCGAAGGGTTGTGGCCTAAATAATATTAAACCGTGAAACAAAACTGTTTCACGGTTTTTTGTTTCACGTAAAACTTTTTTGTATCTTTTTGTAAAACAAAAATGTTTCACAAAATAAAAATGCCCCCGTCATTCGTTAAGAATGCGGGGGCTAGCCATTTGTTTCACAGCGTGAAACATAGGCGGGGTCGTTGAAGGCAGAGCCTCCTGAGGGCCGGTTAGCCGAGCGTTTCGCCCAGCGTAAAACCGTCGCTTTCGGAGTTCTTCTGACCCAGGGCGGCTATCGGATCGGCGAAGGTAATTTCCAGGATTTTTGCCTGAACTTCCTGGAGCTTGTCTCCGCCAGCCTTGAGCTGTTCGATGAGGATCTGAACAGCCAGGGCGCCGTTGCCTACCCGGTCGAGCGGCCCGGACAGCTCTTTCCTGTTTTTCTTCCCGAGCAGCTCCCAGCCACGGACGTAGTCGTCCGCCGCCTTTTTAAGGGCGTAAGCCAGGGGCTTGGTCTCGTTCGGGTTGTCCGAGAGGTAGAAGACGAGCAGCGCGTCAGGGGCACCTTGTATGTATGCCTTCTGAAGCTCCGCGCCCCACCACCTCTTGAGGTCATTGCGTACGATCCGGCGGTAAGCCTTCACGAACGCCTCGCCGTCCGTCTTGACCTTTTCGTTCAGCTTGGCCATGGTGTCGTTGTCCGCGGAACCTTTTTTGATGTTCCAGGTCCTTTCGCGGTTCGACTTCATCGCCGTCAGCGCCAGTGCCAGCAGTTCCGGAAACTTCGCTTTGCGCGAGTTCTTTTCCTGCTCCACCTTCGCGGTCTCGAGCTGCTCCTGCAGCTCTCTCAGTCTCTTCATCTCATCCGTCTTATTAGGGCGGCTCATAAGTCCTCCTTGGACTTTTACTGTGGATTTAACTACTTTTTTGCCTTATTAATGTACTACTTATAAAATAAATAATAGCACATTATTTGAATAAAGTCAAGGTATAGAAATTAATGTTTACATATTATGAATCCCATACATAAATTAGATAATTTTGTTTTCGTGGCATTATGGTATAATTTTTAAAAGGTTAAATAATAAATATTAAAAACAACAAAGACAGAGAAGTTTTTATTTAATTAAATAAAAAATCTTCCAGTCTGAGTTATGTGTGAGATGAAAGAAAAAGATATATTGAAATTAAAAAGTGATTTAGAAAAAAGAAAAAAAGAGCTTGAAGAAAAAATAAAGAAATTGGAATCTCCTGTTGATTTCGGAGATGATGTTGAAGGTAATGAGGATTTTTCGGAAGAAGCGGATGAAGCCGAGGAATATGGAGTGAATGTGGCTACAGCCGATTTTTACAAAAAAGAATTGGAAGGCATAGTTGAGGACTTAGAAAAAATTGAAAAAGGAGAATACGGAGAATGTGATTCTTGTGGTTGTGACAACTGTCATTAATTTTATACACAAAACCGTCCCGAAAAATGGGACGGTTTTTTGTTATACTAAAAATCGTTGCGCCTAAAAATAATTTTTTAAAAATATAAAATGCAAAATCTTTCGAAAGTTTTTTCCGCGGCAATAGAAGGGGTGGAGGCAAATTTAATCGAGGTTGAAACGGATATAAACATCGGACTTCACAGTTTTAATATTGTTGGTCTGGCGGACAAATCTTTGTCGGAAGCAAAAGAGCGTGTGAGTTCCGCTTTAAAAAACAGCGGG
The DNA here is from genome assembly GCA_021786945.1 of bacterium. Taxonomy (GTDB): domain Bacteria; phylum Patescibacteriota; class Minisyncoccia; order UBA6257; family 02-FULL-45-10c; genus JAHILT01. The sequence continues at coordinate 544,099 of JAJYMK010000003.1, read as the reverse complement.
GTAAAACCGCCTTCAAAAGAAAACAGAAAAATTGTGGTGAATCTTGCCCCGGCGGATGTAAAGAAAACAGGATCTCAATATGATCTGGCGATTGCGGTTGGTTATTTATTGGCCAGTAAACAGATAAAAGATTTTGATTCCAAAAATAAAATTTTTGTGGGAGAGCTGGCTCTTGATGGTTCGCTTCGCGGAGTTTCTGGAATCTTGAATATCGCCAGAATGGCTAAAGAAAAAGGTTTTGAAGAATTGATTGTGCCGTCGGTTAACACCATTGAAGCCGCAATCGTGGATGGAATAAAAATTTTTGGGTTTGATAATTTAACCGACATTATTTTGCATTTGGAAAATAAAAAGATTAAAAATTTTCAGCCTAAAACAGAAATAAAAACCGGCATATCCTCCGAACATCAGATGATAGACATCTCCGATATCAAAGGACAAGAAAATGCCAAAAGAGCTTTGATGATTACGGCTGCCGGAGGACATAATTTACTTATGCAGGGTAGTCCGGGTGCGGGAAAAACTATGTTGGCACAAGCTTTGGTATCCATACTCCCTTCCCCGACGCTTCAAGAAATTATTGAGATTACACAAATATATAGTGCTGCCGGACTTTTGAATGGAAACTCTTTTATAAATTGGAGGCCATTTAGGACTCCGCATCAGACAGCTTCTCCTCCAGCCATCATTGGTGGCGGGCAAAATCCTAAGCCGGGTGAAATAAGTTTGGCTCACAGGGGTGTTTTGTTTTTAGACGAACTTCCCGAATTCAGAAGAGATTTATTGGAAGCTTTGAGACAGCCTATTGAAAGTGGTAGGGCTTTTATCTCGCGCGCAAAAAATAATTTGGTTTTTCCGGCGAAGTTTGTTTTGGTAGCCGCAATGAATCCTTGTCCGTGTGGATATTACGGCGACGGCGAAAAAGAATGCCGATGCAGCGCTTTTGAAGTGTTCAGATATCAGAAGAAAATTTCCGGACCTTTATTGGACAGAATTGATTTGCAGATTGAGGTGCCCAGAGTAAAACTGGACGAACTTAAAAATAAAACCAGAGATACGAAATCGGCGGAAGAAATGAGGAGGAAAATTATTGAGGCTAGAGAAATACAGAAAGAGAGACTGAAAGAATTTAAAATCTTTACGAATTCCGAAATGAATTCCAAGATGTGCGACGAAATGATAAAACTGGATAAAGAAGCGGATAATTTTTTGAAAGATATTTTCGAAAAGTCTTTGGTTTCCGCACGCGGATATTATAGGGTGCTGAAAACCGCCAGAACGATTGCCGATTTAGAAAATTCCAAAGATGTACAAGTTTCGCATTTAGCCGAAGCGTTTCAGTACAGACTTAAAGACAAGGAGTAGGCGTTTTGTTAATTTATAAATATATCTTTTCCTCAAGCCGTTTCGCTCATCCCAGCGGATTCGCTCACTAGTTCCTCGCCTCGCTCGTTCTATATACTAAATTGTCGTGGAGAAGATTCGGAGCTCCGACATGCTTGGTTCTGATGTCGGAGTGAGACTCAGGAGTTGTTCCGCGCCGGACGGAACAAACTCCGATTCTCGTAGACAATTTAGTATATAGAACACCTTGCCCGCTCGGCTGCGCAGCTTTCGGAAAAATATATTTATAAAATCTAACCAAAAACAGCCCCGTTTAAGAGGCTGTTTTTTATATTGTGTTTACTTGATAAACGGAATTATTAGCAAAGCAACAATATTAATGACTTTGATAAGCGGGTTGATGGCCGGGCCGGCGGTGTCTTTATAAGGATCACCAACGGTATCTCCGGTAACGGCAGCTTTGTGGGCTTCCGAACCTTTTCCTCCGAAGTTTCCGCTTTCAATATATTTCTTGGCGTTGTCCCAAGCGGCTCCTCCCGAAGTCATCGAGAGAGCGAGGAACACACCGGAAATAATGGTGCCCATCAAGAATCCTCCGAGCACCTGAGATCCAAGCAAGAATCCGATTAAGAGAACGGAAGCAACCGGAACCAGTGCCGGCAAAATCATTTCTTTAAGAGCAGCCTTTGTAACGATATCAACAGCCCTAGAATAATCAGGTTTAGCTTTAAATTCCATAATGCCGGGAATTTCTCTGAATTGCCTTCTAACTTCTTCAACAACCGCACCAGCGGCTTTACCTACGGCTTTCATAGCAATAGATCCGAAGAAATAAGGAATTGCGGCGCCCAAAAGTAAACCGGCAAGCACACTGGGATTTTGAATTTCAAAAGAAATATTCTTCCCGAGTTTTATGAGTTCGTCAGTGTAGCTGGAGAACAAAACCAAAGCGGCTAGTCCGGCGGAGGCGATGGCGTAACCCTTGGTAACAGCTTTTGTAGTATTACCAACAGCATCCAAAGCATCAGTGACTTCGCGGACTTCTTTTGAGGCTCCGCTCATTTCAGCAATACCCCCAGCATTATCAGTAACCGGACCAAAAGAGTCGATTGCGACGATCATGCCGGCGACTGAAAGCATGGCGGTAGCGGCGATAGCGATTCCGTATAATCCCGCGATTGTATATGCACCGAAAATAGCGGCAACAATTACAATGATAGGTAAAACCGTGGCTTCCATGCCGACAGCCAATCCCATGATAATATTTGTGCCGTGTCCAGACCTTGAAGCCTCAGCAATTGATTTAACCGGTCTGAAGTTTTTGGCGGTGTAATAATCGGTAACGACAACCATAAGTCCTGTAGCAGCTAAACCAATTAAAGCGCTCAGATAAATCGGAAGAGCATTGGCGCCAAAGAAGGCTTGGGTAGCGGGCCAGAAAAGTAAGGCGGAAAAAACCATTGAAGCAACCAATCCTTTGTAAAGAGCACCCATGATTGTTCCTTTTTCTGAAATTTTTACAAAAATTGTTCCGGCTAGGGAAGCGATAATGGCAAGGGCTCCAAGAATTAATGGAAATATAATATTGTTGGCGCTATTGCCGCTAGTGATTGATCCTAAAATCATAGAAGCGGTAATAGTAACAGCATAAGTTTCAAAAAGGTCGGCGGCCATACCAGCGCAATCACCTACGTTATCGCCAACATTGTCGGCTACAACACCTGGGTTTCTGATATCGTCTTCAGGAATTCCGGCTTCGACTTTTCCTACTAAGTCAGTACCGACATCGGCAGCTTTAGTAAAAATACCTCCGCCAAGTCTGGCAAAGACGGAAATCAAGCTTGCGCCGAATCCCAAGCTAATCATAGCCGGTACATTTTTTGTGATAAAGAAGAATGAGGCAACGGCCAACAAACCGAGAGCAACAACCAAGAAGCCGGTTACGGCTCCGGCTTTGAAAGCTAAATCAAGAGCAGGCTTTAATCCGCCTTTAGCGGCTTCGGCTGTTTTGGAGTTGGCTCTTACAGCGATATTCATACCGATATATCCGGCTAAAGCTGAAGCAATAGCTCCAACCAAAAATCCAGCAGCAGAAATAGCATTGAGGCCAAAATAAATTGCGATAGTAATTACAACGGCAACAACAGCAACTGTTTTATATTGTCTGTTTAAGTAGGCATTACTTCCGGCTTGAATAGCCTTGGAAATTTCAACCATTTTTTCATTGCCATTGGGTTTTTTGCTTAACCACCAAATAACGTAAATACTGTAAACAATAGAAAGAGCTATTGCTCCAAATATTGCCAAATAAATATTCATTGTAGTTTTAAATTAATTTTTAATTATTATTCATCGTCGCCCCCTTCTTCTTCTGGCTGATATTGTTCGGGAGCTTCAGCCATACCTCCTTCTTGAACTTCTTCCGGCCTGGATTGTGATCTTACATCTATTTTCCAGCCAGTAAGTTTTGCAGCTAAACGGACATTTTGTCCGCCTTTTCCTATAGCTAGGCTTAACTGATCTTCAGGTACAAATGCCTTAGCTTCTCTTTTTTCAGAAATTTCTACAGAACTTATTTTTGCCGGAGAAAGAGAATTGGCTATGAATTTTTCGGCATCTTCCGACCATTCGATAATATCTATTTTTTCCTGGCCTAATTCATTACTTACGGCCATTACGCGAGTACCCCTTTGTCCTACACAGGATCCCACAGGATCAATGCCTTCGACTTTGGAAGTTACGGCAATTTTTGCGCGGCTTCCTGGTTCTCGTGCAATTGCTTTTATTTCAACGGTTCCGTCATTTATTTCCGGAACTTCTATTTGGAATAATTTACTTACAAATTTCGGATGTGATCTTGAAAGTATGATTCCCGGAATTTTTGATTCTTCCTGAACGGCAACTACATAAAATCTCATTCTGTCTCCGGATTTGTAGTGTTCTCCCGGAATGGATTCATTCGGGAACATGATTCCGGTAACACGGCCAAGGTCAACAAATACATTTCCCCTGTCAAATCTTTGTATTATTCCACTGACAATTTCATCGACTTTACCTTGATATTCTTTTATAACAGAACCTCTTTCAGCCTCCCTTAATTTTTGAAGCACAACTTGTTTGGCTGTTTGTGCCGCAATTCTGCCGAAATCATCGTGTGACTCAAGCGGAAATTCTAATTCTTCATCAACTTTTATCTTGGGACTTATTTTTTTTGCTTCTTCGATAAAAATGTGCCTGTCGGGATTGTAACGCGGGAGCAGTTCTTCTTCACTGGTAGTTGAGGAAATAACTTCCTCCTCCCCCTCTTCGACGATTCTTACGGTTGATTTATCAACCACGGTTTTGACCTGCCAAAATTTAAGATCGCCATTTTTCAAATCAAATTTACATTTGACCACTTCGCTTTTTTTGCCATATTCCTTTTTATAGGCGGCGGCGATAGAAGTTTCTATGGCTTCTAAAATTTGAGCCGGATCTAATCCCTTCTCTTCGGCTATCTGTTCAATAGCCTTCTTTATTTCTTTTATGTTAAACATATATTTTTTGCGACTTTTTTATTTTTTTATTTAATTTTTAAAAAAGTCCCGCAACGCGGGACCTTTTCAATCATCGGCTTAATTATATGCCGGTTTTTAAAGATGTCAACTTTATTTTATTACCTCAACCTGAGTCTCGAAAGATTTGGAAACTGATGAATTACTGCAATTTAAAATGTAATTTGTGGTTTGATCCGGAGAAACCCTAAGTGTTCCATATGTCTTAATTGAATCAGAAATATTCGGAGATAAATCACAAGAATCAGCATAATCACATTTCCATGAAAGTTCAGAATCGGTTATAAAGGCCGAGGACTTATTTATGGAAGGTGGCAGCGCGGTGAATGTACATACCGGAGATTCCACTACTTTTAATGCAATTGATTTTGTTGTTGTTCCTAGATCACCCACACAAGTTAATGTATAGATAAAATCTTTTTTGGAAGAACTTACAAAACTTTGTAGTCCGCTCAAATCTCTAGGGCCACTCCACGAACCAGAAGCTTCGCAATTTGTAGCATTGGCAACATTCCAGGTTAAATTGTAGTTGGCTGGCGTACCCAATGCTTGTTCGGAAGCGTCGCTTCCGTTTATCTTAAAATCAACTATTGGTCCAGTTGTTGCTGCTGGAGGATTTTCAACTGTTATATTTATATAGGCAATATTTGAAAATTTTTGATCGTTTTGAAGCAATCTGAATATTCCATATTGATAAGTCCCGGGTTCATCGTTGAATGTGAAGGTTCCAAGTCTGACGTTGCAGCTGCTTGGATTTTCCGGGCTTTCTACCATTCCTGTAAATTGAGGCGTGTCTTTTGAGAGCCGGTCATTAAAAAGACAATATCCTCCGTTAGTCATAAGATCGCTCCAGAATCCAGATGCGTCATGGCTTATTTGCCCGTCGTTATTTATGTCTTTATCTACCTTGATATAAATTGTAGTTTCTTGACCTTTTATAACGTTTATATTTTGGGAATAATTTACTAAATCCGTACTGGCTGAAACTTCGGCAACCGGCATATTGGTTGTTTGAGTTGAGTTGCCAAGAGCTGAGTTCAGAAGCCCCCCAACTTCGCTGTTTACTATATTTACCTCAACAGAATCCGATCCGTATCCTCCCGGGCAATAAAGTGAGTATGTAAACTTGCCGTTTTTATTTAAAGTAATTGTTTCGCTGCCAGCTTTTGTTTTAATGCTGAGCCAGGAGCCGGTTGCTAGACAATATGTATCTAAATTCCAGGAAAGCGTAAAAGTTGCCGGAGCTTTTAAGGTAATTGGTCCATCTATTTTATTTACTTTTAAGTCAACGGTTTTTTGTGTTTCGGGGGCGCCCTCCTGTTCTCCGATTTGAACTTCGCCTGGTGGAGTAAATTCTTTAAGTTCCGGAACGGTTATTGTGGGGATTTTTACTGTTATCGTAACTGTTTTTTTGGTATCGGGATTTCCCGTCACAGGATTTTTTGCTGTTAATGTATATGTCGTGGTAACTATTGGGCTTACGGTTATATTTCCTGACGGCTGAACCTTTCCTATTTCATGATCAATGCTTATATCAGAAGACCCTGAAATATTCCAGGTTAAAATAGCGGAGCCGTCTCGTTCTATTTCTGTTTTGTCGGCACTAAATGTTCCCTCGGGGACATCGGCTTTACCGATACCCAGAGCCCTGATTCTTATTTTTTGTGATTCCGTAGTTAGTTCCGGATATTTTTCACCAATAACTTCAAGCCAAAATGTATAAATTCCGGTAGTGTCTTCGGCTGCGAATTTTAAAGTTTGGGGACTATCAAGATTGTTTGTGGTATTAGTTGAAATAAGAACTCTTTTATCTATTCCTTTTTGCCTCCAAATTTTTACAGGCCTGGCATTTGCGGAGCTATCGGCATAGGAGATGTTCCATTTTAATTGTATCGGTTTTGTTATAGAAATTTGATAATCGGCCGCGCTTGTAAATGCTGCGTCTGGAGTTGTCAGATCTTCACTTGGAACAACTTCGAAAGTTTTAATTACCGGGCTTGGCGGAATATTTCCAACATAGATTGTAAGTGTTTTAGAAATAACTCCTCGGGTTGGAGAAATTTTTCCGTCCAGCACCCCGGCGCATGATAATGTGTAAGTGTAAATTCCTTCTTTTGCGTAGTTAAATGTAAAGCTGTCCGATTTTGGTGTAATGACTCCGCTATGGGCGGCGATTGTAACATCTCCGGCATTTATTTTTCTTTCGAAAGTTTGTGATGGATCGGTAGCATTTTTACCAGACAAAGTGCAACTTGCCGAGGGATTGGATAGCCCCCATGTTAGTTTAAAAGTTCCTTCATTTCCAACTTCGTATCTATTGTTATTGGAATTTAGATTAGCATCTGTAGCTAGATACATTGATCCCTCATCATTTAATCCGCAGCCAGCAAATCCCCACGACTGAAAATTATTTGAGCTAAAGGTCATATTTCTCCATGTCACGCCACATTCTTTCCAACCACCCCAACCTTTGTGACAAGCGTGGTCACCACATTCAGCTACATTATTGCTATATTGAGTGCTTGTCGTTATTTTTCCCGGCAAACAAGATCTTATAATTGCAGTTTTTACATTGTCGTAAGTTTTTGGAACTGTAAGAAAAGAAACGAGATCGCCGCTTGAAATGTGAGCCCTTCCGTCAAAATAAGAACCAAAACCATGATCGCAGTCGCTAGTTCCCCATTCATTTTGACTCGTTGTTGTATTTTTTATTACCTCCCACAAACCCGATGATCCAGCGGCGGCAGAATAAGGAATTTTTATTTCATTTATTTTTAAACCAATTACGGAATACTTATCCCATGTAGGTAAATCGGAAGTCGAAAAAATACAAGTTTCTGTTGCTTGAAGTCCGTTGAATTGAATAAAATTTCCGTATTGAAATGATGCACAATTTTTTCCTGTATTTTTATAATTTGAAAATATATTATCGTTTGATCCGGTGTCTGGATATGTAAATGCTTTACTAAGTACGCTAACTCGAGCAAGGGCGTTTTGTATAGCATTATTTATAGAATCTATAAGACCAGCGGAGCTATTTTGCGCAAACAAAAATACAAACCCAAAAGTTAATAATAAAAATAATTTTATTTTGTTGGATATCATAAATATAGTTTATCACTTTTCCTGACTGGGCAACAAGCAATATTTAGAGATTTTCGTAGTGTCTTATAGTTGAATATTCAAGTAGCTCTTTCAACGATAAACATTCCGGATTCTGGTGATTAATTTCTATAGCTAAAAGATCAATTCTCCATCCCTTTTCTTCGTCTATTAAATTTGGATTGGCATTGGCATAAAGATAAGCCGTTCTTTTAACCTTTTCGAGTTTATTTGAATGAAGGTTTTCTTCCGGTGTAAAACTGGGCGTGAAACTATTTTGGTTATGTTTCCCGGCCGTGTGAATCCCACACTTATGTATAAGTGTGGGATGAAACATTTTTAGGGCCTTTACCTCTACAAAAACTAAGGTTTTATCTTTACCTCTAGCTATTATATCTATTTCACCCCATGGGTACCTGGCATTTCTTTGTAAAACCGTATATCCATTATTTAACAAGTATTGGGCGGACACCGACTCACCTATTTGGCCTATTTTGATATTGTTTGCCATGTTATATATGTTTCACGGTTAATTTTAGCATATTTTGCTAGTGTGAAACATATTGTGAAACATTTTTTACAGTTTATTAGCAAATTTGTCTAATATGTTTCACAAAAGTGTTAAACATTGCATAATTTTTATGTATAAATTGAAGTTTTTGTAAATCGTGAAACAATATAGTTTGTTTAATTTATAAAGATTTGTTTGCCGTGAAACATACTTAAAAATCTTATTAAATTGTTTGTGATAGTTGTTTCACGTGAAACACGGTTATTATTTAATTTATTGTAGTTATTAAATGTTTGCCGTGAAACATATAAATTAATTTATTAAAGTGTTTTAGGCTTTTGTTTCACGTGAAACATTATTTAGACAAAAGTTATTAAAATAATTCGGCAAAATAAGATAATTGCCGAATTTCCGAATTATTTTATAAACAAAAAAGTGTAAAACATTAATGTTTTACACTTTTAGGCGTTTCCTTCGAGTCCTTTTTCCACAAAGTCCCGTGCTTCCTCTGGACTGTGCTTATATAATATTAAAAGTTCTGGTTTATGCTGATTAAAGAAGTTTCTGTATTCAACGGCATACTTTTTTATCCACTCCATTTTAAGTTCTTCGGAAGATAGCGGCCGATCAATTTTTTGTCCTAAAAGGGGAGAGTATTTTTCGATTACATCTTTTTCGATCAAAATAGCATACTGTTCCGGACTTAATTCTTTTTCCTTTTTTATTTTTTCTATCGGGTTCATACCGGGTCAGTAGAAATTCGGCTATGAATTATAATTGCCGCCAGGCAAGGCCGAATTTTCACTGCCCGGCATAAGTTAACAATATAAAATTTTAAAATAAAAGACAATTAGCTGGTTTAATTGTTTCACGACAAACAATTAATATTACTTACTGTTATATTTTATGTGTTTCACGTGAAACATAACAGTAATTTATTTTAAAATAAAAAAACAATGTTTCACGTGAAACATTGTTTTGAAATTGTGCGCGCTGAGGGAATCGAACCCCCGACCTACTCGGTGTAAACGAGTCGCTCTGCCACTAAGCTAAGCGCGCAAGTTTTTTGTTATTTAATATTATATGTAAATTTCTGTTTTTGCAAACATAAATGTTTCACGATAAACATTTATGCCGTAAATATTTTAATTTTGTTGTAAATGTTTCATGTGAACCCCACACATAATCTTATGTGTGGGGTGAAACAAAAACTCCCGGATTTAAACCCGGGAGTCCTTTTTTATTTTTCTTATAAGCCAGCCCTTCCTGACTTTTAACATCAGCCACACCTCGTCTCTGTACTTATGGATGTGAAAAATGTTTTTGTCTTCCTCTATAGTCACGCCGTTTATCAGGGGATTGGTTACCGCCCATTTCCCGCTTTTTATTTTAAGAGCCATATAGCCGATTTCGCAATTTTTGTTTTGGCTGGTATAGCTCCAAGAGATCATAATGTCGTCTTTTTTGAAAAAAGAAATCGACATAGCTATGCCCGAATCAAGTTTCCCTTCTTTAATCTGGCGGAAATATCTTTTTTCGCCTATAGGCAGAAAAAGAGTTCCGGATTCTACATAAATCACTTCTTTTTTTACTTCAAGCTCGATCCACTTTGTCGGATCTTTTAGCTCGGGTACTTTGCTGTATTGTTCTTCCATTTCCAATCACCTCTTTAGCCGGTATTTTATTGTAAATAAGTCTTTTTTCAGATTAGCACTTTAAGTGTTATTGTCTAGCCCTATTTTTGATTTTGGCAGGTGTTTATAAGTGTGGGAAAACTGTGGAAATGTCTGTTTTTTGAATTTGACAAGATTTAATATAAATTGTATTGTATAAAAACTTATTCGTAAGTTCTTTGAAAAAAATAGATTAAGGGAGGACGTGATGAGCAACGCGTTAAGGCCTGGTTTTGGCTTGCCCGGCGGTAAAGTCGGCGTCATAAATGGCATCTCGGTCACGGTTAAATGCCTTATTTTTTCGGAGAATGGGATACTAATTGTGAAGGAAAAAAATCCCCAAATAAAGTCTCAGGAAGAGCGTGTTAAAACGGCTCTTTCTTTTAAAGAATTAAGGCACAGATTGTGGAAGGTCATTGCCAGAAAAAGAAAGGCCGGCGACCGTTCCATTGATCCGGAAGTTTTCAAAAAAATAATTGAAGAAACGGAAAACAGGGGAGACGAATCAATTATTTTAATGTCCGCTGTCAGAGAAATTTTGGAAGAGACCGGACTTTTGATAAGTCCCAAAAAAATTACCGGCTTTGATGTGAAGTCTAGCAATTCTTTTCCGCATCAAGTGGTAATTTGTTTGGGCGAGCCGGTTTCCGGAAAGCTAAAAAAAGAATCTCTGGAAACTTTCAATAATTTTTTCTCGCTTTCTCTTCTTCCTCCGACGGATGGAGAAGCAGTAGCAGAAAAAATTTGCAAATCGCAACTCATGTACTACCGGCACAAAGTTTTTTTTCTGCCGTCGTCCCTTGAAATTCTTCTGAAAGAAAATTATCACTTTCCTTTTCCGAAAGAGGGGGTTGAAAATTTTCTCAAAAATAAAATCCCGGCATCTTAGGTGTCCGGGATTTTTTTATTCTGGTGGGCATGCCTGGATTCGAACCAGGAACCTCCGAGGTATAAGCTCGATGCTCTAACCGTTGAGCTACATGCCCATTTTTATATTTTATAAAACTATCATTTTTTGATTATCTATTCAAGATTATTTTTAAAAGTATTTTTTATTTTTCCGGATAACCATCTTTTCGGAAACAGCATAATTTTTACTTTTGTAAAAATTTGCTTCGCTCTCGGCGTAAAGCCGCCTCCGAGATGTTCCTCAAAAATAATTATCCGGAATAAAATATTTTAAATTTCAATCAACTTAAAACTAGAATCTTTTATCAACGCATAAAATTCTTCCTGTTCAAGTGTTTCTTTTTCCATCAAAGTTTTAGCTATTTTTTCAAGAAGTTTTTTGCGTGATTTCAATATTTTTTGTGCTGCTTTATAGGCACGGTCTATAAAGGCTTTAACTTCTTTGTCTATTTCCGAGGCAATTTGTTCGGAATAGTTCTTTTCCGAGGAGATTTCTTTGCCCAGGAATATCATTTCATGAGATTCTCCGAAGGTCATAGGGCCCATTTTATCGCTCATGCCGTATTGGGTAACCAAAGCCCTGGCCAATTTAGTGGCTTCTTTTAGGTCACTAGAAGCTCCCGTAGACATCTCGCCGAAGGTTTCCTGTTCGGCGGTGTATCCGCCCATTAATGTAGCCAAGTCACCGACAAATTGGCTTCTGGTTTTAAGATGCATTTCTTCGGTGGGAAGTTTCATTGTATATCCTCCAGCCCTGCCCCTGCTTATAATGGAAACTTTATGGACTGGATCGGCGCCTTTTATGCTGGCCGTTACTAAAGCATGTCCTGCTTCGTGATATGCTGTAATTTCTTTTTCTTTGAGCGATATGGCGCGATTTTTTCTTTCCGGGCCAAGCAAGACTTTTTCTACAGCATTAAATAAATCTATTTGCAGAATAGTTCTGCGGTTTTCTCTGGCGGCTAAAATAGCGGCCTCGTTCATAAGATTGGCTAAATCGGCTCCAGAAAATCCAGGAGTTCTGACAGCAACTTTTCTGAGATCTATATTTTTATCGAGTGGTTTTCCGATAGCATGAATTTTTAAAATAGCCTCCCTGTCATTTATATCTGGAAGATCCAGAACAACCTGCCTATCGAATCGCCCCGGCCTCAGCAAAGCTTTATCTAGAATATCCGGCCTGTTTGTTGCGGCAACTACAATTACTTTTGCATCTCTTTCGAAACCATCCATTTCAACCAAAATTTGGTTGAGGGTTTGTTCTCGTTCGTCGTGACCACCTCCGAGTCCTGCGCCTCTTTCGCGGCCGACGGCATCGATTTCGTCGATAAACAATATTGATGGCGCGGCGGCTTTGGCTGTCTGGAAAGCGTCTCTGGTTCTGGCTGCGCCGACACCGACAAACATTTCAACGAATTCCGAAGCGGAAATATAAAAGAAGGGGACTCCGCTTTCGCCGGCAACAGCTCTGGCCAGTAAAGTTTTTCCGGTACCGGGAGCGCCCATAAGCAAGACGCCTCGCGGAATTTTTGCTCCGATTTCAAGATATTTTTTTGGATTCTTAAGAAAATCAACGATTTCCATCAGTTCTTGTTTGGCCTCTTTAAGTCCCGCAACATTATTGAAAGTCACCCTGTCTTTGAATGATCCGAAAAGTTTAAGGTTTGATTTTCCGAAAGAAAAGGCCTGGTTTACTCCGCCTTTTGCCTGTCTGAAAAGTAACCAGAAAACAAATCCTACGGCGATTAGCGGTAGTAGTGTGGGAATCAAAACACTCATCCAGAATTTGAATCCGGATTCGTCCTGAACTTCCAGATTTACCTGATCCAAGACGGACGGAGTGACTCCGTAATTATTCAAGGTCTGGCTAAGGCTGGCATCCGTTTCTTTTTTAGCGGTGGCTTTTTTGCCGTCTTTCAAATCGATAAGCAGATCATTTCCTTGGACTGTGATTTTGGCAACTTCTCCGGAATTTATTTTCGTTACGAGCTGGTTTATGGAAAGATTTTCCGTTGTTCCGGCTGTTTCAAAAAGCACGGAAAAAATTAAGGTAATAGCTATCATCGTGGCTACGGCCCAGAAAATATTTTTGTATATTGTTTTTGTCATTTTATTCATTAGATTTTTTTAGATACTTTTAATAAATGATAACATATAAATCTATCGGATTTAATATTTTGACTATTTTGATTTTTTATGATATTTTTTAGTTTCAAAAGATTTGATTTACAAATCTAACGTGTTCATTAAAAGGAGAAAATAATGGTTGAAAACAAAAAGGTGAAAGTAGTAACGGTGGATTATTCCCGGGGCACTATTCAGGGCGGCCTGGAAATAATGGCCAAGGGCCTCAAAGACTGGCACGACTCTGTAAATCCTCCGCCGACGAAGCAGGCAAAGCCTTCGAGGCGGGAAGGGTTGGTTTTCCCGCCACCCAGTTGTTACTAAAAACAAAATCCCCTCTGTAAAGAGGGGATTTTTTATTGGATTATTTCTTAAGCTTCAAAATAATTCTTTTTTCTTCCGGTTTTACCGAATCGATTTTGAAAGTATAAGATTTTCCTACTTCAATTTTCTTTTTCATTTCTTCCAAGCTTCCTCCGAATTCGGAAATATGGATAATTCCCTGAATTTCGGCGTCGAGAGCTACGAAGGCTCCGAATGGATTGAACTTGGTGATAGTTCCTTCGATTTCCTGGTCGGCTTTATATTTTTCTTTTACTTTATCCCACGGATTTGGCTGAAGAGCTTTGAGTGAAAGATTTACGCGGCCGTCTTTTATTTCTACAATCTTGGCTTTTACGGTGTCGTCAACTTTTACTATTTCTTTAGGATTTTCGATGAGTTTATGGCTGAGTTCAGAAATATGAATTAAACCTTCAATCTGCGGATTGTCGGCAAATCTGATGAAGGCTCCGAAATCGGCGACCCCGGAAACTATGCCGTCAATAACATCACCAACTTTATATTTAGTAAGAAGATCCTTGAGGTTTTGGCTGTTTATTTCTTTTTCGGAAATAATGAGCTTATTGTTTCTTGGATTGAGATCGATGATTTTTACGGAAAGATCCTGACCGATAAACTTCTTGAGTTCTTCAAGAATTTTTTCTTTAGAACCTTCGTCAACTCTCGGATAATGCTCGGTAGAAAGCTGGGAAACCGGCAAGAAGGCTTTTATTCCTTCAACCTCGGCGATAAGACCACCGGAATTGGCGGCTGAAATTTTTACTTTCAATTCGTCCTGTTTTTCTTCGAGCTCTTTCAGTTTCTGCCAAACTTTCTGTCTGCCGGCTTCGGCGAGAGAAAGCTCTACATAACCGTCTTCATTTTCAATAGAAACGACTTTAGCGGAAACCGGATCATTTTCTTTTATTGTTTTGAAAATTTCCTTGGCATTGAAAATTTCCTGGCGGTATACAACGCCCATGCCGAATTTACCCAAATCAAAATAAGCCGCTTTTGGCGTCCTTTTTAATAATCTGGCTTCGACTACTTCGCCTTCTTTAAGGCTCGGCATCAATCCCGGAGAATTCTTGATAATATGATTCAGCGTAGGATTGGACTTCTTTATATTATTCATTTTGTTTTTAGAATTTTTAATTATAATAAAGAACTCATACTTACAATACCTTCCAAACGCGATACAAGTAAATTTTATACATAACAAGGAGCGAGGAGGAAGTTGTGATTTAATATCACATTTCCGACAAGCGACGCATGTTATGTATACAAATTTACAGTATCCCGAAGGGTTGTGGCCTAAATAATTTATTTCTTCGTCGTTTCTTCTCGATGTGGCTATGGCCACTATCTCGTCGTCACTCCTTGAACTAAATTATTTATCCTAACAACGCGTTTAGGAATTATTGTAAGTACGGGTTCTACTTGTGAATTTAAATTCTATAAAGTAATTCACTGGTTGCCCATATACATATATATAGGAACGTATGACTAATATATATAATAGTATATGAAAAAGCAAATCTTGCGTTTGTTTGTAGGGGGAGTATTGTTAAATTATTGATTTGTACATTTATATATAAGAGGAGGGGGTTATGAATCCTATAAGATATTGGATGCGCCTAACCATAGCTTCCAATCCCAAAAGACCCCCGCGGTCTATTAGTCAGGTTGTCAGCCTTTTTCTGGCTAACCTGATTGTCTTGGTGATTGTAGCGTTGTTTAGCCTGGCGTCGCATATGCTTATTATGCTGATTCCGGCTTTGGCCCCGATAATTACCCTCCTTACATTGGGTATTATGCTCTTTATGATGTTTTCCCTTTTTCTGCGCATGCGCAGGGTAACCGCATGGCGTCAAAAACAATTAACCCGCCTTTAAATAGGCGGGTTTTTTATTTGTTTTTTTGGTCAAAAAACCTTATAATTATTAAATATTTTAATTATTAATTTTATTTTTTGATATGGTTATAAACTGGTACGGAGAAGGTTGTTTTAAGGTTCAGATTGGCGATTTTACTTTAGTGAGTGATCCATTCGACAGTAAACTTGGTCTTAATCCGGCTCGTGGAAAATTTGATGTTTTATTGAAAACAATTTCGGCTTGGCCGGCTCCGGAAACAGAAAAAGAAGAAGGCGCTGTTTTGATCGGTCCGGGTGAATACGAAATAAAAGGATTCGAAATTCATGGATTTCCTTTAGTAAAAGAATCTTCTGAAAATTTTTTCAAAACAATTTATATGGTAAAAACCGAGGATGCAAATCTTTGTTTTTTGGGCCATATTGCCGATTATCCGGACGAAGATGCTTTGGGTGAATTAAAGTCTGTTGATATTCTTTTTGTCCCCGCTGGCGGCAAGCCGTTTATCAACCCCGAGCTTGCGGCAAAACTTATAAAACAAATAAATCCTAAAATCGTTATACCAACATTCTTTAAAGTTCCGGGACTTAAGAGGCAGGCATCGGACACGAAAGAATTTGTGGATGAATTGGGTTTGAAGATGGATGCCGAGGAAAAATTAACTATCAAAAAGAAAGATTTGTCAGAAATAAAATCAACAAAGATTGTTCAGTTGAAAATATAATTTTTTATGAATGATTTAGAAAAATATTTGGAGAAGTTACACGGCTTACATGAAGATACAAAAAAGAAAATCATGTGGGTTGGCGTGCCCATAACTATGATTTTAGTTGTATGGGTCTGGCTTTCACTCGGCGGTTTTAATTTGAATCCGGCGTCTGTTTCTCAATCTGATCAGGAGGTGTCAAAATTTGAAATTTTCAAAAATGGTCTAAAGGCGACTTTTGAAGAGGCTAAAAAAATGATTGATGACGCAAAACAAAAATTTTTGAAATCAACGTCATTTAATATAGATATACCCAAAAAAGAAAATCCGGAAAATGCTCAGAATAATATGGCGGAAGTAAAAAATATTTTCGAAAATACTGCATCAACAACTATTAATAACAATCTTTAAAAAATATGGCTAAAGATAAAGAAGAAAAAAAATCAATAATTCCAGCCGATAAAATAGAAGAAAGGGAAATTACAGCCGAGTTAAGGGAGTGTTATTTGGACTATGCCATGTCGGTTATAGTTGCCCGCGCTCTTCCAGATGTGCGCGATGGTATGAAGCCGGTGCAAAGGAGAATTTTGTGGGCGATGTGGGACAGCGGCTTGACTAGCACGGCCAAATTCAAGAAATCCGCCAATATTGTCGGTGATGTTTTGGGTAGATATCATCCGCATGGCGACTCTTCTGTATATGAAGCAATGGTACGTATGGCTCAAGACTTTTCTTTACGTTATCCCCTCGTGAAAGGACAAGGTAACTTCGGCAGTATAGATGGTGACGGTGCAGCCGCTTACCGTTATACCGAAGCCAAGCTTTCCAAAATTGCCGAAGAATTAATGATTGATATCGAAAAAGAATCGGTTGATTGGGTTCCGACTTACGATGAAGCCAGGATGGAGCCGAAAGTTTTGCCGGCTAAAGCACCGAACTTATTACTTAACGGAGCCGTGGGTATTGCGGTGGGTATGGCTACGAATATTCCGCCGCATAACTTAACTGAATTGGTTTTGGCTACTTCGGCATTGATTGATAACCCCAAAGCTACTTCAGAAGAATTGATGGATATTATATCCGGTCCGGATTTTCCGACAGGCGGAATTATTTATGATAAAAAAGCCATAAAACAGGCTTATGTCACAGGCCGGGGCGCTATAACTATGCGCGGCAGGGCAGAAGTCAAAGAATTCGGAAAAGGACACCAGATAGAAATTACGGAAATTCCTTATCAGGTCAACAAAGCCGAATTAATTATTAAAATTGCCGAGTTGGTTACCGAAAAGAAAATCCAGGGTATTAAAGATGTGCGCGATGAATCCGACAAGGACGGACTCTCGATTGTAATTGATCTTAAAAGCGATGCTGCTCCGCAAAAAGTTTTGAATCAGCTTTATAAATTTACAGATCTTCAGAAGAATTTCAATTTGAATATGGTGGCTCTAATGAACGGTATTCAGCCACAGACGCTCTCCATCAAAGAAGTTCTCAATGCCTATATTGAACACAGAAAAGAAGTTGTCCGAAGAAGGGCGGAATTTGATTTGAAGAAAGCCGAAGAAAGAGCTCATATTTTGATGGGTTTACACAAAGCTTTAGGAGACATTGATAAAATTATTGCAACCATCAAAAAATCGGCCGATAAAGACGAGGCTCATAAAAACTTGGTTTCCAAATTTAAATTTTCCGATGTTCAAGCTAGCGCTATTTTGGAAATGAGATTGCAGACCCTTGCTTCTTTGGAAAGACAGAAAATCGAGGATGAATTAAAAGAAAAAAAGAAAATAATTGAAGAATTAAACGCTCTTTTGAAAAGCCCGAAGAAAATATCCGATCTTATTAAAAAAGAACTCGGGGAAATGAAGGACAAATATGGAGATGACAGAAAAACTAAAGTTATCGCTTCTGGATTAGAAGAATTCAGTGAAGAAGATTTGGTTCCAAAAGAGGAAACAATCATTACTATGTCCAAGAGCGGATATATTAAACGCGTAGCTCCTTCCAGTTTCAAATTGCAGAAGCGCGGAGGAAAGGGATTGATTGGTTCCGAGGTCGCCGAAGAGGATTTTTTGAGCCAGTTTATTTTCTCCAATACTCACGACAATATTTTATTCTTTACCGAAAAAGGCAGAGTGTTCCAGACAAAAGTTTATGAAATTCCGGAAGCCAGCCGTATAGCTAAAGGAAAATCAATACATAACTTCCTGGAAATTCCGCCTGAAGAAAAAATTGCGACGGTAATTTCTTATGCCGACGACAAAAAAGGCGCTTCGGGATTTTTGGTGATGGCTACGCAAAACGGAATTGTAAAGAAAACTGCTTTGGCTGATTTTGCCAATGTCAGAAGAACCGGAATTATAGCCATTAATCTCAAGAAGGGCGATATGCTTTTGGGCGTTAAGCTCTCTACCGGAAAAGATCAGATTATTTTAAGTACTGCTTTGGGGCAGGCTATAAGATTTAAGGAATCACAAATCAGGCCTATGGGTAGGACCGCCTCCGGAGTGAAGGGTATCCGCCTTAAAAAAGGAGATTTAGTTGTGTCTTTGGATATGGTTGACGAGAAGATTGATCCGAATACTAATATTTTGACCGTATTATCCAATGGTTTTGGCAAACAAACAAAAATTTCTCAATATAAAGTTCAGGGCAGGGGCGGATCCGGTATAAAAACCGCCAAGGTTACCGCCAAAACCGGCAATGTAGTCGCTTCCATATTGGTAAGTTCCGAAGAAGAGCTTTTGGCCTTGTCCGCCAAGGGACAGATAATTAGGACAGAGTTGGCCAGTATAAGATTGGCCGGCCGCGCTACCCAGGGTGTCAGAATCATGAATTTGAATTCCGGAGATAAAATTATCGGCGTAATCTGTTTTTAAAAATATAAAAATCCGCGGTTGCCGTAAGGTTCCGCGGATTTTTTATTGGAGTCGAAATTGGTTTATTTCCTGTGATATAATTTAAATTAATGGAACCGAATAAAAATTTATTACAGAATTTTTCTAAGCCTCAGCTTATAGCCTTGGCCGTAATTCTGGCTTTAGTATTAATCACCGTCGGAATATTTACGGGTATTTTGCCCGGGCTCAAAACCCAAGAAACACCTCCGCCTCAGATGGATTTGGTGATTTGGGGTGTAGGAGATGAGGAAGCTGCTTTCAGTGCGGGTATTTTGGGATATATGAAGCTTCACTCAAATGTTAAGATTTCTTATCAGCAAATCGATGAAGCAAATTATGAACAAGAATTAGTTAATGCTTTAGCTGCGGGTAAGGGTCCGGATATTTTTATGGTTGAAAATTCTTGGATTCCTAAACATTCCGATAAAATGGCAGTTTTACCATCGGGACAATTTAGTTTAAATCAGCTTAAATCTTTATTTCCGGACGTTGTTGAAAAAGATTTTGTAAAAGATCAGGCTATTTATGCGCTTCCTTTATATATAGATAGTTTGGCTTTATTTTATAATCAGGACATTTTTGATAATTATGCGGTAGCCGTAGCGCCGTCCGATTGGCTTCAGTTTAAAAACCTTGTTCCTAAATTGAGACAGATGGATTCCAGCGGAAATATCGTCCGTGCTGCAGCCGCAATTGGCGGATCAGAAAAAACAATCCATAATGCCGCCGATATTCTTAGTTTATTAATGTTGCAGGCCGGAACAGACATGACAAACGATAATTATACCTCTGCTAGCTTTATTTCTTCTTTAAAAGGTGGTCAACCAGGCCTCCAGTCTCTGGATTTTTATACCAGCTTTGCTAATCCTAAAGATCTATATTATACCTGGAACGACAATATGCTTTATTCTACCGATTCTTTCAGTCAGGGGAAGACGGCTATGATTTTCGAATATGCTTCACAACTTGATTTCTTAAAAAATAAAAACCCATTTTTAAAAATAAAAGCGGCCGCCATGCCGCAGCCAACAGGAAAACAGGAGGCTATCAATTATGCTAATTACAGGGGTTTGGCTGTTTCCAAATATACTCAATATCCGGAATGGGTTTGGGATCTAGTGATTTATATGACTACAAATGAAGCCGAAGCCGAAAATTATCTGACGGTTACAAAACGTCCGCCAGCCTTAAGAACTTTGATACAGAAATATTCAGATGATCCAAGCATTGGTGTTTTTGCCAAACAGGCTTTGACTGCAAAATCTTGGCTTAAGCCTGATCCGGAAAAAACAAGGCTTATTTTTTCTCAGATGATTGATTCGGTTATTTCGGGCAAGCTTGATTCTTACGAAGCTTTAAGCCAGGGAGAACGCGCAGTGTCGGATTTAATTAGGCAAATAAATCCAGTACAATAAACCCCGCATTTTTCGAGGGCAGTTTTTATTATTTATTTAATGGTTTATAATTAAATTATTAATTACGGGTTTTTTGTATTTAATAAATTAAAACCCAACCCCCCAACTTTCAAAAGGTGCGGGGTAAATATATGAATAAAAATCTAAAATATTTATTTATTTTTTCGGTATTATCAACTTTTATTTTTAGTGGTAATTCAGTTTTTGCTACTGGGCAAGCATGTGGTGTTTCCAGCCAGGGAATATGTAAGGTCTCTTGCGATCCTTACGATGAAATTTATACCGGTGATTTAACTAAGAGCGGGAGTATTTGCGCCACTTCTCCTGAGGGTATTCCTGAGCAATGCTGTGTGTCCACAAAATGCGTAAATAATAATATTGGATTTGGAACTTGTAAGTCTGCGAGTTCATGTGATTATGGATCGGTAGGAATAAATACCAGTGATTGCACGCCGCCCAAACTTTGTTGTGTTTTACCTAAAGCCAGCGGAATGGAAGTTGGTAACGAAATTTCTTCTCCTATTACAACTACCAATACTGAGACTAATAATGTTTTTACCAATGAACAGAATCAATCTTCTGGTAGTACGGGAACCGGATTGGTTCCATGCAGTGGAATGGATTGTTCGGTTTGTGATATTTTCAAATTGATTCAAAATTTAATTAATTTTTTCATCGAACTAGTATTTGCTCTTGCTGGAGGATTTATGGTGTGGGGGGCCGTTGAAATAATGATTGCGGGTGGCGATGAAAAGAAGGTGAGTAGCGGAAGAGGGAGGATGACCATAGCTGTTTATGGCGTAGCAATTACTTTGGGTGCATGGCTTTTGGTTGGGACGGTTTTACAAGTTCTCACAAATTCTTCCTCTAAAATTCCATGGAATAAAATTACTTGTTCTTCGGCACCATTAACTCTGCCTAGGGTAGATACGGGGTCTGATGCCGCTTGTGCAAATCAAAATGGACAATGTCAGGATGTAAGTATCGCCCCCTGCGGTACAGGAACTCATGAGGTTAGCGGTTTATGCTTGTCGGTTAATAGTTTAAAAAATAAAAATACTCAGTGCTGTGTACCGGATATTGTACCAAAGGTGGTCGAATGCTCTAGTTTGGCTGGTGGAACTTACGCTTGCACTCAATCCGAATGTCCTGGAAATGAATTGATTTCAGGAAATTGTGGATTAGGTCATTGTTGCCCCAAAACTAATCCTTAATCGTGTTAAAAATAATTAAAATATTACAAAGAAAAAAGGTATTTTACACTTAAAAGATAAAGAGTATTATTAAATTATGAAAATAAAACTATTGAATATTATTATTCTACCTATCGTTATTCTGCCGTCTTTATTATTGGGAAATTTGGTTTTAGCCCAAACCTCCTGCGGTGGACAGTGTATTGATACAAACACTCAGAGTTGCTCCGTTGCCTTGGAAAGTGGTAAATGTCCCGGAGGTAATAATATTAAGTGTTGTACGGGTACGGTAAGCACCAAGTCTTCATCTTCATCAAGTTCCGGAAATATAGAGCTTGTGAATCCTTTAAAAACAAATAGTATTCCAGATTTAATAGACAGAATAGTTACTTATCTCATAACTATTGCGACGATTATTTTTCCACTTGTTATTATTTATGGAGCTTGGCAGCTGCTCAGTACCGGTGGAGATGTGGAAAGGGCAATAATGGGGAGGAAAACAATTACCTATGCCGTTATCGGATATGTTCTTATCCTGGTATCCAAAGGAATTACAATGATTATTGCCGAAATTCTTGGTGCTAAGTAATATATTGGCAATAATTTTTTAAAGAGCTATTATTAATATAGGTTTATAAAAAGGTCGAGAGAATATAATACAAATCTACAATAAATACGAATAATACGAATATACGGATGGTATAAATTGGTACTGTTCGTATTCATTCGTAAATTAGTATTATTAATTAAAAAATATGAAAAATTTAACCAAAAAAGTTATTACAGGAATAATGCTTCTTTCTCCGGCTTTGGCTTTCGGACAAAATATTAATCCGAGCGTGCCAAAAACAAACATCACTAGTTTGTCCGGTGTGGAATCAGTTATTACTAGAATTGTAAACTGGATAACCGGTTTATTCTTCGTTGCCGCCATTTTGTATATCTTTTATGCAGCTTGGCTTTATTTGTCCGCTGCCGGAGACGAGGAAAAAATTCATAAAGCCAAAAATCAGCTCTTATATTCCATCATTGCTATCGCCGTTGCTTTGCTCGCCGGTACAATGAGATATATAGTGGCCAGCATTTTGAGCTAAGATGAAAATTTAAAAATCCCCCCTTAGGGGGATTTTTTTTTGTGCTCCCGAGAGGATTTGAACCTCTAACCCTTTCGGGACGTGGTCCTAAGCCACGCGCGTATGCCAGTTCCGCCACGGGAGCATTTTTGTATTTTAATATAAATATATGTAGTAAGCCAGACTCATTTCCAAATTTTATAAATAATTATCTTTTCGGAAACAGCATAATTTTTACTTCCGTAAAAATTTGCTTCGCTTTCGGCGCAAAGCCGCCTCCGAGATGTTCCTCAAAAATAATTATTTATAATAAATGATTTTGCACACCAAATTGTCGTGGAGAAGATTCGGAGCTCCGACATGCTCGGTTCCGATGTCGGAGCGAGACTCAGGAGTTGTTCCGCGCTGGACGGAACAAACTCCGATTCTCGTAGACAATTCGGTGTGTAGAGTAGTTAAGGTTAAATAATAATTATGGTCTTATTTTCTTCTTTTTCCGTGGAAGCTTTCGTGAATTTCTTTAAGTTGTTTGTTGGTGATGTGCGTATAAACTTGGGTGGTGGAAATATTGCTATGGCCCAAAAGTTCCTGGACGGAACGCAGGTCCGCGCCATTCATCAGGAGATCTGTGGCAAACTGGTGCCTTATTTGGTGAGGTGTTATTTTCTTTGTAATTCCGGCTTTGCGTTTATAAAAATCAATCAGTCTTTGAACTGCCCGCGAAGTTATTTTTCCGATTACTTTTGGTTTTTTATTTCCCGATTCTTTAGACAGGCTTACGAATAATTTATCCAAGGCATCGCTTCTTTTATCAAGATAGTTTTTGATGGCTTCTTTGGCGCCATCCGAAAGAAAAACTACCCTTAATTTTTCACCCTTTCCTCTCACGGCGATTTCACCCCTTTCCAGATTTATGTATCTGTCCAAATTGCAGAGCTCGGAAACACGGAGGCCGGTGGAAAAAAGTGTTTCCAATATTGCCTTATCCCGCAGTCCGCGAAAGGTGCCGGTGTCGGGGGCATTCAGCAGTCTTTCAAGTTCCGAATATTCGATTATTTCTATTTGTCTTCTGGCTATTTTGGGAAGCTCTATTTTATCGGGGGACAGGGTTTCAATATCCCGTTTTATCAGAAATTTTAAAAAATTTCTTAAGGCGATTATATAGTAGGATTGAGTTATTCTTTTGAGGTTTTTTCCGTCTTTACTTTCTCTGGCCAGATGCAGGCGGAATTGCATTACCGAATCAAGGGTTATATCGTTTGGTTTTGCGATTTTGTTGTATTCGAAAAAAGCTTTCAGGTATCGCCCGTAATTTTCTCTGGTTTTAATAGATCTGTTTTTTTCTAGCTCCAGATAATCCAGATATTGCGTTAAAAATGTATTAATATCTGCCATATACACCATTATACCAAAATATTTTGCGACAGAACCAGTAAATTAACTCTATTCTGGAGGGCTTGATTTTTTCTGATTTTTCGTATATAATTTAAAAAGTTTAAAAATAAACATAAGTTATGCTAACAACAAGAAAAAAATCGAATATTATTAAAGAATTCAAACAGACCGATTCCGATACAGGTTCAGCCGAGGTTCAGGTTGGTCTTTTGACTAAACAGATCGAGGAATTAACCGATCATCTTAAAAAACACAGGAAAGACAATCATTCCAGGAGAGGTTTGTTGAAAATGGTTGGAAAGAGAAAGAGACTTTTGGATTATCTTGAAAAGAATAAGCCAAAAAACTACACTTCTTTGGTTAAAAAATTAGGATTAAAAGCTTAATATATTATCTAGCCGCTGTCATAGCGGCTAGAATTATTTTTGGAATTAACATAACATAATAATATGAGACACAAAGAACAGAGAGTCGGTATTTTTATAGATATTCAAAATTTATACCATTCTTCAAAAAATCTTTATAAATCCAGGGTGAATTATAAGGAATTGATTAAGGAATTGGTGGCGGGCAGAAAATTAATACGTTCTATAGCCTACGTTGTAAAAAGCGATACCGCTTTAGGTGAGAAAGGCTTTTTTGATTCATTGACACGCTGTGGCCTTGAATTGAGAGTAAAAGATTTACAGATAAATCCGGACGGCTCCAAAAAAGCCGATTGGGATATTGGCATGGCTGTTGATGCTTTGAGGATGTCCGATTTTTTGGATGTCGTGATTTTAGTAACCGGTGATGGCGATTTTGTGCCATTAATTCAATATCTGCAGTTCGGAAAAGGAAGGAGTGTTGAAGTGGCGGCTTTCGGAAGGACAACTTCCGGAAAAATTCAGGAAATAGCCGATCAATTCATAAATATCGAAAAAATACCCAAAGCTTTATTTAAAATATAAATCAATGAATGTTATATTTGCTATTTTAAATTCGGTGGTATTACTAATATCTTTATATTTTGGATTTTTACTTGCTAATCATTCACCGTTTTATTTTTTCCCCATTTTTTTAGTCGCTTTGTCGCTTTTTATTTATTTTAAGCTTGATTTTTCTACGTCGCGCCACAGAGTTATTTTTAATATCTTTTATTTACTCTCTTTTATTTCATTAGTACTGGCATCCTTAACGCTTCTCGGATATAGTCTTAACGAAACCCCTACGCCAGAAGCCCATAACTATAGTATTTTCTTTTTTAATTTTTTAGGACCGGTATGTACTACAATAATAATATTGATATCTCTTTCTAGGATTGGATTTTTTAAAGCAGAAAATCAGGATATTAATAATAAGGAGCATATTGATCAACTATAAATATATGTTAGTCTTAGATTTATTCTAGATTTCCGGAGTTTTGAATGTTTAATTTTAGACGCCGGAAGTCGAGAATAGACTTCGCAAAAAACTTCCTGTCGGAAGAAATAAAAATTATTAAAATTAATATACGGAGCTACGAGGTTATACAAAAGCCCGGAACAATTGGTTTTGCGCTTTTGTATAGTTTCGTAATTCCGTTAAGCCTATGGATATAAAAAGAAGAGTTTTTAAAACCGAGTTTGCGGGCAGGCCGCTTTCTTTTGAGGTTTCAAGGGTTGGCGAACAGGCTGATTCTGCCATTATTGGCAGATATGGCGATACTGTGGTTTTGGCCACGGTGGTGATGGGTAAGTCGGATAAAGCGGGAATGGATTATTTTCCGTTGACGGTAAATTACGAAGAAAAGTTTTATGCCGCCGGTAAAATTTTGGGCAGCAGATTTTCACGAAGAGAGGGTAAGTCTTCAGACGAAGCCATTCTTTCGGGAAGATTAATAGACAGGACAATCAGGCCTTTGTTCAACTCTGCCATGCGCAGGGAAGTGCAGGTGGTAGTGACTGTTTTGCAGATTGATAGTGTTAATGATCCGGATTTTATCGGATTATTGACCGCTTCTATGGCATTGACCGTATCCAGGATTCCTTGGGGCGGACCTGTTGCCGGAGTTAAAATTTCTAAATTCAAAAACAAAGAAGAGGTTTTGGTAAATCCATCTTTGATGGATATAAAAGACAAGGAGTCCGATTTGGATTTCGATGCTTTTGTAGCCGGAACCAAAGATAAGATAAATATGATTGAGCTTGGCGGAAATGAGGTTAACGAAAAATATGTTGTCGGCGGATTTGCTATGGCTCAGCAGCAAATTACCGAGCTTACAAAATTCCAGGAGACTGTAGCAAAAGAATTGGCTAAACCTAAAGTAGAAGTTTATTTGGCTGTTCCTGAAAAAGATTTAGAGCAAAAACTTAATGACTTTTTTGGCAATAAATTGGAAGAAGCCCTTTATAATCCGGACAAGATTAAAAGAGAAGAAATGCTTTATCGCATAAAAGACGATATGAGGCTCATGCTGGAAGATATGGGTGGTGAAGAAAAAGAATATATTGCCGCCGAGGTTTATATGGAGTCCAGGCTCGATGAAATTTTGCATAAAAAAATTCTTGATGAAGAAAAGAGGCCAGACGGCAGAAAATTGGATGAAGTCAGGGATCTTTATGCCGAAGTTGGCATTTTGAACCGCGTTCATGGATCGGCTTTATTCGTAAGAGGAAATACACAATCTTTATCTGTTACCACAATTGCTCCTCCGGGCTCCGAACAGCTCGTGGAAAGCATGAGAAATTCAATAAAGAGGAGATTTATGCTTCATTATAATTTTCCGCCTTATTCCGTTGGTGAAACCGGAGGATTCAGGGGTCCGGGCAGAAGAGACATAGGCCACGGATCTTTAGCCGAAAAAGCTTTACGTCCGTTGTTGCCTTCTTATGAAGCTTTTCCTTATGTTATCCGTGTAGTTTCGGAAATTCTTTCTTCGAATGGTTCTTCTTCTATGGCCACTGTTTGTGCAGGAGGATTATCTTTGATGGATGCCGGAGTTCCAATCAGAAGACCGGCTGCCGGTATTGCTATGGGTCTGATAACCGATGAAAAGGGTGAGAAGTATAAAGTACTTACCGATATTCAAGGCCCAGAAGATCATTATGGTGATATGGATTTTAAAGTTGCCGGAACCGAAGAGGGTGTTACCGCGATACAATTGGACGTTAAGATTAACGGTATAAATATGGAAATGGTTGAAAAGGTTTTGGCACAAGCTAAATTGGCCAGACTTCATATTTTGAAAACAATTACAGGAGCTTTGAAAGAACCCAGAAAAGAGCTTTCCGAATACGCCCCGGTTGTTTTGTCTTTAACTATTAATCCAGAAAAAATCGGTGAAGTTATAGGCCCCGGAGGAAAAACTATTAACGGTATTATTGCCGCTACGGGAGCTACAACTATCGATATCGATCAGAGCGGAAAAGTTTATGTTGCGGGTCCGAACAAGGAAACCGCCGAAGCCGCATTTAAAATTGTTAAATCCATTGTTACAGATATAGAAGTCGGACAGATTGTTGAAGGAAACGTTGTAAAGATTTTGGATTTTGGAGCTATAGTGGAATTTGGTCCAAATAAAGACGGCATGATCCACGTTTCCGAATTGAAAGAAGGATTTGTTAAAAAAGTTGAAGACGTTGTTAAGCTTGGTGATTTTGTCAGGGCAAAAGTAATCAGAGCCGAAGGGGGAAAAGTTAGTTTGTCCTTAAAGGCTTTGAATAAACCCGAGACGGACAAATAAGTAAGTTTCAACAATAAAAACGCTATCCACAAAGGACGGCGTTTTTTATTTTTTATGCTGTTATATAATTAAGTTAAGTATTAATTAAAATAATTATGGAAGATTTTAAACAACAAAATTGGGGAGAAACGAGTAATCCGGGCCAGGGACAGGGTGGGCCTTCGATGCCACCTCCACCTCCTCCGCCGGAAATAACTTTAAGGACCATGCAGTCCGATCTTCAGTCTGTTAAACAATCCGGAGGAGAAAATCCAGTACCAGAAGCTTTTACTCCGCCTGAAATTAAAAAACAGGCTTCTTCGGAGTTGGATGATTTATCCAAAGAAGAGGGAATGATCAGACCGGGTGCCGCTGAGGGTGTTTTACCGCCGGCTGAAGCTCCAAAAAAGAAAGGAAAAATTTTTGTTTTGATAACAATTTTAATTTTGGTATTGGCCGGCGCCGCTTATGCCGGATACGTTTATATTTATCCGATGTTCGCCAAACCGGTAATTTCCGTTAATACTCCGGCCCCGCAAACAAATATCCCCGAAACTCCTTCCACAACAGTAACTACTCCGGAAAATATTCCGCCAGTCGCCACTTCAACTGAAGAAATGGCTACAACAACCGAAGATGTTGCAACTACAACCCCGGAAGTTCCTTTGCAACCAGTTTTAAAACCACATATTTCTTTATTGGTTCCCAATCCTGCCGACAGCTCAATTAATTTGAATGTCGTGGGATCTACAACTTTAGCTTCAGTAAGAGATTTATTAATAGCAGAATCAAATAATAAGCCCGCTTCACAGACTTACTTAAAAGAAGTTGTTCTTTCGAATGAGGGTGGGCAGTTAGTTTTTGCTGATTCGCTCCCTTTGTTTTTGCCGGAGATAACTTCAGCTGAATTAACTCCGTTTTTTGAAGATGATTTTACTAGTGTTATTTTTTATGATGCCAATGGGTCATGGTTTGGTTTAATAGCTAAATTAAAAAATGGCGCCGATGTTGCTGTCGCTAAAACTTTAATGGCAAAAATTGAAAGTTCTGCGAGTTTGACTAATCTTTATATTCAAAATCCTGGAACAAAAATTGGCAGCAGTTTTAAAGATGGTAAGGCTAATAATCTCCCAACCAGATATATTAGTTTCTCGAAAACGGGAGCCTCTTTGAATTATGGATGGACTGCAAATAATTTATTTGTATTATCCACTTCTTATAACGGCATGAAAGCGATGCTTACAAAGTTAGGAATTCAATAAAGCTTATAAATTTATCCCCCTCTGAAAAAGAGGGGGATTCAGTTTAATCTGAGACTAAAAAAGGATTTTTATTTTTAAATTACTTATGATAATATATCTATCACAAGTAATTTAAATTATTTATGAAATATACTCACAAAGATCTTCCGGGTTCTGTTAAGCAATTGGAGGTTACTCTGACCCAAGTAGAATTTTCTAAATATTGGGAAGTTGTTTATCAAGAAGCTTTAAAAGATGTGGAAATTAAAGGGTTCAGGAAAGGCGCAGCACCCAAACAAATGGCCGATGCCGTTATAGACAAGGATAAAGTTTTCGGAGAAGCCGCTACAAAAGCTATAAGGGAGATATTGAAAGAAATAACCCAGGAAAATGAATGGGAAATTGTTGATCAGCCTAAAATTGACCTAGAAGAAAAACCAGAAGGAATTATTTTCAAGATAGATTTGGTTGTTTTTCCGGAAGTAAAACTTGGAGATTATAAAAAAATCGCCAAAAAGATTTTTGAGGAAAAAAGAGAGATAACCGCAGGCGATGACGAGGTTCAGGAGGCTATAAATTGGATTTTAAATTCCAGGGCAAAAATAGTAAGATCTGCAAATCCCGCAAAAATGGGAGATGTGGTGAATATAGAATACAAAGGAAAGCCGGATCAGTTTATTTTGGGTCATTCACACTTAGAAAAAGGATTGGATGAAAAAATAGTTGGTCATAAAGAAGGAGAGGAATTTGACGGAGTAAAATTAGCTTCCGTTTTTGAGAGACAATTACCAGAGTTGAATGACGAGTTGGTAAAAGAGCTCGGAAATTTTAAAACCTTGGAAGAATTGAAAAACAGCATAAAAGACGGTATTAAAAAAGAAAAGGAATTGAAGGAATCCGAGAGGTTGAGAATAAAAGCACTTGAAGAAATTGGAAAAGATTCAAAAATTGAGATTCCTGAAGTGATGATAGAAAAAACTCTGTCCGGAATGCTGGAAGAATATAAGATGTATTTCAAAAAAGATTTTAAAGAGGAGGAAGTCAGGAAGAAATTGCGACCCGAAGCCGAAAAAAGCGTTGTTTCCAATTTGGTTTTGTATAAAATAGCCAAAGATGAAAAAATAGAGCCGACTTCAGAAGAAGTGGAAATGGAAAGCAATAAGTTTTTGGCGACTTTGCGCCCAGAGCATGCACAAAAAATAGATCCACAAAGAATCTATAGTTACAGTTATGATATAGTGAAAAACAAAAAAGTATTTGATTTTTTGGAAAGCTCTAAATAGTTAATAAAAAAGAAAGCCCTCCGATTTTCACCGGAGGGCTTTTGTTTTACCACACCCTACCCAACCTTACCAAACCTCACCTCACCTCGCCGCACCAGACCTTGGTACGTCAAAGCAATTTAGGTTTGAGTATTCCACACCTCACCTAACCGCACCTCACCTTACCATACCTCATGTAAAGTGGAGCGAAGGCAATCTTGATTTACTGAATTTTGTCCACGGAAATAACTCGGAACTGGCCGAAGCGCGGGCGAAAATCGCCGACGCATTTGCTTTTACCGGCTTCTTCGAGAACCGCCTTGATTACCTCTAGCGGAACCGAATCGTCCGAGAGTACTAATGTGAATTCCGCGCGCCAGCCTACTTCTATAAGCGGGCGGTGGCGGATAATCCGGCCTTTAGTTGCCCTGATACATACCGGGCGACTGTCTATTTTGTAGTCCTTCAGCGGAGTGCCTTTCGCGTCCGTGAGGCCCACGTTTTCTGGGCAGATATCCAGATTGCCGGTGAGTACGCTTTTGTAGGTTTTCTTGCCGCCGCCGACTTGCTTGAAGCCAGCTCCCGCCGAGATAAGAGATCCTATGAAGTGCTCGGCCGGAAGGCAGAGCTGTCCTTTTTCGGATTCTTTTTCGGGCGCCAGGCGATAAGCCACTCTTTCCGCCTCTTCTTCAGGCGAAGGCTTGGCTTTGTTCTTCTTTACCTGGTTTTCGTAAGCCTCGATGCAAAATTTATGCATGAGGAGGCCGCGGCCGATGCCTTCCAGAACAACTTTTATTTTGCTTTCCATACCATATCCTCCTGTTAGCTTGGGTAGCTTTTTTAAAGAGCTTTAAACTATCTACAAACTAAAATTTTTAGGTCAAAATGTCAACTATTGACTATGGCCGTGTCGGGTATTAATATTTTGTGAAAATTAGTTATAATTATGTATATGCCAGGCAGTGAAAATTCAATTGGGTCGCGAAGCGACCATGGTATTGAATTAAATCATTGTTTGGTAATAAATATATAAATTTAATTTAAGTCGCAATATAAATAATTATTATTGAATTTCTACTGACCTGGTATGAATGAAAAAAATGAATATTTAATCCCGACAGTTATTGAAAAAAGTTCTATGGGTGAGAGGGCTTACGATATTTATTCTCGCCTTTTAAAGGAGAGGATAATATTCTTGGGCGGTCCTGTAAGTGATGGTATGGCGAATACAATTATTGCCCAGCTGCTTTTTTTGGAACACGAGGATCCCAAAAAAGACATTAAGCTTTATATAAATTCTCCGGGCGGTTCCGTGAGTGCGGGATTGGCTATTTATGATACTATGCAGCATGTGAAGTGTGATGTTTCTACCATTGGTGTAGGAATATCGGCTTCTATGGGCGCCGTACTTCTGGCCGCGGGAGCTAAAGGAAAAAGATTTATACTTCCGAATTCCGAAGTTTTGATCCATCAGGTGATGAGCGAGGGAATCGGCGGCCAAGCTACCGAGATCGAAATCAGTGCAAAGCATATTTTGAGGATGAGAGAACAGCTTAATCAGATTCTAGCTAAACACACGGGTCAATCTTTGAGTAAAATACAAAAAGATACAGACAGAGATTATTGGCTTAGTCCGCAGGAAGCAAAAGAATATGGTTTAGTGGACGAGATAATAAAAGTTAAAAAATAATTTTTTTGAAAGACCTCTATATAACAGAGGTCTTTTATTATTGACGGAGTTTTATTTTTAATTTAGGTTTAAATTAGGAGCTTGAAAATTAAGTTCGATTCAGAAATTCTTGGTAAGGAGGAAGGATTATGAAAAAGGAACGTGGCGTGATAAAAGCCGTCAGCGTTATCCCGACTGTCATCGGGAAGGTGGCTGGCGTGGAAAGGGCTTACGATATCTACTCCCGTCTTTTAACCGACCGCATTATCTTTGTGGGTGGTTACGAAGGCGAGTTCACTACCGAGTCAGCGAATTCACTGATCGCGCAGATGCTGTACTTGGATTCACAAGATGATTCCAAAGATATCTGCCTTTACATAAATTCGCCCGGCGGCATGGTAACGGCCGGCTTGGCTGTTTACGATGCTATGCAGTTCATCAAGAGCCCTGTCTCTACCGTGTGTATGGGGATGGCGATGAGCTTCGGTGCGGTGATCCTGGCGTCGGGAACAAAAGGTAAGCGTTTCGCGCTGCCAAACTCCCGTATCATGATCCACCAGCCCCTGATAATGGGCGGCGGCATTTCCGGTCAGGCAACGGACATCGAAATCGAGGCCAAGGAAATGCAGCTCAACAAGAAGGTGCTTACCGAGATCATCGCTAAGCATTGCGGCCAGACCTTCGAAAAGGTCCAGAAGGACATGGAGAGGAACCTCTATATGTCCGCCGAAGAAGCGAAAGCTTACGGCCTTATCGATGGCGTGCTTCCTTTCAGGAAGTAAAAAAAAACATCCCCTTGTTCTGTTATGAACAGGGGGATTTTTATTCACCTTTTCCGGCTTTGACT
This sequence comes from bacterium, assembly GCA_021786945.1. Classification (GTDB taxonomy): domain Bacteria; phylum Patescibacteriota; class Minisyncoccia; order UBA6257; family 02-FULL-45-10c; genus JAHILT01. The sequence goes on along the minus strand of JAJYMK010000003.1, from coordinate 511,304 downwards.
AAAAATTGACGGTTGTTATGATAAAGAAGTAATGAATAAAGTCGTTTTTACAACTACAACTACTACCACAAGCCCTTAGCCGAGGTCTTAGTTGAATTGTATAAAAATAAACTAACCCCGGCTTAAGAGCTGGGAATTTTTTTGGAAAAATAATTATTAATAAATAAAAATGATTACGAAAATATTAAAATTTGGAGGTTCGTCGGTAGGTACTCCGGAAATGATTAAGAAGGCGTCTAAAATAGTAGTTGATGCAGCAAAAAAAGCTTGCCCCGAGCATAATCGAGGGGATGGAGTCGCTATGGTGGTTTCGGCTTTTCAGGGAATTACCGATCAGCTTTTGAAGTCGGCTAAATTTGCTGCGGCTGGAGACATAAAATATAAAGATGAGGTTGGGTTAATAAAAAAGCGCCATATAGAATCAATTAAAAAATTGATAAAATCCAAAAATAATCAGGCAATTGCCTTTGAATACGTTGAAAAGCTAATTGGAGAATTAAGCGAAGTTTTAGAGAAAATATTTTCCAAAAAAGAAGCTTCTTCCAAACAACTAGATTTGGTGGCCAGCTTCGGAGAAAGATTCTCGGCTTTTATAGTGTCGGGATATATTAAGGACGGGCTTTCCAAAAAAAGTTATTTTGTCGATGCCAGAGAATTGGTGAAAACGGATGATAATTTTGTGAATGCGACGGTGGATTTTTCGGAAACAAATAAAATCATAAAAAAATATTTTAAAGATAAACAGGGAATCCCCGTGATTACCGGTTTTTTGGGTTCAACGAAAAATAACGAAACTACGACTTTGGGAAGAGGCGGTTCCGATTATTCGGCTGCTATTTTCGGTGCGGCTTTGAGCGTCAAAATTGTTGAGATTTGGACGGATGTAGACGGAATTTTAAGCGCCGATCCTAAATTGGTAAAAAATGCCGTTGTTTTGAAAGAGGTGAGCTATGAGGAGGCTGTAGAATTGGCTTATTTCGGAGCTAAAGTTATCCATCCCGCCACTATGTTGCCGGCTGTTAAAAAGGGAATTCCTATTGTCATAAAAAATACGTTTAATCCAGCAGCTGTAGGTACGTTTGTGCTTAAAAATCCCGATCACGGAGTTTCTTTGGTGAAAGGAATTACTTCTATAGACGATATTTCACTGGTGATTGTCGGCGGAGTCAGTTTGATAGGTATTCCCGGAAGCGCAGCCAGAGTTTTTGACGCCACTAGGCGCGCCAAAGCCAATGTTATTTTGATTTCCCAGGCGTCTTCTGAGCACACTATTTGTCTGGCTATTAAAACGTCCGAATTGGAAGCAGCTCTGGATTCTTTAAAACAGGAATTTAAAAAAGAAATAGGAAATAAATCGGTTAATTTGAGCTTTATTTCTAATCAGGCAATTATCGCCATTGTCGGCGATAATATGCGCGGAACACCGGGTATCTCGGGAAAATTATTCAAAGCATTGGGAGACAGCAAAATAAGTGTTACCGCTATTGCCCAAGGCGGATCGGAAAGAAATATTTCTTTGACGGTGGAAGGTAAAGATAAAATAAAAGCATTAAATCTTATCCATGATCAGTTTGTTTTTGGTGGTTTAAAAAATATATTTTTAGTTGGAACCGGAAATATTGGCGGAACATTACTCGGACAAATTTATGAACTCGGCGGAGCTCTCCGTGTTTGTGGAATCATCAACGATAAAAAAATGCTACTCAATGAACGGGGAATTGATTTGAAAAATTGGAAAAAGATTATGGAAAAAGGAGGAGAAGCGGCAAATTTTGATAAATGGATTGATGACGCGCAAAAATTTAATTTTGCCAATAAGGTTTTTGTCGATTGCACGGCCAGCGAATTTATTTCCAAAAAATATATTAAAATTGCCGAAGCTGGTTTCAGTATTGTTTCTCCCAATAAAAAATTCAATGTTTCGCCAATGAAAGATTATAAAAAACTTAGGGATGTTTTGGCCGGCAATAGAAAGAAGTTTTTTTATGAAACTAATGTGGGCGCCGCTTTGCCGGTTATCTCGACTTTAAGGGATTTGATTGCTAGCGGAGATAAAATAGAAAGAATCGAGGGTATATTTTCGGGAACACTCAGCTATATTTTTAATAATTTTGGCAGCGGCGTGTCTTTCAGTGAAATTGTGGCTAAGGCGAGAAAATTGGGTTATACCGAGCCGGATCCGCGTGAAGATTTGAGCGGCCAGGATGTAGGCAGAAAACTGCTTATATTGGCCAGGGAAATCGGCTTGGAATTGGATTTTAAGGATATAAAAATAGAAAGCCTGGTTCCGGAAAAATTACGAAAAATAAAAGACGTGGAAGTGTTTATGTCCGAGTTAAAGAAGTTTGATTCTCAATTCAGAAAACTTTCCGAAAAAGCCGAAAAAATTGGCTGTGTTTTGAGGTATGTGGCTAAGATTCAGAAGAGCGAGGCGTCGGCAAAATTGGAGATGGTGTCCAAAGATAATCCGTTGGCTTCTACCCGCGGCGCGGACAATATTTTCGCTTTTTACAGTAAGAGATATAAAGAAAGACCGTTGGTTGTGCAAGGGCCGGGTGCCGGAGCGGATGTTACGGCGGGCGGAGTATTGGCTGATATTTTGAAAATATAAATTAATAAAAATATGAATAAAAAAATAAATGTGGGTATTTTAGGAGCTACGGGAATGGTCGGACAGAGATTTATTTCTCTTTTGGAAAATCACCCATGGTTTAATGTTGTGGTTGTTGCCGCATCGCCGCAGTCAGCCGGGAAAAAATATGGAGAGGTAATGAATGGAAGGTGGAATATGAAAACTGCTATTCCCGAAAACGTAAAAAATATAATTATTAAGGCTGTTGAAGAAGATTTTGATGAGATCGTAAAAAGCGTTGATTTGGTTTTTTCAGCAATAGATTTAGATAAGCAAAAAATCAAAGAAGTTGAGGAGCGATATGCTGCCGCTGGCGTGGCGGTGGTTTCCAATAATTCCGCTCACAGATGGACGGATGACGTGCCTATGATTATGCCGGAGTTGAATTGCGACCACTTGGATATTATAGATATTCAGAGAAAAAATCGGGGCTGGAAAAATGGTTTGTTAGTTGTAAAGCCGAATTGCTCCCTCCAGTCGTATTTACCCATAATTCATGCCTTGAAAAAGTTTGGCCCAAAAACTGTTTCGGTGACTACTTTGCAGGCTATTTCCGGAGCCGGAAAAACTTTTGAATCCTGGCCGGAAATGGTGGACAATTGCATCCCGTTTATAGGCGGAGAAGAAGAAAAAACTGAAAAAGAACCATTGAAAATTTTGGGATCTATAAAGGGCAAAAAGATTGTACCTGCAAAAAATATAAATATTTCAGCTACTTGTATAAGAGTTGCTTGTTCCGATGGACATATGGCTAGCGTGGCGGTTAAATTCAAAAAGAAGCCGTCGTTAAGGCAAATTCTTGACTCAATAAATAATTTTAAAAATCCTTTGGCGGGATTAGGTTTGCCGTCTTCGCCTGAAAAGTTTATTTATTATTTTGCCGAAGAGAACAGGCCACAAACTAAATTGGATAGGGATTACGGAAGAGGAATGGGTATTACTTGTGGCAGATTCCGTGAGGATTTTGCATTTGATTGGAAATTTGTGGCTTTGTCGCACAATACCATAAGAGGTGCAGCCGGAGGCGCTATTTTGACAGCTGAGTTATTATATAAAAAGGGATATATCTTATAATTTTTCTAAATCTTATCTTTTTCCGAAAGCTGCTCAGCCGAGCGGGCAAGGTGTTCTATATACTAAATTGTCTACGAGAATCGGAGTTTGTTCCGTCCGGCGCGGAACAACTCCTGAGTCTCACTCCGACATCGGAACCAAGCATGTCGGAGCTCCGAATCTTCTCCACGACAATTTAGTATATAGAACGAGCGAGGCGAGGAACTAGTGAGTGAATCCGCTGGGATGAGCGAAACGGCTTGAGGAAATGATAAAATTTAGAAAATAATAAACTTAATGAAAGAAAAAAAATCTATAACTTTAATAGGGATGCCGACTTCGGGGAAGTCTACTATCGGAAAATTAGTGGCTGATAAATTGGGCTGGGATTTTATTGATCTGGATGATTTGATAAAAGAAAAAACTGGAAAAAGTTATGATGAAATTCTGGAAAAACAAGGAGAAAAAGAATTGTTGAATTTGGAAAATCAATATACCTTGGAAATAGATTTTGAGGATTCGGATATTATTTTTTCTCCGGGAGGAAGCCTTATTTATTCCGTGGAAGCCATGGAAAAAGTGGCAAGGGAGACCAAAATTATTTATATAGAACTTCCGCTAAAAGAAATCGAGATAAGACTTGGGCTTAGGCCGATTAAGGGTGGTATAGTTGGGCTGAAAGAAAAAGGATTGAAAAAGCTTTTTGAAGAAAGGGACGCGGCTTACAGAAAATTTGCGGATTATATTATAAAAGCCGATAATTTAATCGAGGAGGAATTAGTGGAACAGATAATCAAACTGATTTATTAGGCCTAGACAAATAGTATTTTTTGTGGTATTATAAATGTTAGAATTTTTGAAAATCTAAAAAGGGGAAAAAGATATGATGAATTGGAAAGCTGATTGGAAGATTGGTGCTGTCTTCGTCGTTTTGTTCTGCGGGGTTATTCTGGGTATGATATTTACCAGCTATAACTTAGCTGAATACAAAAAGAACGGTTCTTGTTCGAAGAGGGGTGGTTCTAAAAAAGACCATATTTCGGTCGGCATTACCATAATGAAGTCTGGATCTATGGGGGTGGATACAAATGGTAATATTGGCATAAGAACAGGAGGGGGGATTCAAGTGAATCCTTAAAAAAACAATATAAAAGCTCGCGTATAAACATGCGAGCTTTTTTTTTATTTCAGTTAAAGTATCATTAAGTATATGTATTATTACAGTACTAATAAACAAATAAAGGGCAAAAAGTTTAAAGACGTCCTTTTCGAGGGTTTGGCTCCGGACGGTGGATTGTATATGCCCGAAAATTTTCCGTCTTTGAATAATAAATTTTTGGCTGATTTGGCAAACAAAAGCTTTGGCGAGATAGCCCTGGAAGTCGGAAAATTATTTATTGATGATATTCCTGAAAAAGATTTGAAAGAAATAATTGACGATGCTTTTAGTCCAGATGCTTTTATTGATTGCGGCGAAGGATTTCCGGCTCCCTTGGTTAAAATCAGTGATAATATTTACGTTGAAGAACTTTGGCATGGTCCGACAATGGCTTTTAAGGATTTCGGCGCTAGATTTATGTCTCGGGCGATGGGTTATTTTTTAAGACAAACTAAAAAAGAATTGAAAATAATCGTTGCCACATCTGGAGATACAGGAAGCGCTGTGGCCGCAGGTTTTTATAATGTGCCGAATATAAAAGTTTATATTTTATATCCGTCAGGAAAGGTGAGTGATCTTCAGGAAAAGCAGCTTACGACGTTTGGCGGAAATATCACCGCAGTAGAGGTAAATGGCGCTTTCGATGATTGCCAAAAATTAGCCAAGCAGATTTTGGGTGATAAAGAACTGAATGGAAAAGGTGAATTTTCTTCGGCTAACTCCATAAATTTTGGACGTCTTTTGCCACAGATGTTTTATTATATTTTTGGTTTCGCCCAATTGGTTAAAAAGGGAATTAAAGATGTAAATTTTTGTGTTCCCAGTGGCAACTTCGGCAATTTAACAGCCGGGCTTATAGCTAAAAGAATTGGCTTGCCAATAGGTATGTTTATTGCCGCTACCAATATAAATGATGTAGTCCCGGAATACCTCCATACTGGTGTATATAAGCCTCGTCCTTCGCAAAAAACCATGTCTAATTCAATGGATGTGGGTAATCCCTCTAACTTTGCCAGGATGCTGGATTTATACGAAAATAACGCTAAATTAATGGTAAAAGACATTATAGGGATAAGTGTGACTGAGGAAGAAACTTCCCGTACAATCGGGAATGTTTATGAAAAAGTCGGATATTTATTGGATACACATAGCGCTGTAGCTGTTAAGGCTGCTCAAGAAAGTGGTATCGACGACGTGATTATTTCTTTAAGTACTGCGCATCCCGTAAAATTCAAAGACGCCATTGAACCGATAATTGGCAAAAAAATTGAAATTCCCGGAAAATTAAAGGAAATAATTAACAAACAAAAGAAAGCGTTGTTTATTGAAAATAATTTGGAAGAATTGAAAAATATTTTAAGAAAAAATTAAAAACATTTTTGGATTGACTAAAATGAGCCGTCTAGTGTATCTTCTAGGTAGCTCGTTTTTTAATATAAAAGAGAGGGGATAAATGAAAAACAGAAAAAGGTGGTTTAGTATAAAAACCAAAAAAGACGGAGCAATCATTTGTTCCGCCGACGGAAAAATACAATACGCCCTTGTAAAAAAGATAGAGGGCGGAAACATAATAAGAGTTTTCGTCCATGAGCCTATCTGCGACGGGATGCTTGCCGAAGGCACGGGAACCAAAGACATGGACGAAGCGGTTATTTCCACTCTGAAAAAGATAAAAACAGGACTGAAAAAAGTCAGATAAAATTAAAGCCCCGGCAATGCCGGGGCTTTTTCTTATATCTCTATCAAAACTGGCAGGATCATTGGCCTCCTCTTTGTTTTTATGTAGATTAATTGGCCAATCTGATCTCTTAACAGTCCTTTTATGTAATCAGGATCGGGTTTTTGGTTAAACGGTATTCTGGTTAAAATATTTCTTAATTTGGTACGAATGTCGTCTAAAAGAGTTTTGTTTTCTTTAAGATAAATAAAACCTCTAGAGATTATATCCGGATTTTTTATTATTTTTCCGGTTTTTCTGTCTATGGTGGCGATAACCACAACCATGCCTTCCTCGGAAAGCATTATTCTGTCTCTCAAAACAACTTCTTCGACATCTCCGACGCCAAGTCCGTCAACCATGACGTAATTTGCCGGAACTTTTTCTGAGGTTACCCTAAAACCATTTTTTGTTAGTTCACAGACCTGTCCGTTGTCGATAAGAAAGGTGTTATTTTTTGGTACCCCCAGGCTTATGGCTGTTTTAGCCAAAGACTTTCTCTTGTAATAATAACCGTGAATAGGAAGTATGAATTTAGTTTTTGCCAGCATTTTTATGACAAGTTTTATGTCTTCTTTGTGGGAGTGTCCCCCGGCGTGAATGTCTAAGAATTCATAATTGTAAATTTCATCAACTTGCCTAGAAATATTATCCTGAAGAATTTGGACGCTTCTTTCGTTGCCAGGAACCACGGAAGACGAGAATATAACCGAATCGGTTGGTTTTAATCTAACACTTTTGTGTTCTCCGTTGGCTATTCTTGTAAGGCCAGCGTTTGGTTCGCCCTGTCCGCCGGTTGTAAGGATAATTACTTTGTCGTCTTTAAATTTGGAAACTTCATCCATGGAAATTTCCAATCCTTTTGGATTTTTGATATAACCAAGAGTTTTGGCGATCTGCACATTATTTTTCATAGATCTTCCGTTAAGTGCTACTTTTTTTCCAAGCCTGTCAGCAATTTCAAAAATAGCGGCAATACGGGTTAAGAGGGAGGCAAAGGTTGCTATAATCACGCGTCCCTCGGCTTTTTTGAGTAAGTCTTCTATGTTGTCTTTTACCGTATCTTCCGAAATTGATGCGCCCTCGATATCAGCGCTGGTACTATCGATAAAAGCCGTATGAATTTCTGTGCGGTTTAGTTTTTCGAATGATTTTGTGTGAATAGGATTACCGTGTTTATCGCGTTCAACTCTGAAATCGCCAAAGCTGACCATTTTTCCTACCGGGGTAGTTAAGACAAAGCCGATTCCATCAGGAATAGTGTGCCCGATATCGAAGAATTCTGCCTGGAAGTTTTCGGAAAGAGTTAGTTTATCGCCTTCCTTAACAACCTGGAACCTCGGCTTGGGCATATTCGGGAATTCTTCCATTCTTTTCTCTACAATGGCTTTAGTGAGCGGAGCGGTGTATATAATCGGATTTCCAAGTTTCTCTATGAGATAGGGAAGAGCGTAGATATGATCATAGTGTCCATGAGTCAGTATTATTCCTTTTATATTCTTCTTTTTCGGTTCCAAATAGGAAACGTTCGGAATAATATAGTCTATTCCGGGAGTTTCTTCTTCCGGAAACTGAATTCCAAGATCGACGACTATTATTTCGTTTTTATATTCATAGAAAGAACAGTTTCTTCCTATTTCTTCGAATCCGCCTAAAGGACAAAACCTTACGACGGGTTCTTGAGTAGAGGGTTTTTTGTGATTAACCCTTTTAACACTCGTTTTTTTAAACATAATGTTTTTTAATTATAAAATTTAATATTTAATTTTAATTTACAAAAAAGTTTCGACTTTATTGTTGTGTCGAGGAGGAGATTTGAACTCCTATGGTCTTGCGACCGCTGGTACCTGAAACCAGTGCGTCTGCCAGTTCCGCCACCTCGACGAAATTTATCTCAATTTCTTAAGGGCATCTATCAGCTTTGTTTGAGCTGGATTTATTTTCTGTCCTTTTGCCAGATAATAGCTTACCCAATCTGCTAAAACAAGAGAATTAAAAGCATTTTCAGACTTATCCCTACTCTCAGTTTTTATTATCAAGAAATTTATTTTTTTTGCGGTAAATATTTTTTTAACTTTTTCCATCCGCTTTTTTATTTCTTGTCTGTCATTTTTATCTTCAAATAAAATTACAATTGATTGTTTTTTAAATCCGTTATTTTCAAATATTTCTATTTCATTATGGCAAATTTCCGGAATTATTCCGCTGAAAGCCGGAGTCTTAGACGTTTCGTTTAGTCTGGTTTTCCAATTGTAAGCTAAATAATAATTTTCTGAAGAACTATAGAGGAGTGCAATTTTATTTTTTATTTTTTGGGCTATGGACTTACCACGTTTTTCCCAATTTTTTATTTCTAGATTGTTTATTTTTATTTCCGGAAAATATTTTTTTAGTAAACTGGTAACGGCAAAAAATAATATACCTCCGGCTTGTCTAGGTTTTATTTCGTTATTAGAAAAATAGGCGATAGGAAGTTTTTGTTTTTTGGCGATTTGCATAATCTTTCCGCCAGAAGCTACCAGCGCCTTATTTTTTGCATTACTTATTCCGCTTATTGTCTCTTCTGTATTTCCGGAAAAAGAAATGAATATATATAATGGATTTTTGTATTTTATTGTTGGGAGACCCCAATCTTTCCATACCAGAACGGGGATTTTAATTCCTAATTCTGATTTCAAATTCAGAATTATGTCTCCAACTTGTCCCGAACCGCCCATACCTATTAATACTATTGCATCAATTTTTTCTGTATTTTTTATATTTTCAGAGTTTAAAAAGAAGATGTTTTTTGAGGACAATTGTTTACTAAAATCTTTAATTGTTTTTTCGAAGTTTTCCATTTACTTAAGCGCCCTACTTGTTTGTAAGTACCATTCGTTAATGTTATTAAATCTGTCGGATGGAGTTATCAGAACCTTGCCATCTAATCCGCCGAAATTTTTATTCGAAACATAGAGATAATAAGGAGAAAAGAGAAATAGTGCAGGCGTGTCTGATGTTATTGTTGTCTGAAGTTTTTGTACGCTAATCTTTCGTTTTTCTGGGTCAACCTCCTTTCTTATTGATTCTATCAAATCGTCCACTTCTTTGTTTTGATATAAGGAGAGATTGAGTCCTGGATAGAATTTTTCCGAAGAATGCCAAAAAGAGAAAATATCGGGATTATTTCTGAGTATATTTCCAAAAAGAAGCATTTGGTAGTTCCTGCTCTTTATTACATCTTCTGTTATATCACTAGGATTCAATTTTATTATTTCTAATTTTACCCCGATTTTTTCCCAATCTGTTTTTATTTTTTCGGCCGTATCAGTTAAAAATTGAATTTGCGGCACAATAAGCTGAAGCTCTAATTTAATTATATTTTTACCCACTTTTTTTTCTCTGATCGCGGTATCCGGATTTAGTTTCCATCCGTTTTTTTCCAATAGTTCCGAAGCATTTTCCGTGGAAAAATTTACGACTCCTACCTGACTATCGAAGCCATCTATTGTTGAGGTAATCGGCTGATTAACAATTTCAGCTTTTCCATTAAAGATATCGTTTATTAATTTATTTTTGTCTATAGAGATGTTCAGTGCATTTCTGACATTGATGTCCTTGAGGGCTTCATTTGTATTTTGATTGATGAAAATTGCATAATACCTAGGCATTTTAAGCTCGGTAATTTTATGAGAAATTTTTATTTTGTCGGCATTTATCGGATTTAAATTGCCGAAACCATCAATTTTCCTAGAATTGAATGCATTTATTAATTCATCTTGGCCTTGATAAAAATTTATTGAAATATTTTTAATAAACGGTTTTTTACCGGAATATTCCGGATTTATTGTAAAGGTATATTGGGTGATGAAGCCGTCTTTTCTGAGGCTGTAGTTTGAATATTTATAAGGTCCGCTTCCGACTGGTTCTAGATTATAGCCGGAGAGCTTAAGATTTGCGGCCGGTATATTTCCGAATATATGTTTAGGTATTATTTTGAGCTCGTTTAAATTGTCCGGAAAAAAAGCATACGGGTTTCTTAGATTAAATTCTATTTCTAACTCACTTATTCTATTTACTATAATTCCCTGCCAAGTGGTGAACAAAGGAGATCTGGCTTCGGAGTCTTGGATTGTCTCAACCGTAAATACCACATCATCGCTGGTTAGCGGGCTATTGTCGCTCCATAATAAATCGGATTTAAGGAATACATCCCAGGTTTTTCCGTCATCAGCGATTGTGTAATGATCCATTAGATCGGCTAAACTGCTGTATAGTATTCTGGAAAGATCTCGGTCTATATCGGAATTTGCAATAACTGGGTTTATAAATTTGGGCTGACCTATTACGCCCTCAGTATAATTACTGCTTTCCGCGGGAACAGCTACGGTGTTGGTATTTATAAAATTTGCTATCCATAAAATAGACGAAAGCAAAAAAATAGAAAGGCTTATTATAGCCAACTTTTTTTCTTTTTCGGTAAAAGACTTAAGAATTTGATAAAAAAACATAAAAAACAATTAAAAAGAAATTTTTCGCTTTAATTTTTAAAAGCTTTTAAAAATTTTAAGCCTTAGGCATTAAAATGCCAGAATAGAGCGAAATAGCTGCAAAAGCGATTGATAAAACAACGGAACTCCAAAAAATTATCCTTTCCAATCCTCTTCGGGTATGATAAAACTCGCTATTTCCTCCAAAAACTCCTGACAAGCCAGAGGACCTATCTTGAAGAACTATAGCTATAATGAGTAGTGCCGAAATAACTATTTGAATTATGGATAGAGTAGACATTTATTCTTTAAATGATGATTTAGCTACAAATGTAAGGATTAGGTTTACTCCGGTTATTAAAAGTGTGGAGTATACCAAAGCCTGAATTCCGGATATGGTCACGTTTACCGACCAGATATCAAGAAGTTTTAACATTATAGCATTAATTACCAGACTAAACAAGCCCAGGGACAGCATTATAAAAGGAGTGAAAATTATTTTTAACAGTGGTTTTATAAGAAGATTTATGGCCGTAAAAATTCCGGTAAGTATCAAGATATTTTCGATATTATTATTTATCGAAAAACCGGTTACAAATTGGGCGGCTGTGATAAGCGCCACGAGATTGACCAAGAAATAAAATACAATTCTTGATAAAAATTTCATTTATTTATTATTCTTCGTCTCCCGATTCCTCTTGACCATTAATTGCCTTAATCAAAGAAACCAGAGCTTTAGATTTATCTTCCCATTTAATCAGTTCCTTTAAATTTTCGTCATTATCTATATTATAAGAAGCATCTTTTTTACGCGCCTCTTTATTTTTATCTTGTATTTCTTCGCATTTTTTAAGATGGGAATTAGCGATTCCTTTCTGGGTATCTATATTTTCCATCAAATCCTCGATTAGCTCAGAGTGTCTATTTATAATGCTCTTTATTTTTTTGATAGTTTCGAGTTTATTATCCTGATTTATTTCTGCGACTAAAATATCCAGCTGATCCATTGGGTGTTTTTCTATATCCCCCCCAACCTCTTTTTTACCGGTTAATTTATCTTTATTTTCATTAGCCTTTTTTATTATATCGTCTGGATTGAATTTAAAGTGTTCGTTCATATTTCTATTTTAATCATTTTTTAAGGAGGTTGGCAATAGGAAGAAAAATTAACCCGAAAATACGGGGAAATAAATATTTTTTTTAAAAAATTATCTTAAAATAGGTAGAAGATTTTGCCCAGTCATGTCTTTCGGCTTAGCAATATTCATGAGGCTTAAAATTGTCGGAGCTATGTCGCAAAGTATTCCAATTGTTTCGGCTTCCGAGCCCTCTACTTCTTCTTTAGATTTATTTCTGAAAAATTCTTTAGCTACTATATAAACAGGAACAGGAGAGGCATCGTGACCAGTTGTTGGTTTTGCCGTAAGCGGATCCATCATTTTTTCTACATTTCCGTGATCGGCGGTAATTATAAGGATGTCGTCGTCTTCCAATATTTTACGGGAAAGCTTGCCGATTTCCTCATCAATTGTTTTTACGGCTATCATTCCTGCGTCAAAATTGCCCGTGTGGCCGATAATATCTGCATTGGCATAGTTTATTAAAATAAAATCGAAAGAATTTTCGTCTAATGCTTGTATAACCCGGTTGGTTATTTCGGCGGCCATCATTTCTGGGGCTTCGTCATGCCTTACGACGTTTTTTGAAGGGACTAATATCCTAAATTCATTATCGTAAGGTTTTTCATTTAGTCCGTTGAAGAAGTATGTTACATGGGCATACTTGTCAGTCTCAGCTATTCTCAGTTGGGATTTACCATTGTCGGAAATTATTTTTCCCAGCGGATTTTCTACTTTTTCTTGAGGGGAAACAACCGGCAAATTGAATCTTGGGGAATACTCGGTCATAGTGACGATAAATAGATTAGTGAATTTTTTAACCGGGAAATTCGAAAAATCAGGATTTATAAAAGATTCCACCAACTGTCTTATACTATCTTCTCTAAAATCAATAAAAATCAAACCGTCTCCGTCTTTGATGCCATTATTTTCGGGCCCGATAAGATGGGGTTCGATAAATTCATCGCTAAGATTTTTAGCGTAATTTTTTTCTATGAGTTCTTTATAGTCATCGGTTATCGGAGCTGTTCCAGTCAGAGCATTGTAGGCTTTTTGAGTGCGGTCCCAGTGTTTGTCTCTGTCCAGGGCATAGTATCGTCCGCTTAAGCTGGCTATTTTGACGGTCGGGGACAGAACGGCTTCCACTTTTGAAAGCAGTCCGCCTGCCGACTTTAATGGGCTGTCTTTTCCGTCAGTATACAAGTGAAGATTTATCTTTGGAATATTATTTTTTTTGGCAAAATCTACCACCGCCAAAAGATGTTCCAGGGAAGCATGGATGTTGGCGTCGGTTAAAAGTCCTGCAATATTTAGGGCGCCGCTGTTATTTTTTACATGATTAGCGAGATCGAGCAGGGTTTTATTTTTATAAAAAGAACCATCTCTTATAGACATACTTATTCTTGGGTAGTGTTGGAAAATAACTTTTCCGGCGCCTATGGTAAGGTGGCCAACTTCACTATTACCTTCTTCATTCCATGGTAATCCTATTCCGATTCCCGAAGCTTGAAGCGCACCGCTTGGAAAATGGCTTTTAATATAATCTATATTTGGAGTTCCTTGTATATGAATAGGATTTGATCCGTCTTTTTTTCCTATACCCCAGCCGTCAAGAATGGCTAATACGATTTGTCGTCTCATTTTTTGATTGACTCACTTATATTTGTTAATTATAATACAAATATCGTAAATTGACTCTACCGGAAAACGGACGGAGTTTCTAAATAATAAATTAATTTTTCGCTTTTAATGAAATATTGGGCGAATAACAAAATATATGTTTTTGAATCCATTTTTTTGGCTTTCTTTGGCCATAGCGGGGGTTTTGGGCTACTTAGTCCGACACTTAATAGTATCTAGACAGGTAAGTTCTGCGGAAGAAAAAATAAAACTTAAACTCGAAGAAGCTCAAACTCAGGCAAAGGGCATTGTTTTGGAGGCTAAAGATAAGGCCGCTCTTTTGCTTGAAGAGGTTAAAAAAGAAGAAAAGGAAGGTAAGGCTCAGCTTACAAAATTTGAGGAAAGGCTTATTAAAAAAGAAGAAACACTGGAAAAGCAGTTTTCCGATATAGCTACCCAAAAAGGAATTTTGGAAAAAGCTATGACCGATGTTGGTTCAAAAAAAGCTGAAGTTGAGGAATTAAGAAAACAAATTCTTACGGAATTGGAACGAGTTGCCAGACTCTCGGTGGAAGACGCCAAGAAACAGATTTTACAGAGAATTAAAGAGCAGCACGGCGTTGAATTGGCTAAGGCTGTACAAAAATTGGAAAAAGACAGAAGGGAAGAGATAGAAAAGAAAAGTTTGGATATTATAACTGCCGCTATTCAGAGGTATTCCCGTTCTCACGTCGCTGATGTTACAACTAGCGTATTCCAATTGCCGGACGAGGAGCTTAAAGGAAAAATTATCGGCCGGGAAGGAAGAAATATTAGGACCCTGGAAAGACTTACTGGAGTTGAGTTTATTATTGATGAAACTCCGGATGCGGTAGTCATTTCTTCTTTTGATCCGCTTAGGAGAGAGGTTGCCAGATTAGCTTTGGAGAAATTAGTCAAAGACGGGCGTATTCAACCGGCAAAAATTGAAGAGAAGGTTGAGGAAGCCAGGCAGGAATTAAATAAAAGAGTTGAAGAAATAGGTGAAAATGCTGTTTTGGAAGTTGGTGTAATAGGTATTCCTAAGGAAATTATTACTTTGTTGGGCAGGCTTTATTTCAGATCAAGTTTTGGACAGAATGTCTTGATCCATTCTATTGAAATGGCCCATATTTCCGGCATGATGGCCGCTGAATTAGGCGTAAATGTCGAGGTGGCCAAAAAAGCCGCATTACTTCATGACCTGGGTAAGGTTATTGATCATGAAGTTGAAGGGAGTCATGTTGAAATTGGTATAAAACTTCTTAGGAAGTACGGCGTTGATGAGAAGGTTATTGCTGCTATGCAATCGCATCATGAAGAATACCCATTCTCTTCGCCCGAGTCTTATATAATTGCCGCTGCCGACATTCTTTCCGCTGCTAGGCCGGGAGCTAGAAGAGGAACGGTTGAAAACTATATTAAAAGACTTCAGGATCTCGAAAGAATCGCTACTACTTTCGAGGGCGTTAAAAATGCCTATGCTGTTTCAGCCGGCAGAGAAATCAGAGTTTTTGTTGTTCCAGAAAAAATTGATGATTTTGGAGCTTTGCAGCTTGCAAAGAATATAGCTTCGAAAATCGAGACCGATTTGAATTATCCTGGTGAAATTAAAGTTAATGTAATTAGGGAAATGAGAGCTGTGGAAGTAGCCAGATAGGATTTTATTTTTTTGATTTGTTATAATTTATAAAGTTAGTTAAAAGGTCGATTATTTTCTTAAAAATATTTTATGAAAAAAGAAGATTTGGTTGAGGTAGTAATGAAAGCTGCTGAGACTTCTACAAAAAAGCAGGCTTCTATTGCTGTTGAATCGGTTTTTGAAGCTATTACAAAGGCTTTGAGCCGAGGAGAAGAAGTCGCGGTTGCTGGATTTGGTATTTTTAAAACTGCCAAAAGTGCTGCCAGAACTGGTATTAATCCTAAGACAGGAGAAAAGATCCAGATTAAGGCTTCTATAAAGCCAAAATTCAGAGCTGCTAAAGCTTTGAAAGAAGCTGTTAAATAAGTTTTTGATATTTTTAAAAATATTAAAACCCCCTTTAAAAGGGGGTTTTAATTTTTACTGATTATTTTATTTTAAGTTTTTGGCTTACCAATACACTTATATTTATAAAGTTGGTGTAGGCGTTTTTTATTTCTTGCAATGAATTTTCTACAAGAGATTGGGCACTTTCTTCATCTGATATTGTTTTTATCGTGGATGTGGCTATTTCTGGAGATGGAGTAGATTGAATAGTAAGGGAGGATACCGCCATTACCGTTTCCGGTGTGGTAGAGGCCGCTTCAATAATCTCTTTTTTGATTATAGAAACTATTTTTGTTTCGGCGTCATTATTTAGTATCTGGGCATCACTGAGGTTTTTGGTAGAATTTGTTATAAATTTTAACGTATCGTCTTTTTTTATAATTTTCAAATCTTCAAGTTTTTTTATATCAGACATTATTTTGTCGAGACGGGTGTTGGCGGTTTTCAAAACTTGTTTTTCTTGGAACGTGAGAATAAAAACAGTTATTTTTTTAATGTACGGATTGTAATTCACTTCTCTCCAGTCTTTATATTCCTGAGCCATAGCCTTTATTCCTTCTAAATTAATAGAATCTTGATTTATTTTTGATTTTAAATCAGTCGAAAATTGTGTGTTGTTACTAAGAATTTCTATAAATTTTTCTTTTATCGCAATTTGATCATCGGATGAAAGTTCAAGAGAATTTAATTTGTCCGTTAAATTTTTTGTTTCTATCAACGACAGATCTAGGATTTTTTCCAATGCTTCTTTTCTTACCTGGATTTCTTTTTGTTCCTTTTCTTGATCGGAGAGGGTATTGTCATCTTTAAGCTCTATAAGCTCTTCAACTTTATTGGATACTTCTTTTAATGGAGCTTGTAAATTTTCTTGAGCAAAGATATTCAAAAGAGGCATTGTTAAACCAACTATAACAAGCGCGATTATTATTGCTGAAAATATTTTTGATTTCTTTTTCATATTATAAGGTTAATTTATTTAATAAATCATCTATATTTTTGTCGTTTTGATTATTTATATCCAAGCCCTGGATTTCTTTTTGTATAATAGCCGAATTTAAATGATCTGGACCGTTTTGGGCCGTCTCATTTAAAGCTACGGCAACTTTATTTATTGAGTCATTATAATATTTGGCTTCGGAAATTGATATTTTTATATCAACCTGGCTAGCTTCGTTTTTGAGTTTTTGTTCATCTAAGCTGGAAAGAAGAATAGGCGAAAGAATTTTTGCATTCAGTCCCAAAAAAGCATCGCTTAAGGAAAAAATAATCAAAATACCGGTTAAGCCCATCGCAACACTGTATTTTAATATATCGGCTAAGCTGAAGGTAAATTTGTTTTTTGGATTTTGCGGATTAGCTAAAATCAAATTAAGGGAATTAACAGTATATTCCTTTTCCGGTTCAGTCTTCTTTAGTTGTCTAATTATTTCCTCTATATTTTTCATATAATTCCTTTAAATTTTTTATTGCTCTATGTTGTAGAAGCCTTACCGCCCCTTCGCTTTTTTTCATAGCATGGGCTATTTCTCCATGATCCAAGTCTTCTACATATCTCATAATTATTACATCTTGATATTCCGGCTTCAGGTAGGTTATCAGAGATTTTATTTTTTCTAAGTTCATCGGCCCATCTAGGTTTTTCTGTTCTTCAAATCCCAATGAGCTTTCATCAAATTCCTCTGTATCTATGGAAATATTTTTCTTATTTGTCCTGTAATAATCTATAACTTTGTTTCTGGCAATCTGGTAAAGCCAGCTGGATATCGGAAATTCTTTATGTTTATAATTTTTTATATTTTGCCAGGCACTCAAGAACGTTTCATGGGTAAGATCTTGGGCTATTTGCTTTCCGGAAACCTTAAACAAAACAAATCTATATATTTGAGCAATATAGTGATTGTAAATAATTCCGAAAGCCTCTTGATTTCCGGCTTTAGCATCTTCTATGTATTTTTTCTCGTTCTCTAACATAATAAAACGAATAAGCGGGCTTTTAGTTTCTTAAAAACAGGTCTCTATCCTTACTTTATATTATAAGGTATTTATTGTATTGAGGCGGTTGTTTGAGCGGGTAAGGGGAGTCGAACCCCTTTCATCAGCTTGGAAAGCTGAGGTAATACCGGTATACGATACCCGCTTAAAACCTATTTCTAAATGGTAGGCATAGGTTTTGTATTATTTCAACTATTCTATTATAATAAAATCTATTATGAAAACAAGATCCTCGGTTTCCGGATTGGTAATAATGTGGATTATTTTGGCCCTGGTTTTGGCCGGAATAGTATTTTATTTTTCCGCTTCAAGATCTTTTGTTCCCGATAATTTCAAGGACGCCAGAAGTCAGAGCTCTGTTTTGGCTTCAGATTTAGTTGTTATTTTAGATGCTTCAGTTAAAAATTTGGATAAAATATCCGAAGAGGATAAAGCCGGAAGATTTTCCAGCGCATTGAATCTAGTTGAAGAAGAAACTAAAAATATAGAGAATGCAAAAAATAAAGCCTTGGAACTTTCCGATAAATTGGGGAAAATGGCCCAGGCGGTGCAGGGTATAAAACCAGCAACGGCTAAGAGTTTGGCTTTTGATGCTGTTTCTCAGGAAGTTTCTTTAATAAACCATCTATTGAATTACAATGCTTATTTTGAGGGTTTGTTGAAGGTACTAAAGATGAAATTCGAGGGTGATAAAAATTATGACGGTGATAACGTTCAGATATTTATAAACAATATGAACAGGGAAGGCGATGATATAAATTCTTTAAATGACTCGTTTAATCAGAAACTTAGAGAGTTTGATAGTGCGATAAATTAAAAGTTAAAGCCCCGCTTTTATAGCGGGGCTTTTGTTTTTTGCGGACCTCCTTTAAGTCCACGATGTCATTGGCTGAATTGCGCTGGTTTAGTTTATTAACGCCTGGCGCAGAACTTCCTCGGGATCCGACAGAGCTATCAGAATCTCGCACGGATCTTCGCAGGCCTCTTTGAAAGAGTTGGGAATTAATACGAGGCAGGGCGCAGAAACTTTGACTTCTCCTTTATTATCGCTTTCTTCGTCCTTTTTGTCTCTTTTAACCCTTTCCTCTTTTTCGATAAGAAGTTCGAGCGGATCGCGGGTTACTTCGCTCGTACCGACGATAACAGCTAATTTAGACATGATACTTTTCTCCTTGATTACAAACAGCTTTTATTTATTTGTTAAGTGGCTATTACTTTGGTGCAGAGCAACAAATATGGTAATAATTATACTTATTTTTTTGATTTTGTCAATCTGAAATAAATAAATCCCTCATATAAAACTTATACGTGGGATAAAAAAAGGCCCCGCACCATCCGTGTTTTGTTGGATGATGCGGGGCGTACTACACTGCGGCTCCGTAGCCGACCTACTTAGCCACTATTTTGTCGGGCTTCATAGGCTTTTCCGCATTGTCTCTCTCTGCTCTGCGGCTGCTTTTCTCTTTCACTGCGTTTTTGCTGCTTTTTCTTTCGCTGCAACTACGCTGCGTGCCGCTATCGGCCTGGTTTACTTACTGGGCGAGGCCGTTATTTTCGCGGCGGTGGAAGATGTTCCAGCCCTTGTTTGCGTCCTTGTTCAGGATGCAGAAAGCCAGGCCGGTTTTCACCGCGGTTTCGAAGGAGTTGCGGGGCAGTTCTTCGCGGATCGCGTACACCGTAGCGGTATTGCGATTCTGCTGGATCAGGGTAGTGAAACCCGAGTCCGTGTTGAAAACCCTGCTGGACCGCACGAAGCGTATTCTCGTGTTAGTCCCGTGTTTGGACTTGATGATGCGTATTACCGCATTGTCCACGTTGCCGCTCTTCGTCGCCAGAACCACAGTCTTTTTGTTGTTCATTAAATAACTTCTCCTGTTTTTTAAAGTACCGAACCGTTTTTTAAAACGGTAGAAAATATATTAGCATAGTTTTTATAAAAGTCAAGTTATTTAAAAATAAAAAAAGGCCCCGCACCATCCGTGTTTTGTTGGATGATGCGGGGCTTACTACACTTCGGCTCCGTAGCCGACCTACTTAGCCACTATTTTGTCGGGCTTCATAGGCTTTTCCGCATTGTCTCTCTCTGCTCTGCGGCTGCTTGCGCGGCTTAGCTATACTTCGGCCGCGGGCTGGAGGCCGTGATCTGGCGGGCGCTGACCGAGTTCCAGTTCCTGCTCCTGTTCCTGAACAGGAGGTTGAACTTGATGCCCGTCTGCATCGCCGCCTTCAGGGCCGGACCCTTCAGATCGGTCTTGAGGGCGTACACGGTAGTGTTGCGCCCGGTGGTGTACTGCTGGACCAGGTTCGTGAACCCGTAGGGGGTCGCGAACGCTTTGGCCGAGCGCACCGTCTTGATGCGCGTGTTCGTGCCGTGGTTGGTCCTGATCACGTTGAGGATGTCCTCGTTGATCGTCGTGTCCGTGTCTATCACCAGTACCGCAGTTTTCGTGGTTTTGTTCATGCTTTCTCCTCGTCCTTTTATATTTCCGGCAGCGCTTAGGGCGCAGTCGGAGTTGTTAAACAGCGAGTTGCTATAATAGCATATCGCTAAAAAAAATCAAGCCCATGAAAACCGGTTTTATTTTTTATAAGAAAAATTTTTGTCGGAGTGCTGGGAATTGAACCCAGGCCGCATGCTCCCAAAGCATGCATACTGCCGTTATACGACACTCCGTTTTTTAAACTAGAAATAGTTTATTCTATTTTTAGTGTATTTTCAACAGTTTCATTTTTTTATTCTGTGTAATTATTGTTGAAATAGATTCATTTTTGGATTATTATCTTCTATACATACTCTGTCCCCGTAGTTCAATGGATAGAACACTAGCCTTCTAAGCTGGATATCAAGGTTCGATTCCTTGCGGGGACACATTTATATATTATCCGATATTTGTTTTCGGTTGACTTTTTATCTACTAGTGGTAGGTTTTGTTTAGAACGTTGTTAGTCTTATATTGAAAATTATTAGGAGGATAAAAATGTTTACTGCATTTGAAAGAGCTAGAAAGGCTTTCATTTATGGCCTTTTGATGATGGCTGTCGGGGCTATAAGCATCGTAATTTCTGTATTTACAGGAGTGTCACTGCTTCATCCTTATTTAGCTTCCGCTCTTCTGTGCGTCGGGCTTTTTCTTTCGGTCTTAGGCCGTTTGGCTATTCGGAGCATCCGGAAGGAATTTTTAGGGGAATATCAGAAAGATAAAAAAGATCCGAATGAACGGGATGGCTGGACCCATCTTGGCGGCGGGCTGTACTGCCGAAAACAAGACATCGAAGATCGCGATGCCGAAATAGAAAGGCGCAAGAAATTCGACGCTTACGTAAAAGCGCACGGATTGAAAAAACCTAACAAATCCTAAATGTTTTTAAAAAATAAAGCGGCTGTTAATCAGCCGCTTTTTTATTTATTATTGAAAAATATTTTTATTTTGTTATTATTAAGCAGTAAAACTAAATAATGCCTGGGTAGCTCAGTGGTAGAGCGCAGCCCTGAAGAGGCTGGCGTCGGGTGTTCAATTCACCCCCCAGGCACCATTCGAAAAGCTCGTGGTAAACACTATAGATTCGCCGCAAGGCGTTTTTATTTTTTAAAAATTACCATTGACTTTTAGGCATTTTTATATCATTATATTTTCATTGTTGTTTGAAAATCTAGGAATCGAGGAGGCCTTAAATGGCTCTGGTAAACGTAGTGATAAAAGGAAGCAATTTTCCTTATGAGTTGTCCGGGCCGTATATGTTTAAGTCCGGAAAAAAAGCCGGCCAGTCCGTAGAGGCGCTGATGTTTGCGGATCACGGATATCTGGTCTATCTGAAGAATATAGCGGATAAAAATATGGCTTCCGGTTCTTTGCCCAACAGGTTGCATCTGCACCTGGCTTGGGTGATGAGGGCCGGTGAGTTCATTAAGAGTTCCGAAGAGTGTCCTTACTGCTCGTATGACGGAGAGCGCAAGAAAGTGGAGATGTTTTCCGTCCGTTACAGCTATGGCGGCTGTTCTTATGGCCACCGTTTTACCTGCTGCAACGAAGACGAGTGTAAGTACAGAGTCCTGGAAGAAAAATCCAAGCTCTTTCCTCTGAAGTTTTCGTCGTTGGCTTATTTCAGCAACGCCGAACAGAAGAGGCTGGGCGCTTTCTTTAAGGATCTTTTTCTGGGTTCCGGCCGCCTGGATACTAAAAAGGCGTTCGAGCTGTTTTCCTCCGCCAACCCGCTTTAAATAGCTTGTTGGCCAAAGCCCCTGTAACAACGGGGGCTTTTTATTTGTAAAAATGATTTTTTTTGGTATTATTTAAAACAGCAATTGGCAGGTTGCTTGATATGGTGCCTATAGCTCAATGGTAGAGCCCCGCTCTGTGGAAGCGGTTACACGGGTTCGATTCCCGTTAGGCACCCCGTTATTCGTTTATATATTATAAAATTTTTTTGTAAATATCTTATAATTAAACTATGAAAAAAATAGTTTATATTTTTATAGTTATTATTGTATTTGTAGCGGGTATTGGCATCGGTATATATGCAAGAAATAAGACTTTAAATCCAAGGGCCGCATTTCCAAGTTTTTTGTCCGACCCTTCAGTTTTTTTTCTGAATAAGGGGGTTGGAATAGAGCAAGATCTGCTTTATCACGATGTAGATATTGTTGATTTTATTGAAAATGGAAGTAAAAAAACAAAAGTTGCGGTTGAGGGTATTGTCGAAATAGTTACAGCCGAACCGGACGGCGATGCCCATGTTGTTGTTAAAAGCAATATTGGTTCCGCGCTAGTTACCGAATTTATACCAGAGATAAAATCTTTGAATTTGCCAGCCGTTGGAGAAAAAATAAGAATTTGGGGTATTTCTAGATTTGATGAGCCGCATAATTGGTGGGAGATTCACCCGGTGATTGGATGGGAAAAGATGCAATAGATTTTTTGATAAAAATAAATTTTAGCTTGGATTGATTACTAATTTTAATTAAAAGAAACTTTGGGGTTTTCTTTTTGGTTTTTGTATATATGAAAAATTCAAAATTAGTATTGTATGCATTGGTCCAGTCGATCGGGGTGTTTGTTTATACCTCAGGAATTGTTTGGGTTTTGTTTAATACGGATAAATGGATAGGTAAAAATTTTAGTTTGTGGCAGCCGGTGATGACGCTGATGTTATTGGTTATTTCCGCTGCGGTTACCGGAACGCTGGTTTTCGGAAGATCCGTTTATTTTTATTTGGAGGGATTAAAAAAAGAAAGCATTTTGGTATTTGTTTATACGATTTTATCCCTGGCTCTTATAACATTATCGGTTTTTATCGTCAGATTTATTCTGTAAAATTTCTTTTTAAGATATAATAATCTTATGAAGAAAATGCCTACTGTTTTGGGAATTGTATTGGGTATTATTTTGCTGGCTATCTTAGGTTTCGCCGTTTATAAATTCTATTTTGCAAAAAATAGTACTAACTCGAATTCTGAAACAGGATTTAGTTATTTGAATGCAACTTATACGATCGATGGATCTAAAGTTACTTTAAAAAATGGTTTATCGGAAATTCCGGCGGCTCCTGGCTCGGCCTCCAAAATAATTACAAGGTATTTTGGCAATGAAGTAAGAGCTGATTTTAATGGTGACGGAAGAGAGGATATTGCATTTTTATTGACGCAGCAAACTGGAGGAACGGGAACGTTTTATTATGTAGTTGCGGCCTTGAATACCGTTAACGGATATGCCGGCTCTGAAGGTTTTTTCCTTGGAGATAGAATAGCTCCCCAGACCACAGAAATAGATAGCGGAAAAACAGCTTTGGGAACCAATAGACAAAATGTTATTGTTGTTAATTATGCTGTTCGCATGCCGGGAGAGCCATTTTCAATACAACCTTCATTGGGTAAGAGTATTTGGCTTAAACTCGATCCCGTGACCATGAAATTTGGCGAAGTGGCTCAAAATTTTGAAGGAGAGTCAAAATAAAATTAAATCTCATTTAAATTTATGTGGTTAATTTATGCTTTATTCTCGGCAGTTTCGGCGGCTTTGGTGGCTATATTTGCCAAGATAGGCCTTGGCGGAGTGGACACCACCCTGGCAACAACTATGAGGACGTTAATAATGTTCTTATTTTTTGCTACCACCAGTTTTTTCCTTAAAAAATTTGAAGGACTTTCTTTAGTTAGTTTTTATACGAAGGACTGGATATTTATAATTCTTTCAGGATTAGCCGGAGCCGTTTCTTATCTATTTTATTTTTTGGCTTTAAAGTACGGCTTGGCTAGCAGGGTGGCGGTTGTAGACAGATTGAGTTTTGTCTTAGTTATTATCCTATCAGCTTTATTTTTAGGTGAGGCTATGAGCTGGAAGGTAGTTATCGGCGCGGTTTTAATGGTAGCCGGCGCATTGATTATTATTATTTAATTTTTTGACTTTAGTTATTTTATGAATTATTATTTTTCTCAGTTGTTTTTATTCTAAAAATAGAAGGAGGAGTAATGAAAAAACACTCGATAGTTTTTGAAGGTGGAAGGTGCAGAGATGGCGCGGGGAACCCCACAACTCTGGGCAGGATCGTTAAGCTTCTAAGGGAGAAGTCGGGTATGAGTCAGGCGGAGCTGGCCGAAAAAGCCGGAATGGCTCAGGCCAGGGTTTGTCAGATCGAAAATGACTTCAGAAGGGGAAATATCACCCTCAAGACCCTCATAAAGATATCGGCAGGTCTCGGATATAAGCTGGATATAAACATAAAGTAATCAAAATTAAAATGGCGGCCGCTATGGCCGCCATTTTTTATTGCAATTTGTCTATCAATAATTTTATTTCCTGGTAATGCTTATTTATAACTTCTTCTTCCCTGAATTTTTTTGAAAAATCCGCCAATCTATCCATTACTCTAATTAGATTTTCTTTTGTTGGATTTTCAAAATCTCCACCAACTTCTCCAAAAAAATTTTTTACCAAAGTTTGAATTTCATTTCTTTCGGATTTTTCCAATTCTTCTTTTGAAAGATTTTCATAGCTTTTAAATTCCTTTATCACCCCTCCGTGGGCATTAATAAAGCAATTAATTATGGCGTCCCGTACTTGTTTGGGTGTTATATGATTGGAGCACATATCTACTCCGTATATATTACATTTTTCACCATGAGAGTGATTTTTTTGTTCCATTTATTAATTTTAACATATTATATTTTATAGTAATATCGTTTTTATATAGCTGAAGTTTTTGTTATATTAATTAAAAAAATATTTTATAATAATAGTATGGAAAATCATAAAATTAGGATTTATTCCACACCTACCTGCCCTTATTGCATTATGGCAAAAAATTATTTTAAAGATAAAGGTTTGGAATTTGAAGATATAAATGTTGCCGGAAACGAGAATGCTGTTAAAGAAATGATTGCGAAGAGCGGGCAAATGGGTGTGCCGGTAATAGATATAGATGATAATATTATAATTGGGTTTCGCCCGGATGTTTTCGAACATCTTATTAATTAATAAAAAATATGTTTAAAATAGTTAAAAATGAGAATGATATTGATAGATTTATAAGAATTATTTTAGCTGAGTTGTTTTTAATTGCCGGTTTATTTTGGTTTGGAGGGGTTTTACAAATTATTTTTTACGTCCTTTCTTTGGTGGCTTTGGTTACCGGCATAACCGGATTCTGTGGTCTATATAAAATTTTAAATTTTTCGACAAATAAGAATTCCGAAAAAGTAATTTCCCGAAAAGTTAAAATTATATTTATCGTGCTTATTTTAATTATTCCTTTTATCGGAATTTATTATAGTGATTTTTTTACCAAGAAAATATTTTTGGAAAATTATGCGGCAATGAATCAATATTATAAACAAGCACTTTTTCAGACCGGACAAGCCAAAAGACCGGAGGCTATAGAAAATTATGATAAATTTATAGTTGAATACAGAAATTTTTCCGGTAAGTATTTAAATTATCATCCATTTGTAATTTCGGGTGACGGTCAATTTAATGCAGATGTTTTACGAGTTGGCAAAATATCATCCGATCTTAAAGACGTGATTTATACCGGGGATTTGACAGTTGCCCATACTGGTCTGGAAGCTATCCGGCCGATTTTTCAGGATATTTTAAAAA
Source organism: bacterium (assembly GCA_021786945.1). GTDB lineage: Bacteria > Patescibacteriota > Minisyncoccia > UBA6257 > 02-FULL-45-10c > JAHILT01. The sequence continues at coordinate 485,404 of JAJYMK010000003.1, read as the reverse complement.
GAAATAATTTTTCCATGCTTTCTGTTTACCTTGTTGATTTTCACGATATTATGGAAAAAATTATTACAGCCGCCGACAATAAAGATTCCGATGGAATAATCGCTGTTTACCCGGAAGCGGACTCGGCCCTTAAATTGGTTGAGGGTGTAATTAATGACTCTGATATTCAAAATATAAGGAAAAATTTGGAAGTTATTTTAATTTCGGCAAAAAATGGCGACAGCGCTTCACTTTCAAAGGAAGCGGCAGATCTAAAGAGCAGTTTTATCAAGGTTTATTTGACTAGGGGATAAAAAAATAAATAATAAGAAAAGCCCCGCTTTAAAGCGGGGCTTGTTTATTTTCTATTTTTCTTATGAGCCAGTTAATTACCGGAGAAAAGTCCTGGGTAATTGCGCATTCGCCCATAACATTTTGTATTCTTTTTAATTGAGTTTCGTCTTCGGCTATTCCGAAGCGGTTTTCCTTGAGACTGCCGAGTAGGGAATCTACCAGTGAATCTCCAACGGCAAGTATTTTATTTTCCGCAACTCTTACGGATTTCGCGAAGTGCAACGAAGCAGTGCCTTTTTGTGTTGGCAAAAGAACTGTTGCGGGATTGAAGCCGATAATTTTACCGGTTTCTTTGTCTACCTCAAGCTTTGTGGCATAGATAGAATTTATAAGCGGCAAGGCATGGTTGTTTTTTAGTACGATTTCTATAAATTGATAGACTCCGTAAGAAATAACAGCCATTGGTATGCGTTTATATTTCAGCAGGGCCATGCAATCAACGACATTGATTCTTAGCCTCACATCTTTTAGCGCATATTTTACTTGGTCTATGGTTGTGCCGGCTTTAATAAAAATATTTATATTTTCACTGAGCCAGGCAGCTTCTTCTTTGTGTGTAATAGTGCCGCTCATTGCTTTTGGCAGGTACTTATTCCGCAGGATTGCGGTTTCTTGCAGATATTTTTCCGAGAGCACACCCTTTTCCACGACGTTAAAAAGAGATACGTGGAATTTAGGCGTGAGGGTGCCATCGAAATCAAACACCACAGCACATTCCGGCGCCATAATTCCTCCTTTTAGAATAGGTTATTTTTTAAGTTCCTAATCTTAACCTAGGATTTATTGGTAAATTAGTCAACGCCTATTAAAAAAATAATGGGCCCCGCACGTGTAAGTGCGGGGCCCTGATTCTTTCGCTTTGTTTTTTTGTTTTTTGCGGGCTCGTGTCCAAAACTCTCTAGCGGGAGCTTCGGAGGGGCCGCCAACCCCAATCTTATTACTATTTTAAGAGTGAGCCCTGGCTGTTTAGACCCTTTCCGGGCCAACCGGATAGGTAGTTTGGTTGATGACAGGTGGCCTCCTCTTCCAACTTTTAGGGAAGGAAAGGAGGGTTGCTGCGATCTGCGGCGCTTCGCATAGAAGGCCGGTACAGGCCGAGAACCTCTAACCGAGGAGGTTTACAACATTAAACATTCCCTTAGCAATGTACTGTTAAATAATATACTGTTTTTTTAAAAAAATGTCAAGGGAAATTATGGCTGTAGAAAATCCAGTATTTTTTTCCAAAATCCGGATTTTTCTTTTTTGAATCCGAGGCTTTGGTATTGGGGGGTACTTTCCGAAATAAATTTATCGGCTATATTTTTTATTCTTTGTGCTTCGCGTTCAACCAGCTCTCCTTCGTATTCTCCGCTGTGAGCAGTAGTTCCTTTATAAATTGGTTTTTTCATATCCAAGTGAAGGTTTAGCTGAATACCTTCTGAATCGGCAATTTCTTCTATGTATATATGAAAGCGAGGATAAAATCTGCTGGCTTCCAAGGATCTCGCATAACTAATTTCATTTTCTTTGTATGGATTTTGAATTTCTTTATAGCCGCACACTCTCAGTAGATTTTTTCTGGAAGTATTTATTTTTTTTATTTGAAATTTCATAAAGAGTCCTTTTATTATATATTAAAGATATGATTTTAGAAATAATTTTAATAATACTGTCTTTTGTATTGGCGGTTATAGGTTTTTTAGGGGTTGTTTTTCCGATATTGCCCTTTCCTCCAGGTATTTTTATTTCTTGGCTGGGTATTTTAATTTTTGGCATAGCAACTAATTTTATTTTTATTTCCTGGAAAATTATTTTGATTTTTTTATTTTTTACCACATTGGCTTGCATTCTCGATTTTTTAATGCCGCTTCTTGGAGCCGGTAATTATAAGGCGTCAAAAGAAGGCATGATCGGCTTCGTTCTGGGTTCTTTTATTGGTTTGATAATTGGCGGCCCCATAGGAATGATTATTGGACCATTTTTGGGTTTAGTTTTTGGTGAAATATATAAAGGAAGAGAATCTAAAGAAATTAGTTACGTTTTAAGAGGTGCTTTTCTTGGATTTGTGGTTAACGGCGCTTTAAAAATAGTTCTTAGTCTTACCATGATTGTCTATTTGATTGTGGCCGTTTTTAAAATATAATTAAATTACCCGTTATATTAAATTAATAAAAATAAAAATATGAGAGAAAAATTAGAAAATATTAAAAACCTAAAAAGATTTCCAGATAAAGGAATAGTAGGGGGTGTGGCTGCAGGAATAGCCTATTTTTTTGGTTGGCCTTTGTGGATAGTAAGATTAGTTTTGGCAATTTTAATTTTAGGAGGAATTCATTTTATGCCGCTTTTTTATATTTTAATGTGGATATTTGTTCCTAAAGCCGATAAGGTTCCGGAAGATTTCGACGCTATTACCAAATAAAATAAATGGCTAAAATAGGTTTTAAGCCGCTGGTCCTTCCAAAAGACGAATCCAGTCATAACGCCGTAATAGAATGGTGGTATTTTAATGGGCATTTAAAAACCGAATCTGACAAGGAATTTATTTTTATGCACTGTCTTTTTAAGACGGATCCTAAAAAAGTTGATTTGCCATTTTTGGACAAATTACCTATTCCCGATTTTTATTTTGCCCACAGTCTTTTGACCGACGTCGATGATAAAGTTTTTAAACCTTCAATATCTTTGTATCCTGAATTGGATAAAAAAAGTTTTTGCGGAAAAAGGCTATTTATTAAGGCGGGGGAGGAATTTCTTTTTGAAAACATAAGGGACAATGAATATCATTTTAAAAATCAGGACTTGGATTTGAATCTTGTTTTAAAAAAGAAGCCGTTATTGGTGGATGGAAAGGGCTGGATAGATTTGGGTGTTAAGGATACGTATTATTTTTCATTTTCTGATTTGGAAGCGCGGGGAAAGATTAGGACAGAAAATGGTTTTGAATCTGTTTCCGGTAAGGTCTGGATGGATAGACAGTGGTCTAATGGTGGATATCACCCCGAAGATAAATGGACTTGGTTTTCTATGCAATTTGAGAATGGATTAGATCTTTTGTGTTTTGAATACGGAGATAAACAAAAAATAAGATCTGCTACAATTTGCATGCCCGACGGCAAACAGATGGCCACAAGAAATATTTCTTTTAAGCCCCTTAACAATATTTGGAAAAGCCCCGAAACAAAAGCCGAATACGAAGTAGAATGGATTATAAATATTCCAGAACTTGATTTGAAAATAAAAACAAAACCAAAAAATTTTAATCAGGAAATTGTTTTTGGAAATATTAATTATTGGGAGGGCGGATTAAAATTAGAAGCTGAGTTTGGGGGTAAAAAAATTAAAGGTGTTGGTTTTATGGAGTTATTGGGTGTGCCAATGGGCGAATCTTTGGCAAAAATTTATTTAGAAAGAGGCAGAGAGATAGTGAATAATCCCGAACTTATGAAAAAGTATTTTAAAGCTGGAAAGGAGCTCATTTTTAGTCGGATTTTTAGGCCATAACTTTTTGTTGTTCTGGCTAGTTTTATAAATAAATCAAAAATGGAAAAATCCAATAAAAAAATAGTAGTGATTGGGGGTGGTACGGGAGTATTTACTGTTTTAACGGGCTTAAAACATTATTTTAATGATTTGACTGCGATTGTGACTATGGCGGACGACGGCGGTTCAACGGGAATTTTGCGCGAAGAGTTTGGGATTCTTCCACCTGGCGATATTCGCAGGGCTCTTATTGCGCTTTCCGCTTCCGACGATAAGATGCTAGCCCAGCTTTTTGCTTATAGATTTGAGAATGGTTATGGTTTGGCCGGACACAATTTCGGAAATTTATTGATTGCGGCGCTGGAAAGAATTACCGGAAATTTTGAAGCCGCGGTTAATGAAGCCGGAAATATTTTATCCATTAAAGGCCATGTTGTTCCGGTTACTTTGGGTAATGCCAGGCTTATTGCCGAGTTGGAAAACGGGGAAATAATCAGAGGAGAGACGAACATCGATATTCCGAAGCATGACGGTAACCTTAAGATTAAAAAAGCTTCTTTGTATCCGGCAGTTAAAATAAATCCCAATGCCCGCAAGGCAATTTTGGGAGCGGATGCCGTGATTATTGGTCCCGGGGATTTGTATACCAGTATTATCCCTAATCTTTTGGTTGGCGGCATGGTGGATGCTCTTAGAAAAACTAAAGCAAAAGTGATTTATTTGAGTAATGTAATGACGAAGTTCGGAGAAACAAATAATTTTTCCGCCTCGGATTTTGTAGGGACTGTTATTTCCTATCTCGGAAAGGGTGTTTTGGATTTTGCCGTGGTCAACAATCACCGGCCGTCGCTGAAGAATTTATCTATTTATGTAAAAGAAAAATCTTATTTTGTTGAACCGGATGCCGGTTTAGAAAAATTGGATAAATCTGTTTCTGTTATAAAAGCCGATCTGTTCAGGTCGGGAAAATTAAAAGCAGGATTGGTCCGTCACGATCCCGAAAAAATAGCCAGGGTTATAAAATTATTGGTGTAATAAAAATCCCGCCTAGAAGCGGGATTTTTTGTTATTTGATTATATCCGCTGTTTTCTTTTTTATTTCACCGAGAAGTTTTTTGTCCTCTTTCATCATTTCAACTACCTTGTCGAAACCTACTCCGAGTTTTTGGCCTTCCATTGAATAGGTAGCTCCGGATTTTACTACGGCACCGTGTTTAATGGCGGCATTAAGAACATCGGATTCATAAGAAATGCCTTCTCCGAACATAATATCGAATTCGGCTTCTCTAAACGGAGGTGCGACTTTGTTTTTGACAACTTTAGCTTTCACGCGATTTCCTACTATATTTTCTCCTTTTTTAACTTGTGCAATTTTTCTGATATCGATTCTTACCGAAGAATAGAATTTTAGTGCGCGGCCTCCGGGAGTTGTTTCCGGATTACCGAACATAATTCCGATTTTTTCTCTGAGCTGATTTATGAAAATTATCATTGTCTTGGATTTGGCGGCAATAGCGGTGAGTTTTCTGAGAGCTTGAGACATCATTCTGGCTTGAAGGCCCATAAATTGTGCACCCATTTCACCCTCAATTTCTTTTTGTGGTGTTAAGGCTGCAACAGAGTCTACAACTATTACGTCTATAATATTGGAACGGACCAAGCTTTCCAAAATATTTAAAGCTTCTTCTCCGCTATCTGGTTGGGAAATAAGAAGATCTTTTACTTTTACGCCTAATTTGGAAGCGTATTCCGGATCCATAGCGTGCTCGGCATCTATAAAAGCAACCTTTCCATTTTTTTTCTGAGCTTGAGCGATTACGTTTAATGCAAGGGTTGTCTTACCGCTACTTTCCGGTCCGAATATTTCGACAATTCTTCCTTTGGGAAGCCCGCCTACGCCGAGAGCCAAATCCAAAGAAAAAGAACCGGTCGGAACTACGTCAACATTTGTTTTTTTGACGTCGCCCAGTTTCATTATTGAGCCTTCTCCGAACTTGCTTTGAAGTGCTTCTAAAAGATTTTCTATATCTTTTTCTCCGCCCTCAACTTTTTTTTCTTCTTTATTTTTTGTCATAAATAATATTGGTTAAGTATATTTATTATAACAAAAAACCTCCGTTTTGCGGAGGTTTTTATTTTAATATTGGGTTGTTGTAGCCATTTCCAGCATTATTTGTTTTATCTGAGAATTTTCTTTGCCTAGTATTTTTTTGACTTTGAATTCTACAGTATTCAATCCAGGTTGCAATTCGTATATTGTTTCAAAGTTTCCGGCAGTGTCCGTTACTATTTCTTTTCCGTTTATAGTTAATTTGTCTTTTGGATTTATTTGTCCGGAAAAATTAATAACCGGATCAAATGTAGAAATAAGATTTTCTTTAGGGTTCTCGATATTCAAATATGGCTTTCCCAAGAAATTATTGAAATTAAGAAGAAAGAAGAGTAGCAGGACTCCGCCAACCACGGCCGCGGCAACACTTTTTTTGTTTATTCTGTGTATGGCAAATCGGTTTATCGGTAATTTATCGAAAGCGCCCGACGTCTTATGACTTAGTTCTTTTTTGTATATTTCCCAGATTTCTTGAAAGTTAAGTCCTAAAACCTCGCAGATTTTTTTTAAATATCCGCGTACGTAGGGTGCAGATGGTAATTTATTCAGTTCTGTATTTTGGATTGCGGTCAGATAGCGTTTTGGAATTTCGGTTATTGCCGCTAATTTTTCCATGCTGATATTTTTTTGTTCTAGCGCCTCCTCAAATATAATTTGTAGTGTTTTTTCCTGTTCCATTTCTAAAAAGGTATTTTATCTTACTTCTTTAATCTACACATTATCCTGGTTGTTGTCCACGGGATTTTCGTCTAGATAAACCTCTCTTGGTTTTGCCCCTTCGCCAGGACCTACAATTCCTTTTTGTTCCATTATATCTATCAATCTAGCTGCTCTGGCATAACCTACCGATAATCTTCTTTGGAGAAGTGAGGCGGATGCCTTTTTGGCTTCACGTACAACTTTTACGGCGTCTTCAAACAGATCGTCTTCGGAATCGCCACCGCCATAGTCGTCAAAATTTATATCGCTTATATCTTTTCTGTCGGCTCTGTCGGGATCAAATTTATTTTCGGCATCGGGAATAGAGTCGCTTTCATTATTTTCCCTGATGAATCCGGCAACGGCATTTAGTTCTTCTTCGCTGACATAAGCACCCTGAATTCTTTTTGGCTTTGTTACTTCAGCAGACATAAACAACATATCACCGCCACCGAGAAGTTTTTCGGCTCCGGCCATATCCAAAATTGTCCTAGAGTCCACTTGGCTGGCCACTTTCAATGCGACTCTGGCCGGAATGTTGGCTTTAATTAGACCGGTGATTACTTCAACCGAAGGTCTTTGTGTGGAAAGAACGAGGTGGATACCTGTGGCACGCGCCATCTGGGCGAGCCTTACTATAGAACTTTCGATGTCTTTACCGTATGCAGCCATAAGATCGGCTAATTCGTCCACAACTATTACAATATAAGGAAGTGGTTCGCTGGCATGATTTTTGTTGTAGCTCTTAATATCTCTAGAGCCTGCGCCTTGGAATGTTTCGTATCGTCTTTCCATTTCGCTGATGGCCCAGCGGAAAACGCCTAGGGCTTTTTTACCTTCGGTAATAACCGGTGAAATAAGATGCGGGATGTCGTTGTAAATCGTGAGCTCAACTCTTTTTGGATCGATAAGAATGAGTTTTAAAGTTTCCGGAGAATTTTTATACAAAAGTGAAATTAAAAGCGTGTGAATAGCGACTGATTTGCCCGAACCAGTTGATCCAGCAATAAGAATGTGTGGCATTTTGGAAAGGTCGGCCATAATCGGATCTCCTGTTACGTCGCGGCCCAAGATAAATCCTAAAGATCCGGAGCTTACGAATTCCGGATAGTTCATCAAGCTGCCAAGTCTTACTACTGCGGCGGCTTTGTTCGGAACTTCTATGCCGACCAATGATTTTCCGGGAATTGGAGCTTCGATTCTTATTGGGTGAGCGGCCAAAGCCAAAGAAAGATCCTGGTTGAGGGCTGTGATTCTGGCAAGCTTGATGCCCTCAGCTGGTTTTAGTGTGTATCGTGTAACTTTCGGGCCAATACTTATTTCTCCCATTTCTACTGGAATACCGAAACTTTCCAAAGTCCTTTTTATTATATTGGCATTTGCCCGTAAATCGCCGGAAGTCGGTTTTTCGATGCTGGCTTTCAGTAAGTTTATAGGAGGAGCAACATAATTTTTGATTTTTCCTATTGTCGCTTTTTTGGGCATGAAAAATGCTTTATCCGAAGCGAGTTTCACTTCTTGTTCCTCTTCTTTTTCTTCTTTCTTATCGGCTTTTTTGGCCGGTTTTTCTTCGGTTCCTTTTTCGGGAGCTTCTTTTGGCGTGGTTATTTTAATTTCCTCTTCCTTTTCTTCTGCTTCAAGCTCTTCTTCTTTTTGCAATTTAAGTTTAAGGGGTACATTCAAAGTGAGAAGAAGGGAAGAAATGATTATCGTGGATGTAATAATTATAGAAGCTGTATAGCCAAACGGAGTTTGAAGCCCTCCGACCCATTCTCCGATGAGTCCGCCTTTACCGGAATAAAGCACATCGATAAGTCCGAGTCCGCCAAGTACAAAAAATAATGCACCAAATAGTCTTAATGAAAGATCTCTGTACTTTTCGTCTTTTCCGGTAAGAAAATCAGAAGCCATAATCAAAAGAATAAGGGGGAATAGGTAGTAACCTAATCCGAAAAGGAAGGTAAGTTCGCCAAAAACATAATCTCCCGCCGGTCCGGCGTTATTGAAGCTAGCCAATATTAAAATTATTGCCAGACAAATAAAAAATACCGCTAAAATGCTTTTTTCAGTTTCCGGATTTACTTGGGATCTCCAGGAATTGAATTTTTTAAAAATTCCGCCGGAATTTTCCTTGCTTTGTCGCTCTTTGTTTTTCTTATTTTTTGCCATATAGCTTCTCTAAATAAATATTAAATTAAACTTATTTTAACAAAAATTTGCATATTTTAATATATGGTGAGGTGAATAAATCCCACACGTAATTTATGTGTTAGATAAAAATCCCCCTGCTCGGTTGAGCAAGGGGATTGTTTTTTTAGGAGAAAATTTCTTTTTCTCTTTTTTCTATGATTACGTTGCTTATGCGGTAGAAATCCAGGACGTTTTCCTGATCTATTTCGAAGTGGGATATCCACCCTAGTAAAATAGACTGAGAAAGTTTCCAGTCCTCGGCCTTTAAAGCGCTTTTAATGATTACTTTGTAGGCGTTTTTATTTTCGAATATTTCCCGAAAGTCCTTATTCATCAGATCTTGCATAGCCACAGCCGCTTCTATCATTTTGATTGTTTTTATGCGGCTGACACCCGCTATCAAGCTGCATTTTGAATAAAGTCTTTCAACGCTTTTTTCATCTTTCAGTTCTTTGCCGAATAAACCCTTGATGTAGCTGATTATTTTTTCTTCGAGTTTTTCTTTGCCGTCCTGCAGGTTTTCGAATTTAAGCCAGTGAGCATAGAACAGCGCCATGGGTTCAGACGAAAGAAGCTTTTCTATTTTTTCGTCGTCTTTGTCGCAAAAACTTATTTTGCTTTTGAGCATTACCTGCTTTTTAAGATTCTTCCATTCCCGGAAGTTTCTTTTTAAAAGCGGGGACATTACCCTGGCCACTTCTTTTACAGAAAGGTTTTCGAATTTCATAGAGTTTCCTCCTTTAAGGTCCTAAAAACATCCTAGCAGTGATATAATTAATTGCAAGATGGAGCCTATTTTTTTGGATAAAAATATTTTTAAGGCAAATGATATAAGAGGTATATATCCTTTGGAGATAAACAAACAAGTTGTTTTTAAGATTGTTTCCGGAATTAGCGCGATTTTTAAAAAAAACATCGTTGTAGGGCACGATGCGCGCCTAAGTTCTCCGGAATTATATAAATCAGTTTTAGCCGCATTAAAAGAAATCCAACCAGGAAAGTCTTTTAAAAAAATAAAAATAATCGAAGCCGGATTGGCTACTACTCCGGAGATTTATTTTTTGGTCAATAAATTTAAGGCAGACGGTGGGATAATTGTTACTGCGTCGCATAATCCCAAGGAATACAATGGTCTAAAAATAATGGGGAGGGGGGCGATACCGATAAGCGGACGGGAAGTTATGAATAAGGTTTTTGTATCTTCCCAGGCCGCTTCGCTTATTACAGCCAATTCACTTACTGGTTTTTCATCACACTCATTTCAAAAAGTTAGGTTTAGTCGACATGCTCATTTGGCTACAAAGTTTTTAAATAAGCCAGCGCCCTATTCTTTAAAAGTATATGCAAGTTTTTTAAAAAAACATCTTAAGGTTTCACGAAAGCTTAAAATCGTCGTTGATTGTTCAAGTGGGACAACGGGAATGGTGTTGAAAAATTTATTTAAGAGCAATAAAAAGATAACCGCTGTTTTTTTGAACGAAAAACCAAACGGAAATTTTCCGGCTCATAGCCCCAATCCGCTTGTTGCGGGATCTTTGGATAGGCTTAAGGAAGTTGTTGTAAAACAAAAAGCCGATTTGGGAATTATTTTTGACGGAGACGGAGACAGGGTGTTTTTTATGGATAATCTAGGAAGACAAGTTGATCCGGACGCTGTTGGTTTTATATTAACGAATAAAAATAAACCGCCATTTGTTGTTTCTACTATTAGTAGCAGTCGCGTAAAAAATATAAGAGGTACTTTTGTATCGAAAGTCGGCCATTTGTTTATGAAGGAAATGATGAGGAATAAAAAAGCGAATTTGGGAATGGAGCGATCGGGACATTATTACTTCAAAAAGTTTTTTTATTGCGACAGTGGTATTTTGGCTGCTTTGGAAATAATCAACTTTGTGGTTAAGTTAAAAAATAATTTTTCTGAATACTTGGACGTACTCCCGCGATATTATCAGATTGAAGAAACTAATTTTGAAATAAAAGATAAAAAAATTTTTGAGAAAAAATTAGTCAGATTAAAAAATTTTTATAAAAAATCGGCTCAAAAAATAATTGAAACAGACGGATTGTTAATGGAATTTGATTCCGTTGATGGGAAGTGGTGGTTTAGCCTGAGATTTTCTAATTCCGAAAATTTACTAAGATTGAATCTGGAGGCAAATAATCAAAGTTTGTTAAGCGCTAAATTTATTGAGCTGAAGTCGTTTATTTTATAATAATTGGGTATTTTTATTAGTACTTGTCAAAAATCAATTTTTGTGTTAATATAGTAAAATTACATTGAAAATTTAATAAAAGGGGATTTATTTATGAATATTGCTTCGGATAAGCTTAATGAGTTATTGGATACCGCCATCCGGATTGTTATGGGTGTCGGCATATTGGTTTTCGGCATGTTTCAGTGAAAATTCCAGGAGGAACGATATGAAAAATCAGAGAAGGAACTACTACGGCGAGCAGAAGTGCAACAGGTCGAACAAGGATTCGGCCCGGTTTGCCGAGGCGTTTGAGAATGCGGCTTGCCGCAATCCCAAGACCTCTTGGGCAAACCTGATCTTTTGGATCATGAGCGGGGAGGGCTGCTTCTCGTACAAAACCGATCTCGAGTTCGCTATGGACTTGAGAGCGTTTCACGGGGAGGGGCAGCCGAGCGTGGGCGATCTGATGCTGGCCTTCGGTTTTCCGAAGGACATGCAGAACAAGATCAGGACTGTCGACCAGAACGCCAAGTTCGCAAAAATGCTGAAGCATGCGCTGAAGCACAATCCGCAGTTGCGGATCGGCGAGATACTCGGCGACGTGGTGATGGGCAAGAATTACTGCTCTTACCATAGCGACAAAGACCTCATCGAAAGGATGGAAAGAGTCCCCACCTTCAACAGGTAGAAATCAAATCTCCCGCGTTTACGCGCGGGAGATTTTTATTACTTGTCATTCCCGCGAAGGCGGGAATCCAGTAAAATATAATTTATGAATTCTTATTATGTTTATATAATGACGAGTAAGAGAAATGGTACTTTGTATGTTGGTGTTACTAATAATTTAAAGAAAAGGGTATGGCAGCACAAAAATGATATTGTAGAGGGATTTACAAGTAGGTATGAAGTGCATTCCCTTGTTTATTTTGAAGAAACATCAAATGTTGATGCGGCTATAACCAGAGAAAAGCAACTAAAGAAATGGAATCGTGCTTGGAAATTGAAACTTATTGAAAATAAAAATCCTAATTGGAAGGATTTATATGAAGAATTATAAGAACCTGGATCCCGCATCAAGTGCGGGATGACAATAAAGAGGCTTAGAATGGCCGGTATTTAAAACAAAAAGTTTCCGAAATGGATTTTTTTGTTCCAGTCGAATTCTACTTTTGCAATTGAGCGGCCGTGGTCGGTGGGCACCAGAAGATATCCCTGTTTTTTTCCGAGATCGTAAAGTTCTTTTGTGATTTTTACGTCGTTGATGCAATAATTTTTCAAATCATCCCATCTTTTTTCATTGTAGAATTTTATGGCTTCCAGGCCGTGCGCAGTTTTTCCCACTTTTAGATTTGTCATGGCAAGGTCGTCCAGCTTTACGCGGTGCCCGAGTTTTTCTTCTATGTCGTCCAAAATATCCAGGCTTTCTATTGCTTTTACGTTGCAGTCGTAATATTTATTTAAAATCGGAATATCAAATCTGTTTGAGCTGAATCCGATTATAAGATCGGTGGTTTTCAGAATTGGTTCAAGCTCTTTGAATTCATGCTCAAAATAGCCGAAGTATTTATCTTGGTTGTAGGAATATACGCCGACGAAAGACATTTCCAGGTCCAAAAGATGGTCCTGTCCCCCTACGTCTGCGAAGGTATTTTTTGTTTCTATATCTATGACTAATTTATCGTGTTGCATTGTATGAATTAACGCGTTAATGCATTAAAGAGTTAAAATATTATATTTATTAACAGATTATCTTTAGGATGTTTTAATGTCAATGATAGAATAGTAGGGCGTTAATGAGTTAACGGGTTAAAAAGTTAACGAACTTAGAGAACTAAAAGATATAATTAATATTTTAATGAAAATAAATAAGTTTGAAGATTTGGAGATTTGGAAACTAAGTATGAAAATAACCAAAGAAATCTATGCCATTGTTTCCCATGGAAATTTTTCAAAAGATTTTGGTTTGAGAGATCAAATAAGAAGAGCCTCTGTTTCGATAAGTTCAAATATAGTTGAGGGTTTTGAAAAGAATAATAACAATGAATTTATTAGATTTTTAAAAATGGCAAAAGGCTCTTCTGGGGAAGTTAGAAATCAATTATTGATTTCTTTTACTGTCGGGTATATTAATGAAGAAATTTTTAAAAATTTAAGCGATGATTTAGAAAAATTATCAGCACAGATTGGGGGTTTTATTAATTATCTTGAGCGTAAAAGAAGGGGCGGGGAATTTATTCAGAAGTTCCGTTAATTCTTAATGTATTAGTCCCTTAATTTTTTAACTCGTTAGTCCTTTAATTCGTTAACCGAGTTATTGTATAATATAAGTATCTTATGGAAACTAGCAAAAAAATAAATTTTTGGAAAATATCCACTACAATTTTATTAATTAGTTTAATTTTGGTTTTAGTTTTTCAAATTTCTTATGCATGGACAAATCCCTCGGCCAATCCTTCTTCCGGTGCGGGCGCGATTAGTGTAAGCAGTGGTAATGTGGGTATTGGAACGGCGAGTCCAACTTCTAAATTAAATGTCGTTGGTGGAAATATTGATATTGGTGACGGTGTTACTTATGGAAGGATTTATTTTAAAGGTGGTACTACAGTTGCTGGAGTAATTAATAGGGGAATTGGTTCGGCGAATTTATATTTTGGTGAAGATGGGGATTCTGGAGGATATCTTTTTAGGGGATCTGGCAATATTGGTATTGGAACAGCTACGCCTTATGATAAATTACATATTGAACAAGGAAGCCTTACAATTTTAGGCGCGCTTTCTACAAACCAGTCTATTAATTTCAGGTCAAATTATTCTAGTGGAAATATTATTAACTCAATTACATCTTATAATGGAGCGAATTGGGGTGGAAGTTTAGCTATAAATACCAAAAGAAATGGCGGTGGAAGCGGACCCCAAAATGCTATTGTTACAGGAGTTGTTGATGATGTAACCGCCTACCCAAATCAAAATACGCACGTTTCTTTAAATACGACTTTAACATTTCCAAGCTCAAACGCTGTTCTTTATATAGGTAATGGTAGTGCTTATGGCTCTAGTAGCGATTCAACAACAAATACTCGAACGGCTTTATATACAGAAAATGGAGCGATATTGGCGGCAAGCAGGGGCGTTGTGGGTATAAACCAAACTTCCCCAGATACAAATTATAAACTTACCATTGGCTCTCAAACTTCGGCAAACAGCGGCGCAAAAATTGAAACTACCAGTGCGAGCAACCCCGCTATTTATGCTGCTAATGCCGGCGGTGGCGCGGCAATTCAGGTAGACAGCGGAAAAGGAACGATCAAGGCTCTTGGTGGATTAGTTATTGAAAACAGAACTTCCGATCCGGCTTCTCCTGTCGTTGGACAAATTTGGATAAGGACAGACCTGTAAAATACGAATATTTATTAAATATTACGAATAATACGAATTAAAAAATTTGGAGCCGGAGATGAACAGAAATAAATTAACAATAGTATCTTTCTTTGCCATAACCCTGCTTGCAGGGTTTTTGCCTTTTTCAAAGGCAGAAGCCGCCTGGCTTACGGGCTGGTCAAATAGGCGCGCGATTACAATAGACAATACAGCCGGAAGTGCTTTAACTGATTATCAGGTTGGCGTAGATACAACAAATGCTATTTACAATGAAACTGGTTTGCTGGGAAGCTGGCATTTAAATGAAAGTTCTGGATCAATTGCTTCTGACTCATCTGGTAATGGCTATAATGGTACGGTTGTTGGAACAACAATTGTTGCTGGTAAATATGGAAATGCCAGAAATTTTGATGGTAGTAGCTATATCTCAGCCGGAAGCTTGGGATCCTTTCCTACTCAGGGGACATTATCTTTTTGGGTAAATGCCTCCGTAATGGAAAATTATCACAACCCTTTAGCCACAAAGCTTGATGGTTCAAATGTAGGAATAAGATTTGAAGAAAATGCTTCTGGTACTTTTGGCGGTTTAACCGGAAACGATGCCGGAACTTATACGAGTTTTAATTACATTCCTTCTGGGATGCAGATCAATACTTGGTATCATATTGTTTATATTTGGGATACTTCAAGAAGTTGGCATGAAGGATATTTAAATGGTACTAGGGTTTTTTCCGGAACGAATACTTATTGGCCGAGCACAATTTCAAATTTTGCTATCGGTACCGGATTTGCCACAACTGTAGATAGACGATGGAAAGGTATGGTTGATGAAGTTAGAATTTATAATCGTGCCCTTTCGGCTTCTGAAGTTTATAGTCAATATCTTGGTACGAAAGCTCGCCTTGATTATGGAGATGTTAGGTTTGCTGATAGTGACGGAAGTACATTGCTTAATTTTTGGCAGGAATCTGATAAAAAATCTTGGGTAAAAGTTCCGTCTATTCCGGCAAATACTCAAGACACTATATATATGTATTATGGGAAGTCTGATGCCACTAGTTTGAGCAGCATTTCCAATACATTTATTTTTGGTGATGATTTTAATAGTGGTACTATAGATTCTAATAAATGGCTGGTAAGTGCGGGTACGGCAAGCGATGTTATTTCTGCCTCCAGTGGACAGCTAAGGTCTTATCAAGACGGAACCGTTCCGGTAAAATCCCTGCAATCAGCCATAGCAGTTAATGGGGATTTTATTGTTGATTACTCAGCAAAAACGGTAAGCATTGCTTCCGGGCATAATGTAAACCTTGGAATTATGGATTCAAATCAGGCAGATGGCAATGGTTTTTGGCCGTTTTTTACAACAAGCACTTTCAGTTTGTATAAAAGAGCTCCTGGCGCTTGGACTTTATTGCAGGGAAGCGTCGGAAGTTATGCCTTGAATACTTTTAATAACTATAAAATTATCCTGAATGGTTCCAATGTCGGATTTTATAAGGACGACATTCAAGTTGGCGGTACTCAGAGTATAACTTTTGGAACAAATAGATATTTAATATTGCCAAGATGGTGGAACGAGCCTACCGGCGATATTGCCGATCAATATTTTGATAATATTCGCGTCCGTAAATATGCGGCAATTGAGCCGGCAGTTTCCGTTTATGGCGAGCAGGATAATTTAACATACTCAAAACGCAGGGCGATTACAATAGATAATACTTCCGGCAGCGCACTTTATGATTATCAAGTCCCGGTAGATTTAACTACAACTACCTACAATAATACAGGTCTTATTGGCGATTGGCATTTTAATGAGGGTCAGGGAAGTTCAGCGGCTGATTCTTCGGGTTTGAATAATAGTTTGGCCCTATACAATTCTCCAACCTGGACTGTGGAATCGGGATGCAAATCTGGAACCTGTCTGAGTTTTAATGGTTCAAGTCAGTATGGCCGTTTAACTACTCCGGCTTTTCAAAAATCAAATGGACAAGAATTGACGGTTGCTTTATGGATAAAACCAGGAAGATTGGGTGGTCAATATCAGGATATTATTGGCAATAGATCTGCAGCCGCTGGTTTAAATTGGCTTCTTTATCAGCATGCAACCGATGGATCAATCCAGCTTCATGGTGCTGCGCAAAACAAATCGTCATATATTCCATCAACAACGAGTTGGACATATATTGTAGCAACAGTTGATTCTTTAGGAATTTCGAAGTTATATGCCAATAGCGTATTAGTTCAGGCTATATCCGGCTATACATATGGGGCTGTGACGCCGAATGAGTTAACGGTTGGTAATTTTGGTACAACGGAATATTATCTTGGCCAAATTGATGAACCAAGAATTTACAATAGGGCCCTTTCTCCCGCAGAAATATCGGATTTATACAATGCCTCAAAAAATCGTATAGATTCCAATGATATAAGATTTTCCGATGATGCCTCTTCTTACAATGATCAAACTTGGAATTCTAGTTTTTCTTATTGGCTCGAATCGGATAAAAAAGCCTGGGTAAAAGTTCCGTATATTCCGGCCGCAACACAGAAAACAATATATATGTATTACGGAAATAGTTCCGCTGATAGTCAGAGTGATATTTCAAATACTTTTCTTTTTGGCGACGATTTCGACACCGGAATTATTTCTACTGATAAGTGGAACAAAGAGGGAAATATTTGGACTGTAAATAGGAGCGGCGCGGAAATACCTACCAGCGGCACAGCCGGTGTTACATTTAGCGTTTTAAGAAGCAAGAAATTTTCAATTGATAATGCCATTATGGAATCTGCCATTACTCCTTTAACTGTAGGCGGGAGTTATGGTAAGGCATTGATTTGCAGAAGTAGTGATTCCAATAACATGTACGTTGCTGATTTAGAAGCATGGAGCATCAATAGTACTGAATTAGGTAAGCGTGTTGGCGGAACTTGGACAAATTTATCTACCTTAGCTACAAATGGCGGAGTGACGGCTAATGTGAATTATAAAATACTTACCAAATTTGTTGGAACTTCTTTAACCAATACCGTAACAAATAATATTACCGGTGCAATTACAACTACATCCGCAACGGATTCTTCTTTGACATCCGGTGGAGTTGGTTTAGAGGTGGATCGTGACGAAACAGCATCTGCGGCTAATTTTTCCTATTTCTTTGTTAGAAAGTATACCGCCACCGAACCAACAACTTCTGTTTATTCCGAGCAGAATAATTTAACATACGCAAAACGCAGGGCGATTACAGTGGATAACACTTCCGGTAGTGCGCTTTATGATTACCAAGTTCCGGTAGATTTAACGACTGCTTTTTATAACACTCAAGGATTATTTAGCGATTATCATTTTGATGAAGGTGCGGGACCGACTATTTTTGATTCATCGGAAAATAGGAATCATAGGGGTGTTCAAGTTGGTCCTTTGTGGGTAACCGGAAAATATGGTAACGCTTTATATTTTAATTCCAGCAGCGTCGGGTTGGGTAATTTTGATATTAGCGGACAGGGAACCCCATTTTCCGTTTTTATGTGGATAAATACCACTCAAACTGGAGTAGCGGGGGATGATTCAATAATGTTTTCAAAGAGAACCGGAACTAATACTTTTTCATTTGATCTTGAGGGAACTTCGATTAGGGTGAGTAATTGGGGTAGCAATGCGGTTATTGGCACAGGAACCGTTAATAACGGCGCCTGGCATCAAGTTGGTTTTACATGGAATGGGACTGTTGTTTCTATTTATATCGATGGTATTGTAAATGCGATTGGGTCAGTGCCTTTAACAACCCAATCAATTGCCAACGGTAATTCTTTAGGCGCGTTTGATTCTGGAACAACGAGGCCATATGTGGGATCAATAGATGAGCTTAGGACTTATAGCCGGGCTCTTTCCCCATTAGAAATAGCCAATCTTTATAATAATTCCGAAATTTCATTAAATTACTCCGACCTCCGTTTCTCTGATGATGCTTCATATAACGACCAATCCTGGGCTTCTAGTTATTCATATTGGCTGGAATCGGACAAAAAGGCTTGGGTAAAAGTTCCATATATTCCCGCAAGCACTCAGAAGACTATATATATGTATTATGGAAATAGTTCGGCTCCGGCTCAAAGTGATGGAAATAACACTTTTCAATTTTTTGACGATTTTGTAGTTCCTTATATTTCCACTAATTGGGCTTTAGTTGCCGGATCCAGTATCGCTAATGGTTATTTAACCACCGCTAGCACAAATGATAATCCGGTGTTTTCAACTCAATTATTTCCAGCAGTTAAAGTTGTCGATTTTGATTTTTACAGAGCTGATACCGGCAGAAACCCACAATTAGTTGCGCGAGGTAATGATGCTAGCAATTTAGTCCGTTTTTATAGGCATACCGATGCTGATAACAATTTTGTATGGCAATCACGTACTGGCGGTACTTGGTCCGGAGAAACGGTTGTGGGTACCGTGCCTTTGGCGACGGGGGTATGGCACACGGCCAGTCTGGCTTATACCGGAACCCAAGATAGATTAACAATAAATGGAGTTTATTCCGGTGGTTACACCAATTCTTTGTTTACCGGAAATTCTAAGATGGGTTTTGATAGTTATGCCTCAACTGGAATATTTGATAGGGTAAGAGTCAGAAAATATACAGCAACGGAGCCTACTACTTCTTTATATGCTGAGCAAAATAAAGTTTCTTTTACAACCAAAAGAGCTGTGACTATAAATAATACTTCAAATTCAAGTACTTTATATGATTATCAAGTTCCTGTAGATATAACCAATACTATTTATAACAATACAAATGTAGTCGCTTCTTGGCATTTAGATGAAGGCCAAGGACTTTATGCCGGAGATATGTCCGGAAATAATAATTATGGAACCTTGGTAAATAGCCCAACGTGGGTTGCTACTTCAAGCTGTAAGTTTGGAACTTGTTCTCAATTTAATGGCGGTAGTCAATATATTACTTTTGCCACACCTCCTCATACAGGCACGGGAAGTTTTACTATCAGCGCCTGGATAAAAACTTCAACTACTGGGGCGCGTCAGGGAATTATAAACTATGGTGGCGCAGCAACTGGTCAAGGGCTTTGGCTTTATGTGAATACCTCAAATCAATTAGCTTTTGATTTAGCCGGAGTCGCAGGACCGACGTCGTCGGTTACAGTTACCAATGGTGCGTGGCACTTTGTTTCAGCTGTTTATAATGGTTCGTCTGTTCAGCTTTATGTTGACGGATCGGCTAGTGGAAGTTCTTTGGCAATGTCTCCAAATATTACTGGGAGTACAATCAATGCTATTGGAGCTAGACCTGATATTTTAGAGTGGTATTTTAATGGCTATATTGACGAGGTTAAGGTATTTAACGCGGCTTTATCGGCGGCAGATATATCAAATTTTTACAATGCTTCAAAAGCGGAATTGAATTTTGATGATTTAAGGTTTTCGGATTCTAGTAATTTAAATGATGAGACTTGGAATTTTAGCTATCCGTATTGGATAGAGTCCGATAAAAAAGTTTGGGTTAAGGTGCCGGTTATTGCGGGCTCCGCCAATAAAACTATTTATATGTATTACGGCAATTCCAATGCCACGCCTGGATCTGATGGCCCAAGCACTTTTATTTATTGGGATGATGGAAGTAATAGGAGCGGCTGGACAGTCTCGGGTGCTTATCAAAATATTACAGTTGGTTATATCCCGCCGTCTTACGATACGCCATTTTCTTCGGTTAATAATTATATGTTTAAGAATGTTGGTTTGAAACCCAACAACATTGTTGAATATAATCAGCGTTTAGCTAGCAGCGGCAGGGCTATAGGTGATTTCTTTTTCTTGGTAAACAATAATGGTACGGGACAGGCTTTTAACTTTGATACCAATACCGGGACAGGGGATCACTCAAATTGGTATACAACATCCAGTTGGAATGGCTGGTCAGTTGGATCTGATACGGGTTTTTCGCCAGCTCTTAATACTTGGTATAAATTGAAATTGACTTTAACCGGAACAGCCGCGCAGATAAATATAAACGGTACAGATTATACACCAACATTTACATTTTCAAATAATGGTGGAAATATAGGTTTAATTTCCGATGGCGGCACAGCGCATGATTCCTATTGGGATAATATTCGTATTAGGAAATATACCGTTACCGAACCAACCATAACTATTGCTGCTTTGGCTGTTGATTGCGGTATGAGGGCTTACGATGGAACTGCGGTAATTGCTTTTGCTTGCGATACAAGTGAGGCATCTCCATTACAGGTTGCTAAATCCACAGCTCCTACCTCTGGATTAGTTGGGTATTGGAAATTTGATGAGGGCACGGGATTGTCGGCGGCTGATTCTTCGGGCAATAACAATAATGGAACACTTATAAATGGTCCGACTTGGACAATCGCGGGAAAGATAAATGGGGGTTTGACTTTTGATGGTGTAGATTCTTATGTTTCGGTTCCAAGAACTTCCAGTTTAACTCTTAACGGTAAATGGACACTGGCCGCCTGGGTCTACAGAAATAGCGCTACCCAATCATTCGTGTTTGCTCCCCGACTCGTTAATCAATATTATGATGATTTTTCTATGCCTATATCGCCAGACGGAACCTTAAACGTATCGGAATATTACTATCCTGGTTATACCTGGATTGGTGTGAATAGCGTGACGAAATTAGGCGTTGGTCAGTGGTATCATGTTGTGGGAACTTATGATTATTCGGCAAATTATATGGCGTTGTATATTAACGGGGCTTTGGATAACTATATAAATACAAGTCTTTTGCCTGTTTATCAGGGAAATCCAATAGCTATCGGTAGCGATCCGTATTCACTTTCCGGTAGGACTTTGGATGGAAAATTAGACGAAGTCAGAATTTATAACAGGGCACTATCACCATCGGAAATAACTTCGCTATATAGTAGCGGCGCACCTATTTATAATATTAAACTTGTTGATCCATCGGATTCTTCAGCCTCTAAGTTTAGAGTGCAGACAAGCGGAGGAACAAAGGCGATTATGAAATATACTCCTTAATCTAAAAATTTTTAAAACCCCTCATTTAATGAGGGGTTTTTGTTTAAAATATTTCGAGTAATTTTTCTTTCTGAAGCTTTAATATTAAGAAGTAAATAGCGATAGATAATAAAATATTTATAAGAAGCGGAATCGAAATGTATTTAAGAAGCGCTGCCGAACCAGCCATTAATATTGAAGCAATGATTATTTTTTTGATATTAGGCAGAACAGAGAAGGGGTTAACTGCCTGCATTTTTTTCCAGATAAAATAATTGGAAACTAATTGTGTTATTACGGTTGAAGCTGAGGCGCCCGCAATTCCAAAGAAAGGAATCAGTAGAAAATTAAAAACAATGTTGCCTATTGCACCAATCATAGAAAAGGTTACAAAATTTTTCTGTTGTTCATGGGCCAATATTGAGTTACTTACTATTACCGACGGGAAAATTATTACTAGTGTGAGCATTAATATCTGAAATGAGAGGGTGGCCGCGGCATAATCTGGTCCGAAAAGTAATGTGATGATTTGGTCTCCAAGAATTATACCCCCCAGAGAAAGCGGTACGGCTATTAATAAAGACATGGCTACTGCTTTTTCCAAAAGCTTCCCGCCTTTCTCTAAGCTGTCTTTAAGTGTTTTGGTAAGGGCAGGAAAAATACTTACGGCAAATAGAGAGGCAATTGTGTAAAAAACTTGTATAGGTTTTTGCGCGGCGGAATAAAAACCGACTTCATCTACCGGCCGCATCCAGCCTATCATAAAGAGGTCGGTATTTATCATTATTGCGCCCAAAAAACTTGCTAATGCAAAGGGGAGTGAATCGTTTAGTATCGGCTTTATTAGATTTTTATCGAAATTTGTTAGTGATGAATAGAAATGGTCTTTTAAGGTGAGTAAGACGGCGATGAAGCCTATAGCTACACCGTATAAGTATCCTATCGTTAGGCTTTGGCTTGTTGGAATTAGGCATAAGAATATAAGCCCGAGTATTGTTATGAGGAAGTTAGTTAATACTTCGTTTAGAGCTTCCAGTTGCATTTTTTCTTTGGCTCTACTGATGACAAAGCCAAAATTTCTTAAGCTATCGAAGAACAAAATAAGCGCAACTAGTGGCATGAGGCTTTGAGCTTCCGGAATATTGGTGAAATATTTTCCGGCGAATATCAGAAGCAGCATACCTACCGTCAAAAGAATAAGTTTTAAGCAAAAAGCTGTTGAAAAATATTTTTTTGAAGATTCCGGAGATTTGGCGGATTCTCTGGTAACAATCGCTCCCATTCCCATATCGGAAAAAATAGTCATGAAGGCAACCAACGTCATAACATAAGAAAATGCACCCCAACTGGAAGGTCCTAAAACTCTGGCGGCATAAATAATCAATCCGGTTCTAAGCAGGCGACCGGAAAGTTGTCCGAAAAATAACCAAAATGTATTTTTAGCTACGGTTTGTTTTAGATTTTGGTTTTCAAAAAGAAATTTTTTTATTCTGTAATACATGCTTATATTATTTTAAATATAACATTTTTTATATTTGAATTGTTTTATAATGTAAGTAACCCCAAAAAAATGAAAAAATCAATTTTAGTTACCGGCTGTGCCGGATTTATAGGTAGTAATTTTGTAAAAATATTTAAAAATAGGTTTCCTGCAATTGAAATTGTGGGAATAGACGATTTTTCTACGGGTAGAAAAGATGCGATAGAAAAATCGATAATTTTTTATAAAGGAAGTATTTTAAATAAAAAATTATTGGCAAAGATATTTTCTAAACATAAGCCCGAATATGTCTTTCATTTTGCGGCTTTGCCAAGAGTTTCTTTTTCTGTAGAAAATCCAGTATTGACTACCGAAGTTAATATTTTAGGAACCGTAAATTTATTGGATTTTTCCCGTAAGTTTAAAGTAAAAAGATTTATGTTTTCTTCTTCGTCTTCGGTATATGGGGGAGCAAAATATATTCCGACTAAAGAATCGGAAAATTTTCCGGATCCGCAAGTCCCTTACGCCGTTCAAAAATATGATTGCGAGCCGTTTTGCAAGATTTTTAGCCAGTTATATAGCCTAGATACGGTTTGTATGAGATATTTTAATGTTTTTGGTCCGGGTCAATATGGAGATTCGCCGTATTCCACGGTTGTCGCCGCTTGGTTGGAGGCCCTCTATTTCCCCAAAGATAAAAAGGCATTTATTGAGGGAAATGGAAAACAATCTAGAGATTTTTGTTATGTAGACAATGTGGTAGATGCCAATATTGCTTGTATGCTTAGTAAAAAACCATTGAAGGGAATTTGTATGAATATAGCTAATGGTGAAAGGACTAATTTGATAGAGATTAAAAAATTGATAGAAAAATATACCGGCATGAAACTTGAATTAGAGAAAAGAGCTTCGAGGGTGGGCGACGTGATGCACACCTTGGCGGATATAAATTTGGCCAAAAAAACTATCGGCTACAAACCCAAGGTTGATTTTTTGGAAGGCCTTAAAAGAACAATAGAGTGGTTTGAAACAAGATAATAAAAAAAATCCCGCGAATCCGCGGGATTTTTTTAGTTGTTGGTAAAAATAAATTTTATTGTTCTTAGTAAAATACTTAAATCCAGAAAAGGAGAATTGTTTTTTATATAATATATATCAAATTGGGTTTTTTCATATGCCTCTTCTACGGTAGCGCTATATCTGAAGTTTATTTGAGCCCAGCCGGTTATTCCTGGTTTGGTGAGATGGCGAAGTTCATAGTAGGGAATTTCTTTTTTGAGACTAGCCACAAATTCAGGTCTTTCTGGCCGTGGTCCTATAAAAGAAAGCTCGCCCTTCAGTATATTCATAAGTTGTGGCAACTCATCTAAATGCGAGGCGCGCAAAAATTTACCGATTTTAGTAGCCCTTTCATCTTTAAAATAATTTGCCCACTGCGGCCCATTTTTTTCGGCATCTATTTTCATTGTGCGGAATTTATAAATAGTGAATTCCTGGCCGTTTTTACCCACTCTTTTTTGTTTGAAAATAGCCGATCCCTCTGAAGTAAGTTTTACAGCTAAAGCAATTATCAAAAGAACGGGAGACAGAACGATAAGCATTATAAAGGCCATTATATATTCCAGTGGATTTACAATGTATTCGTAAATTTTGTGTTTTTTTGTAATATTTTCCAGAAACCAGACTTCTTCTAATTCGGACAAAGGAACTTTTTTGAAAACTAATTCATAAAGAGCGGCCAAATCCATTATGTCTATACCTGCCAAAAGAGTTTTATATATTAGGCTTGCAGATACAAAGTCTTTTTTAATATGGGCCGGAATAACTATAGTGTTTATATTATTGGCTATAATTATTTGGAAAAGATGTTCAAATTCTTTATCCTTTAGCCCATCTTTCATCCAAAATTTTATCTCATAACCAAGCTGAGTATTGTTTTTTAGGTATTCGCTTATTTCTTGAGTTGTGCGGTTGTTTCCAATCAAAAGAATTCTAGTGGCCGCTTCATTTTTTCCAAGAATGGAGTTGATGATCTGTCTGTAAAAATAGCCAAGCCCGCCGAAAATTATAATGAAAATAAAAAGGTTAGTTTTTGGGGCTATATTTATATTTGTGCTCAGATAAAAAAAGATGGTTGAGATGCCGGCGTTGAAAAGCAGAGAGTACCAGAACTTTTTTTCGAATTCCAGATCATTTTTTAAGTTTTTTAAGTCGTAAATACCGGCAATATAAAAAACTAATAGCCATATAGCCAAAATAACCGAAAATGGTCCAATATGATAATCAAAGAGGTTGCCGTAGAAGCCGTTGCCGTATCGTAGCCACAGGGTGAGTATAAGGGAAAGATAGAATACTATAATATCCCCAAGAAAAATAATTATTTGTTTAAATTTAGAAAGTGGTTCCATTGATTTGGTGAGTTATAAGTAATATTATTATATAATTAAATTTAAGTATAAGTAAAAATTAAAAATTATGAATAACGACGAAAAAATCAAAGAAGTCTTAAAAGAAGAGGAGAAAATCATTGAAATGGAAAAGAAAGAAGAAAAAAATATAAAAAATATTATGGAAACAGTTACTAACAATAACAAGAACAAGGCCAATTATGTTTTATCAGCCAGTATTCTGATTGCCGCGGTCTTAATCAGCGGTGCGCTTATTTATGGAAAAGGCTTAGGTGTAACCGAACAAAAAGCCAATGTGGGTTCAACGGTTAATTCCGGTGCAACCGCTAATGACGATGCCTTTGTCGTAAAAAAAGATGATTTGGTTTTCGGAAAAGACAATGCTCCGGTAACTATCTTCTTATATTCAGATCCTTCTTGTCCATTTTGCGCTGCAGCTGATGGTGGAAACCAGGAAGTCATAAATTATCTTAAGAGTAATTCTCCTTCATGGACGGCTCCTATTCCTGGAATAATGGAAAACTACGTTAATACCGGAAAAGCCAGATTGATTTATAGATATTATCCAGGACACGGCACCGGTGAGGAGGCTATGAATGTTTTGTATTGTGCTTATGATCAGGGTAAATTTTGGGAACTCCACAAGGCTATAGCGGATAATCAATCGGACGTTGCCGATATAGCTAAAGTTAAGAATTTGGCGAGCGGAGTGGGAATTGATATTTCTAAATTAGACACCTGTTTAAACTCGGGTAAGTATAAAGGTAAAACCACAGCTGATACTGATTTAGGTACAAAAGCCGGAGTAAACGGTACCCCTGGTTTCTTTATCAATAAGATAAGTAAAGCCGGAGCCCAGCCATTCAGCGAATTCAAGAAACTTATCGACACAATATTGAATGCTCAATAATTAAAATTAAAAAATATAGAAATATGGAGAAAAAAGTAAAAATATATTCAACTCCAACTTGTTTTTATTGCCAAAAAGCAAAGGAATTTTTGACTAAAAATAAAATTAAATATGAAGAGGTAAATGTGGCTACCGATTTAAAAGCCAGAGAAGAGATGGTTCACAAGTCACATCAGTTGGGAGTTCCGGTTATTGAGGTTGGGCATGAAATTATTGTTGGTTTTGACAGGGTGGCTTTAGAAGAAGCCCTTGGTCTTAAAAAATAATTTTTATGTACGATCTTATAATTGTCGGCGGAGGTCCGGCCGGAGTCTCGGCTGGCATATATGCCGCAAGAAAAAAAATAAAGTTTTTATTGATTACCGAAAGTTTTGGCGGTCAGTCAGTTGTTGCTTCTGAGATACAAAATTGGATTGGAATAAAATCTATTTCCGGTTTTGAATTGGCTAAAAAAATGGAGGATCATTTGATGGCTCAGGGGGGCATTGAAATTGAGGAGGGTTCATCCGTGGAAAAAGTTGAAAAAGAAAACATTAATTTTAGGGTTATTCTGAAAAATGGCAAGTCGTTTAAAACCAGAACGCTTTTAGCGGTAACGGGAGGACGAAGGCGCAGACTCGGCGTACCAGGAGAAAAGCAATTTGATGGAAAGGGTGTGGCATATTGCTCTACTTGTGACGCCCCGATGTTTTCTAAAAAAACAGTGGCGATTGTTGGTGGGGGTAATGCCGCTTTGGGCGCGGTTAAGGATTTGAGCGCATATGCAGACAAGGTTTATTTATTGGTAAGAAGCGAGACAATTAAGGGTGATCCTGTGCTTTTTGAAGATATTAAAAAAGATAAGAAGGTTGAGATTTTATTTAATTCTGAAATTTCGGAGATTCTTGGAAAAGATTTTGTTGCCGGGATTAAATATCTCGATAAAAAAAATAACGAACAAAAAGATTTGAAATTAGATGGAGTTTTTGTGGAAATTGGATCGGTGCCTAATTCTGAATTTTTGGGAGACTTAGTAAATAAAAATGAATATGGAGAGGTAATCGTGGATCATGCTACCCAAAAAACTTCCGGGGACGGAATTTGGGCAGCCGGGGACATAACCGATTTGCATTATAGGCAAAATAATATTTCGGCCAGCGACGGTATAAAAGCAGTATTAAATATAAAAGACTATCTAAACGGAAATAGTAAGTAAAAAATAAAATCCCCTCTGAGAAAGAGGGGATTTTTTATGGCTTGTGAGCCGCTATGTGCATTTGAACTTAAACTTCTGCGAACCGCTCACTTTGAAGAGCTTGCTGGGTACCTGGCCGGGCTTCTTTGTCTGCTCCGGCTTTTTTTCGGTGGTTACTTCTTTTTTGTCGCTGTTTGAGACTATCTTCAGATTGCTGAAAGGAAATTCGAATTTCTGTAACAGAGCCTTCAGCATTTTTATCTTATTTTCGTCTTCGCAGGTGACAACCACCCGGATTTTGGGCCACATCTCGTCTTTTGACTTAGAGAAAGTTATCTCCTCGACGAAATTGAAGCCCCACAAATCCTTGAATATTTCCGGTACATCTTCCAGGCGCTCTTTTCTTTCCTTGTTATGCCTTTTCATAACGCCTCCTTAAAACTTATCCTGCTAATAGCTTCCAAACGCGATACAAGTAAATTTTATACAGAACAAGGAATGAGGGCGAAGGTGTATAAATCTACTCCGAGCCTGAATGACGCATGTTATGTATAAAATTTACAGTATCCCGAAGGGTTGCTATCTAAGAATTGAAAATTTCTGTGTTATGCCTCCTCGCTGTGGTATACACCACTAGCTCGTCGGCATGCCTTGAAATTTTCAACTTATCTCAGCAACGCGCTTAGGAATTATTAGCAAGATAAGTTTTTTTATTAAAGAACTTCTCCTACTTTTAGGTTACTACTTAGGAAACGTAAGTCAACCCCGCACTTTTAGAGAATCAAGACTTTGTTTTTTTTGTTAATTTTCTAAAGGTGCGGGGTCAATGGGCTATGCCGGGCAGTAGAAATTCAATCAATATATGAATATCGGGCAAATTAAATTTAATTTTAATAACCGTCTAAAATAATTGCTATGTATATTTTTTTTACTATTGAATTTTCACTGCCTGGTATGGAATTTTTTGAATTTAAAGTATATTATATTTAAAGATATATTTTATATATTTATTTATTCCGGAATCGTCTAATGGTAGGACGTCGCTCTCTGGAAGCGAAAATTGGGGTTCGAATCCCTGTTCCGGAACAATTTTAAAAACTTGATTAAGATATTTTAAATATTAAATGACTTTTTCAGCGGATCAAATTATAAATTGGCTGCAAATATACGGATATTTTATTTTATTTCCATTGGTGGTTATAGAAGGTCCTATTGTAACCGTGATTGCAGGTTTGGCAGCGTCTCTTGGATATTTAAATTTTTTTATAACTTACGCGGTGGTGGTGGCCGGAGATTTGGGCGGTGATATTATTTATTATGCTATTGGCAGATTCGGAAGGGAAAGTTTCTTGGAAAAATGGGGAAAATATATTGGCTTGAGGGCCGATAGGGTGGAGCACGTTGAAAAACATTTTGAAAAGCACGGTGATAAAACTCTTTTTATAGGAAAGATGACACATGGAATAGGCGCCTTATTTTTAGTGGCCGCAGGATTGGCAAAAATGGCTTTTTCTAAATTTGTATTTGCCAATATGACGGCTACCTTGGTGAAATCTTTATTGTTGCTTTTAGCCGGTTTTTATTTTGGACAGGCAGTGGGAAAGATAAATTCTTTTTTTGAATTTTTTGGCGCCGCTTCGATTTGTATTGGTATCGTGGTTACCTTAGTATTTTTTGCCTATTACAACAAAAAAGAAAAGGACAGGTCTTATGAATAACGTTGATTTGGAAAAAAAGTATATAGAGAATAGGAACGGCAAGGTTTTTTATTTTTCCGACATTTCTTTTCCGGGCAGGCCGACTTTGATTTTTATTCATGGACTTTCTTCGAATCATACGACTTGGACGGGGATAATTAATGTACTTCACGAAAATAAATACAACAGTATTTCCGTTGATTTACGCGGGCACGGCTTTTCCGATAAGACCAAGGATAAGAATTTATATCAAATACCGGTTTTTTCTGAAGATTTAAAAAAAATAGTGGATAAGGAAAAAATAGAAAAACCGATTTTGGTTGGTTATTCTTTTGGCGGATCCATCTCTTTTGATTATGCCGCTAAATACCCGGAGTTTTTGGGTGGTTTAATAGTTTTGGGTGCAAATCATGCCAATCCTCTGGAATACAGAGGTTTAGGCTTTATAACGCGTATTGGGATCTGGATAGTTGAACAGTTGGCAAATCTGCTTTTATGGCAAGAAAGAAAAGAGTATCATTATTATCAGCACGGTAAGGCGGCAGGATACTGGGATTCTGTTTTGGATGGTCTCAGAACTATGCCAATTTCGGTGAATTTATGGCTTATTACCCAAACCGTATCCTTTGATTTTAGGGATGTTATAGGAAAAATTAAGGTACCGGCGCTTTTGATATACAGCGGGCATGATCCCTTCATCACTAAAAAAGAAATTGGCGAAGTCAAAGAAAAATTACCGGATGCCAAAATTATTTTTTCCAAAACAAATAGTCATTTTGTCGGAACTAATTCTCAGGAGGAGGTTACAGAAGAAATTTTAGAATTTTTAAGGAATATATAAAATGAAAATCGCAATTTTTACCGATACATTTCCGCCCCAAATAAATGGAGTTTCTCATTTTGTCTGGAAATCAGCCGCGGCTTTGGCGAAGAACGGGCACGAAGTGCGTGTTTTTATCGCAACTTCATCTAAAGATGCCAGCAAGAAACTTTCTGGTTATTCGGATAATCCCAGTCTTATTTTTTTACCTTCACTTCCGTTTTTTGGTTATCCAGGGGAGAGACTTACCATTCCGATGGGTTTCGGAATTAAAGAAATCGCTAAATTTAAACCGGATGTAATTCATTTACATACTCCATTTGGTGTTGGTATTGAAGCTGTTTTGGCTGGAAAAATATTCGGCATTCCGATTGTAGGCACTCACCACACTTTTTTTGATCATTATCTTAAGTATGTTTATTTGGATTTTGAAAAAATAAAAAAGCTCACATGGCATTCAACTATGGCTTTTTATAATAGATGCAATCTTATTTTGAGCCCATCAAAATCCTTGCTAGAGGCTTTAAAGATCGGGAAGCTGAAGAGTTTGGCTCAAATTGTACCAAATTTTATAGATACAGAGTTTTTTATTCCGGCCGGAAGTGAAGATGAGAAGAAAAAACTTAAAGAGGATTTAGATATAAAAGGGAAGCTATTGGTCTATATGGGCAGGGTAAGTTATGAAAAAAGTATTGATCAGGTAATAAGGGCTTTGGCTATAGCCACAAAAAAAATTCACGGCTTGAAATTAATGATTGTGGGAGATGGGCCATATAAGGAAAATCTGAAAGAACTTTCCAAAAAAATCGGAGTTGAAGATAAAGTTATATTTTATGGCTTTGCGCGAGGCAAAGAGCTTTTGAAAATTCTTCAAGCCGGAGATGTTTTTATAACTGCAAGTAAGAGCGAAAACATGCCACTTTCCGTTATGGAAGCTATGTCGGCGGGACTACCGGTTATTGGAGTCGATTCCTTGGGCGTTCCCGAGATAGTCAAAAATAATAAAAACGGATTCATTGTCGCTCCCGATGTTTTTGAAGATATTGCCAAGAAAATTGTCGAGCTGTGTGAAGACGATAAGCTCAGACATAAATTTGCTTTAGCTTCAAGGGAATTAGCATTGGAATTTTCCGAAGAAAAAATTGTAAAATTATTAGAAGAGGCCTATAAAAAAGTAATTAAAAATAAATAACATGAAAATTTGTCTTTATTTGGAGTTTTATCATTTTTTAGGAGGAATTTTGTTTAAAAAAATAGGTACAGGCCTCTTGTCTTCTTATAAAAATCAGCGGGTTATCTTGAAAAGCATGGGGATTGAATTTACTGAAAAATGGGATGATTCTTGTGATATTTTACAGATAAACACGCCGTGGCTCAAATCACTGTATTTGATTAAAAAAGCTAAAAGAATGGGTAAGAAAGTTATAATTTGGTCCCATGTCAGCGCCGAAGATATAAGAGGCGTATTCAGATTTAGTAATATTTTATCTCCTATAGCCAAAAAATATCTGGGTTATGCTTATAATCAGGCTGATATTATTTTTTCTCCCAGTGAATACACAAAAAATCTTTTGATTAATTATGGCATCGCCGCTTCCAAAATCGTGGTTATGTCCAATGGGGTAGATGTTAAAAAATATTTTTATGATTCCGGCAGAAGGGAATTGGCGCGAAAACAATACGATTTATCTGGAATCGTTGTGGGTATTACAGGGCTGGTTATTCCCAGAAAAGGAATAGATACTTTTTTGGCCCTAGCTGAGAAGTTTCCTAAAAATCAATTTGTTTGGTTTGGAAAAATTTACAGCAAGTTGCTTTCACAGGGATTGCCGGAAAAATTACCGGCGAATACGAAATTTACCGGACATGTTGACGATATAGCTGCCGCTTACAACACCTTAGATGTTTTTATTTTTCCTTCTTATGAAGAAAATGAGGGTATGTCTATTTTGGAAGCTGCGGCCGTTGGTTTACCGATTTTAGTACGGGATATCCCGGTTTATAATGGCTGGCTGGTTCATAATGAAAACTGCCTTAAAGCAAAAAATATGGAAGAGTTTGAAAATTATTTGAAACAACTTATTGCCGATAAAGAATTGAGGGAAAGATTGAGCAGGGGGGCAAAAATTTTGGCTCAAAATAAGAGCATCGAATTTTTAGCCCAAAAAACATCAGATATTTATAAAAATTTATTAGGTATTTAAAAAAAATCTTTTTGGGTTTATATTATTACCCATGGAGGGAATTATAGGAAAACATAGGGTTCATTGGTCGCAGAAGACTTTCTTAGTCTCAGTCTTAGTTGGCTTTTTATTGTTGATTGCAAGCTTGATCATTAATTACAATGCCGGCGTATACGCCACAGAACATGCCGGGCCAGCAGTGACAGATATTGTTTTAGATAATGTACCAGCCATGAATGTTGATTTTATATTTTTGGACGGGGCAATTATTTTTATTTCTTTTTTGGCATTATTATTGTTTTTTTATCCCAAATACATTCCCTTTGTTTTAAAAAGCACGGCAATTTTTTTTATAATACGTTCCATTTCCATATCGCTTACACATATTGGGCCGTCGCCGGATCAGTCACCGCTTATCATAAACAGCATAAATAAATTTTTTGTATTTGGAGGAGATTTATTTTTTTCTGGACATACCGGTCTGCCATTTTTAATGGCTTTGATTTTCTGGGACAAGAAAAAACTTAGGTATATCTTTATATTGGCAAGTTTAATCGCCGGAGTTTCTGTATTGCTTGGACACCTGCATTATTCAATAGATGTATTTGCAGCTTTTTTTATGACTTACGGTATTTTCAGGATTTCTGAGTATGTTTTCAAAAATGATTATAATTATTTAAAACAGGATTAATTTTTATGGCAAGGCCTTTTTTGTTTTACGTGGTTTTGTTTGTGGTTATTTTTATTTTAGGGATGATATTTAAACCTTTTATTTTGGGAGCATTTGGTTTTAATTAATAAAAATATTGATATCATATGGCATATTTTAAAAATGAAAAAACTTTTAAAGAGGAGTGCGGTTATGAAATAGATGGTTTTTGGTATCCTCGCGTTACAAAGATTGTTGAAATAAAATCTAAACCCGCCCTTTATAAGTTTTATGGCGATATGCCGAGCCATGAGGCCGCTAAAGCTATGACTGAAACTTCCGCTAAAGAGGGGACTTTAATACATGAGACTGTAGAAAAAATTATGGTTGGAGAAGACGTGGCTATTCCAGAAAAAATAAAGCCTGCAGTTGATGCTTTTTTTGAATTTCTTAATAAGACAAATATTCATGTGGAAAAGGATATGGTAGAAAAAAGAATCTTTCATCCAACTCATAAATATGCTGGAACTATCGACGCCCTTGCTTTGATTGACGGTAAATTTGGGGTATTAGACATAAAGACATCACAATCTATATATAGAGATTATAATTTACAAACTTCGGCTTATATTGAGGCTTTATTGGACGAAATACCGTCTTTAGAAACAAGGTGGATTTTGAGGATAGACCAGAATAAAACCTGTTTGCGTTGCGGCGCCACCCTTAGGCCAAAAGGCGGAAGAGATAAGATAAAAAAAGGCTTAAAGGCTCTGTGTTTAAATGACGAGCATGAATGGTCTGATTTAAGAGGTGTAGTAGAAATGCAAGAATTTCCTTTTTGGAAGTCTGATTTTCAGGCGTTTTTGGGTGCCAAGAAGCTTTGGGAGTGGGAAAATGATTATTGGTTGAGAAGAGTAGGTTATTATGAATAGATAAAAATGTTGAATTTAACCAGTTTTTGATTTAATATTTATAGATTAAAGATGCGCCCATAGCTCAGCTGGTAGAGCAGCTCCCTCTTAAGGAGACGGTCCAAGGTTCGATCCCTTGTGGGCGCACGAAGCTTAAAAAATCTTTTTTAAAAAAATAAAGCGGTTGGCCGCTCTATTTTTAATGTGCCCCCGGAGGGAATCGAACCCCCATCCTCTGGTTCGAAGCCAGATATCCTATCCATTGAACGACAAGGGCATTGGTTGGACTTTATTTAGTCCATTATTTTAACAGTATATAATTAAGTTATCTTTATAACAATGCAGACTATCGAAAAAACCGAAATAAAACAAGTTACGGAAGCTTTACTGAAAGCCGGTTTTGAGGCGTGCCTTGTTGGGGGTTGTGTGCGTGATATTTTACGGGGCAAAGAACCTAAAGATTGGGATATAACTACTAATGCCACACCCGCAGATATACAAAAAATTTTTCCCGACAGTGTGTATGAAAATAATTTTGGGACCGTTGGGGTAAAGACGGAGTCTTCCGATCCGAAATTGAAAATTATAGAAATCACAACCTATAGATTGGAGGGTAAATATACCGACAAGAGGCATCCCGATGAAGTGAGATTTGCAAATACAATCGAGGAAGACCTATCTCGCAGGGATTTCACGGTAAATGCAATGGCATTGAGGATAAATTTGGAAAAACCATTTGAGCTTATAGATCCTTTTGGCGGAATCCAGGATTTGGGCAGAAAAATAATAAAAGCTGTGGGAAATCCAGAACAAAGATTTGAGGAAGATGCTCTGAGGATGATGAGGGCTGTGCGTTTTATGGCGCAGCTTGGTTTTGAGATTGAAGGCGAAACCGAAAATGCCATAAAAAAGCATGCTGGACTTTTGGAATTTATTTCCAGGGAAAGAATACGCGATGAATTTTCAAAAACTTTAATGGCCGATGATGCGGCCGGAGGAATAGATAAATTAAGGGAGCTGGGGCTTTTAAAATATGTCGTTCCGGAGCTTATGGAGGGTGTTGGCGTTTCACAGAATCAGCATCATGTGTTTACTGTATTTGAGCATAATCTGAAGTCCTTGGAATATACGGCGAAAAAGAATTTTTCTTTGGAAATCAGGCTGGCGGCCCTGCTTCATGACGTGGGTAAACCAAAAAGTAAAAGAGGAAATGGTCCCGACGCTACTTTTTATGGACATCAGGTAATTGGAGCCAGGATGGCCGCTCAAATTTTGGACAGATTGAAATTCTCAAAAGAAATTACCGAAAAAGTTGTTGGGCTTATACGGGAACATATGTTTGTTTATGATCCGGAAACGGTAACCGACGCGGGAGCCAGGAGATTGTTGCGCCGCGTTGGATCGGAAAATATGGACGACCTGTTTTCTTTGCGTGAAGCCGACAGGATTGGTTCGGGCGTGCCCAAGGCCCAGCCGTACAGGCTGAGGCATCTTAAATTCAGGATTGAGAAAGTAAGCAATGATCCGATAAGCGCCAAAATGCTTCAGCTGGATGGAAATGATCTGATGAAAGAAACCGGACTAGTTCCGAGTCCTAAAATTGGATATATATTGGCAATTTTATTGGAAGAGGTTTTGGATGATCCGGCGATAAATAAAAAAGAAATTTTATTGGATAGGGCGAAGCAGATGTTGGTTTTAAAAGAAGAACAATTAAGAGAGATGGCTAAATTTGCTAAAAAATCGGCTAATGAAGCCCAAACCAAAATAGAAGAGGATATAAAGAAAAAATATTTTGTTTAAAATAAAAACCGCCCAATGGGCGGTTTTTATATAAGTGTTTTTTGATAACTTTCGAGAATGTTTAGTCCTGCAAAAATAATTTCCAGAATCACAGCCGCTTCACCTATAATAGCCAAAGTCGGAATATTTATAATTAAACTAGCCAGAAGAAGCAGGTAGCCGAATATCCAACAAAAAAATTGCAGCCTCCCAATTACCGATGCTTGTAAATTATCGAGAGAAAAATTTTCTATCAACACATCTGCTTCGTGATCTACAACTTTTAGATATTTGATTAAAAAATCTTTTATGTTTATCCAAAATAGTAGAATTTCTAGTGCCCAAACTATAATTAAGATTTCTAAACCTAATAATTTATATGAGTAAATAAGATATGACGCCCAAGCTGCCAATAGACCATCTCTCGTGTGGTCGAGCCAAGTTCCTTTTATTGTGACGTTGTCATTGTTTCTGGCGGTTGGGCCATCTATGGCGTCTGATAAAGCGGCGAGGATAAGAATTGATAATTGCCATCTAAGATCGAATTTTGCGAAGTTCATGCAAATAGCAATAAAAATAAGTCCGAACCCCAGATAGGTTATTTGGTTTGCCGTAATTCCAAATTTAAGGAATTTATCGGTTAATGGTTTTAAAAGATAATCTCTCCAGTTTTTTTCTAGAGCAGTCAGAAATCCATCCTTTCTTTTTATTATTATTTTTTTTATTCGTTGTTGTTTTTCCATACTATTGAATCGTTGCTATAATAATTATATTATAGAAACTTCGGAGTGTCGTATAGTGGTAGTATACACGTTTCGGGTGCGTGAGGCCTGGGTTCGATTCCCAGCACTCCGACAGATTATAAAATTCATGAAGAAGGTTAATCAAAAAACATCCTGGGGAAGAGTAGCCGAGTGGTATTCGGATTTATTGGAAAAAGAAGAGGGAACATATCAGAAAGAATTGATACTTCCGAATCTTGTCCGTTTAATGGATATTAAAAAGGGCGATGCGGTTTTGGATTTAGCCTGTGGCCAGGGTTTTTTTAGCCGGGAATTATATAAATTAGGCGCAAAAGTAATGGGGGTGGATATTTCTAGGGAGCTTATATCTTTGGCCGAGAAGATAGGCGGCGAAGAAAAAATAGAAATCGATTACAAGGTTTCTTCTGCGGATAATCTAAGTTTTATAAAGGATAATTCTTTAGATAAAATAGTCATAGTTTTAGCTATACAAAATATCGATAATGTTTCGGGTGTTTTTAGGGAGTGCAAGCGTATTTTGAAGCCATCCGGAAAATTATTTTTGGTTTTGAATCATCCCGCTTTCCGTATTCCGAAACAGAGTAGTTGGGAATGGGATGAGAAAAATAAATCTCAATACAGAAGGGTGGACCAGTATCTTTCTGA
This sequence comes from bacterium, assembly GCA_021786945.1. GTDB lineage: Bacteria > Patescibacteriota > Minisyncoccia > UBA6257 > 02-FULL-45-10c > JAHILT01. Next base: position 448,593 of record JAJYMK010000003.1, on the reverse strand, counting down.
ATCTAAAATTGAAATACAAATGCATCCTTCGGCAAGCTCAGGACGGGTCCCGGCTAATAAAGCAGAAATGACCATTTCTTTTCATAGACCGCTTCAGTATTACTTCAAGCTTTTGGGAAAAAATGGATTTGCTGTGGATAGACTTGAAGAATGGAATTCTCATAAAAAGAGTCAACATGGTCCCAGAGCTAAAGCTGAAGATAAAATCAGAAAAGAAATTCCTATATTTATGTTCTTGGAAGCTATTAAGCTAAAATAAATTTATGATTAATTACGATGATTTTTCTAAAGTTGAATTAAGGGTGGCTAAGGTTTTGGAAGCCAGCCGGGTGGCTGGATCGGATAAATTGATAAAACTGATTTTGGATGCCGGAGATAAAAAGGAAGATGGCGCTCCAGTAACCAGGCAGGTGCTTGCCGGCATAGGAAAGGCCTATGAGCCGGAAAGTTTGATAGGTAAACAAATAGCGATTGTCGCAAACCTGGAACCAAGAAAATTTACCATTAAAAACAAAATATCTGAAGAACAAATTGAGCAAGTGGTTTGGGAAAGCAATGGGATGGTCTTGGCCGCAAGCGATGATTCTGGAATTGCTTTATTAAACCCTGATAAAGAAATTAGTTCGGGCAGCGAAATTGGATAATTTTATAAAATTATGAAAATAAAAATACAAAAAATAAATAAAGATGCGGTTATTCCGCATTATGTTCATAAGGGCGACGCCGGAATGGATTTATATTCCGTTGAAGACGTTGTTTTGCGAGCTGGAGAAAGATTGCTTATAGGCACAGGATTGAAATTTGAAATTCCTATGGGATTTGAATTACAGGTGAGGCCGAAATCGGGTTTAGCTGCTAACTTTGGCGTGACTGTTTTGAATACGCCAGGCACCGTTGATTGCGGATACAGAGGTGAGGTGAAAGTTATTCTTTATAATTCTTCAAAAGACGACTATCAGGTAAAGAAGGGGGAGAAAATAGCCCAGGCAGTAATTGCCAGATACGAAGAGGTGGATATAGAAGAAGTGGAAGAATTGAGCGAGACGTCGCGAGGTGAGGGTGGATTTGGATCGACGGGGCTAAAAAAATAAAAATGGATTTTGATAAGTTTTTAAAACTTTATGATTATTCATTGCCCAATGAATTGATCGCCAAAAAACCGGCTAGTCCTAGGGACAGCGCCAAGCTTTTGGTATATAAAAGAAAAACAAAACAGGTATTTTTTGATACTTTTAAAAATTTAGGCAAGTATTTATCCAAGAATTCAGTTTTGGTTTTAAATGATACCCGTGTTTTACCGGCGCGCTTGGTTGTGAAAAAACCGACCGGCGGTTTAGCTAGAATTTTGTATATAGATACACCCCCTCACCTAACTAGTAGGTGCGGGGGTAAAAAGGGAAATTTGCTGGAATTTTTGTCGGACAGGAATTTGGATATCGGCTCAAAAATAGAGATTGATTCTAAGATATTTTTTATTGTTAGACATAAAGTCGGCGGACATTATTTTTTGAAGCCTTCTTTTTCCGTAAATAAAACTTTTGAAGTTTTGGAAAAATACGGAATAACTCCTATTCCACCGTATATTAAAAATATTCCTCTCTCTGAAAAGCAATTAAGAAAAGAATATCAGACGGTTTTTGCCGATCGTAAAGGATCGGTGGCCGCTCCGACAGCATCGCTTCATTTCACAAAAAAGCTTTTGGCCGGACTTAAAAAATCCGGAATACAACTTGTTTTTACCACGCTGCATGTGAATCTGGGAACTTTTTCGCCGTTATCCGAGGATTTATTTAAAAAATCAAAACTTCATACCGAGTATTTTGAAATAAGCAGAAAGTCGGCAGATATTTTGAATAAAGCTAAAAAAGAAAATAAGCCCATCGTTGCGGTTGGCACCACAGTTGTGCGTACGCTGGAATCGGCTTCGGATAAATCGGGAAAAATAAAGAAATTGAGCGGCAACACAGATATTTTTATAAAAGAAGGATACAAATTCAGATTTGTAGATAGCCTGATTACAAATTTTCACGTCCCCAAATCAAGTTTACTTATGTTAGTTTCGGCTTTTGTTGGCAGAAAAAATATTTTGAATATATACAAAAAAGCTATTTCTAAAAAATTCAGGTTCTTTTCTTTCGGGGACGGAATGCTGATAATTTAATTTATGCCCAATATTTTCGCTTTTTATAAACCAAAAGGAATTACTTCCAACGACGCCGTGCAAATGGTGAAGCGGCTAATTGGCGTCCGCGGAGTAAAGATCGGGCACGCCGGTACATTGGATCCTTTGGCTCAGGGAGTTTTGGTTATAGCAGTTGGCAGGGAAGCCACCAAAACCATAAATGAGGTGGTAAAAAAAGAAAAAGAATATATTGCGGAAATAACTTTGGGATTTGAAAGCGCAACGGACGACGCCGAAGGACTTATCTTGAACGAAGTTGAAAGAGAAAAAATCCTTCGACAGACTCAGGACGAGCCGACAACCGAAGATGTAAAAAATTCTTTTAAGGATTTTATTGGGAAGATAAAACAACTTCCCCCGATTTATAGCGCTATTAAAGTTTCCGGAAAAGAAGCTTATAAATATGCCCGTAGTGGCCAGGTGGTGGAAATGGAACCTAGAGATGTAGAAATAAAAAGCATCGAGCTCTTGGAATACGTCTGGCCAAAATTGAAAATTAGGATTGTGACCGGCCCAGGTGTTTATATCCGTTCTCTGGCCAGGGATATAGGCAAAAAATTGGGTACCGGCGGCTATCTTTCTTTTTTGGAAAGGACGAGGGTGGGGGATTTCAGAAAAGAAGATTCGATATCCGAAGAAAAATTGCCGGAATTTGTAAAAAATATAAAAATTTAATCCGCCAAGAGGCGGATTTTATTTTGTTTTTAGGAGGTTTGGAGGGTTTTATAGGTATGGTAAAATTAAGAGGTACCGCAAAATAAGCGGGAAAAGGTCGCTTATTAATTAATTTTTTAAATCAATGGTTAAAGAATTAACTTTATTGGATAAAATCGCTTTAATCTTGGTAATTGTAGGCGGTTTGAATTGGGGTTTGGTAGGTATTAACCCGAGCTATGACTTGGTAATGCTGCTTTTAGGTTTTATGCCGGTATTAGCCCAATTAGTTTATTTGTTGGTTGGAGTATCGGCTGTATATGTAGCCGTTGTAATGATGAAGTTTGCCAGAAAGTAATTTTGTAAATATTTTTAACGGGCGGCGCAGGGAAGATTTTTTCTTTGTGTGCCGCTTATAAAGATTTTTACTTATAAAATTTATGAGGTTTTCCGTAAAAGTTAAAACACGGTCAAAAAAACCGGGTGTTGAAAAATTGGATGAAGGCAATTTTTTGGTAAGAGTGAAAGAGGCGCCGGTGGAAGGCAAAGCGAATGAAGCTGTAATAAAAGCTTTGGCTGAAAATCTGGATATAGCCTCATGGCGGATAAAAATAGTAAGCGGAATAACTTCATCGAATAAGGTCGTAGAAATAAATTAATTTTTTGATATATGCATAAAATTACATCGTTTGTAGTGGCAGAAATAAATAAAGCTAAAAAGGGTAAGGAGATGCCGGCGCCAGTACCACTTAAAAGCAGTCCGCATTATTTGGCGAAATCAATGCCGCCTCAGATAGTTATTGGAAAAGAAAAAGTTAAGGTTAAGAATTATGAAGTTGAACTGATCCTTAAAAGTTATTATTCCGATGCTTTAATGATCGAAGGAACCATTGAGGTGCCGGATATATTTTCCGAAGAAATTCTTGAATTAAAAGATAAGCTTTTGGACGCTTGCATTGATTACGGTAAAAGAAGCGGTGCTAGAATTGAAACGGGAGAGGAGTTCACTGTTCATCAAATTTCCGATTATTCCGGTGACCCGGAGCTGTTTATTAAAAAACACGGAAATAAAATAGCATCTCTTTTGAAATCCGAAAAATTAGAACTCGATGAAAAAGAAATTGAATATACACTTTCTTTCCAGTTTAAATATGCTAAGGATGACTTGATTATTTTAGATTGGGATGGGGCATTTTTATTTGACCCTAAGGGTGATTTCGATGATTCTATTGATCTTTTGCAGCTGGCTAATTTTCAGTTGCTTAGATACCGCGCCTTAGACGAAGACTTGGATGAAAGACTTAAAAAAGTTTATAAGCTTATTCAAACTGATGAAAAGAAGGGGATTTGGACAAGAATTTTTAGGAATAAAGATATGGCTAATGCATTTAGAGAGGTTATTAGAATAAGAACTCAGTCAATTTCCCAATTCGAAGCTTTAGATAAAGATATCAAACTAATAGGTGACTGGTATTCTGCCAGGGTTTATGACTTGCTTTCGAAGAAATTTAAATTTGATGCTTGGCACAAAAGTGTAAAAGAAAAGCTGGATTCTTTGGAAGATGTTTACACTATTGCCGCGGAAAACTTTAGTATGTCCAGTGCTCAATTACTTGACTTGATTCAGGCGGCTGGGTGGCTTATTTTATTAGTTGGATATTTTATTTTATTTTTTTACGAAAGCGGAATTTGGAAATAAATCGCAATTCAAAAGCCCTCTTGAAAAGAGGGCTTTTGTTTTCCGTTTATTTTTTTTATTATATATGAAGCAGATGGGCCTATAGTCTAGTGGTAGAACACGGCATTCGCATTGCTGAGACGGCGGTTCGATTCCGCCTAGGTCCACTTTTATTTTGACTTTTACTCAATCTAAGGAGTATCTTTTATTTAGTTATTTAAAAATTATTTGGGAGGAAGCATGATGAAAAAACTGAAAAGAAGGCTCGGTGAAGCTTTTGACTGGCTTTATATGCTTTGGTTAAAAAGTCTTTCCGATAAAGAAGCGGAAATGAATTATATCGAGGCCGGCGCCAGGTTTGGCGATGGTGTGAGTTATCTTTATTTCGGAGAGCCGCTTGGGTTTGATAATATGTTCTGGGGGTGGGCCAGGTGGGAAAGAGAATATTCGAGGCGTGGATTCCGAACTTTATCACTGGACGATTTCGTCTGGTTTGGCGGTTATGGTAAGGCTTTAAATGGCCTGGGCGTAAAAAGAGCCGAGGGCGAAAAAATAATTCTTCACTCGGATATTTATAAAGAAGAATTTCTAGGCAAGGTTAGGCCGGTGATTGATCTTAAAAAGATCATCGAGACCGGTAAACCTCAGTCGGCAATCTTCGTACTTCCCGGTACCAAGAAAAACGATTAGTTAGAAAATAAAGACGGGAATAAAATCCCGTCTTTTTATTTTGCTATAATTAAATTGTAGTCGAAACTAATTATTAATTTTAAAAAAATGTTAATTCAAACTTGGACGGACGTTTTAATGAGCTCATTACAAAATCTTTGGGTTCAAACATTATCGTTTTTACCGTCTTTGATAGGCGCGTTGTTGGTTTTTATTATTGGTTTAGCCGTAGCCTCTGGTTTGGCTTCCTTGGTTGAAAAATTAATTATAGCTATTAAGCTGGATAATTTTTTAAAAAAAGTCGGTTTGGAAGAATATACCAAGCGGGCCAACTTGGAACTTAATTCCGGATATTTGTTCGGAGAAATAGTTTATTGGTTTTTGGTTTTAGTTTTCTTTTCTGCGGCTGCGGATATTTTGAAGTTTTACGTATTGTCTAATTTCGTAAAAGATATCCTGACTTATCTTCCGAATCTTGTAGTTGCTATTTTAGTTATGGTAGTGGCTCTTATTGTTGCAAATTTAATGCAGAAAATAGTTAAGGCTTCCGTAATGAGCGCTAAAGTCGGGGGAGAGGGATTTCTTTCTTCCGCTGCCTGGTGGGTTATTGTGACTTTCGGTCTTTTAATAGCCCTGAATCAGCTCGGAGTTGCCGTGGCTATTATTAACACGGTAATTACCGGCCTTATCGCTATGTTTGCTTTGGCTGGCGGTTTGGCTTTCGGTCTTGGCGGAAAAGATTTTGCCGCACATCTTTTGCAAAAGATGAAAGACGGAATAGAAAAATAAATATTAAAAAACTCTCCCAACGGGGGGAGTTTTTTAATTGACACTATTCAATTTTTCTAATAAAATTCTCTGCAGTTATTTGAAGTCAAAAATATGGAGGATATAGATGAAAATACTTAGTCACGTAGCGCTGGATAAAATACCGACACAGGAGGACTGGCAAAAAGCCGAAGCGATGTTGCTGGCGGAAATAAGTCTGTCAAAAAATCAGCCCAACGCTGCGCTCAAAGTTGGTTTTTCAGAATTCGTTATTTGCTCCTTTTTTCTTCTGGAAAAAATCGGAGTAAAAGCTTTGGTTAATGCCAAAGATGTAATGAACTGCATGGAAGTGCTTTACGAAAAAAATAAGCTTTTCTATCCTAGCGATATTTTCCGCGGGGCATGGGAAAGCATAGAAGTCGGCGGCAAAGAATATTGCGGCTCGACGGCAAAAAAATTCTTCAACTACCTGAAAGAAACGGGGCTTGTGCGCTCTGTTCATGGCAGGGAAGATGTCCTTATTTTCTGTACCTCCAACTACGCATCCGAAGATGCGAAGAAATGTTTTCATCAGGATCTTGAAACGGCTTGCGGCTTTTTCAGGAAACCGGAAAACAAAAAATACCTTACCCAGATTTCTTTTCTGGCCAAGGATCTGCTCATAGCCATGCGCAAGGGCGAGGTGGGAAATGGGTGGTAGTTTCATAAAAATAAGCAGCGGTTTCAACCCGCTGCTTTTTATTTTGGCCGACTAGTTTTAAAGGTGTTGACATTTTTTTGGTTATTGATTATTATTACATTTACTTGATGAATATTTATTTACATATCAAAACATCGCGCGGCTAAACGAGAAGTTTTTGTTGTATTAAGTAACCGCGCAAACGCGGTTTTTTTATAAAAAAATTCAATCAAGTTTTTTAAAAAAAAATAGTTGGTTTGTCCCGGATCTTCCAAAAAAAATATTTTTGAAAAATCCGGGACCGACTGACAGACCTGGATGAACAGCAGACAGCAACTTAATAAAGTTGATTCAGAAATGAATCAGCCACAAATTTAGAGAGAAAATTTTAACAGAACAATACATTTTAGACATTATGGTCTTTTCGCAATGTGTTGTTCGCAAAATGATTTTGCATGGGAGCAAAATCGATCTCATATTTTCGTATAATTTATGAGATAAATTCTGACTTAAGAGGTCAGCGTTTCGTAATGAAACGTTAAATTAAGGGCGTATGGTGGATGCCTTGGCATCAAAAGGCGATGAAGGACGTGGTGTAGCTGCGATAAGCTTCGGGGAGGTGCTTAGCAACCTTTGATCCGGAGATTTCCTAATGGGGTAACCTAATTGCGTAAACCGCAATTGCTTTGTTTCGTAAGAAATGAAGAGCGTATCCGCTGAAGTGAAACTTCTCAGTAAGCGGAAGAATAAAAAACAACAGTGATTCCCCAAGTAGCGGCGAGCGAAAAGGGAGTAGCCCAAACTTTCGATAAGGTTTCTGAAATCTGGAGATGGAATTCGGGATTAAACTCGATGAACAATTCAGGCCCTTCAGTTATCAAGTCTTGAGGGTTGTAAGATAGAAACTTTTTCAAACCATCGAATAGTGAACTCTTCTGGTTCATTATTCGTTGTGTTTGAAGAGAAGAGTTACAAAATTGAATTTTAATTGAATCCTCTGGAAAGAGGAGCCATAGGGAGTGATAGCCTCGTAAATAAAAAAATTCAATCTTTTCCGTTTCTACCGGTGAAAGACCGGAGTTACTCATTTATGAGTATCTATCTTGAGTACTGCGAGGCCACATAACCTTGCAGGAAGCAACGAGTACTAATCTCGTGAGGCTAAATACTTTTGATGACCGATAGTGAACCAGTACCGTGAGGGAAAGGTGAAAAGCAGCCCGGCGAGGGCGATGAAATAGTACCTGAAACCATATGCTTACAAGGACTCGAAGGCTAAAAGTGCATCTTCGGATGCATTGCGGCTAACGTGGTGCCTATTGAAGAATGAGCCAACGACTTTATGTAAACGGCAAGGCTAACCCGGTAGAGACGGGGAAGCCGTAGGGAAACCGAGTGTTAATAGCGCGAAATCAGTCGTTTATGTAAGACCCGAAGCTAAGCGAGCTTGCCCTGACCAGGATGAACTCTAACTAAACATTAGGGGGAGGTCCGAACTAGTGGGTTGTGCAACACCCTTGGATGAGTTGGGGTAAGAAGTGAAAAGCTAATCGAGCTTAGTGATAGCTGGTTCTCTCCGAAACAGTTTTCGGACTGGCGGTAATCCTAAATTTTCTGGGGGTAGAGCACTGGATGGTCCTCACAGGTCGAAAGACCGGATGACCAATCAAACTCCGAATACCAGGAATCGTGATTACTAGTTAGACCGTGGGGGCAAAGCTTCACGGTCGCGAGGGGAAGAGCCCAGATCGCCGTCTAAGGTCCCTAAATTCTTGCTAAGTGTAAAAGGTAGTAATCAACCATAGACAGATAGGAGGTTGGCTTAGAGGTAGCCATCCTTTAAAGAGTGTGTAACAACTCACTATTCAATGGTTGGTTGCGCCAAAAATGTATCGGGGCTAAGCAAGATACCGAAGGCGCGAATTTACTATCGTAAAGATAGTATCTGGTAGGAGAGCATTTCTATCTGCTGTGAAGTCGTACCCGCGAGGGGCGATGGAGCGTTAGGAAGAGAGAATGTTGGTATAAGTAATCCCAAATTATGTGAGAAACATAATCCCCGCAAATCCTAGGTTTCCGTGGCAATGGCAATCAACCACGGGTTAGGCGATCCTAAGGTCATGGCGAAAGCCGCAGCTGAAGGGTAAGCCGGTTAATATTCCGGCCCGTCTGATATATTCGAGGGAGGGACGGAGGAAATAAGTCTGTGCGCCTTAATGGTTTGGCGTCGCTGATTTTCAGATTCGGTATCCAGGCAAATCCGGATATCTGCCTTTAATGGCAAGTTTCGCGAATTGACGTAAGGCTAAGTTTTTACTTAGCTAATACAGATGAAGAGCCTTCCAAGAAAAACTTCTAAGGTTAATATATTAGACATCGTACCGTAAACCGACACTGGTGGGTGAGGCGAGAAGCCTCAGGGGAACGAGTGAGTCTTCGTTAAGGAACTCGGCAAAAAAGCGTCCGTAAGTTCGCAATAAGGACTGCCCTTCGCAAGAAGGGCCGCAGCTAAAGTATCTCTGGCAACTGTTTACCAAAAACACAACTCCCTGCTAACACGTAAGTGGATGTATAGGGGGTGACACCTGACCGATGCGAGAAGGTTAACGGTGAAGGTGCTATGCAGCAATGTATAGTGCTTATCGCCCGAAGCCCTCGTCAATGTCGGCGGTAACTATAACCGTCCAAAGGTAGCGCAATTCCTTTTCAGGTAAGTTCTGAAGCGCATGAAAGGTGTAATGATCGGAGAACTGTCTCAACGAAGAGCTCGATGAAAATGCGATTCCCGTGAAGACGCGGGATACCTGCAGCAAGACGAAAAGACCCCAGGAGCTTTACTGTGTGTTGGCATTGACTTTAAAGGTTTAATACGTAGCGTAGTGGGTAGGATTTGAAGTTTATCTTTCGGGGTAAATGGATCCGCCAATGAAACACCCATTTTTAATTCTTTAAAGCCTAACCGGTTAGGAATCAGGGTTTTCCTGTAAGCCTGACTGAGACAGTGCCTGCTGGACAGTTTAAATGGGGCATTTTCCTCCTAAAGAGTAATGGAGGAGTTTATCAAGGTTGGCTTAGCCCGGATGGAAATCGGGCTGGACGCGTAAAGGCACAAGCCAGCTTGACTGCAAGACCTACAAGTCGCGCAGACGCGAAAGCGGAACTTAGCGACCCGACGATTCTTTATAGAAAGGTCGGAGACAACGGCTAAAAGTTACCCTGGGGATAACAGGCTAGTTTCGTCCGAGAGTCCCTATCGACGACGAAGCTCGGCACCTCGATGTCGGCTCATCCTAGCGCGGGGCTGGAGAAGGTCCCAAGCGTATGGCTGTTCGCCATTTAAAAGGATACGTGAGCTGGGTTCAAACCGTCGTGAGACAGGTTGGTCTCTACCTGCTGTAGGCGTTAGTGTGAAGAACACTTATAAACACTTGAAGGGAGTCGATCCTAGTACGAGAGGACCGGATTGAACGAGCCTCTGGTCTGCCAGCTTTGGTACCAACTGAAATGCTGGGTAGCTATTGCTCGGAAGGGATAAGCGCTGAAAGCATCTAAGCACGAAGCCCACCCTGAGACTATGTGTTAGGTCCGCAGAAGACTACTGCGTTGATAGGCTACAGATGTAAGCACAGTAATGTGTTTAGTCGAGTAGTACTAATAGACCGATTTTCTTTTATACAAGATTTCAATTTTTTGAAGTTTTGTATAAGAGATTCTGACCTCTTAAGTTAGAATTTATCTTTGAGATTGATTAAGAAACCCCACGAATTTTTCTTTTAGCTGGTGTTTTACTTAAACATGACCCACCTCTTCCCATTCCGAACAGAGAAGTGAAAATGTTTAAGACCGATGATATTGTCCTAATTTGTTGGGCGAGAAAGTAGGTTACGCCGGTTATAAGAAGAATTTGTGGGGTTTTTTATTTATAAACACAGGCGGCATTGTTGTATAATAAATAATAATGAATAGAGTTTTAAAACAATTTTTATTTGGAGGAATTTTACTCGCTTTAATAGCCGGCATTGTATTTTTTATTTTCCGCGGTTCGTTTTTTATAACTCCGACATGTTCGGACGGAATTCAGAATCAAGGAGAAGAGGGAATTGATTGCGGCAATATTTGTGGAATCTCCTGTGAACAGAAATACCCAAAAGAATTAATATATACAAATTTACAGATGTTTAGGTTGGGAGATTTAATTTCAGTTGACTTTGATTTAAATAATCCAAATCAGAATTTAGGACTCAAGAATTTTAAATATCAGATAGATTTTTACGGTTTTGCTGATAAACTTCTAGGATCGGTAACTGGAAATTCATTTATTTATCCTGCTCAGGATAAAAAAATTGTTGAGGCGGGACAAAAAATTTTGGGAGATATAAAATATGCAAAGGTTATTTTCTCTGCTTTGAATTGGAGCCCATCTTCTGAATTCAGATCTATTAAGCTGGAAAATCAAAATCCCAGGACTTATAAAGACGGTGATTTTTATGCCGTTTCCGGTAAAATAAAAAATCTTTATAGTTTCGATATTCCCCAGACAGAAATAAGCGCCTTTTTGATGGATAATTCCGGAAATGTCTTAGGAGTAAGTAAGACTAAATTTGATAATCTTCCAATTTTTGGCGAAAGGGATTACAAAGTTTTGATAGCGATTGATAAAAATTCGGAACAGAAAGTTGATTTTTCGGCCACAAAGATTTTTATTTATCCGACTTATTAAATTATTCGGTATGTATAACGATTTTTTCGGCAGACTTAAGAATTTAGATTGGGTTTTAAATACCTGCATTTTTTTTATTGGTATAGCGGGGCTTATAACTTTATTGAGTAGTGATTCCGGGCTTTTTTATAAGCAGTTAGCTTGGTTTATTTTTGGATTTATTTTGATATTTATTATTTCTCAGATAGATTTAAGGCCTTTTGAAAATTATCCCTGGGTTGTTTTTGGTTTTTATTTTTTTATAATTGTATTTTTAGGTTTTACTTACTTGATTGCATCTCCTATTCGTGGCGTTCGGGGCTGGTTGTCTTTTGGGGAATTAAAATTTCAAACTTCTGAATTAGCCAAACTAGCTCTTATTATCTTATTTTCTTTTTTTTGGGCAAAGGCTCATATAGGTATAGGTCATATTAAAAATTTATTTAAATCATTTTTATATTTTGCCTTACCAGCTGCTTTGGTACTGATTCAGCCTGATTTAGGAACGGTTTTGATTTTATTTTCCATATGGTTCGGATATCTTCTGATCAGTGGTATTAAATGGAAGCATTTGATTGCGGCCCTAATTGCTTTTGCTTTAATTTTCGTTTTAATGTGGGCTGGTTTTTTAAAGGATTATCAAAAAGAAAGAGTTGTAGGTCTTTTTTATCCGGAAAAGGATCCTTTGGGAACGAGTTATAACGTGATTCAGTCTAAGATAGCTATAGGATCCGCAGGTTTTTTGGGGAAGGGTTTCGGGCAGGGAACTCAAGTTAAACTTGGTTTTCTTCCAGAGGCACAGACAGATTTTATTTTGGCGGCTTTTATTGAAGAATGGGGAATTTTAGGGGCTTTTCTTCTTATTTCGGTTTTTATGATAATGCTTTTTAGGATAATAAAAATTGGACTGGCTAGTGATAATAATTTTTCTAGATTTTTTTGTCTTGGCTCGGTAATAATGTTTCTGACCCAATTTTTATTAAATGCGGGATCTAATTTAGGGGTTTTGCCGGTGGTCGGAGTTTCTTTTCCATTTTTGAGTTACGGAGGCTCTAATTTACTCGTTAGTGTCGTAATTGTTGGTATAATACAAAGTATTGTTTTGAGAAATAAGTAAATTATGGATTCAGAAAATTCACAGATAAATAGTTTTAAAATTTTTAGTCTTAAGACCAAAATAATCCTTTGGTTTTTATTGGTTTTTACTTTAATTTCGATGTTGTTATTCGGATATTTTATGATAGCTTTAGGGCCTGTTTCTACGGTTAGTAATATAAAGCAAATAGAAATAAAACAAGGTGAAGGATTCAGCCAGATTTCTAAGGATTTGGAAGATAGCGGAATTATACGCTCCAATCTATCTTTTAGTTTTTTTTCTCTTATATCTGGAAATGCGCATAAATTGAAGCCGGGACAATATTCTTTGGATACCTCATTAAGCTCTTTTGAAATTCTTAAAATTTTGATTGCTGGTCCGGAGTTGGAAAGGGAAATTGTTATTCCTGAGGGTTTTACCTTTCTTGATATAGAAAAAAAGTTAAGCGATGCCGGGATTATAAAACCGGGATCTTTATCTGGTTTTAATTTTGACTCAGTAAAGAATAATTACGGATTTTTAAAAGATTTAAAGTCGCCTATAAAAATTGAAGGTTATTTTTTCCCAGATACATATAATTTTTTTATCAATTCTTATCCTGAAGATGTTGTTAAAAAAATATTGGATAATTTTAATGCAAAGGCCTGGCCATTTTTAAAAGATCAAACTATCGATATCGGTAAAAAAACCTTTGATCAATATCAAATACTCGCAATAGCTTCTTTGGTGGAAAAAGAAGCTTATTTCGATGCAGACAGGCCGATTGTTTCTGGAATTATCTATAAACGTTTAAAGATTGGGATGCCGATTCAGATAGATGCAAGCATTGTTTATGCAAAGTGCGGAGGATATATTTTTTATTGTGAAAATCCATTACTAACAAAAAAAGAACTAACCCTAGTATCACCATACAATACCTATTTACATAATATTTTGCCTCCAACCCCAATAAGTAATCCGGGTTTGGCATCAATTGATGCGGCACTTCACCCCCAAAGCTCTGATTATTTGTATTATTTGTCCGATCCTAAAACCCATAAAATTATTTTTAGCAAAACTTTGGAAGAGCAAAATATTAACAGGGTTAAATATCTGGGCTTATAGACAAAATCGATTTATGGTATAATGAAATAGTAAAAGTAGGTAGCAGATAAAAAGTGGATAAGTAAAGTGGTTGACAAAAATTGAATATAGTTTAATATTTATATATTATTAAATAACTCTAAAAAATCGAGCAGAGCAAGCTTCGAATTTTTTTATGCTAAAACTACCTACAAAAGTTTTTTCAAAGCACCCAGGTGCTTTCATTGGTCAGCCGAATTTAATCGAGATCCAGACCGACTCGTATAAAAGATTTTTAAAAGAAGGTCTAAAAGAATTATTTAAAGAAATTTCTCCTATCAAAGATTATGCGGGAAAAGACTTGGAATTACATTTCAAGGATTTTTATTTTGATGAGCCTAAATACGATGAGGAGTATGCCAAGTTTAAAGATTTGACTTTCGAAGCTACTTTGAGAGCGAATCTTAAGTTGGTAAATAAAAAGGCTAAATACGAAAAAGAACAGGAAGTTTATTTCGGTGATTTTCCGATGATGACCGAGAGAGGAACTTTTATTATCAATGGAGTTGAAAGAGTTGTAGTTTCTCAGCTAGTAAGGTCTCCGGGTGTTTATTTTACCGGCAGCGTTTATAGAGGCAGAAAACTTTTTGGCGCTAAAGTTATTCCAAATAGGGGTGCTTGGCTTGAATTCGAAACGGATGCGGATGGTGTTATTTATGTAAAAATAGATAGAAAGAGAAAGGCTCCGGCCACAGAGCTTCTTAAAATTTTTGGACTTGAAACCAATGAAGATATTTTGGAGGTATTTTCCGATATCGACAACGGAGAGTTGGAGCATATAAAAACAACACTCAAAAAAGATCCTTCCAAAAATGCCATGGATGCTTTTGTTGAAATTTATAAGAGAATAAGGCCGGGTGATTTAGCTACCGCGGAAAACGCTAAGAGTTTAATAGAAGCTATGTTTTTTAGATTCGATCGTTATGATTTATCTCAGGTGGGAAGATTTAAAATAAATCAGAGATTGGATTTAAAGAGTAATTCTAAATTGTTGGAATTAGACGATATTATCGCTATTTTTAGGCAGATTATTAAACTTAATAACGAACAGACCGCTGAACCGGACGATATTGATCATTTGGGAAATAGGCGTGTTAGACCGGTAGGTGAGCTGTTGGAGGGTAAGTTAAGAATCGGTTTGGCCAGATTAAAACGTATTGTTCAGGACAGAATGTCTACTTTAGATATCGATACTTTAACTCCGGTCCAATTGGTAAATGCCAGACCATTAGTTTCGGTTGTAAAGGAATTCTTTTCTTCTTCTCAGCTTTCCCAGTTCATGGATCAGGTAAATCCGTTAACCGAAGTCGAGCATAAACGTAGAATTTCCGCTATGGGTCCCGGCGGTCTCACAAAAGAAAGAGCCGGTTTTGAGGTTCGTGACGTACACAGATCTCACTATGGAAGAATTTGTCCTATTGAAACTCCGGAAGGTTCTAACATCGGTTTAGTGAACCACTTGGCTAACTTTTCTAGAATTAATGCTTTGGGTTTCTTAGAAACTCCATATGCAGTTGTTAAAAAAGGTGTTATTACCGACGAAATTGTCTGGCTTAACGCTTTAGATGAGGAGAAATATAAAATTGCTCACGGTGGTGTTGAATTTGATGAAAAATTAAAGATTAAAAATAAAATTGTTGAAGCTAGAATTAATGGTGAGCCGAACGTTTGTGAAAGAGACGAGGTTGATTTGATTGATATTGCTCCAAACCAGTCTATTTCCGTTGCCACATCTTTGATTCCGTTCTTGGAACACGATGATGCCAACCGTGCACTCATGGGTTCAAACATGCAACGACAAGGCGTTGTTTCTATTAAAGCCGAAGCTCCTTTTGTAGGAACCGGTATGGAAGACAAAGTTGCTAGAGATTCGGGCCATGTTATTTTAGCCGAAGATGCTGGTGAAATTACCGAAGTTGATGCCAGAAATATCGTTTTGAAAACCAAATCGGGATTAAAGAAATATACTCTTAATAAATTCAAGAGATCTAACCAATTCACTTCTATTTCTCAGAGACCTATTGTAAATAAGGGCCAAAAGGTAAAGAAGGGCGAGATTTTGTGTGATGGACCTTCTATTGATAACGGCACATTGGCTTTAGGCCAGAATTTGCTCGTAGCTTTCGTTTCCTGGCAAGGGCTTAACTTTGAAGACGCCATTATTCTTTCCGAAAAAGTTGTTCAGCAGGATAGATTTACTTCTATTCACATCGAAGATTTTTATTGTGATGTCCGCGATACAAAGCTTGGTCCGGAAGTAACCACTCCGGATATTCCGAACGTTTCCGAAGAAAAATTGAAAAACTTGGATGAAGAGGGAATTATCAGAATCGGCGCAGAAGTTAGATCCGGTGATATTTTGGTAGGTAAGATTTCCCCGAAGGGAGAAAGCGAGCTTACTTCTGAAGAGAGATTGCTTAGGGCCATTTTCGGTGAAAAAGCCAGAGATGTTAAAGACACTTCTCTTACGATGTCTCACGGTAAGTCCGGAAGAGTTGTGGGTATCAAGATTTTTGACAGAGATAAAGGAGATAAGTTAGAACCAGGAATTATAAGGAGAATTCAGGTTGAAATTGCTCAGCTCAGAAAGGTTATGGCTGGTGATAAATTAGCTGGAAGACATGGAAACAAGGGTGTTATTTCACAAGTAAGACCAGTAGAAGACATGCCTTATTTGGCCGACGGTACTCCGGTAGATATTGTTTTAACGCCGCTTGGTGTCGCGTCCCGTATGAACCTCGGACAAATTTTGGAAACTCACCTTGGTTGGGCTGCTAAAACTTTGGGATACAGAGCTGTTACTCCGGCACTTTCCGGAGCTTCAGAAGAACAAATCAAAGAAGAATTAAAGAAAGCCGGACTTCCTGAAAGCGGAAAGGTAACTTTGTATGATGGCCGCACAGGAAAACCGTTTGATAGGGAGGTTACTGTGGGTGTTATTTACATGCTCAAACTCAACCACTTGGTTGAAGACAAGATTCACATGAGATCAATCGGTCCTTATTCGTTGATTACCCAGCAACCTTTGGGAGGTAAAGCTCAATTCGGAGGTCAGAGATTCGGAGAAATGGAAGTCTGGGCTTTGGAAGGATATGGCGCCGCCAATATTTTACAGGAAATTTTGACAATAAAATCAGATGACGTACTTGGCCGTGCAGCTTCCTATGAATCGATTATCAAGGGAGAAAAGATCAAGAGTCCAAATATCCCGGCATCGTTCAATGTGTTATTAAGCGAGTTGAAATCATTGGGGTTAAACGTCGAACTCCTTAGACAGGATAATAATGACGAAGAATAACTATGGAAAGCCTTAAAGCTATAAAATTGAAAATTGCCTCTCCTGAAGATATTTTGAAATGGTCTTATGGAGAAGTAACAAAGCCGGAAACAATCAATTATAGGACTCAGCGTCCGGAAAAAGACGGTCTTTTTTCTGAAAGAATTTTTGGTCCAACAAAAGATTGGGAGTGCTATTGCGGAAAATACAGAAGAATAAGATATAAAGGTATTGTCTGCGACAAATGTGGTGTTGAAGTTACCCGTTCCGTTGTCAGAAGAGAAAGGATGGGTCACATCAAATTGGCAACCCCAGTTGCTCATATTTGGTTTTTGAAAAATGCTCCGTCCAAAATCAGTTTAATGCTCGATGTTCCTCTTCCGAAAGTGGAAAAAGTTGCTTATTATGCCGCTTTTATTATTACTTCTGTAAATGAAGAAAATAAGAAAAGAGCTTTGGAAGAATTGGAGAAAGAATATAAATCTAGAAAGAAAACTGCTTCCGATGAAGGCGTTGATCAGGATCAGTTGAAGGCTGGTTTTTCCGAAACAAAGTCCATGCTTAACAGCTTGAAGGTTGGCGCTGTTTTGGGCGAATCCGATTATCATAATATGGCCAGGAGATTCGGCGATGTATTTGAAGCCGGGACCGGCGCTGAAGCCATCAGAAAAATTTTGGAAGAAATTGATTTAGAAAAAATTATCGGTGAAATCAAAAAAGAAATAGAAAGCAAGGGGGTAATTACAAATCCTCTCGACGAAAGAAGGCTTTTAAAGAGGTTAAAATTTGCGACTTCGATGTTGAAAAACAATATCAGGCCGGAATGGATGGTTATGACTGTATTGCCGGTACTTCCTCCGGATTTGAGGCCGATGGTTGCCTTGGATGGAGGGCGATATGCCACTTCCGATCTGAACGATCTTTACAGAAGAGTCATAAACAGAAATAATCGTTTGAAAAAACTTTTGGAATTAAAAGCTCCGGACGTGATTGTTGTCAACGAAAAGAGAATGCTTCAGGAATCAGTTGATGCTTTGATTGATAATGCCGCTCGTTTTGGTTCTCAGGAAATGTCTAGCCAGAAGAGGCCGCTCAGGTCTTTAGCCGACATGTTGAAGGGAAAGCAGGGAAGATTTAGACAGAATTTGCTCGGAAAACGTGTAGATTATTCCGGTCGTTCGGTTATTGCCGTTGGTCCAGATCTTAAGATTTCCGAATGCGGACTTCCTAAAAAAATGGCCTTGGAGCTTTTCAAGCCATTTGTGATTAATAAAATCTTGGAAAGAGGTTTAGCTCATAATATTAGAAATTCCAACAGGCTTATTGAACAGGCTCCTCCGGAAGTTTGGGCTATTCTTGAAGAAGTTATTGCCGACAGAAAAGTGTTGCTTAATCGTGCTCCGACTCTTCACAGATTGGGTGTTCAGGCTTTCAAGCCTTTGCTTACCGAAGATTTAGCCATACGAATTCCGCCACTCGTTTGTACCGCCTTTAACGCGGACTTCGATGGTGACCAAATGGCCGTCCATTTACCGCTTTCCGAAGAGGCTCAGAAAGAGGCTTCCGAAATGATGCTTTCCAGCCGCAACTTATTGAAGCCGGCTACAGGAGATCCGATTACCGTTCCGACTCAGGATATTGTTTTGGGTTGTTACTATCTCACTAAAGTTTTGAAGAATGCCAAAGGAACCGGTAAATTATTTGCCACGGAAGAAGAAGCCATGTTTGCTTTTGAAATGGATTATGTCGCCATCAATGCTTTGATAAAAATAAATAAATTAGAAACTTCCATAGGAAGATTGATATTTAATTCTGCCTTGCCGAAAGATTTCGGATTTATAAATGAAGTTGTAAACAAAAAATATCTTCCTAAAATTGTTTATAAGATTATTAAAAACTACGGTACTGAGGTGGCCGCTTTTCATATCGACGCTATCAAGAAAATTGGTTTCGAATATGCTTCAAGATCGGGTATTACTTGGGCTATCAGTGATTTGGTTACCCCTAAAGCTAAGTTTGAAATTATAGCTAAAGCTGAACAGGATGTTTTGGCTGTAAGACAACAATACGAAGATGGTTTACTCACTGATTCCGAAAGAAGGGCAAGGGTTATTAAGATCTGGGTTGAAGTTAAGGACAAAATTGCTAAATTAGTTCCTCAGGCTATGACCGAAGACAATTCTATTTTCTCTATTATCGACTCCGGAGCAAGAGGTACATGGTCGCAGCCAGTTCAAATGATGGGTATGAAAGGTTTAGTGCAAAATCCTAAAAATGAACTTATTGAGTTGCCTATTAAATCTTCATTAAAAGAAGGTTTCAGCGTGTTGGAATACTTTATTTCTACTCACGGAGCAAGAAAGGGTACTACCGATACTGCTTTGAAAACAGCTTCAGCTGGTTATTTAACCAGGAGACTTGTTGATGTATCTCAGGATTTAGTTATTAAAGAGGAAGATTGTAAGACCAAAGAAGGAATAATAATAAACAGAAAGGATGGTTCTGAGGTTGGACAGGTATTTGGTTATGGTAATCAGCTTTACTCCAGAACAGCTGCCGAAGATATAAAAGTTGACGGTAAAGTTTTGGTAAAATCCGGAGAAGTTATTGATAAAGAAAAATCTGAAATTATCGCTAAATCAACACTTGAATCAGTCAAGGTTAAATCTCCAATTACTTGTAAGAGTTTGTACGGTGTTTGTTCTAAGTGTTATGGAAATGATTTGGGTCACGATAAGCCGGCCGAAATTGGTTTGGCTGTAGGTATTATTGCCGCTCAGTCAATTGGTGAACCTGGTACGCAGCTCACCATGAAAACTTTCCATACCGGTGGTGTGGCAGGTGCAGATATTACACATGGTTTGCCTAGAGTAGAAGAAATTTTTGAATGCCGTCCGCCAAAAGGCAGAGCTTATATTGCTGTGGAAGATGGCGTAGTTGAAGAAATTGAAGAAAGAGGCTTGGTAAAAATTATCAAGGTAAAATCGGAAGAGAAAAAGAAGAACAATATTTTGGAATATCAGGTCCCGAGAACATCGACATTGTTTGTTAAGGTAAAAGATATTATCAAGAAGGGTGATCAGCTTTGTGAGGGTAATATGGATTTGAAAGAAATATTTGAATTCAGGGGAGGAGAGGAGGTCGAGAAGTATATCATCAATGAAGTTCAGAAGATTTATTTCAGCGAAGGTGCTCCTATAAACAACAAACACATTGAAGTTATTGTTAGGCAGATGTTCTCCAGAGTTCAGATTAAAGATTCCGGTGATTCTGAATTGGTTGCGGGCGATGTGGTTGAGAAGTCGTTATTCTTGGAGGTTAACAGAGCCCTCAAGAAAGCTGGTAAAACCCCGGCTAAAGCCATGCAGAAACTTATGGGTATTACCAAAGTTGCTTTGTCCACGGAGAGCTTCCTTTCCGCTGCTTCATTCCAGGAAACTGCACGTGTTCTTATCAATGCCGCCTGCGAAGGCAAGGTAGACGAATTAAGAGGCTTAAAAGAAAACGTCATTATCGGAAGGTTAATTCCGGTAGGAACAGGCTTGGAATTTCATAAAGGCAAAAGGCCGGTAGTAGAAAGCGAAGAGGAATCAGAGTAATAGTGCTTGCCAATTACATTTTTATTTGTTAAATTATATACCAATGTCAACAAAAAACATGAAAAATTTAGAGGGAAAGAAATTGTACGAATTAGCTTTTTTGCTTAAGGATCCGGCTGCCGAAAAGGTTGTTTTGGATTTATTGGCTCAGCACAAAGCCTCGGTAACTAATCAGTCCCAGGTTAATTCCATCAAATTGGCTTATCCTATTAAGAAGCACGTTTCTGCTTATTTTGGCTATGTTAATTTTGAGGCTGACCCGGCCGACATTAAAGAACTTTCCGGAATTTTAAGATTGAACCCGGAAGTTTTGAGATTTCTGGTCATAGCTTCTCCTATTTTGAAAAAAGAGGGAGGCGAAAAAGCCGAAAGTAAAAAATCGGCTAAAGCTGAAGCTGCTGGTAAGTCGGTACTTACCAATGAAGCCTTAGAAGAACAATTGGAAGAAATTTTAAAGTAACATGAATTTAAACAAAGTTTTTGTTTTGGGAAGAGTTACCGCCGACCCAGTAGTAAAAAGTACGGCTACGGGTACTCAGGTTGTTAATTTTTCCATTGCTACAAATAGAGTTTGGAATGATAAATCGGGAAACAGAAAAGAAGAAACTGAGTTTCATAATGTGGTTGTCTGGGGAAAGCAAGCCGAAATCGTTGGACGATTCGTCAAAAAAGGAGCCCTTGTCTTGGTAGAAGGAAGGCTTCAGACCAGAACTTGGGATGATAAGTCCGGACAGAAGAGAAAAACCACGGAAATTATTTGCGAAAAAATCCAGCTCGGTCCCAAAGCTGCAGGAACAGCCAGATCGGCCGCTCCGATGCACGAAGAAGAAATGGTCGTAGAAGAAAAGGGGGTTCCGACCATAGAATTAGGTGATGATTCCGAAGAAATTAAAGAAGAAGATTTACCATTTTAAATAATTAATTAAATTCAAAATATGTCCCAGTGTTTTTTCTGCTCACAAAACTTAAAAAATATTGATTACAAGGATTTGGAAATCCTGAAGAGATTTGTTTCCGGACAGGGAAAGATTGTTGATCCGAGATATTCCAGCACTTGTGCCAAACACCAGAGAGCTTTGGCCCAGGCCATTAAAAGAGCTAGATATTTGGGTTTACTCCCATTTGTTAGAAGATAATGTTGTTTTCAATAGATTTACAAATTTTTAATTTTATTCATCAATTAGTCGGCAAGAGCCGGCTTCTTGATTTATCGGCTATATTTTTTGCCGATTATTTGGGTTATATATTAATTTTAATATTATTATTTCTTATTTTTTCTTCCAATAAAATAAAAGATAAATTATTTAATTTAAGCTTTATCTCTTTGGTAGTTTTGTTGTCCAGGGGAATTTTAACGGAAACTTTCCGATTCTTTTTTTTCAGAACTAGGCCTTTTGTAGAACTAAATTTAGTTCCGATAATAAATCAATCCGCTACGGAAGCTTCTTTCCCTTCGGGCCATATGACTTTTTATTTTGCGTTAGCTTTTTCATTGTATTATTTAGGTTATAAAAAATGGTCAGCTATTTTTATAGTCAGTTTATTACTAATGGGCTTGGCTAGAATATACGTTGGTGTTCATTGGCCGCTGGATATTGCCGGTGGGATTGTTATTGCTTTTGTAAGCGCTTTTATTGTAAAGTTCTTATTAGAACCTAAGAAATCTTAGATAATAAGGGGAGGAAATATGGATTTAAAGGCTGATATAAAAGCCCAGTTTTCCGTATTAAAAAACGGACTTTTACTGGCCTTTGTGCTGGTAATGGTTTTTTATTTGTTGCATTGGGTGTGGGGGTTTGTCCTTTCTATTGGATATAATCCTTTTAGATCCAACTGGATGAACTTTTCCTTTAAAGTAGTTGTTTTTTTGATACTGGCCTACATAGTTGGCCGGCTTTTTGAAAATAATACTTTCAAGCGGATTATTTTTGATCTGCTGGGGAAATTGCCGGTTATCGGTGTTTTGGTGGAGTCGCTTAATCATTTTGACCGTATAAAGAATGAAGGCGCTCCGGAAGTTCTGTTTGAATTCAGCCAAAATAGCGGAATCTGGCTTAAGGGCTGGGTGTCGAAGGAATGGAAAGATAAGAAAACCGGAAAGCAGTTGTGCGGGGTAGTGTTACCCATGTTTGTCCATCCCATAGGCGCTTATGCTGTGATAGAAAAAGAAAAACTGGTTTATACCGGCAGACAGGCTCTGGAAACGATAGCCGACTGTTTGTCTGGCGGTTTAATAGGCAGGAAATAAAAATTTCCCCTCACTCTTTTGAGTGAGGGGATTTTGTTTGCTATTATTTATCTATGCGCTTAAACAGATTTTTTGGAGATTTCAATTTTGATAATGAAATTATTAAATCTTCAGATAAAGATTTAATAAATCAACTTAAAAATGTTTTACGTTTAAAGGTGGGAGACGAAATTATTTTGTGTGACGGAAAAATGAATGAAGCTGAATGTTTTATCGAGAGCCTGGATAAAAACGAGGCTGTTTTTAAAATTTTAAAAACAGAAAAAAATAACAAAGATCTTAAACAGGAAGTTATCCTTTATTGTTCTATTTTAAAAAGAGAAAATTTTGAGTTGGTTATTCAAAAAGCTGTTGAACTAGGAGTTGTCAGAATAGTGCCGGTAATTGCCTCTAGAACCGTAAAATTTGGCCTAAAACGAGACAGATTAGAGAAGATAATCAAAGAGGCGGCAGAGCAGTCTGGAAGGGGAATTTTGCCTATTTTAAGCGATTCTTTGGATTTTAAATCTGCCTTAGATGATTCTAGTGGTAACGATCTAAATATATTTTTTGAAATAGGCGAAAAAACTTTAAGGGAATCTAAAATAGATTTTTCAAAATATAAAAAAATAGGGATTTTTGTTGGTCCGGAGGGGGGATGGGAAAACGAAGAAATTAAATTGGCTAAAAAGGAAAAATTAAAGATCCTGAGTTTTTCGCCTTTTGTTTTGAGAGCCGAAACTGCGGCAATAGCAGGACTCTCTTTAATTACTGAACAATTTCAATAATAGTTTTTTTGATGCCAAATTTTATAGCTGAATTTGTGCTGGCGTACCAGATATCAACTCTGTTTTGATATCGGATATTCATTCTGTCGTCTACGATAAAAACTTTATCTCCGAAAAGTTCAGGAATTTTTATTTTTGTGCCGAAGGGCAGGAAGTTGGCGGCTACCATGCCATCATAAACTTTTTTGCCGGAAGCGGCGATAAAAGGAGTTTCGTCGGTCTGGCTTTTTGTTGAGGAGTAGGCGGTGATCTCAACCTCTATCTGATTTGCCGGTTTGCCGGTTTCGGGATTTGTTGAAATAGCCAAAGCCGTATGATTTATGAATAGAGATATAGCAAAAATACCCACTATAGCTGAATGGCTGTATTTGGAAGCGGTTTTATTGTAAAACTTATGTATTTTCTTGAATATTCTGTTCATGTCTATTGAATAAAAACACCCCTTTCGGGGTTGATTATACTCTTTATTTATAGGTATATAGTATCACAGAACGGCTATTTTGTCTACTCTTAGAAATTGGGTGGTTTAATCTAAAAACACTCCTAACTTGAGGGTGTTTTTAGTGTTTTTTGGTGCTCGGGGAGAGAATCGAACTCTCATGGGGTTAACCCGCACGATTTTGAGTCGTGTGCGTCTGCCAATTCCGCCACCCGAGCAATTTCAATTATCTTTTCAGGAATTATTGTATTATAATAAATAATATTATGCAATTCAATCAAGGCAACGGTCCGGAACCAATCTTTCACATTGAGGTTGAAAAAATAAAACCGAATCCTTATCAGCCCAGAAAAAATTTCGATCAGGACGCGCTTAATGAATTAGCCAGCTCAATTAGAGAGTATGGAATTTTGCATCCTTTGGTTGTCACAAAAATAGAAACACCTTCGGCGAATGGCACGAATGTGGAGTATCAGCTTATTTCCGGAGAGAGGAGGCTTATGGCTTCCAAAATTGTCGGATTGGAAAGAGTGCCGGCCATTATTAAAGCGGCTCCCACCGAAAAAGAAAGATTGGAGCTTGCTATTATTGAAAATATTCAGAGAGAAAATCTTAATCCTTTAGAAACAGCCAGGGCTTATGTAAAACTTCAGGAACAATTTGGTTTAACCCAAAGAGAGATTGCTATCAGAATGGGTAAGAGCAGGGAATCAGTTGCTAATACAATGAGGCTTTTGAATTTGCCGACATTTGCACAAGACGCTTTGTCTAAGGGACAGATAAACGAAAGCCAGGCCAGGCTTTTGCTTATGGTTTCTGATATTAAAGAACAACAGGTTGTTTTTGATGATTTGGTTTTAAATAATTTGAGCGTTAGAGAGTTACGAAACAGAATAAGGACTAAAAAGGAAAAACCGGCAGATAGTACGGCTTCTAACCAAACTGGTTTCAGGCCTAAATCCGATCCGGAGATTTCTTCTTTGGAAGAACAGCTTATGGAAATATTGGGGACTAAGGTAAGGGTTCAATCTGAGGGTGATGGCGGAAAATTGACCATTAATTTTTATTCAAAAGAGGAATTGCAAGGGATTATAGATAAACTTGTTCAGAAAAGAGCCGATAGTATTTTGCGTAAAGAGCGCGAAGCTTATACCGCACCGGTCGTAGAACATCATGAAAATTTAATCGAAAAAGTTCCGGAAATGCCGGAAATAGAAAAGCCTCTGGAAAATTTGAATTTACCCATTGAAGAAGAAAAGCTTTTGGAAGAGAGGGTTGTTGATCCTAATCCCGATGACTTGCCAATGGTAATAAGACACGATGAAATACCGCCTTATTCCGGAACGGCTGAAGACGATTTTACGGTTTAATTGGTTTTAAAAAGCTGATAACTTATTTCTTTTATTTCTTTTATAGTTTTAAGTTTCAGTATCAATTTCTCAATTTTGTCGGTAGTTGTAAGATCGCAACGGAATTTTAATGTCGGAAATCGTGCATTGGAAATAGTATTGATAGAAATTATGTTTACATGATTTCTGGAAAATACGGCGGTGATTTCTTTAAGTAATCCTATTTTATCTTCAACGGTAATTTTAAGATCGCTTCCTTTTATTTCGGTGGAAACCAGTTTTTTTACATTTCCCTTTAAACCGCTTTTTATCTGATTTTTAGCATTCGTAGTTTTAACAAAATCCAGCCAAGATTCGGACGGTTTTTTGTTTTTCTGGGTGTTCACTTCAACTATATCCCCGGATCTTAATTGAAAATCTAGAGGAACTATTTTTCCATTAACTTTTGCCCCGGCACAGCTATTACCGATATCGCTGTGGATTTGATAGGCAAAATCTATCGGAGTAGATCCGGCGGGTAAATCAACCACTTCGCCTTTCGGGGTAATCACAAATATTCTGTCTTTAAAAAAATCTATTTTCAGAGATTCAAGAAATTCTTCCGGATCGGAAAATTCATTTTGCCAATTTTTTAGCTGGTTGACCCATTGCAACTCACGTTTATCGGCGAAACTAGATTTTCCCTCCATGTAGGTTTTGGTATTTTTTGATAGTTCGTAGGCCCAGTGGGCGGCAATTCCGGTTTCTGCTTCATCATGCATAGCTTTTGTTCTTATCTGTATTTCGGTAATTTTATTATTCACAAAAAAAACAGTTGTATGCAGACTTCTGTAACCGTTTGGCTTCGGAAGAGCGATATAGTCTTTTATTCTATTGGGGAGAGGCGGCCAATTATTATGTATAGTTCCTAATGCTGCATAGCAATCTTCAATATTGTTTACAATTACCCGCAAGGCTACGAGATCATAAATTTTTTCGATATCCATGTCCCAGCGTAGAAGTTTCTTATAAAGGCTGGAGTATTTTTTAGCACGATAATCTATTTTTAGAACTTCTATTCCGGCGTCTTCCAAAATTTTTTTGAGAATCGGTTTGGCTTTTTCCGCGTAAGTTTCACGCTCTTCATATTTTTCATTAATATTATCTATTAGCCAGCGGTATTCTTTTGGATAAATGTAGGGAAATGCCAAGTCTTCCAATTCTCCGCTGATCCATTGCATCCCTAATCTGTAGGCGAGGGGGGCGTAGATTTCAGAAGTTTCTAGGGCTATCCTTTTTTGTTTTTGTGGCGGTAATGCAGCCAAAGTCCGCATATTATGGAGTCTGTCTGCTAGTTTAATTATTATTACTCTTAAATCTTGGCTTAGAGCCAGCATCATTTTTCTGAGATTTTCTACCTGTCTTTCGACGCCGCGATATTTTATTTTTCCTAGTTTTGTAACCCCGTCAACCAAAAAAGCTACTTCGTCGCCAAATTGTTCTTTTATTTTTTCCAGAGGATATTCAGTGTCTTCTACGACATCATGAAGAAGTCCGGATATTATACTGGTTTCGTCTAAGCCCCATTGAGCAATAGTTTCAGCTGTCGCTAGAACGTGGTTAAAGTACGGCTCACCGTTTTTTCTTTTTTGGCCTTTATGTAAATTTAAAGCCAGGTCATAAGCCTTTTTTACTCTCCCATTTTCTTTTATTAAATTTTCTATTTTTTCTGCTTTATTCATGGTTATATTCCCTGTAAGACAGATTAATTATATAACGCTATTTACCCAAAAGCGAAATTATTTTTTATGAGGGTTGTGATTAGGGCAGGCTTTATTAGAGCAGCGTTCCGGAATAGTTTTTGTGCCCTCCATCATTAGTGATCCGCAAAGTTCACATACCTTACCCGTTGGTCTGGATTTTATTATAAATTTACATTTTGGATAATTGGAGCAGGAATAAAATGGACCAAATCTTCCGCGTCTTTCAACTATTTCACCATTTTTACATTCCGGACAAGTTACCCCGGTTTTAGCCTTAGCTTCTTCTTCGGCGCTTTTTTTAATAAATTTACATTTTGGATAATTATTGCAGGAAATAAATTTGCCGAAGCGGCCCTCGCGTTCAATGAGTTTTCCATTTTTACATTCCGGGCAATTTTCTCCGGTTTCTTTCGGGCCCTCCATAATGGATCCATCTTCTTTTCTAGCACCTGTACAATCAGGGAATTTGGCACAGCTAAGAAATTTTCCGGTTTTGGATAGTTTTATAACCATCGGCCCGCCGCATTCTGGACATTTGTATTTTTCATCAGCTTGGCCAAGATTGGTTATTTTCTCTATTTTTTCTTTTGATTTTACGTCCTTAAGAAATGGTCCATAAAAATCTTTTAAGACTTTTTCGTAACCGATTTTACCTTCAGCAATTTCATCGAGTTCGTTTTCCATTTCGGCCGTGAATGAGTCTCCGATATATTTAGCAAAATTATTTTCAAGGAACGTACTCACCACTTCGCCCGTGGCGGTAGGGAAGAGAGTTTTACCTTCTTTGGTTACATATCCGCGATCATTAATTGTTTTGATGATTGTCGCATAGGTGCTCGGGCGTCCTATTTCTCTTTTTTCTAGTTCTTTTACAAGCCCTGCTTCGGTATATCGGCCCGGGGGCTCGGTCTGTTTCTTTTGGCTGTTTATAGTTATCAATTTCAGTATTTCTTTTTCCGATAAATTTGGAAGCTGGATTTCTTCGCTTTGGGCTTCTTTGTCGGCGGCCAGCCATCCTTCAAAAACAGTAACGCTGCCGGTAACCGAAAAGTCCGGTATTATTCCGTCTTTAATGATATTGGCGGAAACTTTTGTTTTGAGGATTTTGGCGTCGGCCATTTGGGAGGAAACGGTTCTTTCCCAGATAAGTCTGTATAATTTTTCCTGCTCGGTATTGGACCCGGCATTTTTTACGGCCGCATTTGTGGGCCTTATGGCTTCGTGGGCTTCCTGGGCGCTTTTACTTTTTGTTTTGTAGAATCTCGGTTCGACATATTCTTTGCCGAACATTTTTTCTATCTGGTTGTAGATTACCGGCAAAGCTTCTTTACTGATCGTTACGCTGTCGGTTCTCATATAGGTAATAAGACCTTGTTCGTAAAGTTTTTGAGCAACCGTCATGGTACGTGAAGGAGAAAAGCCGAGTCTTGAGCTGGCGGCTTGCTGAAGCGTTGAGGTTGTAAACGGAGCGCGAGGAGATCTTTTTGTTTCAGTTTGTTTTATTGCGGTTATGTGCCAGGAATTATTTTTTCCGGTTTCAATAATCCTGTCAGTTTCTTTTTCTTCAGTCGGCTGTTCGTCGCAAGTTAGTGCTATTTTATTTTTATTCTTGGTTTCAAATTCGCCGGTTATAACCCAATAATCCTGGGGCACAAATGCTCTTATTTCGCGTTCGCGTTCCATAATTATGCGCAGGGCCGGGGATTGTACGCGTCCGGCGGAAAGCCCGTAGCGGACTTTTTTCCAGATAAGGCCGCTCAGATCGTAGCCTACAAGTCTGTCCAAAATTCTTCTAGCCTCCTGGGCCTTTCTGAGATTTTCGTCTATTTCACGCGGATGGTTTATGGCTTCCTTTATGGCATTTTCGGTGATTTCATGAAATACGATTCTTTTCGGGTTTTTCAACCCACAAGTTTCTTTTATATGCCAGGCTATAGCTTCACCCTCACGATCAGGGTCGGTTGCCAGGAAAACCTCTCCGGCTTTTTTTGAAAGCTTCTTTATTTCTGATACAACTTTCTCCTTTCCTTTAGATATTTCATAGTGAGGAATAAATCCGCCTTCTATATCAATGGCTTTTTTGTTGTTTTTGGGTAAATCACGAATATGACCAAAAGAAGACTCAATAATATATTGGCCTTTTAAGAATTTGGAAATAGTTTTAGCCTTTGTCGGGCTTTCAACAATTATTAAGCTTTTTGAATTTTCTGTTGCCATATTTTTATTCGATACGTTTATTTAAGTATGCCCTTAATTGTCAGGAAAGCAATTATTTGATTTATCTTTTGTACTTGGATTTTAGATATTTCAGATATTTTGTCAACAGAAGCCGGCCAACCAGTCTGGTTTATAGCTTCTAAAACAATTCGCTCTTCACTAGTTATTTTTTCCGATAATTTTTCTGGATTCGGTTCTTCCATTTCTATGCCCAAATCCTCAAATATATCGTTTGAATTAGTTACCAGCCTGGCACCTTCTCTTATTAATTTATGCGATCCTTTGTAATTTGGGTGTTCCGCCGGACCGGGAATTACAAATATTTCACGGTTTTGTTCGAGGGCAAATCTTGCTGTAGCCAAGGCCCCTGATTTTTCCGGAGCCTCGATTATTATAATCGCTTGGCTTAACGCGCTAATTATTCTGTTTCTTTGTATAAAACTTGAAGCATAGGGATGGTATTCGGACGGAAATTCGCTCAAAAGCGCTCCTCCATTTTCGAGTATTTTTTGCGCCAAGCCCTGGTTTTGTTTCGGATATATATTTTTTAGTCCGGTAGGTAAGACGCCAACGGTATGTCCGCAGATCTCAAGACATCCGGCATGAGATGCCTCATCTATTCCTATGGCCAAGCCGCTTATTATTGAAAAACTTTTTTCTGCAAAATCTTTGGCAATTTTTCTTGCCAAATTTTTCCCTACATTTGTCGCTTTTCTTGTACCAACAATCGCAACCGCTTTTTTTATTTTTAAATTTCCTAGAATATAGACGGCGAAGGGCGGCCAAGGCATCTCTTTTAGTTCTTTAGGAAAATCTTCTTCGTTCTCTAGTATTAATTTTATCTTAGCCTCTTCAAGTTTTTTAAATTCTTTATCAGGATCGATGTTGGTAAAGTTGTTTTTAATATTTTTCCAAGAATTTTCCCAATCATTAGATTTTATAGATTTTATTTTACGGTAGTCACCATTAAGAGCGATGTTTATAGCGTTATAATATATTTTTTCTTTAAAATTTTTTTCGGACATTTTTTTATTATACTACATACATTTTTTATCCCCGTTGTTACTAAAAATTCTTTTTCTCTTTATATACAAAAATTTTAATTTTTTGTGTTAAAATAGATATATATAAAAAAATTGGGCAATGAATAAGTTTTATAAAAATTTATTGACGCGTAATTGGGCCTATTTGTTGGGTATTACTATTTTAATAGTAATGGTATTTTTGCTTCAGTCCGATTTGGACAGTAAGCTTTCCCAGATTAAACTTCAGCATGTTACTTTGGCATCAAAATCAAATTCTTTGGAGTCATTGGCTATTTTGCGCGGTCAATCCGATAAAGCCGCTCCTTATTTTAGTTTTTTAGAAAATATTTTACCCCCACGCGACCAATTATTATCTTTCTCTAAAGAAATAGAGGATATGGCCAGAAAAAATAATCTTGAATTCGGCTTTACTTTTGGCCAGGAGACTATTGGATCTGGTGATCAGCCGGGAAAAATTGATTTTAAGGTTTTGGTTACTGGCCCTTATGAGTCGGTTTCTAATTTTATAAAAGGGGTCGAGGGGGGGAGATATTTTATAGATATTGTTAATGTTGATTTAACCAAGAAGGGTCAGGGGTATTCGGCAACAATTAGCGGTAAGGTATTTTTTAGATAAAATATATGGACTTGAATAATATAAAATCAAAATTAAAGAATAAGCAGGATTTGACTTTTTTGGGTTTAGGCATTTTAATGTTTATTGTAGTTTTTATATTTATCTTTTATTCGATAAATATTTTAGCTACAAAAATAAATGACGTGCTTAATGCCGGTAAGATGGCCGGGGGACAAGTAGTAAAGTTTGATATAGATAAGATTAAGTCCTTAGAAATAGAAAAAATGCAGAAGTAGATTTATGGGTGTGTAGTTCAGTGGTAGAACGCTGTCCTGATAAGACAGAGGTCGTAGGTCCGATTCCTACCACACCCACAGTCGGTCGCTGCGCCCTTAGCTCAGTGGTAGAGCGTTTGCATGACACGCAAAAGGTCATAGGTTCGATCCCTGTAGGGCGCACAAATATAAATTTTAAAAATGGATTTACCAAACTCCAACAATTTGAGAGATGACGAGATTTTGATTTTGTCGCAAGAGGATCCGGCTTATTTTTCGTTTTTAGTGGATAAATATAAAGATGCTTTTTTGAGAGCGGCCAGAGGAATAACTAAAAACTTGGAAGAAGCCGAGGATATTGTCCAAGAAACTTTCGTTAAGATTTATAAATACGCCAAAAATTTCGAAAAGCGTCCGGGAATAGAATTCAAAAGTTGGGCTTACAGGATTTTAATAAACACTTCTATTACTCATTATCAAAAATTGAAAAAAGAAAGAGGAAACACGGAGTACCTCGACCCAGTTTTATATGAAGATAATTCATCCCTGTCTTCCAATAATGATTTGGGCTTGGAAAAGGATATGAAGGAGGGGGTTGCCAAAATTATCGCTAAAATGCCCGAGCATTTGGCCAGAGTTTTGAAGTTATTTTATTTTGAGGATAGATCCTACGAGGATATTGCCAGAATAGAAAAAATATCCATGCCAGCTTTAAAAATGAGAATGTTCAGAGCAAAAAGAGTTTTTAAACAAATCGCCGAAGAAAACATATAAATAATATGGAAAACAATACTATAAAAAATAAAATAGCCTGGAAAGTTTATTTTATCTGGCTTTTTAAGAGAATAATTCCTTTATTTGTATTTGAGCTTGTTATCTTAGTTCTGGCCTTATTCTTTTTGGGAAAATTGGTTTTTGTGCAAAAAGTTTTTGAAAATGCATTTTTAGCCAGCGCTCAGAATCCTTTAGTGGTGGCAATTTATATGTTCCGTGCTTTTTGGACAACTTCTATTCTAAAAAAGATTGTTATTTTAGCTTTATTGGGTCTTGGAATTCTGGCTATGAGGGATATTGGCAGAGTTTTAAATTCTTATATTACTACTTCTAAAGTAGCGAAACAAAAATAATCTTTAGATTGTTCTATTAATAGATTTAAAAGAATAAATTTATTTAAATCTTAATTTTCTTATGTTTGTTTTTACCCGCGCTTAAAGCGCGGGTTTTCTATTGCAAAGCATTTTATTTTGTGTTTAGAATCAAGTTAGGATAAGTTCTTTAAAATCTCAAATATTGGTAGGGGGATATATGAATCCGAATCTTCCGTGGTGGGAGAAGCTTTTGAGAAGGATAAGATGTGTTTTATTTTTCTGGAAGGCTGAGAGGGGCGTCTGGGTTTTTGACCTCGATGGCCCTTTAATGGATACGGGAGTTTTTTACGAGCGTGCCTTGGATGAGTTTTCCAGAGAGCTTTTCAGTATTTTTAACGGGAAGTTTTCAGTTGTTAAAATTCTGGATAAGCAGCACGATCTGGATCTTGGTATGATGTACGACATAAATCCTCGTACACAAAAGCCGTATCTTCTTCACAAATCGCGTTTTCCTCTTTCTCTCGTCAGATGCTATAAGTATTTTTGTAAAGAGGCGAATGTTAAATTCGATAGGAAAATAGCTCAGAAATTAAGCGCTATTGGAAAGGGGGTTTTTTTAAAGGAAAGATATCCTAAGGCTATAAGGCCGGAGGTTCTTCCTTTGTTCAAGTTCCTTAAGAACTTGGATGAAAAAATCTTCATTCTCACCAAGGGTGACGACGAGATCCAGGGTGATAAAAGAAAGGCATTGGAGAAAGCGGGGATTATGGCTTATTGTGACGGATTTTTCGTGGTTCCGAATCACAAGAATGCCAAGATTAAGGAAATAAAAAGAAAAAATCCCGCCTTGCATTATTACTGCGTCGGCGACACATACAAAGAAGACGTAGAAATAGGCATGAGGTTATGGTTTTTCGGGATCTACACTCCCTATAAGTACAACTGGAAGGAGCGCGGTAAATTCAACGAGATTGAATATTATCGCGATAAGAACCGCAGCGTGCGATGTTCCAGCATTGCTGAAATAAGCTCATGGTTCAATACAATAAAGGGCGCCTAACGGCGCCCTTTTCTTTTTTGGTAAAATTAAATTATATTTTAAATTATGCTGAAACCAGAAATAATTTCCCAAAATAAAAATTTTTTAATAATAAATAAGCCCGCTGGACTTTTAGTCCATAGGTCTGTTTTGAATCGGGAAGATTTGAACAGAGACGAAGAGACTTTAGTTGATTGGCTTTTAGAAAATTATCCTCAGGTTAAAAATGTGGGCGACGATACAAGAAATCGTCCGGGTATAGTTCATCGTCTAGATAAAGAGACTTCGGGACTGATGATTATTCCGCTTAATAATAACTATTTTGAATACTTTAAAAAGCTTTTTCAAAAGCACGAAGTAAGGAAAACTTACTTAGCTCTGGTTTACGGTATTGTAAAAAATGAGAAGGGGATAATAAACAAACCAATAGGAATAAAAAGCGGTACAACTAGAAGAAGTGTGCATAGTGCAAAAATGGTTAAGGAAGCAATTACCGATTTCGAAGTAGAAAAAAGACTAAAAATAAAAAATCAGGACTTAACTTTATTGAGGGTTTTTCCTAAAACAGGACGAACACATCAAATTAGAGTTCATTTGGCTTCGATACATTGTCCGGTCGTGGGCGATAAATTATACGGCAGGAAAAAAGATTTGTTTCCGGAATTAGGCAGGCAATTTCTTCATGCTGCAGTCATAGAATTTAAGGACAAAAAAGGAAAGATTCTTAAATTTGAAGCTAAGCTGCCCAAAGAGCTGAAAAGCTTTTTATTGAGGTAGGTTTTGTTTAAGTGTCAGCTTTATACCTTCCCTGTAAAGCGGATCCTGTGTTCCGTAAGAAAATTTCGTGTTTTTGGATTCCGCCCAAATATAGCCGGGAGGAGCTATGATTTCATACTCTAGAGAGCCTTGAACCCCGGATTGCTTATCGAATACGAAATTAAATTGCGCTCCGTCCTTAATATCCAGAATCTTATTTTCTTTATAGGTTATTTTTAATTCTTTGGTTTTACCCGCTGGTGTGGTCATCCAAGTTGCTACGGATTTTTTATAATTTTCTTCCCCTTCGGAAATTTTATAATCTTCATTGTAGATGTAGGTATTTTCCATATTTTTAAGATCGTTGTCTCTCAATAATGTTTTGGCCGGATTTATATATGTATATGGAGAGTCGTTGTTTCCTGATACGTTTAAAATTTCTGAATTTAAAGGCAGCCAAATTTTAATAAAATCTTTATTGGTCGATTTGTACCACCAATCTTTCTCATTTTGTCCGGAATGCGTTCTGGATATGGAGAGGTTGTTGTAGATTGTTCCGTCTTCGGTAATTTGGCTTTGAAGCAGTATTTGTTGATTTATAAATGCGTCACTTTTTCCTCCGGCAACGTTTGTGTTAATTATGGCAAGATAATCACCGCTAAAATATTTGGGAATTACAAAAGGTTCTCCGGATAATCCGTATTGCCTGAATATTTTTTGCAGGTCATCATTAACGGAAAATGCCATTATATCTTTTTGCTCTACAGATCTTTTAATTTCATTCACCATTTTTATTTTTCCGTTATCGTCCAGGTTTTTTATTTTATCCATAAGAAGCGGTGTTAAAACCGAGAGAATTTTCTTTGGATTTTGTCCCGGTTTTTTATCTTGTCCGGCCTCCACTTCATATTGAAGTTCTTGCAAAAAATTATCACTATTTATGGTAAGTTCATACTGAGGTATTTCTATTGGGCCGGTTATATCTATAAGAGATTTAAAAAAGTTAGTGTTTATGGCTATCACATTTTCGAATTTGATTTGATCATCATTGAATAATTTTGAATTTTCCAGGAAATAAGAAACTTTTTGTGCGGAAACAGGGAAGTCAAAAAACCAGTTGGCATCCCTAGCCCCCCATTCGGTTGTAATAGCGCTTAGCTGCCTAGGTGGAGCAACTTTAATATTTAGTTGCCTGTCGGCATTGTAAATATCGTCTATTTTTATTTCTTTTATACTTCCTTGATTCAAAGTTATGTATCCGAAACTGCCGATAAATCCTCCCGCCGGCCTGATTTCTGTTGGGTTCTGGAAAAGTAATAATATTCTTGTATCATCGGGAGATTTAATTAAAGTGTTAAGAGCCGAAACTAACTCTTTAGCTTTATATACGCTTAATACAATTGAAAGGTAGTTGTCATCAAAATTTTTATAAATTGAGGTTAAATTATAATTAAGATCTTTTATTTTGAGAGCCTGACTTTTGAATTCTGTTGTAAGTTTTTCAAGTGAGTCCAGATTTGTTTCCAGGGAATCCAGTTTTTCCGTAAGTTCCGCACCTTTTTGGCCGAATATCATTCCAAGCGCATTATTTTTTAAATAATCTATATTTGCGGCAATTTGAGCTGATTTCTGGCTTATTGCGGAAATACTATTGAAAGCTCCTGGGATTTCTTTGAGCGAGCTGTTGAATTGGCCGATTATTCCGAGAAGCTCCATAACTCCGTAATTATTGGCTTTAGTTCCCATGTTTTGAATTTCCGAATTTATAGCATTCAGGGAATCGGACATTTCTGAAGTTTGTGTGTTAAAAACTGATTCTTTCAGAATTTGCATTTGGTACCTTATATAATTGATGGAGTTTCCGATAGAATTTTTTATGGACAAAAAATAAACACTTGCAGAAATTATAATGATTAAAAATATTGCACTTATCAGATATTTTTTACTTTTTTTGTTGGCAGCCCCGCTTTTTTTATTTGAAAATAAAAATTTTCCGTTTTTTTCGGTTGACGGGTATTTTTTCTTTGAGTCATGTTTGATGTCGTGAAGTTTTCCGGAAATATTTTTTTTGGGTACAAAAGCCATATCTTGTTAATTTTATCATTTTTTTAATTATGCTAAAATAATTAATACATGAATCGCATAGGATCCCAAAAAGCCTTCACTCTCATAGAACTACTCATAGTCATAGGTATATTAGCAGTCTTAGCAACAACAGTTCTCTTAGTCATAAACCCAGCTCAGTTAGTTAAGCAATCCAGAGATGCCAATAGAATCACAGAATTAACATCTATCAACCAAGCTCTTCTTCTGTATTAATCCTTCGGAGGTAGTACCAGTATGGGTACCCATGGAGATGTCTACGTATCTTTACCCAGCGCCCAAGCTGATTGTTCCGATCTTGGTCTCCCAGTTCTCAGCAGTGGTAGCTATCATTGCTCCACTTCTGCCAACTACAGAAATATAGACGGTACAGGCTGGATACCGGTTAATTTAGCTTCTGTCCAATCTTCTGCCGGAACCCTTTTCTCCAGTCTTCCCATAGATCCAGTCAATACCGTAGCCAATGGTTACTACTACACCTATATCCCTGGCTCTTGGGCTCTTTCTGCTACCATGGAATCAGAAAAATACCTTGCTGCTAATGCTGCCAATGATGGGGGACAAAAATCAACCAGATTTGAAATCGGAAATAATCTTAGTCTTGATACCGCTCTTGGTACCGATGTTGCCGGAGGGGGAGGGCCGGGAACGGTTACGGTCACGGCTATAAATTCTAAATTTGCCTATAATAATGCTTCAATTTCTTTGACTTCGGTTACCGGAACTGGTTTTGTTTCGGGCGCTACATTAAAATTAACAAAATCAGGCCAATCAGATATAACTTGTACCGGTTTCACTATAGCATCGGCCACTTCTATTACCGGAGGTTCTTGCCCGATAACTGGAGCCGCGGTCGGAACTTGGAATGTCGTTGTGACTAATACGGATACTGGTACAGGAACGGGATCTAATTTGTTTTCAATTTTAAGCTCTTCCGGTCTTACTGGTTATTGGAAATTTAACGAAAACACTGGAACTTCAGTTTATGATTCTTCTGGAAATGGAAATAATGGAAGTATAAATGGGGCGAGTTGGGTAGCTGGAAAAAGTGGAAGTGGTTTAAGTTTTAATGGAAGTTCTAGTTATGTTGAAGTTCCGGATTCTTCAACCGTTGATCAACTATCAAGTTTTAGTTGGACAGCTTGGGTTTATATTTCTGGATATGGCGATTATCGTGAGATTTTAACAAAACAAAGTACTAACCAGGGAGGAAATTACGAAATTCGTATAAATCCAGACGGAATTCTTAGTTTCGCGGCATTTACTAATAGCGTAAATGTCATTTCAGTAAATGTTGTTCCGTTAGATCAATGGGTTTTATTATCCGGGGTGTTTACTTCTGGAAGTAAAGTTGAATTATATATTAATGGAAGTTTGAATAACTCCGTTTCTACAGGGGTTACGACTTATGGCAGCAATTCTGATACTTTAAAAATAGGAAAAAGGGCGGATGGATTATTCTTTAGTGGATTAATTGATGAGGTTGCTATGTATAATAGGGCTTTATCCGGATCGGAAATCCTTTCGATTTATAATGCCCAGAATTAATTTTTATTAGTTGACCAAAATTATTTTTTAAAGTATTATGTTAACTACAAATAGTGATACAAATATATGCCAATAAACAAAGAAATTTTTAATAAGATTAAACCGGGAGCGAATGTAAAGGTTTATGAAAAAGTTAAAGAAGGCGACAAAGAACGTATTGCTCAATTTTCCGGCATGGTTATTGCCAGAAAGCACGGTTCTGAGATCGGATCTTCTTTTACCGTAAGGACAACTTTGGCAGGAGTCGGAGTAGAAAGGATTTTTCCTCTTCATTCCACCAAGATTCAGAAATTGGAAGTTTTAAGTTCTCCAAAAAAAGTTTCCAGAGCAAAACTTTACTATATCAGAGACCTTTCCAGAAAGCAGACCAGACAGAAAGTTGGTTCCGCTGAATAAATAATTCAAATCCCGGTTTATGCCGGGATTTTTGTTTTTATATTTCACAAAAATATAATTTTGGTTATAATACTTATTAGTTAATTTGCACGGGTGGCGAAACTGGCAGACGCACTACCTTGAGGTGGTAGCGACCGTAAGGTCATGCAGGTTCAAATCCTGTCCCGTGCACATGGATAATCTCTTTATAGCTATAGCGGGCAATATTAGCGCAGGTAAATCCACCCTTACCAAAGTTTTAGCGGAAAAATTTCAGGCAACGCCTGTTTTTGAGCCCGCTTCGGAAAATCCATATTTGGCTGATTTTTATAAAGACATGAAACGCTGGGCATTTCATTCTCAGATGTTTTTTCTGGGCCAGCGCCTTAAAGATCAAGTTTCTCTTTCCAAAGAAAAAGGAATTTTCATTCAGGACAGGACGATTTATGAAGATGCGGAAATATTTGCGAAAAATTTGTTTGAAAGGGGATTTATAGAAAAGCGCGACTGGGATGTGTATCAGGGATTTTATCAGTCTATTTTGGAATTATTGCCTTCCCCGGATCTGATTATTTATCTGAAGAATTCTGTTCCGACTATAAAAAAGAGGATAAAGATGCGTGGCAGGGAATTCGAGCAGAAAATAGACGAAAAATATCTATTGGATCTTAACCGTTTATACGATGAGTGGGCCGGCAATTTTATGAAATCTCAGGTTTTGACTATTCCGCTTGATGATTTGAATTATTTAGAGGACCCGAAGAAATTGGATTATATTATAAAGCTGATTACGCATAAATTAGGCGGAAGACCCCTGGCTTTAAATTTGGTAAAATAAAATAATGCTGGAATATGTTACCGAAGCGGTAGTTCTGGATAAAATAGATTTGGCCGAGCAAGACTCGAGAGTTTTTTTGTTTACCAAAGATTTTGGAAAAGTAGTGGCAAAAATAACAAGTGGAAGAAAAATTATTTCCAAATTAGCCGCCCATTCCGAACCACTTAATTATGTAACCGTAAGGATAGTAGATAAAAATTCGCCGCAACTTATAGATGTTCTGTCTTCTAAGAAAATAATTCCTGGAAAAACCGCATTTAAAACCTTATATCTTATAAAAGAAATTGCTCCCGAAAATCAGCCAGATCCGGACTTGTGGGAATTTTTAAAGAGTATGGAGGATAAACAAGTAGAAGAGGGGGTTTTTATACAAGCTTTGAAGATACTGGGTTTTGACCCTATGCATGCTAAATGTAATAATTGTCTTAAAGGTTCGCCGGATTTTTTTTCCGTAAAAGATCTGGCATTTTATTGTAAATATTGCCATGAATAATATTTTTAAAATTACGATTATAGTTTTGGTAGCTATTATAGGGATAAGTCTTTTTTATATTTTTGATAACAACAGCCAAAATCTTGATGTTGGTTTGGTTGCCCCTAAAGAAATTATGGCCGGAGTACCATTTGATTTTAAGGTGGAATTTAGCAATCAGATGAGCTCTGTTTTGAAAGACGTCATACTTATCGTTACTATTCCCGATGGCGCGGCTTTTGTCGGTAGTAATACGGAAAAATTGGTTGACAGTAAGGATATCGGAGATTTGGGGCAGGGAAGCTTGGTTTCCGAAAAATATAATTTAGTTTTTTTAAGGGGTATAAATGAAACTCAAAAAATAAAAGTTTTAGTTTCTTATTCTTTGGGTTCTTCTAAGTACGAAAAAGAATCAGAACAGGATATAAAAATTTTAAATAGTGGAGCCGATATACAAATTAAAGCCCCGGAAAAAGTTTTTAGCGGTGAAGAATTTGAGGTAGGCGTTGACTACAAAAATGTTTCCGACGTTGATTTTTATGGATTGGAATTTAGCGTTGAATATCCGGCCAATTTTACTTTTTTAAGTTCGGATTCCAAACCCGATAGTGGTAATAATGTCTGGGAGTTGGGCGATCTAAGAAAAGGATCAGAGGGTAAATTTACCATAAAGGGTAGCGTAATAGGTCCGGATAATTCCACAGTCACATTTAAACCTAAATTTAAAATTAGTTTGGGCGACAAAGATTATTTTGTGGAGTTAAATGATGTTAATCTTGTTATTTCCCCATCTCCGCTTTCCTTAGGGGTTATTCTTAATGATAAATCTGATTACATTGCTGTTCCCGGAGATAGTTTAAAATATGTAATCAGTTATATAAATAATTCCGACGTTCCTTTGAGAGATGCCGTTGTAAGGGCTCAGCTTCAGGGCGAGCTTTTTGATCTCGGCTCTTTGGATACCAGGGCGGTTTTTAGAAAGTCGGATAATACTTTAATTTGGAATTCAAGTAATTCCCCGGAACTTAATTATATTGCTCCGCGAAGCGCCGGATTTGTTTATTTCAACATTAAAACCTCTAATAATTATCCCGTCAGAAGACTGGGAGATAAAGATTTTATTTTGAATGTGAAGGTTGAAATTGAATCTCCGACTGTGCCGCAATCTTTGAATGCCAGTAAAACTTATAATATTTTAAAAATAGAAACAAAAGTAGCGGGAAGTATTTCTTTGTCTTCGGCAGCATATTTTAGAGATGCCGACTCCGGAATTTTAAATAATGGTTCCATGCCTCCAAAAGTTGGCCAAGCTACTAATTTTACAGTTCATTGGGATCTTAGAAGTTTTGCTACCGATTTTTCTGGTATCGAAATAAGGGCCAAGCTCAAAGACGGGGTTAAATTTACGGGTATTGCCAAGAGTGATTTTGGAAATGCGCCCACATTTGATGAAAAAACAAATGAAATGGTCTGGAATCTGGATAAGTTGCCAGCCAATAAGGGTTTTGTGGACGATCCTGCTGGAGCTGTTTTTCAGATAGAGGCCACACCGTCTTCTTCTCAGATTGCAAATTATATGCCGCTTATTGGCGAGGCTACCGTGAAAGCAACGGATGCATTTACAAATAATTCTATTGAATTAAAAGTTGATCAGATTACCACCGCATTGCCAAATGATATTACTATTGGCCAACAAGGGGGAGTGGTGCAGCCATAAATTAAATTTAAAAACCGCCTTTTCACTAGGCGGTTTTATTCTTTGGGAGTCTATTTCAGTAATAATTCCTAAACGTGTTGTATATATAAATAAATAAGTTCAAGGCACGACGACGAGATGGTGGCTATAGCCACATCGAGGAGGAGTAACGAAGAAATCATTTATTTTATATAACAACCTGAAAGGATATGGCTAGTTTTATACATAACGGAGTCGCTCGTCGGAAATATAGTTCAAACTATGAATTTCCTTCTTGCTCCTTGTTCTGTCTAAAATTTGCCTATATCGCGTTTGGAAGTTATTATTGAAATAGACTCATATGGAATCAAAAATGGATAAAATAATTTCGCTGTGCAAGAGACGTGGATTTGTATTTCCCGGCAGTGAAATTTATGGAGGCTTGGCTAATTCTTGGGATTATGGCCCTATTGGCGTTGAATTAAAAAATAATATTAAGCAGCTTTGGTGGAGGCGTTTTGTTCAATCCCGTGATGATGTGGTAGGAATAGATGCGGCTTTGATTATGAATCCGAAAGTTTGGGAAGCTAGCGGTCATTTGAAAAATTTCAGCGATCCATTAGTTGACTGCAAGAAATGCCATGAAAGATTCCGTGCCGATCTGATTAATGTAAAAGATCCATGTCCGAATTGCGGGACCAAAGATAGTTTTACGGAGTCTAGGCAGTTTAATCTTATGCTTAAGACGTTTCTTGGTCCCGCTGAGGAAGCGGCCAATATCGTTTATTTTAGGCCCGAAACCGCTCAGGCGATGTTTGTTGATTTTAAGAATGTTTTGCAGACTACGCGTAAAAAATTGCCTTTCGGTATTGCCCAAAT
Organism: bacterium; assembly: GCA_021786945.1. Taxonomy (GTDB): domain Bacteria; phylum Patescibacteriota; class Minisyncoccia; order UBA6257; family 02-FULL-45-10c; genus JAHILT01. The sequence continues at coordinate 406,758 of JAJYMK010000003.1, read as the reverse complement.
AGGAAAGGCTTTTAGGAATGAAATAACGCCGGGTAACTTTATTTTCAGGACAAGAGAGTTCGAGCAGATGGAAATAGAGTATTTTATCAAACCGCCTAAAAAAGATGAAGATTGGCAATCTATTTTTGAAATGTGGAGAAAAGAAATGATTGGATGGATGAAGGAAATTGGCATCGAAATGGAAAAAGTTCATGAATTCGAAGTTCCAGACGGCGAGAGAGCGCATTATTCAAAAAGAACTATTGATTTTGAATATGAATTTCCTTTTGGCAAAAAAGAATTATATGGACTTGCTTATAGGACAGACTTTGATCTTAAAAATCATTCTGTTGCCAGCAAGGAAGATTTGAGTTATGCCGATCCGGAAACAAACGAAAAAATTATCCCTCATGTTATCGAGCCTACTTGGGGGGTGGATAGAACGGTTTTGGCTGTTTTATCCAGTTCTTTTGACGACTCCAATCCGGAAAGGTTAGTTTTAAAATTGCCTTATAAATTAGCTCCTTATAAAGCCGCTGTTTTTCCTCTTTTGAAGAATAAACCCGAATTGGTTTCTAAAGCCAAAGAAATATATGATTCTTTGAGAAAAGATTTTATGCTTACATGGGACGACAGAGGAAATGTTGGAAAACGTTATTATTCCCAAGACGAAATTGGAACTCCGTTTTGTATCACTGTTGATTTTGATTCTTTGGAGGATGGTGCTGTAACAGTTAGGAGTAGGGACACTACTAAGCAAGAAAGAATAAAAATTTCCGAACTTAAAAATTACTTATCTGAAAAAATTAAATAAATTTATTTATGTATAAAAAACACATTTTGAAAAATGGTTTGAGGGTTATTTTGATTTCTATGCCAAAAAGTCTGGCTGCTACATTTTTGGTTTTAGTTGAAGCCGGTTCTAAATATGAAAACAAGGAGATAAATGGCATTTCTCATTTTTTGGAACACATGTGTTTTAAGGGTACAAAAAAACGTCCGAGTGCCTTGGCTATTTCTTCTGAAATGGAATCCCTGGGGGCGGTTTATAATGCTTTTACGGGCAACGAAGCTACTGGATATTTTGCTAAAGTTGGTGCAGACAAAATAGATAATGCTTTAGATATTATTTCTGATATGTATATCAATCCGCTTTTTGAAGAAAAAGAAATAGAAAAAGAGAAGGGCGTGATTATTGAAGAGATTAATATGTATGAAGATTTGCCCATGCGCAAGGTACACGAAAATCTTACGGAATTAGTTTATGGCGATCAGCCGGCTGGTTGGCCGATAGCTGGAAAGAAGGAGGGGGTTTTGGCTATAAACCGAGAAAGATTAATAAATTACAGAAAAAATCATTATGTTCCTGGGGCTACTACTATAGTTGTTGCCGGTGATTTCAATGAAAAGCAAATGCTCAAAAAAATAGAAAAAGTATTTGGAGTTATTCCGAAGTCTTTAAAATCGGGTAAGAATAAAGTTACTGAAGTTCAAAGTAAACCGATGGTTTCTTTGGAAACAAAGAAATCCGATCAGACACATTTAGTTTTAGGATTCAGGTCTTTTGATACGTTCGATAAACGCAGATATATTTTGGGGGTTCTTTGCGATATTTTGGGCGGGGGAATGAGTTCTAGGCTTTTTCAAAAAGTCAGGGAAGAGCTAGGTGCGGCATATTATGTAAATTGCGGAAACTCCGCATATACTGATCATGGTCTTTTGGCAATTTCCGCTGGGGTTGATAATACAAAAGTTGAGATAGTCATAAAAGCTATTCTCGGTGAAATAAATAAAATTAAAAAAACGGAAATATCCAAAGCCGAATTGGATAAATCTAAAAACCATATTATAGGAAGATTGATGATTGGCCTAGAAACATCCGATGCTGTAGCGGAATTTTACGGAGATCAGGAAATTTTTAAAGAAAAAATTCTGACTCCAGAACAGTTAATTAAAAAAATTAAATCGGTAAGTGCAAAAGATATAAAAAAGGTGGCAAACGATATTTTTAAAAATTCTGGATTGAATTTGGCTCTCATCGGTCCTTTTGAGAATAAGACTCAATTTGAAAGGGGGTTTAGTTTATAGTAATCTAATATAGATCGGATTTTTTGCGAAACTATTTTACTATTTGAAACGTTCTAAATAGTAGAGTAAAAAAATGAACTTAGAAAAAAACGGTAAAATCCAGGTAGAAATCAGCTGGGCAAGCTTATGGCGTGTGGTTTTTGTGTTTTTAATAGCTTATTTATTTTATTTAGCCAAGGATATTTCTTTGGCGGTTTTGTTGTCTATCGTAATATCTTCGGCTTTAGATCCTATAATGTCTTGGCTTGAAAAGCGCAGGATTCCAAGGGTTTTGAGCGCTTTGGCGATTTTCGTATTTCTTATCTTATTAATAGCTATTTTAATTTACATAATTTTACCGGTAGCGCTTACTGAAATAAATACGTTTATAGATGTTTTGGCAAAAGCCGATATTCCGGTTCTCGGTTTAGAGAAGCTTTCGCAAGTTTCGAGTGCTTTTTCTGAAAGTATTGGAAGATTAGCCGGGGTTTTATTTAGTGGAGGGACATCCCTCTTTGATACCCTGTCCAAGTTTTTGGGCGGCATTTCTTTGTTTATTATGACCTTCGTGCTTTCTTTTTACCTTTCGGTTGACAGAGATGGCGTTGAAAAATTATTACGAGCCATTTTGCCTCCGAGTTATGAAGATCAAATTTTGAGTATTTATTTTAGGACTAGGCATAAAATTGGTAAGTGGCTCGAGGGTCAAATACTTTTGAGTTTAAGTATAGGAACTGCCGTGTTTATAGGTCTTTCTTTATTGGGAATAAAATATAGTTTGGTCCTGGCTATTTTGGCCGCCATCCTTGAATTAGTTCCTTATGTTGGTCCAATTGTCAGTGGATCGGTAGCAGTTCTTATTGCTTTATCGCAATCACAGGCACTAGCTGTTTATGTTTTAATTTTCTTCGTTGTTATTCAAAAATTAGAGGGAACGTTTTTGACCCCTACTTTTATGAGGCTTACAACAAGTTTAAATCCCGCGGTAATCCTTATAGCTATTCTTCTTGGTGGGCAATTGGCTGGAATTGTTGGCTTTATTTTGGCTGTACCGGGGGCGGTATTAGTTCAGGAAGTTATTAATCATTGGTCTGAAACGAAAATGAAGCGCAGGATGCAGATAGAAAAACCGGAAAATGCTTAATCTTTTTTTTCAAAAAAAGAAGTTTTATGTTACGACTTCTATAGCATATGTTAACTCCGATCCACATATTGGTTTTGCTTTAGAATCTTTGCAGTCTGATGTTTTAGCTAGGCATTACCGTAAAGAAAAATTTGATGTTTTTTTTCAGACTGGCACAGACGAACATGGATCCAAAATTCAAAAGGCCGCCGAAGAAAGCGGAAAAAATCCTCAAGATTTTGTTGACGGCTTATCTTTAAAATTCAGGGGCTTGAAAGAAGTTTTAAATTTGTCTTGGGATAATTTTGTCAGAACCACGGATCAAAAAAATCATTGGCCTGTTGTTTGGGAAATCTGGGATAGAATTTTGAAGGCGGGGGATTTATATAAGAAAAAATACAACGGCTACTATTGTGTTGGCTGTGAGGCTTTTAAGACTGGAAAAGATATAGTTGATGGAAAATGTGTTATTCATAAAAAACAACTCGAATTCATAGAGGAGGAGAATTGGTTTTTCAGACTTTCTAAATACACAAAAGAATTGGAATACTTGATAGAAAAAGATAAATTAAAGATTATTCCCGAAACAAGAAAGAATGAAATATTATCTTTAATTAGAGGCGGACTTGAAGATGTAAGTTTTTCAAGATCAAAAAGATCTTTGCAGTGGGGAGTGCCTGTTTTGAATGACGATACTCAAGTTATGTATGTTTGGGCCGATGCTTTAACTAATTATATAAGTGGGTATGGAGGGATAAATAAATGGAAAAAACATCCTGCCGATGTCCATATGATAGGAAAGGATATTTCTCGTTTTCACGTGGCTCTTTGGCCTGCTATGCTTTTATCCTGTAAATTGCCGCTTCCTAAAAAAGTATTTATTCATGGATTTATTACTGCAAACGGCGAAAAGATGTCGAAGTCTTTGGGAAACGTTGTCGATCCTTATGAATTGGTAAAAAAATACGGCACCGAGCCCGTGAGATACTATCTTTTGAGAGAAATACCGTCTTCGGAAGATGGAGATTTTTCTTATGAAAAATTTGAGGAAAGATATAATGGTGATTTAGCAAATGGGCTGGGTAATTTTGCCGCTAGAGTATCTACCTTGGCTTCAAAGGAAGAAAAAATAGAAGGGAGTGTTTCCTCCGATGTTGGGGAAAAAATAAAAGAAATAAAGAAATCGGTAAAACAGAAAACCGAAAATTTTAAATTCAGTGAATCTTTAACGGATATTTGGAGTTTGATTCAATACGGAGATCGTTATGTGAATGAAAAAAAACCATGGGAAAAATCTTTGACTGCTGAAACTAAAAAATCAATCTTGTTTGATTTGGTGTTTATCTTAAAAGAGTTGGGCTTATTACTGTCTTCATTTTTACCACAAACATCGCAAATGATTTTGGATTCTTTAAAAGAAAATGAGCCGGGTTTTTCTGTTACCAAGATTCAAAATCTTTTTCCGAGAATAGAAAAACAATAAAAAACTCCGAGTTGTATCGGAGTTTTTTTATTGGTTTATTGCCAATAAAATTTGGAGGCGGTGACCCCTTTATTGGAGTCACCGCCTTGGGGCAAATCGAGATGGTCATTCGGGTCAATTCCCGAATTGAGATTTGCGAGAAGGAGGCCTCATGGGCGAGGACTCGCAACTTTCTCAGGATTTTTATCCGGCCATCTGCGCTGATATGAAGTGGCTCTGTAATCACTTCATCTTTGCGCCAATTTGTTAACGAACAAATATTTAGTATATAGTATATTAATAGGAATTAAACATTATGTCAAATCTTAATTTTTTGGATGCTCATGGTCATATTCAGTTTCCAGCTTTTGATGCGGATAGGGCCGAGGTCATAAAAAGAGCACAATCAGAGAGGGTAAAAATGATTGCCGTGGGAACTCAGGCCGAAACTTCGAAAAGGGCTATAGAAGTAGCGAAAGAGTTTCCGGACAATGTCTGGGCTACGGTTGGTTTTCATCCCAATCATTTATTAAAAGAGTGGCATCATGATAAAAATGAACAGTTCGGCGCTGAACCGGAAGTTTTTGATATTAAAGTTTTAAAAGCATTGGCTCAAGATGAAAAAGTTGTGGCTATAAGTGAATGTGGATTCGATTTGTTTTACGATGCTTCTGCTGCGGAAATTCAAGGTAGGGTTTTTGCCGAACAGGCAAATTTAGCTAGAGAACTAAACAAGCCATTAATGATGCATTGCCGCCCAAGCAAGGGGAGCGATAATGCCTATGAATATGCCTTGAATGTATTAAATGATCCAAAATTTAAAGATTTAACAAAAATAATGCATTTTTATGCCGGTTCACTGGATATGGCTAAAAAATTAGCTGATTTAGGATTTTATTTTACCTTTGGAGGAGTTATTACTTTTGCTAAAAATTATGAAGAAATAATAAAATATTTGCCCGTGGAAAGAATTTTTATAGAGACCGATTGTCCGTACGTAGCACCGCAAAGCCACAGGGGTCAAAGAAACGAACCGGTTTATATGATTGAGACAGTTAAGAGACTGGCGGAAATAAAGGGATTAATATTTGAGGATGTTGCTGCTAACTTATATAAAAACTCTTCTGATGTATTTAAAATTCATTAAGACTTATTCTATTGCTACCAAACGTTTTTGGGTCTAAAATATTATGTAATTGGCTTTAATATTAATATTTAACTATGGCCTACAATCATAAAAAAATAGAGCTGAAGTGGCAGAAATATTGGAAGCAGAAAAAACTTTTTGTTGCGAAGGATAATGTTAAGGGCAAAAAGAATTATTATCATTTGGTAATGTTCCCATATCCATCCGGGAATTTGCACATTGGCCATTGGTATAATTTTGCCGGTGCCGATGTATTCGCCAGATTCAAAAGGATGGAGGGTTATAATGTACTTAGTCCTTTCGGTTTCGATTCCTTTGGTCTTCCAGCAGAAGGTGCGGCTATCAAACATGGTATGCCTCCGGAAAAGTGGACATTGGAAAATATCAAAAGCATGATAAAGCAGCTGGAAAGAACAGGTAATATTTATGATTGGTCCAGAATGATCGTTACTTGTTTACCCGAATATTATAAATGGAATCAGTGGATTTTTTTGCAGATGTATAAAAAGGGCCTGGCTTATCGCAAGAAAGTTACGGCAAATTGGTGTCCAAAATGTAATTCTGTTTTGGCTAATGAACAGGCTGAGGGCGGAAAATGTTGGCGTTGTGATGGTCCTGTAGAGCAAAAAGAAGTGGAGCAGTGGCTTTTAAAAATTACCGATTATGCAGATAGACTTCTTGAAGATTTGGAAACTTTGGATTGGCCGGAAAAAACCAAAGCCATGCAAAAGCATTGGATTGGCCGTTCTGAGGGCGCCGAAATTGATTTTCCTATAGAGGAGTCGGAACTTAAAATAAAAGTATTTACCACTAGAGCTGATACGCTACCGGGGGTTTCTTATTTAGTTTTGGCTCCAGAGCATCCGCTTATTAAAATTTTGGAAGCCAGAATAAGAAATAAAAATAGCGTAAGAGATTATATAGAGGCTGCTAAGCATAAAACTGAATTGGATAGGCTTACCAATGTTAAAGAAAAGAGCGGGGTTGAACTTCAGGGAATTAAGGTTATAAATCCTTTCAATAAAAAGGTTATTCCGGTTTGGGTTTCAGATTATGTTTTGGGTGGGTATGGTACTGGAGCGGTAATGGCCGTACCGGCTCATGATCAGAGAGATTTTGATTTTGCCAAAAAATTCGAACTTCCCATAATTCAGGTAGTTTCGGAAAACGGGAGTCATGGTGAATTAACCGCCGCTTTTGAGAGTGATGGAGTCATGATTAATTCCGGTGATCTGGATAATCTTCCCAACAATATTGCCAAGGATAGGATCGTTGAATCTATCGGTGCCAAGAAAAAAGTAAATTATAAATTCAGAGATTGGCTTATAAGCCGCCAGCGCTATTGGGGTACTCCAATCCCAATGATTTATTGCAAAGAATGCGGCATGGTTCCTGTTCCGGAAAAAGATTTACCGGTAGTTTTGCCTAAAGTTAAAGACTATACTCCGGATGAAAAGGGCAGGTCTCCTTTGGCTAAAGCCGAAAAATTCCTGAAAGTGAAATGCCCAGAATGTGGAGGTCCCGCCGAAAGAGAGACCGATACCATGGATACGTTTGTGGATTCTTCCTGGTATTATTTGCGTTATGTTGATCCGAAAAATAAAAAACACTTTGCCGATTCCAATAAAATCAAAAGTTGGTTGCCGGTAAAAATGTATATTGGTGGTCCAGAGCACGCAGTGATGCATCTTTTGTACGTAAGATTTTTTACTAAGTTTTTGCATGATGAGGGATACCTTGATTTTAAAGAGCCATTTTTATCGCTTCGTCACCAGGGAATGATTCTCGGTCCAGACGGACAAAAAATGTCTAAATCAAGAGGTAATGTTGTTGACCCCGATGAATTAGTTGAGAAGTTCGGGGCGGATTCCGTAAGAGTTTATCTTTGTTTTATGGCTGAGTATAGTCAGGGTGGTCCTTGGGATCCAACTGGCATTCTTGGTGCGTATAGATTTTTGAACAGGGTTTATGATTTGTTCGCAAAATTGAAATTTGATAAAAAGGCAAAGACTGAAAATGTTACGCCAAAAGATTTTAAGGATCTTAACAGAATGGTGCACAAGACTATAAAGAAGGTAGGTGAAGATATAGCGGCTTTTAAATTCAATACTGCCGTTTCCGCCTTAATGATTCTTTTAAATGAAATGGAAAAGAAGAGCGATCTTATAAATAAGGTAATGGCAGAAAATGTCATTAAAATCCTTGTTCCGTTTGCACCGCACATATCCGAAGAGCTTTGGCAAAAAATCGGGAATAAAAAATCGGTTCACTTAGAATCTTGGCCTGAATTCAATAAACATCTTATAGAAGATGAAGACGTTGAATTATTAATTCAAGTCAATGGCAAGCTTAGGGATAAAATTATATTGAAGAAGGGCATGGTTCAGCCGGATGTAGAAAATATGGTTTTGCCGCGTGAGAGAGTTAAGGAATTCTTGGGCAGCAAGAAGCCTAAAAAAATTATTTTTGTACAAGATAAGCTTATTAATATTGTTATTTGATAGTTTTACTATTTTAAATTAAAGCGTAAACTTAAAGTATGTGGAAACGCGTACTGGGTTTATTAATAATGGTATTTTGTGGAATAACTATTTACGTCTTATTTAACGGGCCGGAATTGGCAGCATGGCGTGAAACTTTACTGGCTTTATTCAAATAAAAATACCGCCTATTGATTGGCGGTATTTTTATTTATTTGATTATTTTAGCGGATCTTCGGTATCAACAACTTGTTTTTGTTTATTGATTATATGGTATCCATAAGCACCTATAATTATTCCAAGAAGAAGATCGATAAAAATATTGTTAAGTATTGTGCCAAGAAGATCAAGAGCTGACGCAGCCAAGGAATATTCGCTGACTTTTAATTCATTGGAGATATTATCCTCACCTGATTTACCGTTAATCTTATAGGAAAGATTTGTGGTAAATTTTATAACCTGAGCTTTTGCAAGATCGGTTATTCTTACTCTTATGCTGGCAGACCCTGTTCCTTTCGCGGCTATATCGCCAATTTTCAAAGTAATTGTATTTCCATTCTGATTTACATTAGCAAAGCTTGAGGCAAGGTAGCTTACCTCATTGGGAAGGGTTACTTTTAAAACGGCGTCTCTTATTACCAAATTAGTATTATTTGTGTAACTTAGCGCGTAGACGGTTTTCGTTCCCGCTCTCGGATTATTGTTGTCGAATTCGCCACTTAACGATATCGCATCGTTATTTACCGATATCTGAGCCACCTGAGTTCCGTTTGAAGCATTAACAGTCTTTACGGTTTGGGTTGGGGCTACGTAGTGAATAGTTGTAAATTTATTTATATTACCTCTGGTTGTTCCATATGAGTTTTGGGCAACCAATCTAAAATAGTAGGTTTTATTTACGGTTAAATTGGTAAGTGAATAGGCGGCATAAACTTCATTGCTACCGGCGCCGATACTTTGGCTAACGTTTCTATTTACGCCATTATTCATATTTGGATCTTCGCTCCATTCAAACCAGACATTTGTTTCGGCATTATTGGCTATAGCGCTACCATTTAATAAGGCAGAGTTGTCTTTTATAAGCATCGCCGGAGAAGTGAGGACGGTTGGCTGGCTAAAAGTTATGCCGGTTGCTATTTCTTTTGTTTTAAACACATAAGTACTTCCATAGATTGTGCCGTAGTCGTTTCTGGCAGCTGCCCTGAAATAATAAATTGTATCCGGCATTAACCCGGTTATTTTTTTCTGGAAATCTACTTGATAAGCGGTTACGCTTACACCCCAATCTTCAGTTGCTTGTCCAAGACTATCATTGGTTCCATATTCAAACCAGGCTACGGTATTTGATCCGTTTGATTTTATGTATGAATCCAATGTGGCGGAATTTACATCTATTGAATCGAGTATGGCCGGATTAGTTGTAACTTCCGGAGCAGAACTAGATGTATAATATCCGCTGTTTGCGTCTGTTGAATTTGAGTAGTTACTCTGTATTACTGTATTGTTCGTTGAGAAGGTAAGAAGTTGGCCTCTGACTTCAAGATTTGTATCGATATTTCTTCCTACAGCTTGAAAATAATAAGTAGTATTGGCGGTCAAACCGGAAATTACTGCGCCGAATTTTTTGGCAGAAAAATTCAAACCTTCCATATTTTTAGCCGTGGATTGCCCTAAGAAATTACTGGTTCCGTATTCAAACCATACTTCGGCCGGATGACTGGTAACGTCAACGATTCCTTCCAAAAGGGCGCTGTTTGCGGAAATTGTATTACCATCAACGTTGTAGGTTGTTACTGTTATTTCAGCGGCGTGAGCCAAACTTAAAGAAGCCAATGAAATAATAGTAGAGGCTAAAAAGCCTATAAAAAACCTATTTTTAAGAATATTTGTCATAGTTTTTGTATTGTATTAATTAAGAAGCGGGGAGTGTCTTATATATAGCTCGTCTCCCAGCCATAATGTTATATATAATATATTACCATAAAATTAAAAAATCGTCAAGAGGCCTAAAATATGGTTTAAATATGGCATTTTATGAATTGATTTAATATAATAAAGTAATGGAAAAAGTAATTGGTTTGGTATTGATGGTTGGCGCTATATTAGTGGCGATTTACATCGTTCTTCATATTGATAGCCTTAATAAATTAACCATTCCGGTACCTGAAAATATAATAAAGTACTTTAAGGTAGAGACGTTCAAATAAATTAAAACCCCCGTAAATGCGGGGGTTTTAATTTATTTTCTTTCACTAAGCTCTACACTTATCTCGATTGGTTTATTGTTTCTTAGTATTTTCAATCTCATTATGTCTCCGACTTTCATATTTTCCAAAATGTCTTGAACTGTATTGTCTGCATCTATTTTTTCTTTATTGCATTCCATTACTATATCTCCTTCTTTTAAGCCGGCTTTATAAGCAGGGGTTCCTTTTAGAACGGCTTCGTGGGAGTCTTTTTTGCCGATGATTATAGCTCCAAAATCTACCGGAAGATTAAGTTTTTCCTGTAAATTCTTGTCGATATTTATGTATCTTATTCCCAAAAGGGGTCTTCGGACTTTTCCAAATTCTCTCACGTCCTTAAGGTCTTTTTTTGCGCTATTTATTGGTATAGCAAATCCTATATTTTGCGCGCCTGAAATTATAGCGGCATTTATACCTATAACTTCGCCTTTTAGATTCAAAAGCGGTCCGCCTGAATTTCCGGGATTGATAGCTGCGTCTGTTTGAATAAGCCCTCGTAATTGTTCTTCTTCGTTGGGGGATATCGCCCTGGATAATCCGGAGACAATTCCTTTGGAAACGGTATTTTTGAATAAGCCGAGAGCGTTTCCAATAGCCAATACAGTTTCACCTAATTCGATTTTATTGGAATTGCCGAGTTTCATTGATGGCAGTTTAATGGCCGGAATTTTTAATATAGCCACATCGTCGATTGGATCTCTGGCGAGAATTTCTGCTCTATATTTTTTACCAGATGAAGTTAGAACTTCATATTCGGCTTCGGGATCGGCAATAACGTGTTTGTTGGTTAGGATAACTCCGGTAGGGTCCACTATAAAGCCTGACCCGCTGCCAACCTCAATCATTCCCCGAATATTTATTTTCTCTTCGGGAATTTGCAGGTCCGGCATACCAAATGGCAGAAGCGGAAAAACTTCCGCCGGAAGTTCTTTTTCAACCTCTCTTAGGCTTTTAGTCGCAATTATAGACACTATTGCGGGCAGTGATGCTTTAATTATTTTCGTTGTTTTTTCCATGGATTTAATCTTCTAGTCTTTTATTATTAATGAATTTTCCGATTTCTAGAAGCACTATATTTATTATACCTATTCCCAGCACGCCTAGCAGCCAGTTTAAAGGAAGATTTACCGTGTCCATCAATCTCTGGAGAAATGGGTGATAGATTGCCAAGCTCATCAACACAAAACCAATGAGAATTCCTCCGTCTAGATAAATATTTGAGAACGGATTGTATTTAAAAAGACTTTCTTTTAGGTTCCTTATAGAGAAAACCGAGAATAAGGAATAGGTTCCAAAAGAAGCAAATATAAAGGTTCTGCTTATTTCTTGATTAAATCCAAATTTTATAAGTAAGTAATAAATTATTATCAAAGAAAAGCTTGTTGTAAGTCCAATTGCAAGAATGAGAAATCTAGATTCTTTGTTTATTAATTTTTCCTGGCCATGTTTTGGTTTTTGTAAAAGATAATTGAAGTGATTTTCAAAAGCGAAGGCAATGGCTGGAAAACTATCGGAGAAGAAATTTATCCAAAGTATTTGAAATGCATTTATAGGAAGAGCAAGGCCTAGCAATAAAGATCCGCCTATGAGAAGAAGTTCGTCCAGAAGGCTTAAAAAAACATAAACAATTGTTTTTCTGATATTCTCTATTATTCTTCGCCCCTCTTCAATTGCAGCCACTATTGTTTCGTAATTGTCGTCCAAAAGAATCAGTTCGGAGGTGTCTTTTGCTACGTCGCTGCCAGAGCCCATCGCTATTCCTATGTCTGCTTGTTTAAGACTCGGCGCATCATTTATTCCGTCTCCGGTCATAGCCACAATCTCTCCTTTTTCCTGAAAAGCTTTTACGATTCTTAGTTTTCCTTCGGGGCTTACACGCGAAACTATTTTTAAATTGGGAAGCCTTCTTTGAAGTTCGGAGTCCGAAATATAATCGAGTTCTGGTCCGTTTATTACACTCTCTTTTCTTATATTGAATCCAAGTTCTTGAGCTATGGCTTCAGCTGTCCCTTGGTGGTCTCCGGTAATGATTATTGTTTTTATACCAACTTGTTCTATATTATGAACCGTTTCCTTAACCCCCTTTCTTATAGGATCTTTAAAAGAAATTATTCCCGCGAAATCAAGTTCCGAAAATTTTTCGGTAAATAAGCTTATTTTGTTTTTATTTCTGGTTATTTTTTTGACGGCAACGCCTAAAACTCTTTCTCCGCCATAGGCTAATTTATTTATTTCGAGATTTATTGATTTTATTTCTTCGGGGGACTTATCGGATATTTTTAAAAGTATATCAGGAGCTCCAAAAAAGGTAATTAATTCTTCATTTTTATATTCAATTGCGGCGGCGGAAAATTTATTGGATGAGGAAAATGGGAGGAAATCGTTTATCTTAACCTCTCTTTTTTCTTTGTTTAGAAAAATGCCATTATATGCAGCGGCTTTTACGGTTGCAACCTCTAGCGGCCTGCCTATAATTTTCCATTTTTCTATTTTTTCATGCGGGTTTTCTATTACTACATCTGTATTTAGCAGGGCAATTTTAAGTATTTCATTTTCCGTAAAATTTTTATTGAAAGTTTGGATTTTTGAAAGCGTCATTTTGGCTTCGGTAAGCGTCCCGGTTTTATCGGTTAAAATTATAGTTGTATTACCCAGAACTTCGGCGGCAAGCAATTTCCTTACCACCCCATTTTTCTTTACCAGTCTTTGCACTCCGATTGCCAGAATCGCCGTCATAGCCACGGGTAATCCTTCGGGTATCGCGGCCACCAAAACCGCAACAGAAGTTAAAAACATATCAAATACCGATTTACCCAAATAAACCCCAATTCCAAACATTATTGCGGTGGCGGCGGTCAGAAATATAGAGGCTTTAAGGCTGAAATTGGTTATGGTTTTTTGTAGCGGAGTTATACTTTCTTGTGAACCTACCAGTAATGCTATTTTTCCTATCTCGGTTTCTTTTCCTGTTGTGGTTACAATTGCATTCCCAAATCCCTGAACAGCAAGTGTTCCGGCAAAGATCATGCATTTTTGATCGCCGAGCACGGCCTGAAAATTTACCGGATCAGTTATTTTTTGTACCGGAAGCGATTCTCCGGTAAGAGTAGATTCATCAACCGAAAAATTATTAGTATATATAAGTCGTGCATCGCAGGGGATTCTCTCGCCTTGGGAAATGTGTATCATATCACCCGGCACTAATTCCTCCGCGTCAATTTCGTATTCATGATCTTCGCGTAAAACCCTCGCCCTTTTTTCTATATAAGTTTTAAGATGACTGAGTGCCGCCTCCGCTTTATTTTCCTGATAAAAACTCAAAAAGCAATTTATGAAAGCGGCTCCAAAAATAAAAGCAGCATCATTGTATTTTTGCAGGGCTAGTGTAATTATTCCGGCAATAAATAGAATAAATATTAATGGACTTTTTAATTGATTTATTAATATTTTTGTCTTTGTTGTTTTTGATTTTTCAGGAATAGAATTTTTACCAAAAACAAGCGTTCTTTTTTTCGCTTCTTCTTCGGAAAGGCCTTCACGGCTGGTTTCCAGAATATTTAGGCATTCATGAATTGGTAGCGCCCAAAAAGATTTCTTTGTTGCTGTCGGTAATATTGGCATTTTATTATATTAAGTATATCAAAAATTTAATCATTTTTGATTGTGGTATAATTTTTGTATGAGTAATGTTTTAAAACAATTTATTTGTGAAGAGGAAAAGAGTTTTAAAGTAAGAATAGGCAGGGTACTGGCCTCATCCCTTTCTGGTTTTATAGCCGGGGTTGTTTTTTCTTCGATTTTTTGGATTCTGGTAATTTTGTTGTTTGAGTACTTGCCGGTAATCAAGTCCGCCTACCCAAATCTTTTTTAAAAAAAATTTTTAAACCGCCCAATTTAATCAGGGCGGTTTTTTTAATTTGACAGACCGGAGAGTATGGAAATATACTTAGTTTACAACCCCCCAGGGGGAGGGTATAAATAAAAAATAAAAAATGAAAGAAAATTTTAAAAAGGAAAATTTAAAAAGGCTCAATTATCTTATTGGTCATCTTGGTGGTGTCAAAAAAATGCTGGAAGAAGATCGTTATTGTATAGATATTATCCAGCAGAATCTTGGGGTTATTTCGGCTTTATATAAATTGAATGAGCGTATTTTAAAAGGTCATTTCGACGGCTGTGTCAGCGATGCCATAAAATTCGGATCAAAAAAGGAAAGGGAAAGGGTTTTGGATGAATTGGTTGAAGTTTTTAAGAAATCAAAAATATAATTATGGATAATTGTTGTGTCGATAAAAAACCAAGTGGATTTCTGTCGGGACTGTTTTACGGCATCATTCCTCATTCGGGATGTATTCTGTTTTTTGTTTTTGCCGTTCTTGGTACAACCGCTATTTCTTCTTTTTTCAGATCTTTTTTGCTTAATCGGTACTCGTTTTATTGGTTGATGGGTATATCTTTATTTTTGGCCGTCATTTCGGCCGGAATATATCTGTTAAAAAATAAATCTTTCGGTATTGCTGGTATAAGGAATAATTGGAAGTATCTGACAACGTTATTTTCCGGGGTTGTAGCAGTTAATATGATTTTTTTCTTGATTGTTTTCCCACTGGCCTCCAACTATCTTTATTCTAGTAAGCCGGTCAATATCGCCCTTTTGTCAAAAATAGAATTATCCGTTGATATTCCATGTTCAGGACATGCCCCATTGGTTATCGATGATCTTAAAAAGATGTCTGGCGTGGGGGATATAAAATTTAGTCTTCCCAACGTTTTTGATATTTATTTCGATAAATCAGTAATTACCGAAAAAGATATATTGGCCGCAGGAATATTTAAAATTTTTAAAGCTAAAGAAAATATTTAAAAAATCAAAAATCCGCCTGTCGGCGGTATAAAATAAAAAATAATTAATTATTATGAAAAATAAAATAGGATTGGTTTATGAGTTTTGTCAGAATTGTTCTAATTGCCCGGTTGCTATAGAGACTGAAGTTGGGGGAGAGCCGGGTTTGGAAATAAAAGATGATTTTGGTGGGTTGGTAAAATTAACCGATAATAATCTTAAAGATCTTAAAATCTTTCTTGATAAAAGATTCAACGACCGCCATGTTTAAAAAATACATTAATTATTTAAGAGATAATCCTAACAGCTATTGGTTTAAGGCTAAGCTTTATGGCTGGGGTTGGACACCTGCTAAATGGCAGGGTTGGGTTGTTCTTTTGGTCTGGCTGGCATTTTTTGTTTATTTTACAAACAAATTTAATGCGCGGCCGGTGATTGGAGTTTTTTCAGTGCTTTTGCTCACAGCAGTTCTTATTGGGATTTGTTATAAAAAAGGCGAAAAGCCCGGATGGAGATGGGGTTTACCTAAAGACGAAAAAGGAAGTGACGATCTGTTAAAATAAATTGGCGGAGGCGGGAGGATTCGAACCTCCGATACCCTTTCGGATATAGCAGTTTTCAAGACTGCCCCTTTCAACCGCTCAGGCACGCCTCCTTTTAACTGTTTTATTAATATATCAAATTTTATTGATTATTCAATTATTTGATTAAAATATTTCTTTTCTTTATTATTAAATCACTGTTTTATGAATAAAAAATTATTAATTGGCATTATCCTTTTATTTGTTGGTATTGTTGCGTTTGTATTATTTTTTAATATGAATAAATCTTCCGGTCCGGTTGGGACCTCGGAAAATTTAGTATTATTTTACAGCGATAGTTGTCCGCATTGTCAAAATGTAGAAAAATTTTTGGAAGAAAATAAAGTTTTGGATAAGGTTTCCTATGTAAGAAAAAGCGTAGATAATAATTCGGCTAATATATCCGAATTACAGAAAAGAGCGGCTGCTTGCGGTCTGTCGGATAGTATCGGAATTCCTTTTTTGTGGGATAGCTCAAATTCCAAATGCTTGATGGGCGATGCCGATATAATTAAATTTTTTCAGGAAAAAATAAAATAAACTCCATGTATTTATTGACATTATTGATTGCCGGTGGGCTTATGTTTGCTGTTTCAGCCCAGGCGATTTGTCCCGTTTGCGTTATTGCCGTTGGCGCCGGCGTTGGAATAGCTGAAGAATTTGGGGTAGACGATACTATTGTTGGGTTGTGGGTAGGCGCGCTTATTATCGCAATGGCTTGGTGGACTGTAAATTGGCTTGTAAAAAAGAAATGGTGTTTTAAGGGATGCGGATCAATTACTTTTTTGGCATATTATTTACTAACGCTGGTTCCGCTTTATTATACGGGACTAATTGGTAAGGAGCTAAATAAATTTTGGGGGGTGGATAAGCTTTTATTGGGAGTTTTAGCCGGAAGCATACTATTTTATCTTGGAACCAGTTTTCATTTTTACTTAAAGGCGAAAAATAACGAAAAAGTTTATTTTCCCTTTCAGAAAGTTGTCCTTAATTTGGTTGTACTTATTTTGGGCAGCGGAGTATTTTATTTATTAACAAGATAATTTCTGCTAGACTATTTAATATGGAACAGGATATTAAAAAACTTAATGAGTTTATAGAAAAAATAGATCATATGAAGAAGAAGGAGAAAATGGATCTTTCTTCAGACGAGGACTTGAGTATTGCCATTATGAACTTAATAAGCATTGAAGAACATTTCTTTTTTACCGGCGCCAAAACAAATAAACCGGAATATTTTGATTTAATAAGAGAGGTACGGGAAATGCGAAAAGAGCTCCTTAAAAAAATTATTAAGGAATACGAAGGCGAGGTTTGGTGTATTTCCAAGCATCTTTTGGCCGCATCCATGCGTTTGATGGAGGTTGGCACTAAGCAGTTGGGTATTGGCAATGAAAAGGAGGCGTACGAGCTTTTTGAAAAAGCCTATAATCTTTATTCTTTATTTTGGGGTTTAAATATGAAGCTGGTAGCTACCGGTGATATTAAAAAAATAGATAGTGCCGCAATGAATAAACATGATGAGGAAAAGAAGGGTTTTATGGGAAAGTTGGGGGAATTGGTTAAAAAAGCTATTGATTGCTGCATCGAATAATTTAAAAATATGATTTTTGAATGGAGGCAAGATTATAGTGTGAATGTTAAACAGATAGACCTTCAGCACCAGGAGATTTTGGAATCAATGCATTTTATTTATGATTCTTTGATGTCCAAAAAATCGCCGGATATTATAAATAAAGAATTGGAAGTTTTGATGAATCATGCCAATGCTCATTTTTTGACCGAAGAGATGTATTTTAAAGAGTTTAATTATGATGGCGCGGCTGAGCATATTGAAGCTCATAATAAATTGAGAAGGGATGCCGGAGATTTTGTTATAAAAATTAAACAAGTAAATGGTGATACGTACGAAATAGTTTTTGAATTGATCGATTTTTTGGAAAATTGGTTAGTTGATCATTTGGAAACCCTAGATAAAAAGTATACTAAGTGTTTTAACGAACACGGTTTGTATTAAAATCAAAAACATCCCAATTGGGATGTTTTTGATTTATGTGGACCTAGGGAGAATCGAACTCCCACCTCCTCCATGCCATGGAGGCGTTCTACCACTATACTATAGGCCCATAAAACAATAAGTATATAATATATTATTTTTTAAAAAATTCAATCTATGTGCCCTCGTGAGGAATCGAACCTCAATCTTATCCTTAGGACGGATTTGTTCTATCCATTGAACTACGAGGGCTTTATTGAATCTGTTTTATAATAATTTTTTTTTGTTAAATTGGCAAACGATTCGTATTGTATTAAGTAGGCATGTCTTATTTTTTATTAAAGCGAGGTTAAATTCTTTTCTGAAACCTGCGCAGGCGAGCGGGCATAGTGATCGCTGAAAGCGACCCAGTGAGCCGAGGAATTAGTGAGTGAGTACGCTGGAGCAAGTGAGGCGGGCTGAAGAAAGAATTGGCCAGGTGTCCGGTTATCCACAGTTCTTTTCTGGAATATTTTAAAAAATATGCTTTATAATATACTTTAGTAGTAATTTATATATCACGCCTAGAAAAGGGTTCACAAATGAAGATTGTTGTGAGGACAATTGCCAAATGTGAGTTTCCACTATAAGGTGGAGCGGGACAAATTTTTTGACTGATCCGAATTCGGAGTTGAAAGGTTTGCCGGCCCTTTTGTGGGCGTGATATACTTATTTTATAAGAGAAAAATAATGAAATATCGTTATTTTAAGGTCGCGATATTTCTTTCTTAATTAAAAAAACATGGAAGCGTATTGTGTAAAGTGTAAGGCTAAAAAAGAAATGAAGGATGCGAAAGAAGTTGAGATGAAGGGGAAGGGTGGAAAAGTCAGAAAGGCTATGACGGGAATGTGTCCTGTTTGCGGCACTAAGATGTTCAGGATTATGGGCGCTAAATAGTTTTTATGTTTTTACGATAGTTTTTTACAATTCGGCTTGTGAGGAGCCGAATTTTATTTTAATCAAATTGCCCAAAGATTTATTGCTTGGTATAATTACTTTAAGTAAAAAACACGAGTGATTGTATTTAAACAAGTCGCAATCCACTCTTTATTTATTCAAAACAATGGCAAAAGGTTCTGCGTTAATGAAACCGATGAATGTCAGCCCGGAATTGGCTGCGGTTGTCGGAAAAGGTCCTATGCCCAGAGCGGAAGTTGTTAAGAAGATTTGGGCGTATATCAAGAAGAACGGTCTTCAGGATCAGCAAAATAAGCGCAACATCAACGCCGACGAAGCTTTGAAAAAAGTTTTCGGCGGAAAGGGAACTGTGAATATGTTTGAAATGACCAAGTTGGTTTCTCAGCATCTTTCCTAGTTTACTGCGTTAAAATTAAAAATTCGGCTTGTGAGGAGCCGGATTTTTATTTTGGGCCGTATTTGGTATATTATTTATTAGTAAATCCTATTGGAGGGTTCGCATAGTGGTCTAGTGCGCCGCACTCGAAATGCGGTTGGGGCGAAAGCCCCTCGCAGGTTCAAATCCTGCACCCTCCGCTTTTATGTTAAACTGAATAAGTCGAATCAAATATTATTTTAAATAATTATGTTTGAATTTATTGGTCACAACCCATTTCTTTTTACATTAATGCTTGTCTGGACGCTTGTCTGGAAGGGAATAGCTCTTTGGACAGCCGCTAAAGCAGACAGCAAAAAGTGGTTTGTCGCCTTGTTGGTTATAAATACAATGGGTTTATTGGAAATCCTTTATATTTATTGCTTCAGCAAGAATTGTAAGTGTAACGAAGAAAAATAAAAAATTGCGGTTTTTAAAGAATTAGTTTAATCTTTAAACTATTGTTTAAAATAAACCGCGGGCCATTAGCTTAGTGGTAGAGCACCCGGTTTGCATCCGGGAGACGCGAGTTCGATTCTCGCATGGTCCACCACATTTTTTAAGCTTTTGCCAAAACAAAAGCTATTATTTTTTTAGCTCCGGATTGTTTGAGTATTTTTACCGCTTCAGTCATTGTTGAGCCAGAAGTAAAAACGTCATCAACTAATAATATGTTTTTATTTTTTATTTCTTCCGGATTTTCCAAGGCAAAGCAATTTTTTATATTTTTTACTCTTTCTTCCAAATTTTTCGAATCAGCCTGAGTTTTAGTAGCTTTTATTCTTTTTAAGTTACCCGTATTTATTTCGGCTTTAGTTTTTTCGGAGATCACTTTGGCGATATATTCGGACTGATTAAAGCCCCTTTCTTTAAACCGATCTTTATGAAGGGGGATAGGTATGATAATAAAACTTTTAAGATCCTGACTAAGATTATCAAGATAATTATTTATTAAGGGAGTTATTATAACCATAAGACTTTTCCATTTCTTATATTTAAAAAACCGAATAATATTTTTTATTACAGGGTTTTGATAGTCCGTTACCGGAGCCAGCAGGAATTTAATTTCTTTATGGCAGGTTTTTTCTTGGGTTGGAACCCTATTTTTGCATTTAGGACAGAAAAAAGAGGAATATATAATTATGGAATCAATACATTTTTCACACACCTTTTTATTTTTTTCGTCTATTGTTAAATTAATTTTGCAATTAAGACATATAGACGGAAACAAAATATCAAAAAATATATTTTTAAGCTTATAAATAAATTCCATATTTGATATAATAAATATATATAAATTGTATCACGGCATTTTTTAAATAAATCTATGGCTTTTAATTTTTTAGAATCGATTTTTGGAAGTAATACCTATTTAGGTGTAGATATTGGAACAACTTCCATAAAAATGATTGAGCTGGTAAAAACCAAAGGGCTTCCGTTTTTGAGGAATTATGGTTTTTTGGAGAGTTATGGCCACCTAGAGAGGCCGAATAATGCTATCCAGACGAGTTCTTTAAAGATGCTTGAAAATGAAACGGTAGATCTTCTAAAGCTGATGGTTAAACATACGAAAAGTAATAGCAAAAATGTCGTTGCGTCCCTGCCTTCTTTTTCGGCCTTTACCACTCTTTTGGAAATGCCCCTTATGCCAGACGGAGATACCTCCAAAATAATGGGGTTTCAGGCAAAGCAATATATTCCGCTTCCGATAAGTTCGGTTACTATTGATTGGCTCAGAGTTGGGGAGAAAAAAAATGAAAATGGAGACAGGGTCCAGCAGATTTTATTGATTTCTGTTCCAAACGAAATTATTTCTAGATATAAAAACATTTTTAAAGCCGCCGGACTTAATTTGATGGCTCTTGAAATAGAGGGTTTGAGTTCCGCGCGTATTCTTACAAGCGGAATAAAAGATGATGCTTTAATTGTCGATATAGGTTCCAGGTCTACCAGTATTTATGTTGCTCAGGATGGCAATTTAAAGTTTTCTGGACAGACCGATTTCGCGGGCGGTTCTCTTACCCAAACAATTTCTTCCGGTTTAAATATAAGAATTAGGAGGGCTGAAGATTTGAAAAAATTAAGAGGCCTTACGGGCACCGGAGGAGAATATGAGTTATCCACATTAATGATGCCTATATTAGATGTTATAATTAATGAAGCGGAGAGGGTAAAAAATAATTTTGAAAAAAGTTATAACGAAAGCATTTCTAGTATCATATTAACCGGCGGGGGAGCCAATCTGCTTGGAATAGAAAAATATTTCGAGGATCAGATGGGTCTGCCCGTCAAAAAAGCCGAACCCTTTTCAAAAATATCTTATCCCGGAGAAATGGAGCCTATTATTAAGGATTTGGGCCCGTATCTTACTGTAGCATTGGGATTGGGAGTAAAAAATATTTAATATAAAATGGCACAATTCAGCCAAAATGTCTCAGATCAAATCATGAAGTCCGATAATCTCGGCTCTGGTTTGCCATGGAAGCTTTTGGCTTTTTCTATTTTTGTTTTCGCATTATCCCTACTTGTTTATTTTGGTTTGGCTTTTGGTTACGAAACTTTTCTGAATAATCAGATTGCCGCAACCGACGAAGAAACCCAGGCTTTAAGCCAAAAAATTTCTTCTGATTCCCAGGCTAAGTTTGTCGATGTTTATTCTAGGCTTTCCAATTTTAAGACGCTTTTAGCCGGTCATGTTTATGGAACTAAAGTTTTTCCTTTATTGGAAAAAATTACTTATCCATCTGTTTATTACAACAATATTGATTTGAGCGTAGACGACAGGAAAATAGTTTTGTCCGGAATTGCTTTAAATTTTGAATCTTTGAGCCGTCAGCTCGCATTATATGACGCGGAAAAAACTTCTATTGAATCATACATCTTAAATCAGTCGAGAGTTGTAGAGAACAAAGTTAATTTCAGAGTAACTCTGATTTTATCTTCTAAATTATTTCAAAAATAATCATGAAAGCTTCAACTAAAAGATTATTAGCATTACTTGGTTCCGCAACTCTTATTTTTGGCGCTTTAATTATCTATGTTGTTTTATTGAAACCGGAATATAACACAGTACAAGAATTGAGAGGAGAGCTAGCTTCGGGCAAAAACTTTTTTGCGGCTCAGTCCGATGCTATAGATTATGCAAATAGTTTGTATGGCAAGAATCAGGCAGACATAAATCAGATACAAAACGATCTGGCTCTTGCTCTTCCGGACAAACAGGAAGTCGCCAATGTTGTTTATCAGATTCAGGCAATAAGCGCATTAAATAATATCGGAATCGATTCCATAAACTTGGAAAATTTGCCTATTCAGCAAAAATCTACAAATACCCTTGTTAAAAACTACGGAATCTTAAGAGTTTCGCTTAAATTGGCAGGTACCTACGATGCTTTTAAGGAGCTTTTAAGATTTTTGGAAAACAATATAAGGCTCATGGATGTGAGAACGCTTAGAGTTTATCAGGTAAATACATTGGACAAAAATGTTTTTAATTATGAATTGGTCGTAGATACTTATTATCAGGTTCAGTAATTTTTTAAAAAATATGGCTATTTTAATCGCTGAAGAAAAAAAACAATTTAACTGGTTACCCTTTCTGATAATTGGAATCTTTCTTTTTGTTGCCGGCATAGGATCGTATTTGCTGTTTTTTACGGAAACTCCTTTAATTGAAAAAATAGTTCCGTCCAGCCAAAGAATAGTCTCCGATATTTCTAAGGTTAATAGCGATACTTTTAAAAATGATCTTAGTTCCACCAAAAAAGAATTACAGACAAAGATAAGACAAAGTATTGGGGGATCAGCCGGTGGGGCTATTACCAATCCAGGAAGATCTAATCCGCTTCTGCCTTTTTAGAGATTGAACTTATTAACAAGAAGTAAAAAATTATGGATTCACAGATTTTATTAAAAGCTTTAACGGATAAAAATTTAATTACTCAGGAGGTTTCAGAAAAGATTCTTAGGGAATCTTTTTTGAGTCAAAAGAGCGTTGAGGAAATTATTTTCAACAAACGTTTAGTTGATGATTCCGAGGTAGCTAAGGCAAAAAGCCAGGTCTTAAAAGTTCCTTTTAAGCAGTTTAAAGCCGAAACTATAGGAAAGGATATTTTGCAGTATATATCGGAAGAAACGGCTAGAACTTATAAGGTGGTTCCGCTTTCCAAAACCAATGACATGCTTGTAGTTGGAATGGTAAATCCCGATGATCAGAAAGCTCAAGATGCTTTGAAGTTTACAGCCAAACAATTACAGATCAATCTCGGCATTTTTTTAATTAGCTACGGAGATTATGACGCCATTCTTAAAAAATATTCTCCCTTTAAAGATGAAGTCGACCAAGCCGTTAAATCGGTTAAAAATATAAAATCCGCCCCAAGAGAAAAAATAGTTCAGCTTGAAGAAAAAGTTTCTGTTACCGAGGATGCTCCGATCATCAAGATTGTCGCTTCTACTTTAAAAGAGGCTGTTTCTCAAGGAGCCTCCGATATTCATTTCGAACCTGAAAAGCTTTTCTTCAGGATAAGATTCAGAATTGACGGAGATTTGCAGGAAGTGGCGGAGTTACCGGCCGAATTACAGCAGCCTATTATTTCCAGAATTAAAGTAATGGCTAATTTAAAAATTGATGAAACCAGAATTCCTCAGGACGGAAGATTTAAGAGCACTGTTTTTGGTAGGGATATCGATTTTCGTGTTGCTACATTTCCCACTCCAATGGGTGAAAAAGTGGCTATTCGTGTTTTGGATTCTTCCGTTGGCTTAAGAAGTTTAGACGATCTTGGCTTTTCTCCGGAAAATTCTAGTTTAATTAAAGAAGCCATAGAAAAGCCCTATGGGATGGTATTAGTTACCGGCCCAACCGGTTCAGGAAAATCTACTACTTTATATGCCTTATTACAGATTTTGAATAAAATTGGAGTAAACATAGTTAGCTTAGAGGACCCAGTCGAATATTATATGGACGGTATAAATCAGTCTCAGGTAAAACCGGAAATTGGATATGATTTCGCCGCTGGATTAAGGCAAATTTTAAGACAGGACCCAGATATTATAATGGTTGGTGAAATTAGAGATAATGAGACAGCTTCTTTGGCTGTCCACGCGGCACTTACCGGTCATATTGTTTTGTCCACATTACATACAAATAATGCCGCTGGCGTTATTCCGAGACTTCAGGATATGAAAGTTGATTCGTTTTTGATCCCGTCTGCCTTAAATCTTGTTGTTTCCCAAAGGTTGGTTTCCAGGCTTTGCGATAAGTGTAAGCAGGCGGAGCCGGCTTCTGCTCCAGTTGCCGAGATAATTAAAAAAGAAATTGATAAGTTGCCAGAAACTATAAAAGCTACGGTTAAGTTTAAAGATAATTTTATGGTTTATAAACCAGTTGGTTGCCCAGCTTGTAAGGGAAAGGGCGTTGTGGGAAGAATCGGCATCTTTGAAATATTGAGAATGACAAAAGAACTTGAAAAAATCATTAATAGCGGATCAACTGAAGATAAAATTATGGCAGAAGAACAAAGACAGGGGATGGTAACCTTGAGGCAAGACGGAATACTGAAAGCATTAAATGGAATAGTCGGAATAGATGAGATATTAAGGGAAACTTCCGAAGAATAATAAAACTTAAAATTAATTGTTATAATAAAAAATATGGCTGACGCAGAACTTTATAAGCAAAAATTAAATGAGTTGTTGTTAACTACCGCAAAACAGGGTGCTTCCGACTTGCATTTATCCGTCGGCCGAAGACCAACCTTAAGAATTGACGGTGTTCTTATTGGCATACAAAAAGAGCCTATTTTAACTCCTGACGATGTTGAAGGATTGATAAACACTCTGTTGACTGAAAATCAGAAAAAAGTTTTTTTTGAAGAGAGGCAATTGGATTTCGCTTTTTCCTTTGAGGATAAAGCTAGGTTTAGGTGTAATGTGTATTTTCAGAGAGGATTTATGTCTGCGGCATTAAGGCTTATTCCAGCCGAAGTTAAGACGATAGAGGCTTTAAATTTGCCGACAATTTTGCACGATTTTGCCAGATTGTCTCAGGGTTTTGTGTTAGTCGTGGGTCCTGCCGGTCATGGAAAATCAACTACCCTTGCCGCTATTTTAGATGAAATAAATCATCAGAGGACAGACCATATTATCACCGTAGAAGATCCTATAGAATATCTTTTCGTGCAAGACAGATGCATTATTTCGCAGAGAGAAGTTAAGCTGGACACCCCGACTTTTAATTCGGCCTTAAGAACCGTATTAAGACAGGATCCGGACGTTATCATGGTGGGTGAAATGCGCGATGCTGAATCTATCGCTACGGCTATGACCGCTGCCGAAACCGGTCACTTGGTGTTTTCTACATTGCATACAAATTCGGCTTCTCAGACAATCGACAGAATCATCGACAGTTTTCCTCCAAATCAGCAAAGTCAGGTTATTTCCCAATTGGCCGCTACATTGGTTGGTATCGTTTCACAAAGACTTATTCCTAGAATAGACGGAGGTAGGGTGCCTGCCTATGAAGTGATGTTGGTCAATTCGGCTATCAGGAATTTAATCAGAGAAAGAAAGTCTTATCAGATTGATTTGGTTATCGAAACAAGTATGCAGGAGGGTATGAGTACTTTAAATAGATCCTTGGTTGATTTGGTCAGAAAAAAACAGATTTCTTTGGAAAACGCCGAATTGTATTCTTTGAATCCCGCAGAGCTTAGAATACTCTTAGAAAGATTATAAATTTAAATTTTGGATTGTAAGCCAAATTTATGAAATTTAAGTACACAGCCAGAACGCAAACAGGGGAATTACAGACCGGATTTGTGGAGGGCGTAAACCGCGAAGCGGCTTACAATATTTTGATTGGCAATAATCTCTATTTATTAAGCTTGGAGTCTGCCGAAGTTCCTCATTGGTACGATCCGATAGTTAATTTCCTGAAAAAGGTAAAGAAAAAAGACGTAATGATTCTTACGCGTCAATTAGCTGTACTTTTGAATGCAAAAATATCTTTAGGTGATTCTCTTAAAAATGTTTATAAACAAACACCGAATTTGGTGTTGCGGGAAGTAATAGGGGAGATTTCTTCAGATGTTGATTCTGGTCTTTCTTTTTCCCAAGCTCTGGAGCGTCATGGCAATATTTTTTCCAATTTTTATATCAGTATGATCCGATCAGCCGAAATTACCGGCCGAGTGGACGAGGTGGTTAATTATTTAGCCGACTATCTGGAAAAAGATTATGAATTCAGTTCTAAAATAAAGGGCGCTTTAACCTATCCTATCATTGTCGTATCTTTGCTATTTGTTGTTGGCGCTATAATGATCGGTTTTGTTTTTCCTCAATTGACCCCTATTTTTGCCGAATCGAATGTGCCGTTGCCGCTTATCACACAAGTTTTTTTGTTTATGGGTAATTTTCTTTTGCAGTGGTGGCTTGCCATTATTATTTTCTTGGCTATGGTTGTACTTAGCTTGATTAATTATTTTAAAAGCTCGGAAGGAAAAGTGGTGTGGGATGAAACTATTATCAAATTGCCTGTTTTTGGAAGCTTATTTAAAAAAACTTATGTATCCAGATTTGCCGAATCCACAAGCGTTCTTATTAAAGGTGGAGTTCCGGTTGCACAGGCTTTGGAAATTTCCAGTCATACAGTAGGTAGTATTATTTATAGAGATGCCATTAAAGATCTGGCCGACGCCGTGCGCGAAGGTGTTTTGCTTTCCAATGCTTTGGAGCAAAATAGCGATTATTTTCCTACATTGGTTAGCCAGATGGTTGCGGTAGGAGAGAGTACGGGTCAATTAGATGAACTTCTTGCCCGGGCCGGATCTTTTTATAACCGTGAAGCTGGAGAAACCATCGACAACTTAGTCGAGCTTATTCAGCCGGCAATTATGATTGTAATGGGCGTTGCCGTGGGTATCTTGTTTGCCGCCGTGCTTTTGCCTATGTATAACTTGGTCCAGACTTTTTAATTAGTGTTGTGTTATAATAAAAACATGAAAAAACAACAGGGCTTTACATTAATTGAAATTTTAATTGTTATTTCTATTATCGGTGTTTTGAGCGCTCTTACTTTGGTTGGTATGAGTGGTTTCAGGGCTTCCGGAAGAGACGCAAAAAGAATGAGTGATTTACGACAAGTTCAAAATGGATTAGAGCTTTATTATGCTAAGTTTGGATCTTATCCTACATCTGTAACTTGGACAGATCTGGTCAGTCAATTAGCCAGTGCCGGAGTCAAAAATTTGCCCACCGATCCCACTAATTCCGGTGATTATGTTTATAAATATACAGTTTGCCCGGCAGGTGCAGATTACAACTATGTCTTAAGCGATAAATTGGAAACCAGCACTTCTCAGATTAAGGAGTATGGTACAGTTTGTACTATTGATTGCACGAAGACTTCCAGTACATTTTGTATACCTTTCTAAATAAATGCCCTGGCTACTTTTATTTTTAATCGGTTTGGCTATAGGCAGTTTTTTAAATGTTGTTGCTTTCCGTTATTTTCCGGAGGAAAGTTTTTTTTGCAATATAAAAAAATGCACCGGCAGATCCAAATGCAGAACTTGCGACAAAACTCTCAGCTGGTACGAACTTATTCCTGTAGTAAGTTTTTTTGCCCAGCTTGGAAGGTGCAGGAAATGTGGATCTAAAATTTCTTGGCAATATCCTCTAGTGGAATTAGCCGGAGGATTTACTTTTTTACTGCCTTTTTATTTTAAGGCGGTTCCTGAATTAAACTCTGTTTTTTTGAATTCGCCTTTATTTTTATGGCTTTTTAGTGCCCTTTGGATTTCTATTTTTCTGGTATTTATCCTTATTTGGATTATAGATTACAGATTTTATATCATTCCCGACGAGCTTAATATTTTTGCCGGTATTTTGGGCATTCTTTTGATCGCCGAGAATTATTTTTATAATAATTTTTCTCAATTTGGCAATGGTTCATTTGTCGGAAGTTTTTCCATGCTTTTTGGTTTCAGGCAGAATATCTGGACGAATCATTTATTGGGAATGGCCATAGGTTTTTTGGTTATCGGTCTTATTATTTTTGCCACACGAGGAAAGGGGATGGGTTTCGGTGATCTTAAATTTATTACAGCTTTAGGCATTATTTTTGGCTGGCCAGATGTTGTATTTCTCTTGGCGTTCTCTTTTATAATCGGATCAATTTTCGGAATTTATTTATTGATAAAAAGAATAAAAGGATTTAAGGACTCTGTGCCTTTTGGTCCTTTTTTGATTTTAGGGTCGCTAACACTTATGTTTTTTGGGCAATATATTTTAAGCCATTATTTTAAAATTTTTGGTTTGTTTTAATTTATAGAAGAATTATAATTATTAAATAAGGAGTATGTTCAAAAAACATATAAATTTTCAAGGAGGTCTATCTGCGCAGGCGGGGTTTACTCTTGTGGAAGCTATTGCGGTAGTTGGAGTTTTGGCGGTAACAACCGCCGTTTTGCTTGTAAATAATAAGGTTAATCAGGCGCAACTTAATCTAAATACAGATATCGCCGGAGTGGCTAGTGCTATAAACAGGGCTAAGGCCCTTACTTTGCAGGGCGCCGGTGCGGATAAGGGTATTTGCGGATACGGAGTATCTTTTGAGCAGGGGATAAATAATAATCCGGATACTTATACAATTTATTCTTATAAAGATTGTGTTAATTTGGTTAAAGACAGTCCTTTGGCGGGTCAGGGAGGTGTAAATAATTTATCTTCCGGTTTAAGAATTTTAAATGTTACAGCTATAACTTCCAGTTCTCAATTTATAAAAGATGTTGTTTTTTATTCGTCCGATGCAAAAGCTAAATTATTTAATTTTCAAGGAAAATCTATTTGTGAGATTGGATGCGATGTCACTTCTTCCGCCGGAATTATAGTTATAAATACAGAGTCTGCCCCCACCTCATATGTTACTTTAAAAATTGCGACGACCGGTCAAGTTACTTCCAAGCCCGGGGTTTATGTGAGCAGCGAAAATTTTAATAACGGCATAGCTACCATTAATTTAGAGACAGGGGAAACAAAACAAGATAATACTATTCAAGAGACAGAAATACCTGTTTTTAATGAAGATTTAAATAATTGTATACCGAATTGTTTTTGCGCAACCAATTTACCTTCGGGGCAAACATGTTCGGACGGTTGCGGCGGGCTTTGCGGAAGCGGAATTGCTCAATATGCCTGCGATGGATCACTTTGTATTTCTTATAAAGGCGGCTCCCTTGCCGCTTCTGATTGTGGCGGAATTTGTAGCGGTACTCCGCATTATTCCTGCAACGGTTCTTTGTGCATTGCCGACCCAAATGGTTCTTTTACAGACTCTAATTGTAATAGTTCTTGCAGCGGAATCCCGCACTACACATGTAATGCCAATACCTGCATTCCGGCTGCAGCGGGGGAATATACAGCTTCTGATTGTTTAGGCGCATGTAATAATATTTGTGTTGTAAACCCGCCCAATATTTGTGATGGCAAAACTTGCGTAGATACCGATAATTGCGGCGTGGCCTGTGTGGTTTGCACGGGAGATAATGCTTATTGCAATACAACTACAAAGAGCTGCGAAACTTGCACTGGATGTGTACCCGATGCGAATGGCGATACTTGTGGGCAATGTGGCGGTTTATGCCAGGGCTGTAGTCAGCCCGGCTACTCTTGTGTTAATGGCAGTTGTCAAATAGGAGTTATTCCTATTCGTCTTGATGGGATCTATCCACCCGTCGGTTATAAATAATTTTTAAAAAATAAATTAAAATCGCCAGTCGGCGAAAAAATAAAAATATGTATAAAAAAATATTATTATCATTAGTTCTGGTCGGTTCAATTTTGGTGGTACCCGCCGCTCAAGCAAAGGGCACGCCTGTTATTGGCACAGTTGTTTCAATTGGAGAAAATATAATAAATAGCATACCTGTAGTGAATACTGTTTATAATGCCGTTGTGGCACCGGTGGCTCAAATGGTTGGCAATGTGGTTAATATTGTTTCCGGCGTAGGTCAATGCGGCGTTACTTTTGGCCTTTCTTGCCCGGTAAATCAAATCGCGGAACAATTTACCGGTCTTGTTTCTGCGGGTACTTGTTTGGGTTCGTTTGGTACGGTTTGTCTAGAAACGGGATCCGGTATAAATCCAACGGGCCCCTCAACCATTCAAACTATCCCGTCAAAACCTTTAAACGTTCAAGTTTCTAATAAATATGAAGACGGAACTTATATTAACCACGGATTCAGAGTTTATTGGGACGCCCCTTCTTCTTTAGGTGGAGCCTCGAGTGTCTCTTATAAAATTTATCGAGGAACGAGTGCGTCTTCCTTATCTACCGTTATAACCACTACCGAGATGAATAATGGGCAAAGATTTTTCTTGGAAAACAGAATTCAGGATCCAACTAAACCTTTTTATTATAAAGTTGTGGCTTGTAATGCTGCTGGTTGCAGCGATGGCGATGTGGTTTCGGCTCCAACCAACGTTCAATATTTAACTAACGCGATGACTCTCACTGGCGCTGGATTTTCAAAGGATACGAAAGTTTCTTTGGTAAACGATGGTAAAAGTGTTGATTGTACTGGTTTTACTGTACCGGATTCTAGAACTCTTACTGGTGGCGTTTGTAATATTACCGATGCGCCTACTGGAGCTTGGAGCGTAAGAATCCAGAATCCAGACGGAAAAATGAGCGAGTGTAAAGATTGTTTTAAAATAACTTTACCGGAACCCGTAAGTCCATCTGTTGTTATTAGCAAAAATGATTTAAGTGACGGTAAGTTTAACGTAGCTTCCGTAGCCGGAGAGAACCTATATACCGGTGCTATGGTGCAGGTAACTGCCAAGGGTAATACATTTGATTGTTTCAGCCTTTCTTCGTTTGATTATCAGAATAGTAAGTTTATTGGTGGTCAATGCGATATAAGCAGCTTCTTAAAAACTCTCGGATTTACAAGCGATAGTGATATAGCAAAGCTATCAGTTCAGATTTTAAATGATGCAAATAGTATTCCCGTTGTTCCTTCCGGAATCCCGAGTTTTACTTGCACTTCGTCTTCTTATACTCCCGATGTTAAAACTATTTGCGGAACTTCGCAGATTTCCCAGGTAAGCAACTGCGGTGTTACAAGGTTGGTAATGCCGGAATTAGTTTGTTCTTCCGGCCAAGTTTGTACAAACGGAGCTTGTGTTGATTCTAGTAGTTGTACTCCGACAGCTACTACAACCGCTTGTATTTCTAGGACCTGCGGTGGTGTAGACAACGGCTGCGGTGGAACTATTTCTTGTGGAACTTGTTCGTCTGGATATGTATGTAATAATTTGGGTAATTGCGAGAAAGCGTATCAATAGTTTAAAAAATAAAAACCCGCGGTTGTCCGCGGGTTTTTTGTTTAGAACTTCAGTGTTGCTCCGACCAGTGCTTGTGAATAAGTTATGTCCAAACGATCGACGCTGTAGTAAGGATTCCATTTTAGCATTTTCCAATTATTCACTTCAGAAAATAGGAATATTTGATCCGAGATTTGCGTCTCAATCCCAAATCCTATTTTCGAGCAATAATTGGTGTAATACTTTTTAGGAACCCAGCTTACCACTCCGCTCATCGTATCCACATTTTCGTAGTAAAGCACGGCTCTTCCGTATCCGCCGACTAGATAGGGGTAAAATTTATGCCCTTTTACCTCTACCGGGATACCAGCCTTCAAGTTAACCGTAAAGGTATAGAAGGTGAAAGAGATCGTCTGTTTGTATTCGGGCCTGTGTCTTTTGAAGATGCCCGTCTTGGAATATTCACCCTGAATTTCTAAATATTTCAGGGGGGAGTATCCGAGGCGGGTGGAGAAGGAAAAGGCGTTATCATAAGCCTTTATTCGTCCCACATTTTCAAACCCGATATGGTAACCAGGTCCGATACCTATTGAAGCGCTGAATCTCGGCTCCTTTACCGGCACCCCGTGCTTATCCATCTTTTCGAGGGGTACCGTATCGAAGAGCTTGTGGATCTCTGCCTTCGAAGGGTTATCCGAAACCGCCTGAGCGTTCACCCTGAGGGTGAAGATCAGGGGGAGTACAAACGTCAGTACAGCCACCCATATCTTTTTCATATACTTTTCCTCCAGATTTTTATTAAATTTTCAATCGTTGCACTTAACTTATACTAATATATATAATATCACTATTTTAACAAAAAGTCAATATAGTAAACAGAGGCAAATTTATAACCCAATCCAGAAGGATGCCCAGAATTCTTTCTTGAAATAATGAAGGAAAATTGGCCTGTAGAAGGTGTTTATGTCTACCTGGCTGAGTTTATTGGAGAATTGCAGGCTTTGTCCGTTTAAAAGAGATTTTGCCCAGAAAGCGTAATCTTCTTTAAGATTGGACAAATCAAAGCTGGAGTTGCTTGCAAATATTATTCCTTCTTTTTCAAAAGAAGCTCCTTGTGGCGGAATGGTGTGCGTGGGAAGAATATAAAGTCCGGAAGCAGCTATTGTTTTTACTACAGACCAATAGCTTAATGTATCGAAGGTATCAACTTGGAAAGCGATTACGCCTCCAGGCGAAAGAATTCTTCCAAGGTCTTTTATAAATTGTATTGAATATGATCTAGCTAGGGGAATATCAACGCCCTCCGGGAAATCTACAACGATAACATCGAATTTTTCATGCGAATTTCTTACATATAAAAAGGCATCTTGTATTACGATGTTAACTTTTGGATCGCTAAATGCATGCCCGTTGAATTCGCTTAACAAGCTGTTGTCTTTGGCCAGATCTACTATAGCCTTGTCTATGTCTACGTCTGTAATCTTTTCAACGCCGGGCTGTCTAAGCACTTCTTGAGCCGGTAAACCGTCGCCGCCCCCCAAGATCAATATATTTTTATGATTTTTGGCCAGATAAAAAGCGGGATCAACAAGGGTTTTGTGATATGTCTGTGATTCGTCTTTGGAGTCGAATTGCAAATAGCCATTTAAAAAAAGAGAGATTTCATTTCTCTCTTTTTCTTTTCTTTCGGTCAGTACAATTTTTTGATATGGCGAGTTTATTCTTTCAACGATTGTTACTGGATTATCTCCGGAATAGTAAATCGTGTCCAAATAGTTTTCCAAGCTGTCGGAGTTTGAGAAGCCCCAGCATAATATAATTGCAAGTATTGCATAGAGGGTGAGGAATATTTTTTTGGAAATTTCTTGTCTGGAAAAAATAAGGAGAAGTCCGGCGGACAGATTGAGAATCCCAGCCAAAAAAGAAACCCTTAGTATTCCGAGGGTCGGCAGCAAAAACAAAGAAAACATTGAAGATCCCACAAAGGATCCGAGATAGTCAGCTGCCAATACCAAAGCCAATCTTTTTTCTGTGCGTTCCAGAAGTCTGTAAATAAGAGGTATTTCCAGTCCCACCAGCAATCCAATGCCGCATATTAAAATTAAAGCTATAAGATGCAGGGGGATAGTGGAAGCCAAGAGTATTTTAATTAGTCCGCTGCTTTCGGTAAGAGCGTTTTGTGCATGAATAGAAGAGCCTCCCAGATAAAGTATCGCAAAAGAAGATCCTCCGCCTATTAAACCAAGAAATAATTGGGCAATAACCAATGCTTTTGAACTTTTAAAGTCATGATGTTGTTTTGTTATAGGATCCAGACCAATTTTATAGGATAAATAAGATCCAATACCCAGAGAAAGCATGAAGAATCCTATAACGAGAGTGTAGTAGAGGATGGTATCACCTAAAAGGAAGGTGAGTGTGTTGGCCAATACAAATTCATAAACCATGCTCGAAAAAGCAGTAATGAACATGGCGGCCAGTAACATTCTATTTTTACTAAAAATATTTTTCATTTAAAATGGTTATTTTATTTAGAATATCACAAAATATATATAAAAAAAATGATTTTTTCTGATATAATAAAATAATAGACAATGAAAATCTCCAATAAACTAAAAAAATATTCCGGACAGGTTATGGTAGAGGCTTTAATAGGCTTGTCGGTTATCGTTATTGGATTGCTTGGTATTTTTACTCTTACATCCACCTCCTTAAGTGTAAATAGGATAGATGCCGACAGATACGTTGCTATAAATCTAGCCAATGAAGGAGTTGAGCTGGTTAAAAATTTATTAGATAGAAATATTATAGATGATAATCCTTGGAATACTCTTCCGGGTTTTACTATTGATGGTGATTATAAAATTGATTATACACAATCGTCGCTTTTTCCTTGGGATGGATCAAATGATTTTTTGTATTTTAATATCGATGGCGGCGGCTATAGATATAAACAAATTGAAGATGACAAGATAACTACATTTAATAGAAAAATAAATATAACAAACATTGATGATAGCCATATAAAGGTCATTTCTACCGTTTACTGGAAATCAAAAACAGAGTCTTATGATTTCAGCGTTGTCGATTACTTTTATGATCTAAAAGAGTTTAAGTGGAACCTGCTTCACTAATTTTTATGTTTCAAAATATTCCTGGATTAAAATTTTCAAAAAAAGGATGGTTTACCTTCTCACCAGAAGGATTATTGTTTGGACAGAAACGCCAAGCGTTTGATGCTCGTTTGGTGCGGGGGTTTACAATGATAGAGCTTTTAGTGGCTATATCGGTTTTTTCAGTTGTGATAGCAATAGTTTCGGGCATCTTTGTTTATTCCTTAAGGACAAACAGAACCGCGGTGGCGTTGATTTCGGCTAATAACGACGCCTCTCTCACACTCGACCAAATGGCAAGGATGATACGAAAGGGCGCGGGTTCAACTTTTGCAAATGAGACAGCGTATGATCAGGGGGGGGTTATTGCATACAAATGTCTAAAATTTCAATATAAAGGAAATTATATTACTTATAGATGGAATGTGGCTAACAGAACTTTGGAGTGGAGTAGTAGAGCTATGGGATATGCTACTTGTGATAGTGGTGTACCCGATGTTTTTACAAGTATTGTCAGTGAAAATTTGAGGGTGGAATACGCGAATTTCAGGATTGATAGTGGGGTTGGATTTAAATACCGGGATTATCCAAAAATAACTATTTTGTTGAGAATTGGTACTAAAAATACACAAATATCAGAATCAAGAGTTCCTTTTAATAATCTTCAGACATCTGTAAGTCCAAGAAGTGATTTTAGGGATTAATAAATAAAATGAACAGAAAAATCATAAAAAACAATAATTCGCGTGGTGGTCAGGTAATGATGATGGTAGTTTTAGCTATGGCTGGAGTTATTATCGGCGCTACGGCTATTTCTGGATTATTGACTGCCAGGCAAACTCGGCAAACGGCCGATTCTGGGTCTTCGGCGGTTTCGGTTTTTGCTGCCGATGCCGGTTTGGAATGGCGTATGTATAAACTTTATGCCGATTGGAAAGCCGGTAATTTATTGAATGCGGATAGTGGGGAGTATGAATGTTCTGATTGCGATAAGGGGTTGGCTTGCGATAAAAAGCCGCAATTCGATATAGAGAAAATCAATAATACCAAAGTCAATCTTACGGTTACCTGTTCTCTTATTACTCCAAGTCCGGATCCTGCTTATATTTATTACAATATAAAATCAACGGCAAAGACCCTGGATACTTCTTATGTATTTCAGCAAACTATAAAACTTATTAAATAAATTATATGAAGCAAGGATTACAAATTTTGGGAGATTTTAAAAATTGCCGGGCAGATAAAGTTTATTTTTTTGATGATAAAGTTTTAAAAAAAGAAGCGGAAAAAATAATTAAAAAATCCGGTTTTGAAATTGTTGATTTTTGCAGTCATAAATTTGGCGGGGGAGGAGGCATAAGTCTGGTTTTTTTGGTTTCTGAGTCCCATGTTGCCATTCATACCTGGCCGGAAAATAGTTCTTTGAACTTAGATATATTTTTTTGTAATTACAGCAAAAAAAATGAAATGAAAGCAAGAAGGGCGTTTGAAATGTTCCGCGATTTATACAAACCTAGAAAGGTTATGCGAAAAAACATTAAAAGACATTATTAATTAAAATGAATGAAAGAATAACTAAGAGATTAATAATATTGTCGGTTTTTCTGTCCTCGGTAGCGGTTATAGGGTACGAAATTTTAGCCGGCAGCGTTTTATCAAATTTGCTCGGCTCATCTATTTATTATTTTTCGCTGATTATAGGTTTTTTCTTGGCTGCTTTGGGTATAGGCGGGTGGCTTTCGGCAAAAATAAAAGAAGGTATTTATGAAAAGCTGGTTTTTGTTGAGGTTTTGATAGCCTTAGTAGGCGGCTCGATTAGCACGGTGCTTTTTGGCGCCTATGCCTATTTCTTTTCTTTCTTCGGAAATTTAAAATTCCCGGATATTATTGCTTTTCTTGGCGGTTTAGCCGGAGCCCAGTTATTATTTACAGCCTTCTCCTTATTTTTTATTTCTTTTGTAGGCGTTTTGGCGGGTTTTGAACTCCCTTTGTACATAAGGATTCTTTCGGAAAAAGAAATATTGAAAGATGCTATAGGTAGGGCCTTTTTTTGGGATTATATCGGCGCCTTAATAATTTCCGTGTCGCTACCGATTTTCTTTTTTGCTAACTTCGGGCTCATAAAGACATCTTTTTTAATAGGCATTATAAATATTTTAGCCGCAGTTTTTGTATTGGCGGCATCCGATATTAAAAAGGGGAAAATAATTCTCCCCATTGTTTTTATTGCTGTATTTTTAGTAAATATGCTGGGATTTATAAATGGTGAATCGCTAGAATTATTTTTTGAGAAAAAGCAATTCGGGGATAGAGAAATCCTTTATCATATTAATTCACCGTATCAGCGTCTTACATTTTTAAAAGCGAGTGACGGTAAAATAAGTCTCTATATAAACGGGCAAAGGCAGTTTGAGTCGGGAGATTGGGATGCTGTTTACCATGAATCCTTTATTCATCCCGCCATGAGTTTAGCCTTAAAACATGAAAATATTCTTGTGTTAGGCGGGGGTGACGGGTTGGCATTGCGGGAAATTTTAAAATATCCGGATGTAAAAAAAATTACCCTGGTTGATATTGATCCGGCAATTATTTCAGCTTCCTCTAATCTAGGTTTTATGAAAGCGTTAAACAATAGCGCTTTTTTTGATCCTAAAGTTAATGTGGTTATTTCCGATGCATTTAAATTTGTGGAGCAGCAAAAAAAAGAAAAATATGATTTGGTTTTTGTTGATTTTCCCGATCCGACTGACGATGGCCTCTCACATCTTTATTCCAAAGAGTTTTATGTTTTACTTAAATCTGTTTTGGCTGAAAATGGGGTTTCCGTGATACAGAGTGAGGCATATTTCGGATCGGTGCAAAAGGCGATTTTGGCGACCCTTGAATCTGCTGGTTTGGTTGGGATTCCTTATCATCCGCCCGTTTACGATTTTTTTGATCAAAATTTCGGTTTTTCGCTAGTGTGTATGAATAGTTGCTCGAAAAATGATTTTAAAAATTTGGCCGTAAGCGTACCGAATATCATATTTAAAAATAATAAACTTAGCGATATTTTTTCCATTGAACCGATTTCTAAATACTCAATGGGGGAGCCAGAGGTTAATTCTATTTTTCACCCGACTATTTTTAAGCTGATGGGCGATGTTTTCGCTCAGCATTATTTGCAGTCCAGGCCTATAGCCGATATTTTTGGACAAATAAAAACATCCCAAGAACAAACAAAAAATAAATTTCTGAAAGAATTTTTTATTACTCCCGATATAGCTATTTAAAATTTAAGATCTGTAAATTTTATTCCGAAATTTTTATTATTTGCTTCATACGCCTGTTTTTCTATGTTCCCGCCGGGCGTAACTATTCCGGCCATCTCGCTTCTGCCATTGAAGATTACCGGTGTTTTTAACCAAACGGATTCTATTATTCTTATTCTGTCGCTGAGCTTCAGATAGCTATTTAAGCCATAAGCTACAGTCCATACATTGCTGGAAGAATGAATTATTATTTTTGCTCCAAGATTTCTGAATTCTTTAAGTTTTTCCGGATAAAATATTTCTACACAAATTGGAGAAGCGATTTCCGGTAAATAATTATTTTTTAAAACGGTCATTTTTCCGGCCTGATAAGAATATTTTTGATCGAATATAGGGCTATCGTCTTTAATGTCCGGAATTATTTGGCCGATCCAGTTGTAGTAGAATGGCCTCCAGTTTTTAAACGGCCAGTACTCGCTTCCTATGGTAAGTGTGGATTTGTCGTAAACGCCGGAGATTTCGCCCTTCTTATCGAATAAAATACCGCTAATACTTCTTTTATCGTATTTGATAGTCGTCATAATACTGAGAATGTTGGAATTCAGTTCTTTCGCCATTTCACGATAGGCCCTAATCAGGATTCCGGCATTTGTTATTTGATATTTCTGATAAGCTTCCTCGTCGGTATCGTTTTTACTAGTTATATCTATCATGTCTTCAGGTAAAATTATCAGATCGGAATTCTTGTTTTTAAGTCCTTCTTTTATAGGTTCCAAGGTGCTTTGTATAAGCGGGATTGCTTTTATCTTTTCTTCGCTTGAGAGTTCATCATTTTTGAAGACATCAAAATTTTTATCGAAATCTGAATTTATTGAAACCGAAGCCACGTTAATGGTGTTTTTAAGATTTAAATAATGCCTAGAATTTATTTTTAATTGGGTTTTTGAATATATATATCCGCCCGAAATAATTAACAATGCTATCGTAAAAATTAAAAAAGATTTTTTATTAAAGCCCGGTTTTATATTTAGAAGAAAAAGCATAACAAGAAAATTGACGATGGCGGTAAATAGGGTAAGGGCAATAATTCCTCCTGTGGCCGCTATCCCCACAAACGGCGATATTCCCAAAGTATTTCCCGCGGTTAATACCGTGAATGGAAGCGGGCTGTAGTATGCCCACACAATATTCCAAAAAGTCCAGATTACCGGAAGGGAAAACATTGCGAACTTTTCCCTGATTAGTTTTTTGATAAGGAAAAAAGAAACTGGCAGTCCCAAAAATATTGCCGAAGAAGCCAGGAAGAGTAGCGGCTCGAAAGTCACGTAGGCTGTGGCTATGAGAAATAAAAAACAGAAAACAAAGCTGCCCCAAAGCAAAGTTTTTAAATCGTCGTTTTTAATCAGGAATAAAAAATAGGGAGCTATATAGAAAAAGCCGAGGATGTAGAAGTTGAGCGTAGAAAAAGCCAGGGCGGCAAGAGCAACAGCTGTTATTATATATATGGAATTTTTTGATAATACGCGCATAGATAGATGTCTCTGTTTATCTTATAATAATAAGGTAATTTAAGACTTTATTTAAGGAGGTAAAATGAATAAACAAGAAGCTAAAAAAAGAATAGAGGAACTTAAGAAGGTTATAGAAAAATACAGGTATGCCTACCATGTTTTGGATAAATCTTTGATTTCCGATGAGGCTTTGGATTCCCTGAAGAAAGAGCTTTTTGATTTGGAGAATCAATTTCCGGAATATATAACCCCGGATTCTCCGACGCAGAGAGTCGGCGGAGAGCCCCTTAGGGAATTCAATAAGGTTGGGCATGAAATGCCCATGATTTCTTTTAATGATGCTTTTTCGGTTGAAGATATGAAGGATTGGCTAGAAAGACTGGAAAATTTTTTGGAAAGAAAGATAAATTCCAACTTTTATTGTGAGCTTAAATTGGACGGTTTGGCCGTAGAGCTTATTTATGAAAATAAAGTTTTTATTCAGGGCGCTACCAGGGGAAATGGTTTGGTTGGCGAGGATATTACGCAAAATCTTAAAACAATCGAGGCTATTCCTTTGAAGCTTGACGATGGCGGGGCAAAAATAAAAATCCCGAAAAAATTGGTTGTCAGAGGCGAAGTGTTTTTAACCAAAAAAGAATTTGAAAGGATAAACAAAGAGCAAGAGGCGAAAGGTGCAAAAGTTTATGCAAATCCGAGAAACGTTGCGGCCGGCTCGGTGCGCCAATTGGATCCGAAGATTACGGCTTCAAGAAAATTGGATTCTTATGCTTACGATATAGTTTTGCCATCGGATGAATTGGAAAAATGGGGAATAAAAAATCACGAAGAAGAGCATGTGCTTTTGAAGTCTTGGGGCTTCAAAACCAATCCCCACAATAAAAGAGCGGAAAATATGGAAGAAGTATTTGAATTTCATGACTATTGGTCCGGAGGCAACAGGGAAAAATTGGATTATGAAATAGACGGAATAGTGGTTTTGGTGAACAGGAATAAAGAGTATGAAAAAGGCGGGGTAATAGGAAAGGCGCCGAGAGCGGGAATCGCTTTTAAGTTTTCTCCGAAGGAGGCTGCGACAATTGTTGAAGATATTAAAATTCAGGTGGGCAGAACCGGAGTTTTGACGCCTGTAGCTATTTTGAGGCCCGTGCAGGTCGGGGGAATTACCATTACTCACGCCACCCTTCATAATTATGACGAGATTCAGAGATTGGGGGTGAGAATCGGTGATACCGTGATTGTTTCCAGGGCCGGCGACGTAATTCCAAAAATTTCAAAGGTTTTGGAGGATCTGCGTCCTAAAAATACGAAAGAGTTTGAAATGCCGAAGATTTGTCCGGTTGATGGCGGCAAGGTGGTAAAAGACGGAGTTTTTTATAAATGCAGTAACAAGAATTGCGGCGGAGTTCATAAAGAAAAGCTTTATCATTTTGTTTCGCGCGCGGCTTTTAATATCGAGGGCCTTGGTCCGAAAATAATAGACAGGTTTATGGACGAGGGTCTGATAAATGACGCCGCGGACATCTTTACATTAAAGGAGGGGGATATAATGTCGTTGGAAAGATTCGGTGAAAAGTCCGCCAAAAATATAGTGCAGGAAGTGAGTCTTAAAAAGGAAGTTTCTTTAAGTAAATTTATATACAGCTTGGGCATTATTCATATTGGAGAAGAAACCGCTATTTTGTTGGCTGAAAAGTTTTTGAGCGGATTCAAGAATGATCAAATAAAAATAAAAAATATAATCAATTATTTTAAAAACACTTCGGTTGAGGAATTTCAGGAAATACAGGATATCGGGCCGAAAGTGGCGCAAAGTGTTTATGACTGGTTCCATGAAGCCAGAAACATAAAATTATTGGAGAAAATGGATGTAGTTGGGGTGAAAATAAAAATAGAAAAAAAGACGGTAAAGAGTGATAAGCTGAAAGGTTTTTCGTTTGTTTTGACGGGAACTTTGGAAACGATGGAACGGGGAGAGGCCAAGGAAAGAATCAGGGAATTGGGCGGGGATGTGAGTGAATCGGTTTCCAAAAAGACGTCTTATGTAGTTGTTGGCGCCGAACCCGGATCAAAATACGATAAAGCTAAGCAGCTTAGTATAAAAACTCTTAATGAGAAAGAGTTTTTAAATATGTTAATATAAATTTATGGAATTTTTTGAAACTAAAACTAAAAATGGCATTCCAGTTTATTTTATGCAATTAAGCGGATTAAAATCAGTGGCTTGCGGAGCTTTAGTGAATGTTGGTTCAAGGGATGAAAAAAATGATCAGTTTGGTATTGCTCACGCGTTGGAACACATGCCGTTTAAGGGTACTAAAAAATTTAGCGATAGCTTATCTTTACAAAGCTATATTGAAGAAGTTGGTGGATTTATAAATGCCGTAACAAATAAGGATAGAACCTTTTTTTATAGTAAGGTTCCCGACTATGAAATTGAACGATCAATTAATTGGTTGTATGAAGTATTAGAACAACCACTTTTAAGGGAAGCTGATTGGGAATCAGAAAAAAAAGTTATTATTGAAGAAATTAAAAAAAACAATGATAACCCTAATTCTTATTTTTTTAATTTAGTAATGGGCAATCTTTTTTCTTCTCATCCGATTAGTCACCCTGTTGTTGGCAACGAACAGAGCGTCTCTAATTTATCTATTTCAGATTTAATTTCTTTTAAGACAAAATTTTATAATTCTAGTAATTATGTATTTTTTGTTGCGGGGAATATAGATAGTCAAAAAACTTTAGATCTTTTTGAAAAATATTTTGGTCAATTAAAGTCAGGACAAAAAAACAATAAAAGGGTTGCAGCATTAATTAAGCCCGATAAGAAAATTTTTATAGGTAATAAAGATTTCAATCAGACAAAATTTGATTTAAGTTTTTTTATTGATCAGATATCGTTTGATGAAAAATTAGCATTGGATTTTTTTACATCTATGCTTAATGGCGGCGGCGCTTCTCCGTTATTCCAAGAGCTTAGAGTCAAAAGAAACCTTATTTATTCTGTTGGTACTTCGTATTATCCAGGATTGGATGTTGGTTATTTTTCCGTTTCAATGAGTACGACTTCTCAAAAATATGAAGAAATTAATAAATTGGTATTATCTATTATTGATCAAACCAAAGAAGATGAGGAAAGATTTAAAAAAACTAAAAGTAGGGCATTGGGAGCATTGGCTTTTTCTTTTGAAAGTCCTTTTAATATAATTTCTTCAGCCGCAAATGAGATGGTTTATTTTGGTAAACCTATTGGTTATAAAGAATATGAAGAGAAAATTAAAAATTTAACCATTGGAGAAATAAAAAAGGTAGTCGAAAAATATTTAAACCAGCAAAATGCATATTTAAATATTTTACTGCCTAAGAAATAAATTATTTGACGTTTGACCGTCAAAAATGATATTTTAAATTTAGTAAATTAAATAAAGGAGGTGGAGCCTATGTTCGGACCCGAAGATCCCGAAGGCGCTGATGCTGGCCCTGACGACGTGCCAGCTCAGGAGCAGGGTAACGACGGCGACGATTCCGGCGACTCCGCAAACTGGTGCGAGTAATCGGGCTATAAGGAGCTGAGCATCTCTGGAAACTGCTCTTTTTTATTTTTTCGGTATGATATTATTTATATATGGCAGAGATTAATGACAAAATTTTAAAGCATTTGGCTGAATTGGCCAGGATAGAAATTGATCCCAAAAACGAGGCTAAGTTTTTGTTGGACTTTAAGAGTATTTTGGGCCATTTTGAAGAGCTTTCAAATTTGGATACTTCGGGTGTTACGCCTATGACCGGGGGAACAAGCCTGAAAAACGTTGCCAGAGAAGATGAGTTTAATGAAATTAAAGACCAGGGTAAGGGAGTTGAAGCTTTTCCTGAGGCAAAAGACGGTTACCTGAAAGTTCCGCCTGTATTTGAATAAATTTATGGACATAAAAGGACTTACAATCAAAAAAATTCATCATGGTTTAGTAAAAAAAGAGTTTTCTTCAAAAGAACTTACTTCTGAATTTTTTGATTTTATCAAAAAAGAAGACGGAAAAATAAATGCATTTTTAAGCTTGGCGGAAAACAGGGCGATGAAACAGTCGGAATTGGTGGATAAAAATATTGCCGACGGTAAGGGACCGGGAATTCTGGGCGGCATCCCGATGGCTATTAAGGATAATATTTTGATTGAGGGATTGCATTGTACGGCGGCTTCAAAAATATTGAAAGACTATAAAGCCAGTTATAACGCTACGGTTATAAATAAATTAAATGATGCCGGTGCCATCTTTTTGGGTAAAACCAATATGGATGAATTTGCCATGGGATCGTCCACAGAAAACTCAGCTTTCAAAATTACACACAATCCTCATGATTTAGAGAGGGTTCCGGGAGGTTCTTCCGGCGGTTCGGCTGCGGCTGTTGCTTCCGAAATGGCTATCGCCGCTCTGGGTTCGGATACAGGAGGCTCTATCCGTCAACCAGCCGCTTTATGTGGTACGGTTGGTTTAAAGCCGACATACGGCGCAGTTTCCAGATACGGGGTTATGGCTATGGCCTCCAGCTTGGATCAAATAGGTCCTTTTACAAAAAATGTTGAGGACGCGGCTTTGCTCCTGAAGACTTTGAGCGGACAGGATATTATGGATGCTACCAGTGCGCCGGTAAAATTTGGCGACGATCTTTTGAATCCAAAAATTGAAGATATCAAAAAATTAAAAGTTGGAATTCCGGAAGAGTATTTTGTTGAGGGATTGGACAAGAATGTTGCCGACAAAATAAATGAAGTGGTTAAAGATTTGGAAAAATTGGGAATCAAAACAAAGAAAATAAGTTTGCCGCACACGAAATATGCACTTTCTTGTTATTACATAATTATGCCGGCCGAAGTCAGCGCAAATTTATCGCGTTTTGACGGAATCAGATATGGACATAGAGAGAAAGCCGATAATTTAATAGATTTATACAAAAAGAACAGGGAACTCGGTTTTGGCCCGGAATCCAAGAGAAGGATTTTATTGGGAACTTTTGTTTTATCTTCCGGTTATTATGATGCTTATTACGGAAGAGCCCAAAAAGTCA
This sequence comes from bacterium, assembly GCA_021786945.1. Lineage (GTDB taxonomy): Bacteria > Patescibacteriota > Minisyncoccia > UBA6257 > 02-FULL-45-10c > JAHILT01. The sequence goes on along the minus strand of JAJYMK010000003.1, from coordinate 362,189 downwards.
GGGCTTTGATTAAACAGGATTTTGACGAAGCTTTTAAAGATGTAGATGTTATTTTGACCCCAGTTACTCCGACTCCTGCTTTTAAAATAGGGGAAAAAGCCGATGATCCGTTGGCTATGTACTTGTCCGATATTTTTACGATTCCGGTAAATTTGGCGGGCGTTCCCGCAGTTTCTATACCGGTCAAAAACAATAAGGGCCTGCCTATCGGCTTTCAGCTTATCGGAAAACATTTTAGAGAGGCGGATATTTTGGGCATCGGACAATTTTACGAAAAACTGTATAATTAGTTTATGAACTTGAAAGCTATTTTAGACGTTATATTGCAGTTTAGATCATGGGCCGGTTCTTGGCTGGAACCGAATTTGATTTGGTTTCAATTGCTCGGTGTATTATTATCAGGTCTCTTTTTATGGGGAATAATTTATATTATTACCAGGGTTAATTATTTTGATATGAAAGTTGAAAAATATATGGATCTTTTGGGTATGGGAAATTTGACCAAAAGGAGGTCTTTAAAGGGTTGGGAACAGATTAAAAAAAGAATTATTTCTGAGGCTCAGCAGGATTGGAAACTGGGGGTATTGGAGGCGGATAAGATTTTGGACGAAATACTCAAAATGGCCGGATATCTGGGAAGTGATTTAACAAAAAAATTGGAAATTCTGAAGCCGGAGAATTTGGCTAGTTTAGAGGAAATAAAATCCGCTCATTTATTGGCGCGAAAAATAATGAGTGATCCGAGCTTGGAACTCAAAAAGGACGATGCGATAGTGGCATTGAAATCTTATAAAAAAGCTTTTAAAGAATTGAATTTGCTTGAAGAATAATATTTTTTATATTATATTTGATAGGTAAAAATATTTGCGGTAGTAGCATAGCTGGCCTAATGCGCCTCCCTGTCACGGAGGAGACCGTGGGTTCAAATCCCATCTACCGCGCATAAAACATAAAACCGGCATCTCGGCCGGTTTTATGTTTTCTATTGTGTTGGTTGGGGATTTGAAGGGTATTTAAAAAATACAAACTGCTTTGTATTTTTGAAAACCCCGGCTCTGAAGGAGGAACGAGCCTGTTTCGTAGAAACGTTGTGAGTGACGGGTGAAGAGAAATCCCATCTACCGCGCTTAAATAAAAAAGAAGCTATTTTAGCTTCTTTTTTAATTGTTGAGATTGAAGCTCGGAGCAAAGCGCGAGTTTGCTGAAGGCAGGGCGAGCGCTGCGAGGGCCGGCCTGGAGGAAATTTACGTCATTAAATTTGCCGTAAGAAAATCCCATCTACCTCGCACAAATAAAAATATAAGTTAGTTTGATTTTTGTTTTTATTTGACTTGGTTTTTTTAAAGCTTTAATCTTTAAGTAGTAACTTAATTTAATAGGGGGGGGGTGAGGCTTTATGCCCGTAAGAAAGGAGAAGAAGGCGGAGTTTAAGGATTGGCAAAATCTTATGAAGGAGAAGGGTCATGAGCCAATAGTCCGTTTGGCGAAGTGGTTTTTTAACCTTATCGATCTTAATAAACTGGATATTAAAAGCATTATCTATACTTTTTGCCATACGGGTGAGTTGTTTGAAATGTTTGGCATAAGAGATAATGATAAGTGGCAAATATTTTTTGCCATTAAAGCGGTGGTTGATTTCCATGACAGAGGGGAAGAGTTTCGCGTGGCTTGGAATTTTTACTGGTTGAAAGACAGTATTCTGGAAATAGAAATCAGATATAAAAAGGGCGAAAGGTATATCGCCAACCCCTATATAAAATAAAAACACGTCCCGATTTAAATCGGGACGTTTTATTTTTTTAGCCATTGACTGTTTATCCCGAAAGATTAACTATTAAATTAGATGTTTTAAATATAAAACTAATCAGAAAGGGGGTGATTGATATGGCGATAAAGAAAGATAAGGCCGACGAGTTTGTTGCTTGGATGGCCTATATGAACAGCGTTGGGGAAATTACGGCTGTGTCTTTTTTCAATCTGCTTTGTCAAAACAGTGATCAGGGCTATGATGCCGTTGTCATTGTTTCAAATGTTTTGTTACACAAAGATTGCGACAGGCCGTACGAGGCAAATAACAATGATGTTTATATGGCCATGTGCGCTTTTAGTAATTTCCATGAGATGGGTGATAATTTCAGAAGGAATTGGAATCTTGGCGAAATGGGAAGGGGATACGCGGAATATATTGAAGAGGGAAAAATAAAGCACGTTGCGGAACCCCTTGCTTATCACAGTATTTTTGAATCGGAACTTTTTTCGGATGATGATAATAATGGCGGTGGAAACGATGATGTCGACGAAGAAGGTTACGAAGACAGAAATGACTGGTACGATCAATAAAAAACCCGCGGTTAAACCGCGGGTTTATTTTTTATTTTTTTTTGAACTTTTTGGTAGACCCCTGCTTGAAGATGATGTGTTCCGCGCCTTTGCGGATCACGGTCTTTACTCTGACAAAAAGTTTTTTAGCGCCCCTTCTGTTCCTTACTTTAAGGGATTTAAGATATTCCACCAAATCCGCTCTTTCGTGAGCCTTTTTTATTGCCTCTTTGTCGGAATTAGCGGGGAATATATCCGGATCGGAAAGTTGCATTATTTTTCCTACCGGTTCGTTATCGTCCCCATGAAGTTGGGCTTCGAAATATACTGCATACATCACTGATTGTATTGTCATGCTGTTCCTCCGTGTATTTTTAAAGATCTATTATTCTCGAGGTTTTCAAGAATTGGTATATTATTGAATATTTTTATAATATTGTCAAGTTTTGATTATTAAATAAAACCCCCTCTTAGTAGAGGGGGTTTTTGTTAAATGCGCCTAATAATCACTATCTTTACTCTCGTTTTGGTTATTTCTTCGAGCGGTTCTTCTACGACTTTTCCCTTTTCGCCGCTGGCATGAATAGCCATGCCGTTTCCGGTATATATAGCTACGTGTCCTATACAGATATCGTAGCCGTATTCATCGGGGGGGAAGAGATCGTCGTTGAAATGACCCTTAGAGCCGCGAAAAAAAATTAGATCTCCGGGCTGTAGATTTTTTTCCAGCACGGCATCTCCTTTGGTTGCCTGAAGTATCGTGCTGCGACCGATATCTATTTTCATTAGTTCCAGGAAAATAAATTGGGTAAAAGAAGAGCAGTCTATAAATCTCGGAATGTCTTCTTGTTTTACTCCGTATTTATAAGGCGTACCCAAGAGACTTCTGGCCTTTTCGATTATTTTTTGTGCGGTATTGGCGTCCATAAATTTCTCCTTTTTTATGTTCTTTTTTAAATTTACCTTGTTTAACATTGATTGTCAAAATCATTGATTTTTAGAGTTAAATATTGTATTGTATTTTTAGCGGGGTAGAGCAGTGGTAGCTCGTCTGGCTCATAACCAGAAGGTCGTTGGTTCAAATCCAACCCCCGCAACACTTTTATTCTTTATATTTTTAATATATAATTTTTTTGTTGCCGGCGTAGCTCAGTGGTTAGAGCGGAGCATTCATAACGCTCAGGTCGGTGGTCCGATTCCACCCGTCGGCACAACTACAAAAAAGGCTTAAAATATTTTATAATTATTTAAGATACTTAAGCTTTTTATAATGACTAGTTTTTTAAGGATACTTTTTGGAATTTGCTTGGTCGGCGCCGCCGGTTATTTTTTATTACAGAAAGACAATTCTTTTAGTTATAAATTTGATAATTTAAATTTATACAAAGATAAATTTACCGATATGGCTAGTACTACTGTGGCTAGTTTAAAAAACAAAACTACTCAGATTTTTTCCGGCATATCCGTTAAGGCGGAAGATTTTGCCCAAAGCATTGTTTCGTTAGCTGCAGATAAAGCTAAGGATTATGCTATTGAAACAGTAAAACAAACCGCGGAGGAAAGTTTAAATAAACTCGGGGAGTCGGTTGGTATTAGTATTAATAGCTCTGATATTCCGGCAGAAAATTATGTTATTTATTCTGTTAAAAAACAGGCCAATGCATATTTTACTATTAAAAATAGCGATCCGGATACCTTGAATTACAAAGTTGATTGGCTGGATGGAAAAATAGAATCGGGCCAATTGGTTAAAACAGGCGATGTAGCTATTCTGTTTCATAACTGGTCCAATCCAGGTGAATATCTGATAAGTTTTAATATATCTACTTCCAAGTATCAAAAAACATATAAAATATTAATATCGGTATTAAATTAATGGATAAAAAAATACAAGAATTAAAAAATAAGGCAGTTCTGGAAATAACAGGATCTTTTGATTTGAAGAGTTTGGAGGATTTGAAAGTAAAATATTTAGGCAGGAAGGGAGAGGTGACGCAGATACTTAGATCTTTGGCGGATTTATCTATTGAACAGAAAAAAGTTATTGGTCCTCAGGCACAGGCTTTAAGGAAAGAGCTGGAAGAATTGATTGATAAAAGATCGGCTGAGTTAAAAAATAAGAAGACGCGAAGTTTTGACGTTACCCGTCCCGGAAAAAAAATAAAAACAGGACATTTGCATCCGCTTACTTTGGTTGAAAAAGAAATTATAGATATTTTTAAGAGTATGAGTTTTTCGGTCGTGGACAGCGGACCGGAGATAGAAACCGAGTATTATAATTTTGATGCATTGAATATTCCCAAAAACCATCCAGCTAGGGAAATGCATGATACTTTTTGGTTAGAAAAAAACAGCGCAAAAAACAATAAGATGCTTTTAAGGACTCACACGAGTCCAATGCAGATAAGATATATGGAAAAACATAAGCCGCCTTTTCAGATAATAGTTCCCGGAAAAGTTTTTCGATATGAAGCGACCGACGCTTCTCATGAAATTAATTTTCATCAGGTAGAGTGCCTAATGGTTGGCAGGGATATTAGCTTGGCTAATTTAAAATATACCGTAGAGCAATTTTATAGCAGAGTTTTTATGAGGAAGCTAAATGCGCGACTCAGGCCGAGTTATTTTCCATTTGTTGAGCCGGGCTTAGAAATAGATATTCAATGTGTTAAGTGCGGGGGTAGGGGTTGTAATATCTGTAAGGAATCTGGATGGTTGGAGGTAACGGGCGCTGGTATGGTGCATCCCAATGTATTTAAATCTGCAGGTTATGATCCTAAGGAATATCAAGGATTTGCTTTTGGTGCCGGGGTAGAAAGAATCGCGATGCTTAAATATAATATTCCAGATATAAGGATGTTTTATAACGGAGACTTAAGATTTATTAATCAATTTTAAACATGAAATACAGTTATTCTTTAATCAAAAAAATTGCACCAGGAAAATATACAAAAGAAGAGCTTGTAAAAGCTTTAAATACTTATTCTTTTGAGGCTGTTGATTTTGGCGGTGATGTTTTTGAAGTCGCCAATACTTCTATTGCGCATAGATTCTCCAGCGGCGCATCGCATCTGGGCGTAGCTAGAGAAGCTGCGGCTATTTTTGACACAAAGTATATAGATCCAACTTTAAAAAGGTTAAATTTTGATTATAAAGACAAGGGAATTTTTAAGGTGAATATAAAAGAAAAAGTTTTATGTCCTCGCTATAGCGCTACCTACGTTACCGACGTTAAGGTTGGGCCCTCTCCGGAATGGCTTAAGGATGTCTTGGAAGCTTGCGGCTTAAGATCTATAAACAACGTTGTGGATATAATGAACTACGTAATGCTGGAGGTTGGCCAACCACTTCACGCTTTTGATGCCGATAAGGTTAAGGGTGGAATAATAGTACGAAGAGGAAAAAATGGTGAAGAAATAGAAACAATAGACGGAAATAAGTTTAAGCTTTCTGAAGATATCCTTGTAATTGCCGATGAAGACAAACCCTTAGCAATTGCCGGAATAAAAGGCGGAAAATATAGTGAAGTTTCATTGAAGACGACTAGATTATTGGTTGAATCTGCTAATTTTGACGGAGTTGGTATTTATAAGAGTGCTCAAAAATTGAATTTAAGAACCGACGCTTCGGTTAGTTTTTCTCATGATTTGAGCCCGGAATTGGTTGAGTTTGGCATGAAGAGAGCCTTAGTGCTTCTCAAGGAATTATGCGACGCGAAAATTTACAAGACTGAAGATATTTATCCGAAAAAGCAACCAAAAACAGTCATAAAATTTGATTTAGAAAAAATAGAAAGAATAATTGGAATAAAAATAAAAAAAGCCGAAGCTCAGAAAATTCTTTTGAAACTTGGTTTTACGATCTCTAGAAATATGATTTCTGTTCCGCCCCTTAGGAACGATATTGAAATAATTGAAGATATTGCTGAAGAAGTGGCTAGATTTAAAAATCTAAATGAATTGCCGGCTATTGCTCCGAAGATTTCTATGTCGGCTGGTGTGGAAGAAGATTTAGTTATCATCAAAGAAAAGATCAGAAAATATCTATCCGCTGTTGGTTATAGCGAAGTTTACAACTACTCCTTTGTTTCGGAAGAAAAACTAGAACTCGCCCCTCATGAAGTTTTTGGAATAAAAAACCCAATAAAATTAGCTAATCCCTTAAGTGTCGATTTCGCTTATTTGAGAAACAGTCTCGCCCCATATTTGGAAAAAAACCTTAATGATAATTTAAGATTTTTTGATCAAGTAAGATTGTTTGAAATAGGTAAGATATTTGGAAATGATTCTGCTGATGAAGGAGGCTTAAAAGTTTCCGAAAAAACTATTTTAGGTATTGGTATATATAATAAAGATGGATTTTTGGAAATTAAGGGCGTGATAGATGGGCTATTGGCTAGCCTTGGATTGGTAGATTGGTTTATGCCGGATTTAAATCTGGAAAATAATTTACTTGAATCACAGGAGGCTTTAAGGATTGAGCTTGGAGATCATTCAGTTGTAGGATATTTGGGAATCTTGAAAAGTGGTAAAAATGGAGCTGTTTTAGAACTTGATTTGGAAAAAATTTCAAAGGCAGTTATGGAAGAAAAAGAATACGAACCTCTTTCAAAGTTTCCATCGGTTGATAGAGATGTTTCTGTTTTAGTTTCTTCCAGGATAAAAGTGGGGGATGTTTTGGAAATTATTCAAAAAGCAGATCCCGAGCATGTGAACGATGTGGATCTTATGGATTTTTACGAAGACGATAAATTTGGAGACAAAAAAAGCCTTACTTTCAGAATAGTTTTTCAGGCAGATGATCATACGTTGACCGATGCCGAAGTGGACAGGGAAATGGAAAAAATAGTTAAGTTTTTGAAAGATGAAGCTGAGGCTGAGATAAGATAATTGACGTTTTATATAATTTTGTATAGAATATATCCTATTATGTTAATGATTCGATTACAGCGCCGCGGTAAAAAACATCAGCCTTATTACAGGCTTGTTGTTGGTGAAAAGCGAAGTAAGCTTTTAGGCGAACAAAAGGAAAGTTTGGGTTGGTATGACCCTCGAAAAAATCAGAGTGGTTTTGAAAAAGAGAGGATTAATTATTGGCTTGGAGTTGGAGCTAAATTGTCTCCAACCGCTCATAACCTTTTGATTGACGCCAAAATAATTACTGGCAAAAAAATCGCGGCTCATAAAAAATCTAAAAAGAAAGCCGAAGACAAAGCAGCCGCCCCAGCAGCTAAATAGACTTTTATAACAATTAAAAGAAAAGGTCGCCAGAGTTAAAAAGGATCGCAGAAATGACTAATAATACAAACGATCAAGCTTTTCTCGAATATCTTGTTAAATCTATAGTTGAGAATCCAGACAAGGTAGAAATAAACAGAAAAGTTGATGAAATGGGGGTATTGCTTACTTTAAAAGTAGCTCCTCAGGACATGGGTCTTATTGTAGGACGACAGGGTTCAACTGCAAAGGCAATTCGCTCTCTCTTGAGAATTGTTGGCATGAGAAATAATGCCAGGGTAAATCTCAAGATTGAAGAGCCGGAAGGTTCCACTCATCAGAGAAGAGAAGATGTGGCCCCATCCTTTGCCGATACAGATTTGAAATTTTAATCAATGATTAGTAAAAACCCCTGGATTTCGGGGGTTTTTATTTTGACAAGAATATATTTATACTGTTTAATATTTTACAGCTATTTGTAATGTCAAAAAAAGGAGGAATCTATGAATTCAAAAAAATGCGAGCGCGTTTATCGCTTTCGGCGTTTGTTACGGACGATTCAAAATGAACGAGGTGATTTGTCCGAAGATAAAGTTCTGCGCGCCTGTGTTTCATTGAAGGAGAAGGGTTACATCTTGGGTTTTTCCAAGAGCGTTAAAAATAGCTTTAACGATGTAGTGAAGAAAAGAGATTTTTTAATAATAGTGCCTCAGCGGGGCAAGATCTGGTTTCAGATAAAAAGCTCATATCAGGGCGTTTTGAATCATCTCGGTAAAAATACAGATGTTCCTGTTATAAAAATTCAGCCTTATTATTCGGTTGAAGATGTGGAAAAAATTATTATCGATAATTTTTCTCTTAGACTTGAATTTTAGTAATTAAGCTCCGCCACTTTTGGCGGAGCTTTTTTTATGCGTTTTATTAATCTATAATGTTTATATTATGAAGTTTGATATTATTACAATTTTTCCAAAAATTTTGGATTCGTATTTTTCAGAGTCTATTTTAAATAGGGCGCAATTAAAAAAGCTTATAACTATAAAGGCCCATAATTTGAGAGATTTTACCCTAGATAAACACCGAAAGGTTGATGATAGCCCATATGGCGGCGGACCTGGAATGGTTTTGAAAGCCGATGTTATTGATAGGGCTATAGCCAAAATAAAATTAAAAAATAAAAAAATAAAATCTCGGATAATTTTATTTAGCTTGCGTGGAAAAAAATTTGATTCCAAGGTTGCTAAAAGATTGTCTAAATATGATCAATTGATTTTTATTTGTGGAAGGTATGAAGGCGTTGATGAAAGAGTGGCTAAATATATAGCCGACGAAGAGGTTTCTATAGGAGATTTTGTATTGTCAGGCGGAGAATTAGCTGCGGGAGTTGTAATTGACGCTGTTTCCAGATTTATTCCCGGGGTTTTGGGAAAGCTAGAATCTTTAGAAGAAATAAAGGGAAGTTATAAGGTTTATACAAAGCCGGAAGTTATAAAAATCGCCGGAAAGAAACGCATTGTTCCGAAAGTTCTTTTGTCGGGAAATCATAAAAAAATTGAAGAGTGGAGAAATGAAATATAATAAATTGGTCAGAGATAAGATTCCTGAGTATATAAAACAAAAAGGGGGACGAGCGGAAATCCATATAGCTGAATTAGAAGAGTATTGGGAGAAACTTAAAGAAAAACTTAAGGAAGAAGTTTCTGAATTTTATGAAGCTGAAAACATTGAAGAATTGGCTGATGTTATGGAGGTTATAGATACGATAATAGAATTTAAAAAATTCAGTAAAAAAGAAATTGAAAAAGTGAGGATTGATAAGGCAGAAAAAAGAGGGCGTTTTACTAAGAGAATTATTCTTGACGAATCTTGAAAAGACTAACAAATTGGTGTTGACGATTCATTAAAAAATATATATACTTTTTATCTATATGGTTAAAACAAACGAAATAAATCTTGAAGAATTAGATTCCGAAAAAGAAGGTCCTGTCGATACCGCAAAATTGCCGGTACTTGAGGAAATGATGAGGGCGGGTCTTTTTTTGGGTCATAAAAAATCAAAGACTCATCCTCGTATGAAGTCTTATGTTTATGCTACAAGAAATGGCATAGAAATTATCGATATTTCCAGGACATTGGAAGCTTTGGAAAAAGCTTTGGAATTTGTTAAATCTAAGGTGGCTAAAGGCGGTTCTGTAATGTTGGTTGGTACCACCCCGGTAGCTAAACAAGCTGTTAGAGAATATGCTGAAAAATTGGGAATGCCCTACGTTGTTGAACGATGGCTTGGCGGTACATTGACTAATTTTAAGACCCTTTCAAAGAGAGTGGCTTATTTTAAGAAATTAAAAGCCGATAAGGCTTCCGGAAAGCTTGAAAAATATACAAAAAAAGAAAGACTTGATATCGACAGAGAGATTATAAAGTTGGATACAAATTTTAGTGGTACGGAAAATATGGAAAGTTTACCACAGGTTATGTTTGTAGTTGACGCTACTCATAACATGATTGCTGTAAAAGAAGCTAAGAAAATGAAAATTCCGGTTGTTGCTATGATGAACACGGATCTTAGCCCTGAAATAGTTGAATATCCTGTTCCTTGTAATGACAGAACTAAAGAGGGAATAAGATGGGTTTTGGAAAAATTATCGATGGCTGTTTCTGAAGCAAAAGCTTCTTCTAAAAATTAATTTTTTATTTTAATTAAACATGTCTGACGCTATTAAAAATTTGAGAGAAATGACGGGCGCTGGTGTAATGGAGTGCAAAAGAGCTCTTGATGAAGCTAAGGGGGATATTGATGAAGCAAAAAATATTATAGCCGAAAGAGGTTTGGCAAAAGCCGAAAAAAAGGCTGACAGAAAAACCGGTTCCGGTATGCTTGAATCTTATATTCATAATGGTAGAGTCGGAGTTTTATTGGAATTGCGCTGTGAAACTGACTTTGTTGCAAGGACAGATGATTTTAAGAATTTAGCCCATGATTTGGCTATGCATATTGCAGCTATGAATCCTGAGAATATCGAAGCTCTTTTGGCCCAGCCATTTATTAAAGATTCGTCCAAAAATATCAGTGATGTTATAAAGCAAGTTATAGCTAAAATTGGAGAAAATATGGTGGTTGAAAGATTTATGAGGTACGAGCTCTAATCTTTGAGTTTTTAAAAATATGTATAGCTTTATTCTTCAGTTTTTAATTATGGCCAGCCTAGCTGCCATAATTTATTTAGTGGCCAGGACAATTCCAAGAATTGACGAAAATGTTTTTTCTAACCCATTAAAAAAATCCTTTTTTGATGGTATCATTGCTAAGTTGCCCCTTGAGAAGATTGATTTAATGGTTAATAATTTGTTTGAAAAGATTTTGAGAAAGTTCAAAATCGCGGTAATGAAGTTTGATAATATATTGACTAGGAAACTCAGCGGTTTTAAGCCGGCAGCAACAATTGAAAAAGATTCCCGTCCGAATATTTTTGAAAATAAAATTTCGGAAACAGGAGAAATAAAAAAGGAAGAGGAAATTAAATTATAAATATTTATTTCCAGATGGGCAGGTGGCAGAGCGGTCAATTGCACCTGACTGTAGATCAGGCGCCCTTGTGGCTACGGGGGTTCGAATCCCTCCCTGCCCACACACCGTATTAAGGTGTATTGTATAAAAGTAGTTTAAAATATAAGCCACTTTAGCTCAGCGGTAGAGCAACTCTTTTGTAAAGAGAAGGTCCCCAGTTCAAATCTGGGAAGTGGCTCAGCCGATTGAAAATTACGGCTGTATTATTAAAATATTATTTATGCCGATGTAGCTCAGAGGTAGAGCAACTCCATGGTAAGGAGTAGGTCGTGAGTTCAATTCTCACCATCGGCTCAGAGATATTGCAAAGTCAGAGTTTTTATTCTATAATCATTAAATCTTAAATCATTAAATTTTAAATTAGTTATTATGTCACAAGGTAAATTTGGAGAGCGTTTAATAAAACTTAGGTGCTCCGTTTGTAAGGAGATTGGTTATTATACGAGAAAAAATAAAAAAACTGTTGATAGAAAAATTGAATTAAATAAGTATTGCAATAAATGCAGAAAGCATCAGCCGCATAAAGAAGCAAAGAAATAATTTAAAAATCCCCCAAACGGGGGATTTTTTAGTTTCTCATTGAGGATTCTAGCTGTTTGAGCATCGTTTTTACTCTTTCTGAATACGCGGGGTCTTTGATATTGTTTTTTTCGTCAAAAAGATTCTTTATCGAGGAAAAATAAACAGCTTCCCTTATCGGCGTCATATGGAATTCTATGGAAATCATTCTTAGTTGCTCTACCATTCTTGCACCTCCTAAAGGCCCGGATGAAACCCCGCAAATACCCAAGGGTTTGTAAAAATATTCTTCGTAGAAGTTGTCGAGAAATAATTTGAGTTCACCGGGATAGCCATGGTTATATTCCGGTGCGACAATTATCAACGCGCTGGCATTTTTTATTTTTGCCGAAATTTTTTCTTTGATCGCTGGATCCATTGACCAGGTTACTGGTGAAGCGTAGTCTTTAACATCTATAATTTCAGTTTCGAATCCGTATTTTTTTGTTTCTTCAAAAACAAATTTAGCAGCTTTTTCCGATTCGCGTCCTTCTCGCGCTGTTCCAAGGATTATTGGAATAAATATTTTTTTATCCATTTTTTATTTTATTAAGAGCGGGGGCAGAGGGACTTGAACCCCCAGTCGCGGTTTTGGAGACCGCTGGTTTGCCATTAACCGATACCCCCAATTTATTATGTAAAATTTAAGTATAACTTTTCGGTTTGTAAATATCAATTATTTTTTATTCAAAAAAACTTTTGCCCTATTGCATTATATTTCGGCTGGGTCTTATACTTAAATTATAAGTAGTTCTTTAAAAAAAGAACCTATCCTGCTAATAATTCCTAAACACATTATTTAGACCACAACCCTTCGGGATACTGTAAATTTGTATATATAACATGCATCGCTTGTCGGAAATATAGTTAAAACTATAAATTTCCTCCTCGCTCCTTGTTCTGTATAAAATTTACCCGTATCGCGTTTGGAAGCTATTAGCAGTATAGGTTCTAAAATCTTGGATTTAAAAGGGGGTAGTATTATGGAAAAGAAGGGCAAGAAGCAAAAAAAATCGGACTTGCCCTCCGGTAAGTCCGAAATGAGCAACGAAAAAGCGCACCCCTCTCTCTCTCAAGAAGAGAAAGAGCTCAGGCTCCTGGTTCTGTTGAAGACCAAGAAGTCCGACAAGTCCGAAGATGCTCTGGCGAAAGCCTTAAATACGAGCATCCAGGATCTGCTGGACGTCGCGGAGAAACTCAACGACAAGGGCTACAACATTCACGTCACCAAGGACAGAAAGCTGTTTCTCAGCACTGCCGTTGAGGGCGATGAAAGTGAAGAGGCGATTCCTATATCGATAAGCAACAAGAAGTTTAAGGTTGCTTTCCTCTCTGAGATCCGTATGGGGTCAAAGCAGGCGCAGATAAGTCTTCTGCACTGGCTTTACGAGGTCGTCTTCGTAAAAGAAGATATCGACTTCGTTGTGGTGGTTGGCGGCTTAGTAATGAGCAAGCCTACCGCTACGACCGAATCGGATGCGCTCTTCGGTGACGCGCAGGAGCTGGCCGACTACGTCGTTGACTGTTTCCCCAGGAGCAAAAAGTTCAAAACCTACATCGTAAGCGGTAAGGGAGAACTTTCCTGGAGGGCAAAAGACGGCATCGACATAGTGTCGGCTATCTGCAACAAGCGCGAAGACCTCCGCAAAGCCGGCGAACTGGAGAAGTCTTTCGACATAAAAGGTGTCCGCATCAAAGCGATGTCCCCGTGGGACGACAATAGCCCGAAAGCTGTAAGCTATGGGCCGCAGAAAATCGCGAACGCCTTGAAAGATGATCCGAAGCCGATGCTTCTGGTCTTTGGCGGTCTGCACCGCCGAGCTCGCTTACCCAAGTACAACGGCATGTTCATAGAGACCGTGCCGAGCCTTCACAAGAGAATGATGCGTCAGGGACGCCGCGGCGTGGAACCCCGTGTGGGTTACACGATCGCCGAGCTTAGCTTCGGGGATAACTGGATGTTTGATCCGTCTGTGGGCCTTAAGGTTTACCTTAACGCTCTGGATCACTACACCATTACCAACGATGTCTACGACATAAATGTGTCCCGCGCTGCCAACCTGGATGATGTTTCGAAGCAGGTCCTGGGCTGGTTCGTGAAGGAGCATATCATATCGGCCGGCGATCTTTCGCGCAGGCTGAAGATGGGTAAGGAAGGAGTCGCCGGGATTATCAAGAGGCTGTCTAACTGCGGCATCAAAATTCCGTTCAAGCCTGACACCAAGCGTTACGAACTCGAAGTGTCGGTTAAGCGGAAGTTTGCGCCGCTTCCTTTGAAGTACGAGGACGTTTACGTCTTCGCAACCAAGGAAGCCTCTGTTTCGGATAATCACAGCGGCAGCAAGAAAGAACTGCCCGACATCTTCAAGAAGGCCTATCAGGATGCTGCTGACGCCGGCGTGCGGCGCATGTATCATCCCGGTGACGTTACCGATGGCCCTGCTGCGGCGGGTTACAGGGGACATAACTTCGACGTTAAGTTCTCTGATCTCGACGGCATGGAAAACCACGCGGTGGCTAACTGGCCTAAAGTGAAGATCAAAGTAGACCCTAAGAAGCCTATCCTGGTCTCGGAAATGATCAACAACGACGATGGCACTATAAGCTACGTCACCAGGACGGAAAAGAGCCAGAAAGAAGTTTGGCTCCAGACCGACATCATCGAAGGCAATCACGATGCTTGGGCTTGGAAATCCATCGGCCATCTTATCGTGAGGACCCTGTCGATCAGGCTGTCGGGTCTTCTGCGGTATCTGGGTTCGATGTTCGGGTCGGTTGTGGTGGATGGGATCTACCACAAACTGATACACCCCGAGGGCGGGCTGGGCTATTCGCTGTCGCCGCAGGTTGAAAAACACCTGAAGCTTATCCGCGAAAGCGGTGAGAGCGGCGGCTTACCGGCAATAGCTTATCTCGGCCACTTCCACTCCTCGTTCATGCTCTACGATGAGCGCGTGGGAATCCTCGTTCCGTGCCTTAAAGGCCCGGATGAATTCCTGGAAACTCACGCCATGCTGCCGTCACTGGGCATGTTCATCAATGAGGTGTTCACGGACAAGGAAGGGAAGAAGATCACGAGGATAGCGTCCGAGTATCGCGACTACTATCCCATGTATCTGAAATCCAAGAAAGACCAGGCCAAGTTCTAGGGCCTGAAAATAAGCCCCGATTCGTAAGGATCGGGGCTTTTTCTTTTGTTATAATATATTTATGGCAGTCTTAAACACAAACGAAGAACTTATAGAGCTTTTAAAAAAGGATGGTTATTTAAAAAATCCGGTAATCATAGAGGCTTTTAAAAATATAGACAGAAAGGATTTTGTGCCGGAACAGAAAAAAAACAATGCTTATTCCAACGAAGCTCTATCTATCGGTTTTGAACAGACGATTTCCCAGCCGCTTGTCGTGGCTTTTATGCTGGAGCTTTTGGATTTAAAAATCGGAGAGCGAGTTTTAGAGATTGGTACCGGTTCTGGTTGGAAAACTGCTCTGATGGCGTATATTTTAACCCATATGAAAAAAGAGATAGAGCAAAGAGCTGAGTTTGTTGGGAGTGAAGACAAAACTCAGAAAGAAATTATCGCCCAAGGTACCCTGACCTCAATTTCTTATTCAGTTATTTCAGTGGAGAGGATTGAAGAGCTTCAGAAATTCGCTAGAGAAAATATGTCTAAGTATGGATTTGAGAAGCAGGGAATAGTAAAATTAATTATTGGAGATGGATCATTGGGTTGTAAAGAATTTGAACCATACGATAAAATTATTGCCGCAGCGGCTAGTGATGAAATTCCGGCTTTTTGGTTTGAGCAATTAAAAATTGGTGGAAAAATTATTGCTCCGGTTAAAAATAGTATTGTGGTAGTGGAGAAAAAAGCTAAAGATTTTTTCGATAAAAAAGAATATTTTGGTTTCAGCTTCGTGCCTTTAATTAAAGATTAAAGTGCAAAAGAATAATGAAATTTTTTAATAACGGTTGACAGGGGGTTGTTTTTATTTTGTTGTAGTGTTTAAATAGGGATAGAAGCTTTTACAAAAATATAGAGGAAAAAGGGAGGGGTTATGAAACGCAAAATGATACGTCTTTCCCGGGGAGAAAAAAGCGACAAGGCCTCTAATCTCTTTGCGATGTTAAAAGAAAGGATTAAGGGTCAGGATCCGGTTATCGGAAACTTCGTGAAATGCTTTGAAGGCCTGACTTCCGGACTGAGGCGCAGAAATAGCCCTATTTATAAGGGATTATTTCTGGGGTTGCCAAATGTCGGAAAACGGCTTTTCGTCGAAAGCTTGGCGGAAATATTTTTCGGAAACAGCAAGTATTATTCCGAAATTCCTTGCGGAGCTTTCAATATGGAAACCGTAGCGGCTGTTCCGGCTATGTTGTCCAGAGCGGAAATCGATCTTCCTCTTTTACTGAGGAACAAGGATTACTGCCGGATATTCAATGGCCAGAAAAAGCTACAGGAGATACTGGAGAAAAAACAGGCTGAACTTTTCAGGCTTTGTAATACCGCCAATGACTCGGCTGTCGGCTCAGATGAGCTGCGGCAGAAGCTTGGCGATACCACGAAGCATTGCATTAATCTCGTTGATGCAATCAATGTTCTTGAGGAGAAGCTCAACAGTTACAAACCCCAGAACAGTCTTTCCATCGTCGTCTTCAGTGATTTCGAACGTTCTTGTCCCGGCATGCTCAGTATTATCCAGAGAGTGCTGAGAGACGGATACGTGCGATTCGAAAACGGCGAAGAAGTCGATCTTACCAATTCTATAGTTATTGTTACGTCCACCATCAGTTCGGATGTGATAATGGAAGAGGTGAGGGGACTGAAAAAGGGAAGGCTGGGTTTCGAACCTCCTAGCAAAGAACAGATCGAGAAAATGGACAAGGCTATATATGATCGGCTTTCGGACGCAAAGAAGATTTATAAATCTTCAATGCAGTTTGCGGTCGAAAATATAAGTCTTGATTTCCTGTCTTCGTTTGACAGGATATCTGTTTTCCGTCCGCTGTTCAAAGATTCTCTGAACGAGATTTTCGATCTGGAGCTTAATAAGTTCTATACGGAACTGGTTAACGCTTCATTTCCTATTTCGCTCAGGATAAGCGATGAAGTTAAGAATTTCATCGTTAACGAATCTTTGGACCGTCTGGAATTCGGAGCCTCGACGCTTCTTGCCAAGTTCGATAAGTACATAAGGCGGGAAATGGCGCGGCTCAGGAACCGGAAAGAAATAAAAGAAGCGGATATAGTCTGTGTCGACCTCGATGGCAAAGACGTGGTTTTTTCCAAGCAGTGTGAAGAGGAGAAGCCTGGCGATGTCAAATAAAATCTGCCCCCTTACTCTGAAAAGAGTAGGGGGGCTTTTTCTTTTTTTAAAAAATGGGGTTGACTGTTTTTTCTAGAAGGGTGAATATTAAATTAGAGTCTTTTTAAATTAAATAACGGGGGTGATAGTATGAAACGCAGAATAAGGTTGGATGGCGAAAAGCCAAGCGAAAAAGCTTTACGGCTTTTAGAATTCATGTTGTCTGTTATAAAAGGCCAGGATAAGGCAGTGAAAGATTTGGCCGATGCAATAGAGGTTTTCGAGTCGGAGATGTTTACGGAAAACAAACCTATTTACGTGGGTTTGTGCGCGGGACCCTCCGGTGTCGGTAAAACCTTAACGGCTGAATTACTTGCTGAATACTGGTTTGGTGACAGGAATGCTTTCACGAAAATTCCGTGTGAAGCGTATTCGGAAAGCCATAGCATTTCCAAACTCATCGGTTCTCCGGCTGGCTATGTTGGCCACTGGAATCCGAAAGATCCGCGGGATTCGGGCACTGCTCCCATTCTGTTTCAGGGGAGCATCGATAAGTTCGCAAAAGACACGGATCCTAAAATGATCAAGGCGAAAGAAGAATTCAACGAAAAAGTCAAAGAGCTTATTCAGTTGAATTATGACTTAGCCGATCAGATGGTAGAGTTTTCCGAGTTTTTTGACGAGAAGGGAAATGTAGACGTAAAGAAATGGCCACTTCTTAACAAGAAACTCAAAGAAGCTTTTCCGATACTCGCTGAGCGCGAAAAGGTTGTGTCTGAGGTAAACAGACTTGCGGCTATGCAGGCATTTACCGAAGTTAAACGGCCTAAATCCATCATTCTTTTTGATGAGATAGAAAAAGCCCATCCGGCTCTTCATAATATACTTCTGAATATCATCGATAAGGCGCAGCTGCAGTTGGCCAACGGCATGATAACCGATTTTTCCAATTCGGTTATTCTCATGACGACTAACGTCGGTTCCCGCCAGATCGCCGAAATACTGAATCCGAAAGGTAAGCTTGGGTTCGTTCAGAAGATAGAGAAAAAAGAGGAGTCTGTCTTGGATAAAGAAATATACAAGCAGTCCCTCGAAGAGCTTAAGAAAGCTTTCCCGCCGGAATTTCTGGCGCGGCTCGACAGAATAAGCGTTTACAGACCCCTTGGTCCGGATATATTGCGCAAGATTGTTGACGTGGAACTGCGCAAATTCCAGGAAAAAGTCCTGAAGAGTTTTCCGGTTACCCTCGTCTTTGACGAGAGGGTTAAGGAATTCATCCTCAACGAAGCTACCGATAAGCCTGAAAATGGCGCACGGCTCGTGAAGAATAAGGTTTACAAATATCTTCGCAAGCCCCTTTGCCGGCTCAAGAACAAGGGATTCATCAAAGAGAAAGACATAATTTACGTCGTACTCAATGAGAAATCCAAAATTGTTTTTGAAAAGGAAGAGGAAGACGGAAAAGACGAAAAGAAGGATTAAAAAATACGCCCCGGTTCATAATGAACCGGGGCTTTTTCTTTCTTGACGATTTGGACATTTTTGTATATATTATATGTACATCCATAGACAACAGGCACCCATAAGTCCTGTCGAGGAAAATAAAATTTGCTGTGAGGGCAAATATACTATGGACTGTAAAGGTCCTTTTTTAATTAAAAAAATAGAATCATTATAAGATTCACAAATTATGCCATTAACTAAAAAGCAAAAAACTTCTTTAGTTGACGAAAGCGTAAAGAGATTGAAAGAAAGTGGAACCGCGGTTTTCGTCGGTTTCAACGGCGTTCTGGTGGAGGATTTTAAGAAGCTCAAAAGAGATCTTAAAAAAGCCGGAGCTGATTTGAAAGTTGTTAAAAAGAGATTAATAAATATTTCTTTTAAGAACTCCGGAATCAGTTTCGATGCCATGACTGCAAAGTCGCAGATGGCCGCCATATTTGCCAAGGGCGATCTGACTTCCGTAGCTGCCATAATAAATAAATTTGCCAAGGATATCAAAAAATCCAAAAAAGGCGAATTTGAAGTAGTGGGAGCATACGATTTGAAGGAGGGCAGACTCGTTGACGTCAAAGAATTCAATCTTGTCGCTACATTACCTTCCAGAGAAGTATTATTGGCTCAGATAGCTATGATGCTTACTATGCCAATCAAAAAGGTCATGTTCGGTTTAACTGAAGTGTCAAAAAAAGCAAGCAATTAAAATTAAAAATAAATAAAAAATAATTATGGAAAAGTATAAAGATTTATTGGATAAGATTGCGGAAATGAAAGTTGTTGAACTCGCCGAATTTGTAAAGGCGATGGAGGAGAAGTTCGGAATTTCTGCCGCTATGCCGGTAATGGCTGCCGGAGCCGGTGCTGCTGCCGGAGGCGAAGCCGAAGAGAAGACCGCCTGGAAAGTTATGTTGAAAGACGGCGGTGCTCAAAAGATTCAGGTTATCAAAGTTTTGAGAGAAGCTACTGGTCTTGGTTTGAAAGAAGCCAAGGATATTGTAGATGCCGCTCCTAAAGCCGTTAAAGAAGGCTTAAAGAAAGAGGAGGCTGAAGATTTGAAGAAGAAATTGGAAGCTGCCGGTGCTACAGTTGAACTTCAGTAATTTTATGAAAAACGCCCTGATTGAATTCAGGGCGTTTTTTGTTTCTATGTACAATATGTTTATTATATTTTTTTTTATTTCTATATAATTATGCTAAAATAATTAAATATGAATCGTTTTGAATTCCAAAAAGCCTTCACCCTCATAGAACTATTGATAGTCATAGGTATATTAGCAGTCCTGGCCACAACAGTTCTCCTGGTCATAAACCCGGCTCAGATGGTAAAGCAGAGCAGAGATGCCAATAGAATCACGGAGATAACATCTATAAACCAAGCTCTTCTCTTGTATCAATCCTTTGGAGGTAGCACCAATATGGGTACCCATGGTGATGTCTATGTATCTATACCAAGCGCTCAAGCCAATTGTTCTGATCTTGGTCTCCCAGCTCTCAGTAGTGGTAGCTATCACTGTTCTACCTCAGGAAACTACAGAAATATAGACGGTACAGGTTGGATACCAGTCAATCTATCTTCAGTTCAATCCTCAGCCGGAACTCTTTTCTCCAATCTCCCTATTGATCCAGTCAATACCGTAGCTAATGGTCTCTACTACACCTATATCCCTGGTTCTTGGGCTCTTTCTGCTACTCTTGAATCCGACAAATATCTTGCATCGAATGCCGTTGCTGATGGAGGACGAAGTTCTACAAGATTTGAGACTGGAAATGATTTGAGCCTAGATTCGGCTATTTTGCCAGGCTTGACTTGTGGAGACTTAATTACTGACGCTGATAATAATTCTTATTCAACTGTTTTAATTGGCACACAATGTTGGATGACTGAGAATATTAGAACCACTAAATATCCTGATGGAACAGCTATAACCAGAGGTCCTGTTACTGCAACTTGGGATGGCCTAGACCATGGTTATTATTCTTATCCTCCAAATGCCACTAATAGCGCCGAAGAAACACTTGCTAACATTATTTCTAATAAATTTGGCTTCGTTTATCAATGGTCGGCCGCTATGCATGGTTCAACAATAGCTGGAGCTCAAGGTGTCTGTCCCGTGGGATGGCACGTTCCTACAGATGCCGAACAAAATATACTAGACCAATATCTTACCGATGCGGGTCAGACTTGCAATGTTTCTAGGAATGGAACTTGGGATTGTAGTGCCGCTGGAACAAAATTAAAATCTGGCGGAATATCTGGATTTAACAGTACTTTAACTGGTTATAGAGGCGTTACTGGGTCATTTGGTAATCGTGACGCTTACACATACTTTTGGTCTTCGGATGCTGGAGGAAGTGGCGCATGGGCGCGGCTTTTGGCTTCTATTTATACAACGGTAGCTCGGTACTCATACAGCGGGGCATGGGGATTTCCTGTTCGTTGTCTTAAAAACTGATTTTAATAAAAATTTAAAACCCAATCATTTTTTAATTTAATTGAATTCGGCGTGTTTTTTGTTTATTATATTTAAGTAATAAATAATTTTTATTGCGCTCTTAGCTCAGTGGTAGAGCGTTCCGTTCACATCGGAAAGGTCGCAGGTCCGATCCCTGCAGAGCGCACAATTTATAAAGTGGGGAATAAGCAAAAAAAGCTTATTGTGGATAATTTTAATGAATAGCCAAAAAAGCCCGTAAATACGGGCTTTTTTATTGTTGTGTAGCCCTTTGACATAATTTGGTCTAGTGGTGTAAAATGGATATATAGGGTGAGATGTGGATAAATGTGGGGATAAGCCTTAATTCTGGGGATAACTTATAAAAGCATCTTATGTTTATTGGAGAATACAAACATAGTTTAGATACCAAAGGCAGGATCGCACTTCCTGTAAAATTCCGCCAAAAAGTAGGAACCGGCGCAATTATTACAAAGGGACTTGATCACTGTCTTTTTGTTTTTACTTCCAAAGACTGGGAGGTTTTGGCCCAGAAACTCATAAATCTTCCTTTGGTTCAATCCAATTCCAGGGCGTTCGTCAGATTGATGGTTGCCGGAGCTATGGATGTGGAACTCGACAAGCAGGGAAGAATTTTGATTCCGGATTATCTCCGCGAATATGCGGGTCTTTCCAAAGAAACCGTTATTGCCGGAGTTTATAACCGAATTGAAATCTGGAACAGTGAATCTTGGAAGGAGTATAAATCAAAAACCGAATCCTCTTCAGATGAAATAGCCGAAAAATTAGGGGAGTTAGGTATTTAAAATAAAAACGGACTTAGTTTGTAGCGGCGAAAAGAGTTTGTAGGGCTCCGCCCAATGCTAAAAGCTAAGGTTTGAAAATATGCCACACATTCCAGTTCTTTTAAATGAGGTAATGGAAATATTGCAGCCGCAAAAAGGTGAATTCTTTATAGATGGCACTTTTGGAGCCGGCGGTCATTCTGGAAAAATTTTGGAAGCCGTTGGTGAAACCGGAAAATTGATTTCGCTGGATTGGGATAAAAAGGCAATGGAAAGGAATAAAAGTATTTTTGGTAGAAATAACTTTTTATTCCTGAACAGGAATTACGCGGATATCAAAGAAATCATGAAAGAAAAATCCTTGCCGAAGGTGGATGGATTACTTTTGGACTTGGGATTTTCTTCGGATCAGCTGGATGATTCCGGAAAGGGATTCAGCTTTAAAAAAGATGAGCCGCTGATAATGTCTTATTCGGATGGAGGGCTTACGGCTTACGAAGTGGTTAATTCTTATCCAGAAGAAAAACTGAAAGAGATTATAAAGGTTTATGGGGAAGAGAGATTTCCTGGAAGAATTACCAGAGCTATCGTGGAAGCCAGAAAAAAAGAGGCAATAAAAACCAGTTTTCAGCTTGCCGGGGTAGTCAGAGAAGTTTTACCCAAAAGTTACGAAAGGGGAAGGATAGATCCGGCGACAAGGACATTTCAGGCTTTAAGGATATTTGTAAACGGAGAGCTGGATAACCTTCAGAAGATACTTGGAGATCTGAAAGAAATAGTAAAAAACGGAGGAAGGGTTGCGATAATTTCATTCCATTCGTTGGAGGACAGAATAGTTAAAAATGCTTTCAGGGATATGAAAAAAGACGGGGTAGCGGAAATTTTAACAAAAAAACCAATAATAGCTTCGGCGGAAGAAATAAAAAATAATCCGCGGAGCAGGTCGGCAAAATTAAGAGGAATAAAAATAATTTAAAAAAATGACTATAATAGAACCAAATAAAACTAAATATTCTTATAATTCTTCTCCTTTGCTGTTGTCTTTTGCGTTAGTTGGTTTAGTGCTTTTGAACATTTACATTTATAATGAGAATGTAGGCTTGAAGCATTCGATTTCCGATAATTCCAAAAACTTACAGGTTCTTCAGTTGGCGAACGCCGACTTTAAAAATCAGCTTTATAAAATTACCGATCTGAGTAGTCTTAATGGCATTGTCAAAACAAACGGATTAGTAAAAGAAACAAAGCCAAAATATTTCGAAAAGAGCTCGGAAGCTTTAGCCGTAAATTAATTTGATTAAGACAAGATATGAAGACGCGAATTTATTTTATTTCGACAGTATTCGTGTTTTTATATTTTGTCTTAATCTCAAATATTTATAACCTTCAGATCACCAAGGGATCTTATTATGCGGTAAAAGCTGAAGCGCAAAGCCGTTTATCCGGTTTTTTGGAGGCTTTAAGGGGTAATATTTATTTTACCGACAAATACGGCAATTTTAATCCGGCGGCAATGAACAAGGAGTATTATATTATTTTTGCCGTACCGAAAGAAATTTATTCTAAAGGGGAAGAAGCGGCTACATTAGCGGCCGAATCGGTTGCTGGCGTTCTTGGTCTTGATAAGCAAAAAGTTATTAATGGATTTTTAAATTCTACAAATCAGTATTTTGAATTAATAAAAAAAGCTACCCAAGATCAAGTTGATGCTGTAAAAAAACTTCAAATTAAAGGTATTTATATCGATCAAAAAAATTTTAGGTTTTATCCTTTTCAGGATGTAGGCGCTCAGGTTTTGGGTTTCGTTTCTCCAGGTTCTGAGGACGGTGTTATTTCAGGAAGATATGGAATTGAATTTTATTCTAATGAACGGCTTGCCGGAAAAAACGGAGAATTAAAAGATAATAAAGTAATTGATCCGGAACAGGGCAGGGATGTTTTTTTGACTATAGATTCGACGGTGCAGTCTAGAGCCGAATCATCTTTGGCGGATTTGGTTAATAAATATAATGCGGAAGGTGGGTGTGTAATAGTTCAAGATCCGAAAACCGGAAAGATAATCGCTATGGATAGTTATCCCAGTTTTAATCCTAATAATTATTCGGAATTTCAAATTAAAGATTTTTTGAATCCAACAGTTCAAAGTATTTATGAGCCGGGATCTGTTTTTAAGGTTCTTACTATGGCCGCCGGACTTGATGCCGGAAAACTGACACCCGAAACCACTTATGTTGATAAGGGTTTCATAAAATTGGATGGCTATACCATAAGAAACTGGGACGCCGAAGAAAAGGGCGCCCATGGCCTTACAACGATGACTCAGGTTATAGAAAATTCTCTTAACACCGGGGCTAGTTATGCTCAGCAGCTGATAGGCAAGGATTTGTTTTATAATTATTTGATTAAATTCGGTTTTAACGAAAAAACCGGAATAGAGTTGCCGGGGGAGGTTTCCAGTAATATAAAGAAATTAAAGACAACAAATTCGGCTGTGGATTTTGCTACAGCTTCTTTTGGTCAAGGAATAGCAGTAACCCCAATTGCAATGATTAATGCGTTTTCGGTTTTGGCTAATGGAGGTAATTTGATGAAACCGTATATTATGGCCGATACTAGGCCCGAAATAGTGCGCCGTGTTGTTTCGGAAGAGTCTGCTAAACAGGCTGTCAAAATGATGGTTTCGGCGGTAGATAAAAACATAGTTGCGCATATTCCGGGATATTATGTAGCCGGAAAAACCGGTACCGCTCAGATCCCTGCTAAGGGGGGATATTTATATAACCAATTTATAGATACATATATAGGTTTTGCTCCGGCTTACGATCCTAAGTTTGTTATTTTATTGAGAATAGATAAACCTGCCGGAGGTCTTTTGGCTGGACAAACCGTTGTCCCGGTTTTTAAAGATCTAGCGGAATTTCTGATTAATTATTATAATATTCCTCCAGATTATATAGAGAAATAACTATGAACAAAGAACAACTCAAAATACAATTGGAAAAAATTATAAGGAAACTAGCTGTTTTGACTTTGAAGAAATATCAGCCGGGAATCATTGCTGTAACGGGAAGTGTAGGAAAAACTTCTACTAAAGAAGCTATTTTTAGCGTTTTGAAAGATTCTAGATTTGTAAGAGCTACCCACGGAAATTTTAATAATGAACTTGGCCTTCCTTTAACTATTTTGGGTGATTATCGGGAAATTATAGGCGGAGCTTTTTGGTTTAAAGTAATTTTTATTTCTTTTTTTAAATTGGTATTTAAATTTAAATACCCGGAAATACTTATTTTGGAATATGCCGCTGATAAGCCCGGAGATATTAAAAATCTTTTGGATGTTGCTAGACCGCAAATAGGAGTTATTACTGCGGTGGGCGATGTGCCCGCGCATGTTGAATTTTATAGCGGCCCAGATGCCGTAGCTCGGGAAAAATCAAAGATTTTAGAGATTTTGCCGAGTACCGGATTTGCAGTTTTGAACGTTGATGATAAATATGTAGCCGAAATGAAATCCAGGACTAAGGCCTACGTTATGAGTTATGGTTTTGGTCCGGAAGCCGCTATTCAGATAACTAATTTTGAAAATAGGATGGAGGATGGTAAACCCGTCGGAATTGCTTTTAAATTGAATTATGGCGGGTCTTTTGTGCCCGTAAGGATAGATAACTGTTTTGGTAAGCCACAGGCTTATGCTGCTGCCGCTGCCGCTGCTGTGGGTTTTGCTTTTGGTTTGAACTTGGTAAAGGTTTCTGAAGCTTTAAGGGATTATCAGTCTCCAGCACAAAGAACAAAAATGATGCCGGCAATTAAGGATTCTTTTTTGATCGACGATAGTTATAATGCATCCCCGGCTTCTATGAAGGCTGTCATTGAGTTGGCGCAGTCTTTAAAATTCAAAAGAAAAATTGCGGTGTTGGGCGACATGCTTGAAATTGGGAAGTATACTATTGAGGCCCATGAAGAATTGGGAAGATTGATTCCTGAAGTTTTTGATATTCTTGTAACCGTTGGTCCGAGATCTAAATTTATTGCGGAATCAGCCTCCAAAAAAGGTATGCCGATAAAAAATATATTCAGTTTTGAAACTTCCGAAGACGCAAGGCTTAAAGTCCAGGAAATAATGAAAAAAGGAGATCTGGTGATTATAAAAGGTTCTCACGCTATGCATTTGGAAAAAGTTGTAGAAGAGATAAAAGTAGTATAAAATAGCTTTTAGTCAGCCAATTATTCGGTCCCATCGTCTAGTGGCAGGACATATCCCTCTCACGGATAAAACACGGGTTCGACTCCCGTTGGGACTACTTTTTATTTCTATGTTTAAAATTTTAAAGAAATCCAAGAAAAATCGTGCACGAGCAGGAGTTATTAATACGCCTCATGGTCAGATTCATACCCCGGCTTTTTTTCCTGTTGGTACAAAAGGAACGGTAAAGGGTATTACCCCGGCACAGCTTAACGAAATGGGTATTGAAGCTGTTTTATGTAATACCTATCATTTATTTTTGAGACCGGGAGATGAAGTTGTTAAAAAATTTGGCGGATTGCACAAATTTATGAATTGGCCCAAGCCGATTATTACCGACAGCGGCGGTTTTCAGGTTTTTAGTCTTGGTTTGGGATTAGAACACGGTGCTTCAAAAATTGCCGGGCCGGCTTTAGAAGCCAGAAAAAAAAGAAATGCCGGAATGGAAAAATTTGCGAAGATTACCGAAGACGGTGTTTATTTTAAATCTTTTTTGGACGGTTCCAAGCATTTTATTGGTCCGGAAGAATCTATGAAAATACAGGAAAATCTGGGGGCGGATATTATTTTTGCTTTTGATGAATGCACCTCACCTTTTTCCGATTATGAATATACAAAAGAAGCAATGGAGCGTACTCATCGCTGGGCTGAGAGATCTTTGAAGGCTCATAAAAGAAAAGATCAGATGCTTTTTGGCATCGTGCAAGGCGGAGAATACAAAGATTTGCGTTTAAAGAGCTCGGAATTTATAGGCAAGATGGATTTTGACGGTTTTGGAATAGGTGGAGCTTTCGGTAAATTTAAAAAAGGAAAAAAGAATGAATTGGATTGGTCTGTGGAAAATCTCCCGGAAAATAAACCTAAGCATTTATTGGGAATAGGTTCGGTTGAAGATATTTTTGAAGCGGTAAGACGAGGAATTGATACTTTTGATTGCGTGACCCCTACCAGATTGGGCAGGAACGGTACAGCTTTAACCAAAAAAGGAAACCTGAATATGAAATCAGGAAAATTTGCTTTAGACAAAAAGCCTATTGAAAAGGGATGTGGTTGTTACACTTGTCGGAATTTTACCCGCGGGTATGTAAAACATTTATTCCAGAGCGGGGAAATGTTGGCCGGTATTTTAACTTCTATCCATAATATTTATTTTATGGAAAATTTGATGAGAGGAATAAGGAAAGATATAATGAAAGGAAATTTTTAAAAAATCATGAAATTATTAGATTTTAAAAAAGAAAAATTTTTGGCATATTCTTTTGGTTCTAGTATGCTCATTGTTTTATTGGCTTGGCTTTGGGCTTTTATAAATTTTTACAAGACTGGAAATTTATTGGTAATGCATTTCGATAGCTATAAAGGAACCGATTTTTTGGGAAATAAGAGTGATCTTTATAGTATTTTAGGAATTTCAGCTACGATTATTCTCCTTAATTTTTGGCTTTCGATGAGGGTTTATTTTAAGGAAAGATTTTTGAGTTATTTGCTTTCGGCCTTCAGCGTAGTTTTGTCCATATTGATTTTAATAGCGGTTTTTGTTATTATATCTATTAATTAAACGTATTCATTATGAAATTCGCAGTTATAGAAACAGGCGGAAAGCAATATAAAGTTGCTGTTGGCCAAAAAGTTCAAATAGAAAAATTGGATAAAGAAGCCGGAACCGAAGTTGTTTTTGATAAAGTTTTATTAGTTGCTGACGGTGAAGACGTATCCGTTGGTGCTCCTTACTTGAAGGGGTCCGAGGTAAAAGCTAAGATTACCGAAAACTATAAAGATGACAAAAAAATTGTCTTTAAATATCACTCCAAGACAAGACGAAGAAAGAAAAAAGGACACAGGCAAGAAATGACAGAAATTGAAGTTACGTCTATAAAATAACTAAAATCCCCCAGAAATGGGGGATTTTATATTCTTCTTTCTAGGGCATTGCCAAGAGTATCTTCGTCGGCAAATTCTATTTCACCGCCAGTTGGTATACCTCGCCCTAGCCTGGTTATTTTTTTTGTGAAATCTTTAAGTTCTTTCGAGAGAATGGTTGCATTGAAATCCCCGTATGTTGTCGGATTTATGGCTACTATTATTTCTTCTGCTTGGCCGCCCAGCTCTTTCGTAATTCTATTTTTTAATTTGGTTAATCTATTTTTTTGTTCAACACCCAGCATTCCATTTTTTTGCAGATTACCCACAATGAAATAGACCCCGTTGAATTTATTAGTTTTTTCCAGAGAAATCAAATCGGTTTCTTTTTCCACTACAGCTATAATCTTATGATTTCTTTGATTATCACTGCAGATATTGCATTTTTTGTCTGCATTGTTTTTAGGCATAAAAACAAAAAAACAATCTTCGCAGATATCCATTTTTTCCAACTCCTCAAATGATTTTTTTATTTCCTCAATTTCTTTTTTGCCGGAATTTATTATAAAAAACGAAAGGCGGGTAGCTTGACGTGGGCCTATGGAGGGAAGCTTGGAGAAGTGGTCTATGAAATTTTTTATGGGATCCGGAAGGTTCATTTGGATTTATTACTAGTTCTCGTCGTGATATTTATCGATATCTGAGAAACTAGCCCTTTCTTGGTTGAATTTTAATTTAATGGTGCCCGTCGGGCCGTTTCTGTGCTTTGCTACGATGATTTCTGCTGTGCCCATTTCTTCCGGAGAAGGATTGGTTTTTTCGTGATCTTTTCTGTAGATAAACATGACAACGTCGGCGTCTTGTTCAATGGATCCGGATTCTCTTAAATCAGATAATCTTGGTCTTTTATTCTCTCTTTGGTCGACAGCCCTGGAAAGCTGGGAAAGGGCAATTACCGGAACATTAAGCTCTCTTGCCAAACCCTTCAACCCCCTGGAAATTTCAGTTATTTGGGAAACCATATTATCTGAAGTTGTGCGGGGCTGTATCAACTGCAGATAGTCCACTACAAGCATGCTTAATCCATTTTCGGATTGAAGCCTTCTGGCCATAGATCTCATCTGAAGAATGTTTGGTGATGGGGTATCGTCTATAAATATTGGTGCCTGGGAAAGTTCGTCCAATGCGCTCTGTATATATCCAAATGATTCGTCTTCTTTTAGGTTTCCGGTCCTTAAATTCCATAAAGGGACATTTGCTTGGGTAGAGATAATTCTGTCGATTACCTGCTCTTTAGACATTTCAAGAGAGAATATTCCTACCGGTTGGCCATGCTTTACCGCGGCATTTCTGGCGATATCCAAGGCTAATGAGGTTTTACCGATAGACGGCCTGGCACCTAAAATAACGAGATCGGATCTTTGAAAGCCGGAAAGCATATTATCCAATTCTTGAAAACCTGTTGGAATTCCTCTTAATTTTCCTTCGCCGCTGTGAAGTTTTTCTATTCTTTCATAAGCGCCTTTAAGGCCTTCGCCGATACTGGAAAACTTTTGGGGGATTGAGCGCTGGGAAATGGCAAAAATCTTTTTTTCGATTTCATCCAAAGTGTCTTCTAATTCTTGTCCGCCGCCAAAAGCTTTCTCGGAAATATCACCTGAAGCATTTATGAGATCTCTTCTGATTTTTTGTTCTTTGACTATTTGGGCATAGTGGGTGACGTGCGCTGCGGACGGAACTGACTCCATCAGTTTGGTTAAATAAGTTTGTCCGCCTATATCTTTAAGCAGGCCCATTTCTTTGAGTTTGTTGGTGATGGTAACTATATCTATTGCTTCTCTTTTATCGTGAAGTTTCAGAATAGCTTCGTAAATTTTTTCGTGTGCCGGTTTATAAAAATCTTCCGCAACCAAAATATCGGCAACGTTTATTATTGCATTCTTGTCTATCATCAAAGCGCCCAATACGGATTGCTCCGCTTCCAGATTTTGAGGCGGAAGTTTTAATTTTGTTGAAGCCATATTTTAAAAAAGAAATTAAATTTTATTTACGAACGGACCTATTGGCGTGTCCTCTATAATATATCCTAACTCTTCTATTTTCTTTCTCAAGAGGTCGGACTGAGCAAACTGTTTACTTTTCCTGAATAACTCCCTTTTCTTAGCTAATTTGGCTATATTTTGGGGTATTTTGGCTGTTTTTAGGGCTATTCCGAGGAAGATTAGCATTTTATCGGCTAATAATTTTTTAATAGCCAGAGCTTCATTTTTTGTTAATTTCCAGATTTTATTTTCTATTGCATTTATCATTTCAAAAATAGAAGCAAGGGCTTTGGGCGTATTGAAATCGTCGGCCATAGCTTCCTGAAAATCATTCTCGGTTTTTTCTAATAAGGTTTTTATTTCCGGAGAAACAGCGCCTTTATTTTTAATAAATGAAAGGGCGTTTATTATTTTCTGAAGTCTTTTCATTGTACTGTCGGCTTGATTGGCTGATTCTTCGGTGTAGTTAATGGGGGAACGATAGTGGTGGAGATTGATCAGGAGGCGCAGTGTTTCAGGGGAATATTTTTTGATGAAATCATCTATTTTAATGAAGTTACCCAGGGACTTACTCATTTTTTTTCCGTCGATAAAAAGCACACCGGTATGCATCCAAATTTTTACAAGTGGTTTTTTTTCGGAAGCAGCTTCTTGTTGTGTGATTTCCGCTTCGTGATGCGGAAATTTTAATTCAACGGCTCCGCCGTGAATGTCATATTGCGGGCCGAAATAATGTTCCGTAATAGCCGTGTCTTCAATGTGCCAGCCTGGACGGCCCCAGCCAAGAGCAGTGTACCAAAGTGGTTCACCGTCAACTATTTTAAAGGTTATTTTTTTTGTATTTTTTGGCAGCGGAATATCTTTTTGGTCGGGGAATTTCCAGAGTACAAAATCAGCTTTATTTCTTTTATTGGCACTTTCGTCGATTCTGGAAGTGGCGTCTTCGGCCTGCAGCGCGGTTCTTTTGGATAGTTTTCCGTATTCCGGAAAAGTAGAGACATCAAAATAATATCCATCGTTGGTTTTATAGGCGTGTTTTTTTTCTATCAAAACTTGGATTTGTCCGATTATCTGGGGAATATGTTTTGTGGCCCGTGCATATTTAACCCCTTTTATTTTAAGAATTTTTTCGGCGGCGTGATATTCTTTTTCAAATTTTAAAGCAAGCTTTATAGGGGATATATCTTGCTCCTTAGCGCGACTGATAATTTTGTTATCTACGTCGGTTATATTTTGCAGATATAAAGTTCTTATTTTTTGGGATTGAAGATATCTATTGAAAGTATCGAAAGAAATATAGGTTCTGGCATGGCCTATGTGCGGGGAGTCATAGACGGTTGGACCGCAAACAAATAGCCGTATTGGGCGGCTATTCGGTAAATCTTGTTTTGTTCCCGATAAAGTGTCGTAGATTTTAATCATTTTTTATTACAGCCATCTCTTTTTTCTGAATATCAAAAGAGAAATTATAGTTATCAAAAATACTAATATTAAACAGGTAAGGAAAACTTTTAAGTCATTATCACCAAAAAGTTTATTAAATGACTCAACTGCGAATAATTGTAGGACTATAACCGCCGGGATGGTAAGAAAAGCCAATATGTTGAATTTTTGCATTACTGAGTTAGTTTTTGCGTCCAGAAGCTGTGCATTGGTTTCTTCTAATGACTCAATAGTTTCCTGGTAGTTTTCAAGATGTTGAATGACTTTAAGATGATCCCCGACAAGGTCGGATAGGTAAACGGCAATATCGTTTCCCCAGAAGTTAATTCCGGCATGTTTAAATGAGTTTAATAGAATTTCCTGAGGCCTACTTATTATCCTGTAGTTGAGCAAGTCCCTTTTTACGTAAGAAATTTTTCTGAGCATTGCATCTTCTTTACCGGTGAATAATTCTTGTGTCAGGCTGGTTATATTTTCCTCAATGTGTCTTAGCTGTCTCATGGAAAAGTTTATTATTTCTTCAATCAGGGAATACATGAGCCTGCCCGTATTTGTCATGGCCGTTTCTTTAAAACCTGGATTATTGGTTAAATTTCTGATAAAGTTGTTTATCGGTTCTAGCTCTTCGTAATGCACGGAAATAACTTTATTTTTTGTTATGAGAAAATCCACCTCAGCTTTTCTTGAAGTTTTTAATATGGGGTCGTAAACCGGCAAATGATAAGTTAAGAAGAGATATTGGTCATATTTTTCAACTCGGGAC
The DNA here is from genome assembly GCA_021786945.1 of bacterium. Classification (GTDB taxonomy): domain Bacteria; phylum Patescibacteriota; class Minisyncoccia; order UBA6257; family 02-FULL-45-10c; genus JAHILT01. The sequence continues at coordinate 330,133 of JAJYMK010000003.1, read as the reverse complement.
CTAGCTGAAAGATGAAGTAATTCATCTAGAATAATCGGGTGAAATTTATGCTGTTTTACTACAAATTCTATATCTTGTTTTGTAGGTTTTGAAATGTCGATCCAAGTTATTGTTTTATTTTTTATTATTTTCATTAAGGGTAAATTATTAGTTTGATAAATTAATTATATCATAAAAATATTGATTATTTTACATTTTTAATTTAAAATAAATTAATTGAAATTGGTAAAAATAAGCCTCCATAGCTTAATGGTAAAGCAGCTGCCTTTTAAGCAGTTGACCATGGTTCGATTCCATGTGGAGGCACAAAATAAAAAAACCGGCGCGGCCGGTTTTTTTATTTAATTTTCACTCAATGCTCTTTGCAGGGCCGGAAGAATTTTTTGTGCTATTAATTCATGTCCCTTCCCATTTGGATGGAGATTGTCGTACATAAGATCTTTTCTGAATAGTATGCCGTTTAAAATATTGGGTATATATGCAAAAACTTTTTCTTGATTTGCAACTTTTTGTATTTTTTGTTCGACATCTGAAGCTAATTGGGTATCTCCGCCGAGTAAAATAACTTTAGCTCCGGTTTTTTGTATATCGGATACTATAGTTGTAAGGTTTACTTCCGTAACATCACTGCTGTAACCCATTAAAAAGTCATTTCCCCCAAGAAAAACAATTACTATGTTTGGTTTTTTATCCAAGACATCCGATTTTAAGCGTACTAACGCATCGGCTGTTGTATCTCCTGTTTTACCGGCATTAATTATAGGTATATTTACGTAATCTGATAGCCAAACTACATAATTTTTTTCGGGTGGAACTATCCCGTATCCGCGGGTTAAACTATCGCCGAAAGCTATAATAACCTTATCTTGTTTGTAGGTATTTTTTGGGCTCCAAATAACTAGCGCTGCTATGACGATTACCAGAACCAGTCCCAAGAATTGAAATTTGCCGAATTTAAAATGCATAATAATTTATATTTCTTTTTCGAATTCTTCCAAAATTTTTTTTGCCTTAGAATTTATTTTTTTCGGAGTTTTCGTTTTAAATTCTACATATAGATTACCCCTGCCCCTTCCTTCAAATTTTGGCATGCCCTCATTGGGAATTGCAAGTTTGTCTTGAAGGTAAAATCCCTCGGGAATTTCTATATTTATTTTAGTTCCGGAAATAACGGGAATTTCTATTTTTTTATTCAAAATAATATCGGTTAATGCGACTTCTTTTTTAATATATAAGTCATTTCCCGATCTTTGGAATACGGAGTGGGGAATTATTCTTATTCTGATATACAGATCTCCCGATTCCGCTCCCTTTTCCCCGGCCTCCCCAGCACCTGCTATTTTCATGATTTGTCCGTCGCTGATTCCCGGAGCTATAAAAAAACTTATGTCCTTTTTTTGTTTTATCTTACCAGTTCCAGAACATTGTTGGCATGATTTTTTTGGGATTTTTCCCAAGCCCTCACATTTCGGGCAGATACGAACTTGAGCAAATTGGCCCAGGATTGTTCTTTTCACTTCTTTTATTTCGCCCTTACCATCACAATTAGAACATTTATCGAATCCTTCTTTTTCTATATATCCGAATCCGGAACAATTCCCACATTTATTGAAAGCATTATAGGAAATTTCTTTATTTACACCCTTAAATGCTTCTTCAAGTGTTATTTCCTGAATAGCTTCCAGGTCCGCACCTCTGCGTTTTGATTTTTTTCTTCCTCCGTGTCTTCCGCCGAAAAATGTTTCAAATATATCGCTAATATCACCAAAATCTCCGAAGTTTACATTAATATTTTCTCCTTGACCAAATCCACCAAAATCAAAACCGGCAAAGGGATTGCCTTGTGAGTAGTTATATCCGCCTTGTCCCATATTGCCGAAAGCATCCCCAAATTGGTCGTATTGGGCGCGCTTTTCTTTATTGGACAAGACTTGATAAGCTTCGTTTATTTCTTTAAATTTTTTTTCGTCACCTCCGGCCTTGTCGGGATGATATTTATGGGCAAGCTTACGATAGTTTTCTTTTATTTGGTCTTGGGAGGCGTCTTTATTAACCCCAAGTATTTGGTAATAATCTTTTTTCATAGAGATGCCGGCAAAATATTACGGCAATTATAAAATAATAATCTCTTTGCTTATCTGTTCGTAGCTGAGTTTACAGAAGCCAATAGCCATTAAAATTTCATAGAAGAGATAGATGAGTAAATAGAAAAGCCAGTAGAAAAACCAGAAGAAGCTTTTAATGGTGAAAAATATCAATAAAAACATTATTCCGAATAGCCCCCATCTCATTGGCGTGCTAAGACCTTCTATCTTGCTTGTTACAAAATTATAGGCAACATCAACAATTGATTCATTAGATTTTATTGTCAGTCCAATTTGTCCTGCAGAAGTTATTAACTGTTGCTCGATTAATTTAGGGCTTATTTGTATTTGTTTGGCGGCGGCATTTTCTTCGGAAATATTTTTGGCTATTTGAGCAACGGTTTTATCGACAGCAAAATCCTTAAGACCCAAATTAAGATAATTATTAGCTAAAGCGATAAGGGGTTCTGCCGGGGCAAGTATGCTCTTAATTAAATTTTTTGAGACAACTAATCCGTCCGGAAAAAATGGTTGGGAGTAGAGAACTGAAATTAAAATAGCGATTGCGGTTATGATTTTTGGCAGCGATACTTTTGCAACTTTATGAACATTTATTTTTAGTTGATTGGTAAGTTCGTCTTTGCTTTTTCTGGCAGCTGATACCAAAGCTCCATATGTAAGAACAATGGCTATAAGCAATATCAGAGAGTAATTGTTTATTATGAAGAATATCGATAATCCGGCTGTTTCCGCAAAAATAAGAAGTAGGTTGAGCTTGAATGATTTTATGAATATTGATTGCAGGAAAAATATAATAATAAACAGTACGGAAAGAGCGGCTGACCAAGTGAAATTTGCGGCGCCCAGATTTTTATAAAGCATATTCAGGAAATAGCTTAAGGCTAGAGCCAAAACAGTTCCAAAAACTCCGAGGCCTATGATTTTAGACATTGAAGTATCTACTTCGGTTGTGTCATTTTTAACCAAAAGATTTGATCCGGTATTTGTATTAAACATTAATCCCACGCATAACAAAGACTGGAATTGGTATTCTCTGACTTTGTTATAAATTATTTTTTAATTAAGCAATCCCATTCACACAATAAATAACGAAATATTTATTTTATTATGTGTGGGATTAATAAAATTATAACACAAATTAATGCTATTTATTGTCTGTTGACTGTTCCGGATTTCCGGCATTTCCCTGATTTTGCTGATTTCCGTACATGGCTTGGCCGATTTTTTGAAGTTCACCGGACAAGTCGTTTGTTGCCGATTTTATAGCTTCGATGTCGGTACTCGTTTTGACTGATTTCAAGGCCTCTATTTTTTTATTTATGGAATCCTTGATTTCTTGAGTAACTTTATCTCCCGCTTCGTGCAATGATTTCTCGGCCGTATAAACAAGGCTTTCAGCGTGGTTGTGGGCTTCTGCCAATTCTTTTTTCTTTTTATCTTCTTCCGCATATTTTGCGGCATCATTTTTTAGTTTTTCGATTTCGTCTTTAGAAAGATTGGTGCTTGCCTCGATTTTTACTGACTGAACTTTGGAAGTGGCTTTGTCTTTTGCGGATACGCTCAAGATACCATTGGCATCGATATCAAAAGTTACTTCTACCTGAGGAATGCCTCTTGGCGCAGGCGGAATTCCGTCCAAGATAAACTTAGCTAAAGTTTTGTTGTCGTTCGCCATTTCTCGTTCGCCCTGAAGGACGTGAATTTCTACAGATGTCTGGTTATCGGAAGCGGTAGAGAAGACCTGAGATTTGGCTGTCGGTACGGTTGTGTTTTTTTCTATAATTTTGGTGAATACGCCGCCCATTGTTTCGATACCGAGGGAAAGCGGGGTAACATCCAAAAGCAAAACGTCTTTTACGTCGCCCTGCAAGATACCTCCCTGAACAGCTGCACCTGCGGCAACAACTTCATCCGGATTGATTCCTTGATGAGGATCTTTTCCGAAAGCTTTTTTAACAGCTTCAACCATGGCCGGCATTCTGGTTTGTCCTCCAACCATTACTATTTCATCCATATCTTCCAATTTGAATCCGGCATCCAATACCGTTTTTTTGGTCAATTCGATTGATCTGTCGATGTAGTCTTTTACTAATTCTTCTAATTTAGCCCTAGATAATTTCATTAAGAAATGTTTTGGGCCGCTGGCATCGGAAGTGATATAAGGAAGATTGATTTCGGTTTCAAAAGAAGTGGAAAGTTCATGCTTGGCTTTTTCGGCAGCTTCTTTAAGTCTTTGTAGAGCCAAAACATCTTTAGAAAGATCTATACCTTCTGTTTTTTTGTATTCGGAAACCAAGAATTCTTGGATTTTTTTGTCAAAATCATCTCCACCTAAGTGGGTATCGCCGCCCGTGGCTTTAACTTCTACGGTGTCGTTGGAAACTTCCAATACGGAAATATCAAAAGTTCCACCGCCGAAATCGTAGACAACGATCTGTTCGTTGGATTTTTTGTTTAAGCCGTAAGCTAAAGCAGCTGCTGTCGGTTCATTGATAATCCTTCTTACTTTTAAGCCAGCAATTTCTCCGGCATTTTTCGTGGCTTGTCTTTGACTGTCATCGAAGTAAGCGGGGACAGTGATAATGGCTTCGGTTACCGGTTCTCCGAGTTTGGCTTCAGCATCAGCTTTTAATTTAGCCAAAACCATAGCGGAAATTTCTTCCGGTTTATACCACTTGTCTCCCATTTTTATTTCTACTCCGCCGTTGGAAGATTCTTTAATATCATATGTTAGCCATTTTTTGTCGTTCTGTACTTCGGGATCGGAAAACTTCCTTCCGATAAGTCTTTTTACCGAGAAAATTGTGTTTTTCGGGTTTGTGACTCCTTGTCTTTTAGCCAACAAACCAATAAGTCTTTCGTTGGATTTATTTAATGCCGCTATAGACGGAGTAGTTCTGGCGCCTTCGGCGTTTTCCAGAATTTTTGGCTGACCGCCCTCAACTACGGCAACAGCTGAATTTGTAGTTCCTAAGTCTATACCAATTATTTTACTCATATGTTTTTTAAATTTATTTATTAATTATTTTGCTATTTTTACTTTTGTCGGCCTTATTACTTTTCCGTTTAGCTTCCAGCCTTTTATTATTTCTTCTAGGATAGTGCCGCTTTCTTTGTCGGACTCTTCCTGAAGCATTGCTTCGTGGAGTGCCGGATCAAATTTCTCTCCCAAAGCTTTTATTTTTTCCAGCCCTTGTTTATTTAGCGCTTTTTCTAGCTGGGAATAAATTATCTCTATTCCTTTTTTTGCTTCTGGATCTTTTGTGGCTATTATGGAAAGTTCAAAGCTGTCCAGTACCAGAAGAAGTTCTTTTATTAATTCTAGATTCGCAAATTTTATCAATTCTTCCATTCTTTTTGTTTCGTCCTTTTGCAGGTTCATATAATCTGCCTTAGCCCGTCTCCATCCATTCAGATATTCTTCTTTTTCTTTTTCGAGTTTTGCAATTTGTTCCTTAAGTAAATCTATTTCTGATTTTTCGGAGGGGGGAGTGGTATTTTGTATATTTTCTTCAGTCATTTTTAATTTTCTTTTTGTAATTTTAATTTTTGATTTTTGACTTTTAATTTTTTGAGATATTTTATATTTTTTTCATAATCCATTCTTTTTGGTCCGATAACTGCTAAATAGAATCTGTTTCCGTTTAAATTGTAAGAATCTATTATTACTGACAAGTGTTCACTCTGGGTGATAGGGCTTTTTTTACCTATGAATATTTTTGGTAATTCGGTTTTTTCTATGATGCTTGGAAGCTTTTCCAATTTTTCGTCCAACATTTCAAAGTCCTTAGCTACTTGGCAGAAATCATCATGAGAGTTTATTTCTAGTTTTTCAAATAGCTCGTCTAATCCTTTTTTATATATTTGATTTTTATCGTTTTTATAGCCTGCGCTTAAAAGTTTCATATCCTCGGAAACCTTATCTACAAAATTCGTCCATCTGTCATTTTCCAAAATAGCCATCATTTTATTGAAGTGTTCGTGGAAATTATCTACGGAATCGAAAAAGTCCTCCATAATTTTGTTAGCCAGGAATTGATAGCCTTTATCGGTTGGTACGCGCCCTCCAGAAGTGTGGGGCTGATCCAAAAAACCCGACTCGGTAAGAGCGTTGAGTTCGGAACGGATAGTGGCGTCTTTTACGCCGAATTTATATTTTTCCGCTATTTTTTTGGAGCTTACCGGTTCACCTTCATTTATGAATTCCTGAATGGCAGCCTCCAGGATTTTAAATGTCCTATCATCGAACATATTTGTATAAAAATATTAATGTATATTTAATTATAGGTGTTTTAGCACTCTAGTCAAGAGAGTGCTAATAATCTTTTACCACAGAGGCTGTACATTTTTTTAATTTGCTATTTATATGAAAAATTCATATAATAAAAAACAATTTATTAGTCTAAAATAAATATAATATTTATTAATTATGAAAGCGAAAAATTTATCTTTGTTTATATTAGTATTAATCCTAACCGTTGCGGCGGTATTTTTTGTTTATCCCAAAGCTCCGATAGGCGGTTATATCAGCCAATACCTTCCTTGGAGGCTTGGTTTGGATTTGGTAGGAGGCAGTTATTTGGTATATGAAATCGATATGTCTAATGTTTCTCCTGCAGATCAGTCTTCAGTAGTAAATGGCTTAAGGGATGTCATTGAAAAAAGGGTCAATCTTTTCGGTGTTGCCGAACCCAGGATTACTATTTCCAGAGCCGGAGATAATTACAGATTAAACGTGGAGTTGGCTGGGGTTAAGGATGTTAAAGAGGCCATAAAACAAATCGGAGAAACTCCGTTTTTACAGTTTGCTGAAGTAAAGGAAACGGGAGCGACTTCCACCCCTGAATTTATCCCCACCGAACTTAACGGTAGATACGTGAAGGGCGCACAGCTTACTTTTAGCCAGGTTGGATTACCTGAAGTTAGTATTGAATTTAATGCTGATGGGGCTAAAATGTTTGAACAGTTAACTGCCAAAAATATTGGAAAGCCGTTAGCTATATTTTTGGACAATAATCTTATTAGTGCGCCGAGGGTTAATGAGGCTATTTCCGGCGGAAAGGCTCAGATTACCGGTATTAACGATACGAAAGAGGCGCAGTTGTTGGTTGAGAGATTTAACGCCGGTGCCTTACCCGCTCCAATCAAATTAATAAATCAGCAAACTGTTAGCGCTTCTTTGGGACAAGATTCTTTGCAGAAAACAATTAAAGCCGGAATTTGGGGAACTTTGGCCGTTATGCTTTTTATGGTTTTGTATTATCACGGACTTGGATTTTTTGCTGCCTTGGCTTTGTTTATCTATGTAGCCTTATCTTTGGCTGTATTCAAAGTTTTTTCCGTTACTATGACTTTAGCCGGTATCGCTGGTTTCATACTATCTATTGGTATGGCCGTTGATGCCAACGTTCTTATATTCGAAAGGACAAAAGAAGAAATGAGGAAAGGGCTTCAGAAAAGTAATGCTATAGATGAGGGCTTTAGGCGTGCCTGGACCTCTATTAGAGATTCCAACTTAACCACAATACTTACGACCGTTATTCTCTATAACTTAACCTCGGGTTTTGTTAAGGGATTTGCTTTAACTTTGCTTATCGGTGTTTTGGTAAGCATGTTTACAGCTATTTCGGTTACAAGAAATTTATTAAAAATATTTTATATAAAAAATAAATAAAAATATGTTTGATCTAATAAAATATAAAAATTTATTTATCGGTATTTCATTGGTTTTGCTGGTCGCATCTCTTTTCAGTATTTTTACATATGGCTTTAAGGAGGGAATTGATTTTAAGGGAGGAACTTTATGGCAGATTAAATTTACCGGAAAAAATGTTACCACGCAGGAATTGGAAAACTATCTTAAGACCAATTTTAATGCCGAGAATCTTCTCATTACCGCCGGCTCGGAACAGGGGATAATGATGATAAGAACTAATGAGTTAACAGAAGAGCAGCATCAGGCTTATATGGTTAAATTGCAGCAGGATTTCGGCGGTGTTGAAGAATTGAGATTTGAAAGTATTGGTCCGACTATCGGAGCCGAATTGAGAAGAAATGCTATCTGGGCCTTCGTCCTTGTGCTTTTCGGAATTTCTCTTTATATAGCCTTTGCTTTCAGAAAAGTTTCTTATCCGGTAAGTTCCTGGAAATATGGAATCGCTACATTGATTTGTCTTTTCCACGACGCTATTATTCCCGCCGGTTTATTTGCCTGGTGGGGACATACAAGGGGATTAGAAATAGACACAAATTTCCTGGTTGCTATTTTAACTATTATGGGTTTTTCTGTTCATGACACCATCGTTGTTTTTGACAGGATCAGAGAAAATCTTATTGTTCAAAAAGGCAAAAAAATGGGAGAAATTATTAATATCAGTATTAACCAGACTTTTGCCAGATCTATTAATACATCTCTTACTCTTATGATTGTTTTGCTGGCTATGTATCTTTTCGGTGCCGCAAACCTAGCCTCTTTCGTATTGTTGATTTTAGTTGGAACTATAATAGGTACTTATTCTTCTATATTCATGGCCAGCCCGCTTCTTACCTATTTACAAAGTAAATAAGTTGTGTTATTATATTTTTAATCAAATATAACACTTTATATTACTTTTATGGCTTCCGGAACAACCGAAAAATTACTCAATCAAATAATCAGTATTTTAAATTCAAGACAAAAGGATGTTATTGAGAGACGTTATGGTTTAAAAGACGGAAAAGCTCTTACTTTGGCTGAATTGGGAAAGGTTTATGGGATTACAAGGGAGAGGGTTAGGCAGATAGAGTCTGGCGCATTGAAAGACCTCAGGAATTTTATTAAAAGCGGAATTCTTGACGAATTTTTAAAAACCATAAATGAACACATTCAAAATTTAGGAGGGGCCAGAAGGGAGGCCTTGCTTTTGGCTGACTTACAGCTTCTTTTTAATGAACAATCGTCTCCTATTTTTGATAGCCAGATAAAATTCTTATTGGAAATTTCCGGATATCCAAAATATTCCACCGAAGACGAAAAGTTTTATTCATATTGGTATCAGAATGAAGCGGAACAGAAAAAGATCGTTGCTTTTATTTCCAAGCTTTTGAAATATATGAAAGAAAAGAAAGAAAAAGTTCTTTCTCATGCAAGTATCGATAAGGTTTTTACCGAAGCTATTAAACCGCATAATTTAAAAGATTTGGTGGCTTTGAATTTTATCTCTCTTTCAAAAGATTTTCATATAAATAATTTTGGTGATTTTGGTTTGTCGGAGTGGGCAGAAGTAAATCCAAAAACCATCCGAGATTGGGCTTATATGGTCTTGAGAAAAGAAAATAAGCCTTTGCATTTTGCTGATATCGCAAAGTTTATAGAAAAATATAAAAATCCCGCCAAAACAATAAATCCGCAAACGGTTCATAATGAGCTTATTAAAGATAATAAATTTGTTTTGGTCGGCAGGGGAATATACGGACTTCAGGAAATGGGTTATGCACCCGGTACCGCCAAGGAAGTTATGATGAGAATTCTTAAAGATCACGGACCGTTAAAACCGAAAGAATTAATGGACTTAGTTTTAAAGGAAAGAGTTTTTAAGAAAAATACCATTTTTATAAATTTACAGAACAAGAAGCATTTTTCCAGACTGGATGATGGAAGGTATACTCTTAATTTAGCTTAATTTAAAAAATCCCTCATTTCCCCTATGGATGTGAGGGATTTGTCTTTAATGTTCTTTATTAAAATGTTAAAATAGTTTATATGAGTGATCCCTGGATAATAATATTTGGAATTGGAGGAATAGCTTTGGAAATTCTTAAACTTACGTGGTGGGTTATTTTACCCGTTACTTTATTTTTTATTTTTGCTGATTTTTGGCTTTGGGGCTTAAAAGTTCTTTTTATAAGAAAAATGAAATGGGTGTTTTTGGAAATAAAAGTTCCAAAAAATGTTCTTAAAACTCCGAAGGCCATGGAAAATATTTTCACGGCTCTCCACAGCATTTATTTCGGTGATCCGACTTGGGAAGATATTCATTTAAATGGCCGTGTTTTGCCTTGGTATTCTTTTGAGCTTGTTGGTTATGCAGGCGGAGTTAGTTTTTATGTGCGTGCCCCGGAAAATACAAGAAATTTGATAGAAACCGCTATTTATTCCGAGTATCCTGATGCAGAAATTGTTCCGGCTGATGATTATGTTAATCTCATGCCAAGCGTTTTGCCCAATGACGTTTATGATCTTTGGGGCGTTGATCAGATTTTGGCTAAGCCAAATCCGTATCCTATTCAAACATATCCTTATTTCGAAGCAATGGTTGAGGAGCAGCGTCTTGATCCGGTTGCCGCAATCACCGAGGTTATGTCTAGGCTAAAAGAGGGCGAAGCTATTTGGCTCCAATATCTTATGAGGCCCGTTGGCGACAAATGGAAAAAAGAAGGAGAGGAAATACGCGATAAAATGTTTTTGAGGCAGAAAAAAGAGGTTAAATCCGACGGATTCATTATGGAGGCACTTAATGGTCTTTTTGAGTTTGGACATAATTTAGCCAAAGGAATAGCGGAGCCACCTACTTGGTCTTCAGGCAAAAAAGCCAGCGAGGATAAGCCCAAGGTTCCTTATCTTTCTCCCGGAGAGAGAGATATTGTTGAAGCCATTGAAAACAAAATGTCTAAATATGGCTTTGAAACAGCTATAAGATTTCTTTATATTGACCGCAAAGATGAATTTACTCAGTTGAATGTTTCTGCGGTAACGGGTGCTTTTAAGCAGTTTGGAACTCAGGATAAAAATAGTTTTAGGGGAGTAAGCGATACCATGACTTTTGTAACCGGAGCTAAATTAACTACTAAAAGCTGGTTTAGAAAAAGTAAGGTTTATGCCAGAAAGAGGGCTATTTATGATGCTTATAGATTTAGGGCTTTTCCGCCAAAAACTTCTATCCTGAATACCGAGGAACTGGCTACGGTTTATCACTTCCCGTTGTCTAGCGTTGGAGCTCCTTTACTGAAACGTGTAGAAACAAGGCGTGGGGAACCTCCGGCGGGTTTGCCTATGTAATTTATTGATATTTTTATAACAATGGAAGATGTAACAATATTTGGAATAACAAACTTCAGGAATAGTGATAAGCAATTCGGAATTAAAATGGATGATAGGCGCCGCCACATGTATTTGATTGGAAAAAGCGGTTCCGCCAAAACCACGGTTATGGAAACCATGGTTATTAACGATATAAAAGCCGGCAAGGGGGTCTGTTTTATAGATCCTCACGGTGATGCCGCAGAAAAAATTCTGCAGTTTGTTCCGGAAGAAAGAGTCAACGACGTGGTTTATTTTAATCCTCAGGATCTTAATTTCCCGATAGCTTTTAATCCCTTAGAGCAAATAAATTCCGAATATCGCCACCTTGTGGCTTCCGGTATCATGGGTGTCTTCAAAAAGATTTGGGTTGATATGTGGTCCGCAAGAATGGAATACATTTTAAACAACACTCTTTTGGCTTTATTGGAATACCCAGGTTCAACACTTTTGGGAATTATGCGTATGCTTTCCGACAAAGATTACCGCAAGAGAGTTGTTGACAGCCTTAGCGATCCGGTTGTAAAAGGTTTTTGGGTAAATGAATTTGCTAAGTATAGCCAGAAATTTGAAACAGAGGCTACCGCGGCCATTCAAAATAAGGTAGGTCAGTTTGTAACCAACCCTCTTATTAGAAATATTCTTGGACAGTCACATTCGTCTATAGACATGAGAAAGATTATGGATGAGGGAAAGATTTTGATAGTAAATCTTTCCAAAGGTGGAATAGGCGAGGATAATTCTAATTTGTTGGGTGCTATGATTATCAGCAAAATCCAGTTGGCTGCAATGAGCCGTATGGATATACCGGAAAATCAAAGAAAAGATTTTTATCTTTATGTGGATGAGTTCCAAAATTTTGCCACAGATTCTTTTGCCACTATTCTTTCCGAAGCCAGAAAATATCATCTGTGTCTTATAATGGCTCATCAGTATATAAGACAGTTGGTTACCGGCGACAGCACCAAGATGAGGGATGCTATTTTTGGAAACGTAGGTACGATGATTTCTTTTAGGGTAGGTGCAGACGATGCCGAATTTTTAGAAAAAGAATTCCAGCCGGATTTTATGCTTAATGATTTAGTAAATCTTCCGAAATATAATTTTTATATAAAGCTTATGATTGACGGTGTTGCATCCAGGCCATTTTCGGCAAAGACTATTCCTCCGTCACCTCCGCCGGCGGAAAATTATAGAGATGTTCTTATAGAAAACAGCAGGCGAATATATGGTACTCCGAGAGCTTCGGTGGAAGAAAAAATAGCTGAGGAATGGACTGTTTCCGGCTCAGAGCTTGCTCAAAACAGGGTTCTCAGAAAAAACGAAAAGTCTTTATCCGAAACTTTGAAGCAGTCTGAAAACGAAGAATTGCAAGGAGAAAAACATGAAAGATCTCCGAAGCATTTTGAAAGACCGGATAAAAAGAAAGTTGATATTGCCGATTTAAGAAAGGCCCTGGAAGAAAGTTTGGCAAAGAATTACGGGGACGAAGAAGAGAACTCGAATGATGATGAAAATAGAGGGGTAATCTAAAAACCAGTAAGTAAACAGACTTTATTACTATTGACAAATATACAATAATATTGTATTCTATTGTATAGAACTTTAAGTCAACTTTGATTTAAATAGTCTTGATGGAGGAGAGATTATGTTTAATTTTATAAGCAGTTTTTTCGCTTACTGTGCTGAAGGCAGGCTCCGCAAAGAACGTCTTGACCTTCTTAGCGGTCTGGCCGACGGAAGAAAGGTCTCGGTTCGTCTTCTGGCAAAGAAAATGAATCTTTCCGGCCGGAATACATCGAAGGCTAAAAAAGATGTCGTGAAGATAATTCGCGATTTCGGCTTCTCGGTGGAGACCACTCATAATCCGGCGCATATCCGGATTGTGGGCGCCTAAAAGATCATAAAAAAGTCCTTCCAAAAAAATCTTGCATCAGCAAGATACATCCTCTGCCTCCCGGCAAGGTTTACCCCGCATTCTGCGGGGTTTTTGTTTTAATAAAAAATCCCAGACATATTTCCGGGATTTTTTTAATTTTTATTTATTTGGCTTTTTCCACTCGTTCTACGTAGTCACCGGTTTCCGTATTCACTCTTATAATATCGTCATTGTTTACGAAAAGGGGAACTGCCACTTCAGCTCCGGTTTCTAGAACAGCTGTTTTAGTGCCGCCTTGAGCGGTATTTCCGCGTTCACCCGGAGGAGTCTCTTTTACTTTTATCTCAACTTTAATAGGAAGTTTTACGGCAATTATTTGTTCTCCGAGCTTGATAGCCAGAACTTCTGTATTTGGCTTTACAAATCTGATGCCTTCGCCGAATTTGGCGATAGGTAATTGGAATCTATTTTTTGGATTGCCTTTTTCACAGAACCAATATTCGTCTCTGTGAGAGTAAAGATAAACGATATTTACTTTATCTATTTCAATTTCTTTTAAAGTTTCGTTCTGATGAAAATTTCTTTCGATAACCTGTCCGGTTAAAAGATTTTTGATTCTGGTTTTGGCAACCGGTTTTCTTTGCTGCATTCTGAGGAATTCATAATCCAGAACTTCATAAGGAGTTCCCTCAAAGGAGAAAAGTGTTCCGATTTTTAATTCGTTATAGCTAAGCATATTTTATTTAATTTAATTATTATGTTCTATGATTTTACGATAAAAATATTATTTTTTCAAGGCAGGTTGATTTTGGGCGTTTTGTCTGTTTTACTAAATATAGATCGTTAAATCTAAGAATTTCCGGAGGAAATATGCGTTTAAGATTTGCTAATCTTCAAGATATAATCCTGCTTAAACAGGAAGAACTGAGAATGCTTCAGGTTGAATATAATGCCTTACTCATACAGGAATGCGACAATGTAGAGAAGTGTGAGCTTCGTCTTGCCGGCATTGATTGTGATAAATGCATTTTGAGCAAGCAGTGCCGCGACGAATCTGTTAAAATTTTTGCTCGAGTTGATATCATTGAAGAAAAGATGAAATCACTGGCGTGGAAATTAAAATATCTTTATCTCGAACTGTTCATTAGTCAGAATAAAGGCGTCGTGATAAAGCATATTAATCTGGAACTTTTTCCTTAAAATAAAGCCCCTTTAAAAGGGGCTTTTTCTTTGATTTTTTTCGGTTTTGAGGTATTTTTAAGGCTATGACAAAGACGGTTTTTGTGGGTATGTCCGGCGGGGTAGATAGTTCTGTGTCTGCCGGCTTACTAAAAAAACAAGGTTATAGTGTGGTTGGCGTTCATCTAAGATGTTTTAATCTTGATGGCTGCGCCGACAGGGATTTGGAAGACGCACGAAGAGCTGCGGAAGTTTTGGATATTCCATTTTATGTTTTTGATTTTGAAGACGCTTATAAAAAGAGAGTAATGGAATATATGATAGACGGATATAAAAAGGGAATCACTCCAAATCCGGATGTGATGTGTAACAAAGAAATAAAATTTGGTTTATTTTTGGAAAAAGCCTTGGAAATGGGTGCTGATTTTGTGGCTACAGGACATTACGTGAAAATTAAGCGCGGTAAAGAGCAAAAGCTGTTTATTGCCGCAGATAAAAACAAAGATCAGTCTTATTTCCTCTGGACTTTGACTCAAAAACAGTTGAAACACTGTCTTTTTCCTTTGGGAGACATTAAAAAACCCGACGTAAGAAAATTGGCCAAGAAATTTAGATTATTAAATGCCGACAAAAAAGATTCTCAGGGAATATGTTTTTTGGGAAAAGTCGGATTGGAGGATTTTTTGAAAAAATATATAAAATCCAAAAAGGGAAACATTGTCGATTTGGACGGAAATATTTTGGGAAAACACGACGGAGTTTTTTATTATACAATTGGCCAGCGTCATGGTTTGCATTTGGACAAGGCGGCAAAGAGTCCGGAAAGCGCTCCGTATTATGTGGCGGATAAGATATTGAAAACCAATACGTTAGTTGTAGCTCAGGGTGAAAACAACCCTGCTTTATTCAGAAAAGAAGTTAAATTGGTAAATTTAAATTTTATAAATAAAGTAAAAAATAATCAGGTTGTATATTTAAGGGTGCGTTATCGCCAGCCCCTTTTTAAAGCTAAAATTGTAATAAAAAAAGGAGTTAGGTTGGTTTTTGCCGAGTCGCAAAAGTTTATAGCGGTTGGTCAATCAGCGGTTTTTTATGCAAAAAATGGGCAGATGTTAGGCGGAGGAATTATTAAATAGATTTTTATGAATCAGGGGTTTTGGAAAAAACTTAAAGAAAAATCAAAGAAACAGAAGCGGCCGATTTTGGCTTTGGCTCCTATGGCAAATGTTACCGATGCCGCATTCAGAAGGATGTTTGTAAAATACGGCAAGCCGGATGTGATATGGACTGAATTTGTGTCTTGTGATGGGCTTTGTTCTGAGGGTAAAGAGAAATTAATGCTTGATTTGATTTTTCATAAATCGGAAAAGCCGATAGTGGCGCATTTTTTTGGCGCAAAGCCGGAAAATTTTTATAAATGCGCGAAATTGGCTAAAGAAATGGGTTTTGACGGAATTGATATAAATATGGGCTGTCCCGACAGGGGAGTTTTAAGACAGGGGGCCGGATCGGCATTGATTTTAAAGCCAAAATTAGCTCAGAAAATAATAAAAGAAACTATGCGCGGTGCCGGGAAATTGCCTGTATCGGTAAAGACCAGGATTGGTTTTAACGAAATAGAATTCAAGAAATGGATTCCGAATTTATTGAAAATGAATTTGGCGGCACTTACTATTCATGGACGAACTAAAAAAGAAATGTCCGATGTTCCGGCGCACTGGGATATTATTGGAGAAGTGGTGAAAATGCGCAATAAAATGAAGCTTAAAACTTTGATAATCGGCAATGGCGACGTGGTTAGTCTGGCAGATGCTCGGGAAAAATATGAAAATTACGGTGTTGACGGCGTGATGGTTGGCAGGGGCGTGTTCGGAACACCTTGGTTTTTTAATCCGAAAAGAAAAAATGTTTCTTTGAAAACCAGATTAAAAATGGCTTTGGAGCACACAAAATTATTCGAAAAAATATTCGGCGACAAGAAGCATTTTGATATTATAAAAAAGCATTATAAGGCTTATGTCTCGGGATTTGATAATGCGAAAAAAATCAGAATGAAACTGATGACAGTAAAGACTTTAAAAAAGGCGAAAAAGACACTTTCTGGTTTAATTTCTAAGCGTTGACATTTTGATGTATATATGTTATTCTATTTTTAGTTCGTTAATACGTTAAGTAGGCGACGCAGGACTCCTCCTCATTCAAAAAACCGAAAAAGTCGGTAATTAAATGAGAAAAAAGGAGGTGGTGTTATGCGCGTCTACTACGTATGGCTGGGGGTAGTATACTTCAGCCTCGCTGAGGCCCTTGAGGCTAAGGCGGGTTCGGAGGATTAACCCCTCCCGACCAAAAAGGGGCGTGCGTTTATTCGTGTGCCTCTTTTTATTTTTTCTTAGATATCTTATTTAAAAGTTTTTTTATTTTTTCAATACTGTCGAAATCGTAGATGGATATGGGAGTAATTCTGGTTTACTAGAAATAGAATTATTGAAAATTTAGAGCGCTTGATTTTTTGGATGATGGGGGGGTAGACTTATATTATTAGAAGAGATCTAAAGACAAAATTAGCTAATTATAATTAAATTAAATAAACTTTTCGTCGCCAAGGGCTGTGGTTGGTAAATAAAAATATGGAAAAATATAAACCATCGTTAGAAGAAGTAAAGAAAGCAGAGGAAATGATGAGTGATAAGGAACATGAATTATCAGAAACTCGATCAGAACAATTCGATTTAGAGACGTTTGCAGAGAATTTAAATGATTCGAAATCTTATATAGAAAAATTTAGTTGTGAAGGTTGTGTCGCCGATCGCATTAGAATAGATATATTACCATTCATTAGTAGTGTTTCGGAAAAAGATTTGTTACGGGTTGTAGAAGAAACTTCTCAATTAATTGAAAAGTTTGAAAATAAAAAATTTAAAACAAAAGATGTAGATGAGGGAACTCCGATATCAACAAAAATAAAATTGATTGAAGCTATTACGAGAAGAATAGGAACGATTGAAGATGAGGAAGTTTTAAAAGGTTTACTTAATAAAATACTTTCGTATAATTTAATAGAAATAGAAATTGAAGATAAATTTGGGGTACCCGTGCGATGGCCGGCTAGTCTTATATATGAAAATACTACGGCTCTGCATGCTATCGAAAAAAGTAATTTTTCAGACAAAGATAAAGTAATTTATTCGGAAAAAATTACTAATTGGATGCCGACTCGCAGCGATATTGACAAACCTTCTTTAAATCATATAGAAAATATTTTTAAAAGGATTGATCCAGAGGAACAAGAGGTTATTTTGACGAATTTATACACTGCGGAACACAGCGAATATTTATTACCAAAAGCAAGCTATCATGGTAATAAGATAGAGTGGCTTACGCGGGAGAGGGATGGATACGATGAAAAAAAGCGTAAAGCAGAAGGTCAAAGAATGGTTAGAAAGATGGATATAATGAAATTAGCAGTTAAAAATAAAATGCCAATTTCAGCATATGGTTTATCCGTTGAGGTAATGGAAAAAATACTTGGTGAAAAATAATTTTAAATCCCGCATAATGCGGGATTTAAAATTAAGATAAACATATTGCGAATATATAAAAATATAAATCTATTCGCTAGGTTTGTTTAATAATTTAGGCAAGCCATCTGCGATCCTATCCCAAACCTCTTTCATTTCTTTAACAGAATAGAATTTTTTAAAACTAATATTTATATGATCATATTTAATTTCTAAATTAATATTTTCTTTTTTAAGCTCATTTTGTAAATTCTTTAAAATCTCCGAATTTTTAAAGTATTCTTCACTGAAACCAATCATTTGATCGCCAAATAATTTAAAGCCAGATTCGTAAGTTTTGTATCCTTTTTCTTGGAGTTTTAAAACTGCATCTTTAACTTGCGGCTCCAATTGTTCTAAGTAAATACCTAGTTTTTGTTCTTGATTTGTTTTTTGAGGACTTTCTTTTTTGCGCTTATCTATATCTCGCCATATTTTAGCAATAATTTCTTTTCGTAAAATAGCGTATTGAGAGGATAGTTTTAATTGTTCTTTAGTGAGATTAAAAAGCTCGCCTATTTTTTTCATTTTATCAAGGTCGTGGTTTTCTAAGGCTTTAAGGATATTTTCTTCATTTCTTAATTCTTTTTCTGATAACTCGGTTTTTGATTTGATTGTTTTTTCGTAATTTTTATCCATATTTTCTATTTCTTTTTCTTATCAGCTATTTTGTTGAGGAGTTTTTTGATTTTTTCGATACTGTCAAAATCGTAGATGGATATCGGGGTGATTCTAGTTTTCGGAATTTTAAGTTTAGCGGCCAGCATGGCAACTTTTTCTTTTATTTCTTTTGGTTTTAAAACGTCGGTTTTACTGAGGATTAAATACTCCGGTTTATCCAGGAGTTCTTTATTGTATTTTCCCAATTCTTTTTTGATGGTTTTGTAATCGGTAATGGGGGATTTTGATTCCGCGGAAATAAAATGGAATAAAATTTTGGTTCTTTCAACGTGGCGCAGGAATTTTATGCCGAGCCCTTTTCCGCCAGAAGCGCCCTCAATGAGTCCTGGAATGTCGGCTAAAATGAGATCGTAATAAACGCCTAGATTCGGCTCCAGAGTAGTGAATGGATAATTGGCTACTTTGGCGCTGGCATTAGTAAGCTCATTGAGCAGACTCGATTTTCCGATATTTGGAAGACCTACGAATCCGATATCGGCAATAAGCTTGAGCTCAAGTCTTAAATTAAAGACTTGTCCCGGCAGGCCATATTCAAATTCTTTCGGACTGGTGTTTTTTGAAGATCTGAAGTGAAAATTTCCTCTGCCGCCGTCTCCGCCTCTGGCTATTCTTATCCTTTGGCCTATCTTTGTAAGTTCCACATCGCGTTTGGAATCCAGATTATGAATAACTGTGCCGACGGGTACTTTAAGAGTCAGATCTTGTCCGTCTTGGCCATCGCAAAATTGGCCGCGGCCATCCAGGCCGTTTTCGGCTTTAATTTCTTTTTTAAATCTGAATTGATTCAGTGCGCTGAGGTCGGAAATAGCTTCAAAATAAATTCCGCCGCCGCTTCCGCCGCTTCCGCCCGCCGGACCAAGCGCGAGTTTGTTTTTATCAAAAGCCACCGCGCCCTTTCCGCCATTACCACCCGTTATTTTTATTTTTACATCGTCAATTAGCATGAGTTTAAAATAGCATTTTTATATGGCTTTGTATATGTAAACTTGCTTTATTGTTTGGTTTATAGTATTATATCTCCTGTAGGTCTCAACTAGTCTCCCTTAGTCATTTATTGATTTAAGAAGAGTACAAATGTAGAGGGTCGCCCTACGGCACAACAAATCAAAAAATGGCTAAAAAGTTATATGTCGGTGGATTGCCTTACAGCACCACTAACGATGAGTTGAAAGCTGAATTCTCCAAAGCTGGAGAAGTCGCTTCCGCTACCGTTATCATCGACAAAATGTCCGGAAGATCCAGAGGTTTTGGTTTCGTAGAATTTGCCAACGATGCCGATGCTGATAAAGCAATCGACATGTTCAATGAAAAAGAACTCGGTGGCAGAAAAATTCTCGTAAACGAAGCTAGACCAATGGAAGATCGTCCGAGACGTGAAGGAGGCAGAGGAGGCTTTGGTGGAGGACGCTTTGGCGGATCCCGCAACAGTTTCTAAGCTTACTTTTAGAAAACCGTCCCTTATGGGGCGGTTTTTGTTTTATAAAAATTGTTAAGTAAGATATAATCATAGAACCTATCCTACTAATAATTCCTAAACGCGTTGTTAGGATAAATAATTTAGTTCAAGGAATGACGACGAGATAGTGGCCATAGCCACATCGAGGAGAAATGACGAAGAAATAAATTATTTAGGCCACAACCCTTTGGGATACTGTAAATTTGTATACATAACATGCGTCGCTTGTCGGAAATGTGATATTAAATCACAATTTCCTCCTCGTTCCTTGTTCTGTATTAAATTTACTTGTATCGCGTTTGGAAGCTATTAGTAGGATAGGTTCTGGTATTTATGAATCCAGAAAAATTTGATGAGCTTTATAAAAAATTAAATAAGCAGCAGAAAGAGGCCGTTGATTATATTGAGGGGCCAGTAATGGTGATAGCGGGGCCGGGAACCGGCAAGACGCAGATTTTGACTTTGAGAATAGCCAATATTTTGAAAAATACCGACACCAATCCGGAAAATATTTTAGCACTTACATTTACCGAATCCGGAGTTGCTTCTATGAGAAAGCGTTTAACTGAAATTATCGGCAGCCCGGCATATTCGGTGAGCATAAATACTTTCCATGGATTTTGTAATTCGGTCATAAAAAATTATCCGGAAAATTTCTCGCATATCATTGGGTCTCAAAGCATAACAGAAGTTGACCAGATAAAAATATTGGAAAATCTCATTTTGGATTTGCCGTTAAAGAAATTAAGGCCCTTTGGAGACAGTTTTCTTTATATAAGAGATATCTTATTTGCGGTTAATTCATTAAAAAGAGAGGGCATAGACGAAAATTTGTTTTCGGAAATTGCCGTAAAAGAAGCGGAAAATTTTGAGAAAATAGACGATCTTTATTATGAATCCGGGGCGCACAAAGGGAAGATGAAGGGCAAGTATGCCGAGATGAAAAAGAATATAGAAAAGAATCTGGATTTATCCCTGATTTACACTGGATATCAAAAACAGCTTAAAGCCAAAAAGCTTTACGATTATTCGGATATGATTATGGAGGTATTGAAGACCCTTACCGAAGATAAAGAGCTGCTTTTGATTTTGCAGGAAAAATATCAGTATTTTTTGATTGATGAACATCAGGATACGAACAACGCCCAGAATAAAATTTTGGAATTATTGTGCAATTTCCATACAAATCCGAATATTTTTATAGTAGGAGACGAAAAACAGGCTATATTCAGGTTTCAGGGGGCTTCAATACAGAATTTTTTGTATTTTAAAAATATTTATCCGGAGGCTAAATTGATTGCTTTGGAAGAAAATTACCGCTCTACCCAAGCTATTTTGGATTCGGCGCATAGTTTGTTGGCCGGACCTAAATCACTGAAAGCCAATGTGAAACACAATGAGGTTAAAAATACTATTTATGGTTTTTCCAAGCCGGAAATTGAATATTATTTTTTGGCTAAAGATATAGAACAGAAAATAAAATCAGGAGTAAATCCGCAAGAAATAGCAGTTTTGTTCCGTGACAATAAAGACAGCACGCCGGTAGTGGATATGCTTCAGCGTTTCGGGATCCAATTTAGCCTGGAGTCGGATCAGGATATTTTGGCCGATAGAGATATCAAAAAACTTATTTTGCTGTTCAGGACGATAAATGAATTTGGATCCCAGGAATTATTTATGGAGTCGCTTCATATTGATTTCCTTGGCTTTATTCCGCTGGATATTTATAAACTTATTAATTATTCAAATAGGAATAAAATTTCTGTTTTTGAGGCGGTAAAAAATCTGAATACTTTGAATTTAGCCGGCCTGGAAAATCCGCAAAAAATAAACGAATATTTTGGAAAACTTTCGGAGTGGGCAGTGATGGCTAAAAATAAAAGCGCTATGGATATTTTTGAAGAGGTTTCCAGGAAATCGGGATATCTGGCTTATATTTTGGGAAGTCATGAAGCCGTGGAAAAAATGGAGAGGCTTACCGGATTTTTTGATGAAATTAAATCTTTTTCGGAGTCGCATAAAGATGCCACAATCGGCGATTTTTTGGATTATCTTAATACTTTGAAGGAGCATAATATTTTGATCAAGAAAAATATAATAAGTCATGCAGGAAATAGAGTCCGGCTTATGACGGCGCACAAATCAAAAGGGCTTGAATTTGAATACGTTTATATTATCAATGTTTATGACGGTCATTGGGGGAATAGAAGAAGGGCAGAAAAATTGGTTTTACCCCACAGAATTTTTGCTTTAATGAACAAAGAACTTGAAGAGGGGGATGAAAATAGCGATGAACGCAGGCTTTTTTACGTGGCTCTGACCAGGGCTAAGAAAGGGGTTGCCATAAGTTATGCCAAAGCCAATATAGAAGGCCGCGATCAACTACCGAGCGTATTTTTGCAGGAAATGAAGTCCGAGCTTTTACAATACGGAGATGCGGAAAAATACGAAAAAGAATTTACCGAAAGAAAAGACATTATTTTTATTCCGAAACAAAATGTATCGGTTGATATCAAAAACAAAGATTTTATAAGGGATATTTTTGAAAAAAATGGCTTGTCTGTTTCGGCTTTAAATAATTACCTCAGATGCCCATGGCAATATTTCTATTCTAATTTATTGCGTATTCCGCAGGCGCCCACGAAGCATCAGCTTTACGGAACAGCCGTACACGAAGCGCTTAAAATTTTCTTTGACGCCGTAAAGGACGGAAAAACTCCGGGCAAGGATTTTTTGATTAAGAAATTTACCGAAGCCCTAGAAAAAATGACTTTAACCAAAAATGAATTCGAAGAATCGAAATTAAAGGGAGAAAAATCATTATCGGCATACTTTGATTCTTTCAATGGTATTTTCAATAAAAATATTATGACCGAGCTTAATATTACCGGAGTTATGCTGGATAATGTCAGGCTTACTGGAAAATTGGATAAAGTTGAAATTTCGGATGAAAAGAATGACGTAAATGTGGTTGATTATAAAACTTCAAAAGCAAAAACCAGAAATGAAATAGAGGGAAAAACCAAAAATTCCGATGGGGATATAAAACGCCAATTAGTTTTTTACAATATCTTGCTTAAGGGCTACATGGACGGTAAGTACAAGATGATTTCCGGGGAAATAGATTTTATAGAGCCCGACGAAAAAGGAAGATGTAAAAAGGAAGTTTTTGTGATGGATGCGGCCGAAGTAAAAGAATTGGAGGGAATTATAAAAAAGACGGCCGAAGAAATTTTGAATTTAAATTTTTGGGATAAGCGATGCGGAGAAAAAGACTGTGAATTTTGCCAGCTGCGAGATTTTATGAAGTAGTGTAAAATAATGGCACGCATATGATTAAAAAAATATTATCAATTTTGGCGCCGATTCTGTTTTTGGCGGCAATCTACTTTTATGGCGGAGTAACGGACAATAAAAATTTAGCTGCCGTCGTCGAGACTCAAAATACAAATCAAATAATTAATGAAAATAAAAATATGAATTTATCAAAACCAACAATGCAGATAGATAAAAATAAAAATTATGCCGCCATCCTTAAAACAACCGAGGGCGACATTGAAATTTCGTTGAATGCCAAAGCCACGCCTATTACCGTAAATAATTTTGTTTATCTGGCGAAAAATAATTTTTATGACGGTACTATTTTTCACCGTGTAATTAAAGGATTCATGATTCAGGGAGGGGATCCTACGGGAACGGGAATGGGAGGGCCGGGATATAAATTTGATGATGAATCTTTTTCCGGAGAATATTCCCGGGGTACGGTAGCCATGGCTAATTCCGGACCAAATACAAACGGCAGCCAATTTTTTATAATGCACGCGGACGTTCCGCTTTCTCCCGATTATGTTATTTTCGGAAAAGTTATAAAAGGAATGGATGTGGTGGATAAAATTGCTTCGGCTCCGGCGGTTTCCAATGGTTTCGATGCTCAGCCATCAAAACCAGTTAATCCCGTTAAAATTAATTCTGTGGAAATTGTCGAAAATTAAATTAAAATTTTTATTATATAATTAAAGTATGGAAAAAAATAATTTAAAAAATCCACTAATTGGCTTAGCTGTAATTTTAGGCTTGAGCCTTATAGTGGCAACATTTGTAGTTGCAAATGCTTTTTATAAAGTAAAAGCATTGAGCAATGTTATTTCAGTAACGGGTTCGGCGGAAAAAGTCGTAACTTCGGATACGGCAAAGTGGTCCAGCAGCTTTTCAAGGATTGTGGGTACGTCCGGATTGAAAGACGGTAGTGCTCAACTTGCCAATGATCTGCAGTTGGTAAAAACATATTTTGCCGACAAGGGCATAACTGATAAAGAAATGACTGTTAACCCGGTCAGTGTCACATCCAACTGTCAAAGCTCCAGCGACATTATTTGGGACAAAGACGGACAGAAATGCAGTAGGGTTATCGGATACACTCTTAGTCAGTCAATTCTTATTGAATCGGCCGACGTAGAAAAAGTAACAAAATTAGCACAAGAAGCTTCTAATGTTTTGATCGGAAAAGGACTTGTTTTTAATAGTCAGAATATTGAATATTATTTCAATAAATTAGCTGATGTGAGAGTGGAAATGGTTTCTGAAGCTACCAAAAATGCGCAGTTAAGGGCAAAGCAAATAGCTGAAAGCACCGGCGCGGCAATAGGTAATTTGCAGGCCGCTTCTCTTGGCGTGTTTCAGGTTGCGGCTCCGAATTCTACGGATGTTTCGGACTATGGAGTTTACGATACCGCCTCCATACAGAAAAAGGTTAGCGCAACAGTGAGAGCTTCATTTGTCCTGAAATAATAAGAAAAAATTTGATAAAACAGCCTAAATAGTTTAGGCTGTTTTTAGTTGTTTAAAATCTTTTTGGAGGTTAATAATGAAAGTAATTAAGGCTTATTTCGTAATAGAAGATCAGATCGACGGAGAAAGGTTTTTAAAATCCCTCGAAAAGTATGGCCGGGTCTGTTATAAAAGCGAAAGCAAAATAACAATTGATTCGGCCAAGAAGCTGATTTCTAATATACTTAAAAATCAGCACGAATCCGTAATTGAGCATGAAAAAGTTACTGTGCGGGTTATTTGCGACCGCGGGGTGACCCATGAAATAGTGCGTCATAGGATTGGCTCGTATAGTCAGGAATCGACGCGCTATTGTGATTATGCAAAAGCGGGTGAAATACTTTATATTGAGCCTATTTTTTGGACAACCGACGATCCGAAGTATGTGGTCTGGAAAAAGGCAATGGAGTATTGCGAAGCTTCTTATAATGAATTAATGAAGCTCGGCGCTACTCCTCAGGAGGCACGCTCGGTTCTCCCGAATTCTCTTAAAACGGAAATTATTATTACTTATAATCTCCGGGAATGGCGACATTTCTTCAGGCTTCGCTGTTCCAAAAAGGCGCATCCTCAAATGAGAGAAATAGCCCTTCCTCTTTTGGAGGAATTTAAGAAAAAGGTTCCGATTATATTTGACGATATAATTGTTCAGCCATAAAAAACAAAGCCCCGGTTTTAAACCGGGGCTTTTTACTTTTTAAATTTACGGGGTTAAAATGACGGTAGATGTTTTCCAATAAAATATTGGAGGTTAGTTATGAAAAATATACGCATGGGAGTGCTTCTGCACTTTTTTCAGCCATATTGGCAATTCCCGCATGTGCTTCAGAAAATAGTGGAACAGTGCTATCGGCCAATTTTTCGTTTTGCGAGAAATTGCGGCCAGAGCTTTGCTTTTACGGCGAATATAAACTATTCGCTTTTGGAGCTTTTGAAAAAAAACGGCTACGATGATGTTCTGGACGACATTAAGTATTGTGTCGAACATAACATTATCGAACTTGTAGGGACGGCGGCTTATCATCCGATAATTCCGCTCATTCCTGTAAAGCACGCCGGAATTCAAATCGCCGAAGATTATTGTAAAAAGAAATTTTTGGGAATTGCAGCTAATTCAAAAGGCTTCTTTTTCCCGGAAATGGCTTTCAGCAAGAAATCTCTGCATTTGATGAACAGGCTGGGTTTTAAGTGGACTGTAATTGAAGACGTGGCGGTATTGCCTGATAAAATTCCTTTTGATTACATCACTAGCTATCAGGGTTACTCGGTCTTTCTGCGGTCTTCCTACTGGAGTAAATACGTCTGGGATAATCACCTGAACTTCTGGGAATTTTCTGAAAAGCTTAAAACTGAGTTTTCCGGATGGACCGGTGACGCAGCCAGCTATCTGGTAATAGCTATGGATGCCGAGACTTTTGGTCATCACGTTCCCGGACTTTCCGAATCGTTTCTTTTTCCCTTGATACAAAATTGGGGGAGCGGGAAAGTAGTTACCAGATTCGAAGAGCTTTCGGATCTTTTTCCGCATAGGGAAAATAGTGAAATAAGGGATTCTAGTTGGTCAACCAGCTACGAAGATCTTTACAATAATGATCCTTTTCCTTTGTGGAAATCCAAATATAACGGAAATCATCTTATTTTCTGGGACCTGGTGTATATGGCCTTGAAATATTCTGATAGGCCGGAAGCTATACATCAGTGCCTGAAGATGGTGAATTCTTGCCATTGGTGGTGGATAAGCAGAGGTTTTTGGAACCCGCATTTTATGCTTATTGGTGCCAAAAAAGCGCTGGCGGTAGTGGAAAAATGCGGAACAACTGAAGAAAAAAGAAAGGCAAGATGGCACTTCGAGTTCCTCGAAGGACTTTGCCGGCATTAAATAGTATCCCCTTATTCTTTTTGAATAAGGGGATTTTTATTTTAAAAACATAATTTTGTTATAATATATATATGACGAAATTAACAAAAAAACAGATTTATATTATCGGCGGAATTATTTTAATAATAATTTTTGGATATTTGATTTTCGGCGGTTCAAAAAAATCTTCCTATGAGTACGTTGAGGTTAAACGCGGTGAAGTTATGCAGGAGGTGAGCGTTACCGGTAAAATAAAGCCCGTAGATGATGTGGACTTGGCTTTTCAAAGAACGGGGAAGGTGTCTCAAATAAATGTTAAAGTTGGTGATTTGGTTACAAAAAATGGAATTTTGGTAAGATTGGATAGTTCAGAGCTCTCGGCTCAATTAGCTGGTGCGCAGGCTGGTCTAAGAATCCAGGAAGCAAAGTTAGATGAGCTTAAAAAAGGTACCAGACCGGAAGAAATACAGATTCAAGAAACAAATGTTGCCAGCGCAAAAACTGCTTTGGATGATACAAAAAAAATATTGATAAATTCTTTGACAGACGCTTTTACCAAGTCTGATGATGCAATAAGAAATAAAGTTGATCAGTTTGTTAATAATCCAAAAAGTACAAATCCCACGCTTAATTTCACACTGGCTGATGGTCAGTTAAAAAATGATATAGAGTGGGGAAGGTATATTCTCGAAGGTATTTTAATTGATTGGAATAATTTTTTGAATTCTTTATCAGTTAATAGTGATTTAGATGCTGCTGATTCTCTTGCCAATAAAAATTTGGATTCTGTAAAAAATTTTTTGGATAAAGTTTCTTTAGCCGTAAACAGCCTTACTTCTACGGCGAATTTATCCCAAACAACAATTACTGGATATAAAACAGATATCGCTTCTGCTAGGACAAACATTGGTTTGGCTATCTCCTCGTTGTCTTCGGCGTATGAAAGTTATAGATCGGCTAAATCAAATTTAGAACTTCAAGAAAATCAATTAGTTTTAGAAAAAGCTGGTACTGTAGCAGAGCAAATTACGGCTCAAGAAGCTCAGGTGGAAAAGATGCGAGCAGACATTGATACATATAATGCTCAAATTGCACAAACTGTTTTGCGTTCTCCTATAGACGGTGTTGTTACAAGGCAGGATGCAAAAATTGGCGAGATTGTAGCGGCTAACTCTGTAATAGCGTCGGTTATAAGTAGTGGTCAATATGAAATCGAAGTTAATGTTCCAGAGGCCGACATTGCAAAGATAGCTATTGGAAATTCCGCCTCAATTACATTAGATGCTTATGGAAGCGGAGTTATTTTTAGTGCTCACGTGGTTTCTATCGATCCCGCTGAAACAGTTATTGAAGGCGTGGCAACTTATAAAACCACATTACAGTTTGATAAAAAAGAAGATATGGTTAAGCCGGGTATGACTGCAAATATAGATATTCTTGCGCAGAAAAAGGAGAATGTATTATTCATTCCTCAAAGAGCTGTTGTATCCAGGGGTGAAGAAAGAATTGTTTTGATTGATACCGGCAAACAAACCCCAGAAGAGCTTAGGATCGAGACTGGCTTAAAGGGTTCTGACGGAAATATAGAAATAGTTTCTGGTCTTAATGAGGGCCAAAAAATAATAAATTCCCCAAGTTTATAATATGGCGTTAATAGAGCTAAAAGATATAGTCAAAAAATATGAAGATGGAGGAGAGCCGACAATAGCTTTAAATAAAGTTTCTTTGTGTATAGATAAGGGGGAGTTTGTCGCCATAATGGGTCCTTCGGGTAGCGGAAAATCAACACTTCTTCATGTGCTTGGTTTTTTGGATTTACCAACTTCGGGCGAGTATAAATTTAATGGCAAGTATTTAAGCGACTATTCAAAAGAGGAGGTTGCGAAAGTAAGGAATAAAGAAATGGGCTTTATTTTTCAAGCATTTAATCTTTTGCCCAGAACAAGCGTCCTGGAGAATGTTAAGTTACCGCTTTTATATTCTGATATAGACGAATCTCAATGGGATAAATTAGCTACTGAAGCTATAAATTCGGTAGGACTTGGACATCGTATAAACCATGATTCTTCTCAATTGTCCGGAGGAGAAAAACAGCGCGTGGCCATAGCAAGAGCCTTAATCCTCAATCCTCAAGTTATTTTTGCCGATGAACCCACCGGAAATTTAGACTCTAAATCAGGACAAATAGTAATGGAAATAATTAGGAAGTTAAATGAAGAATTAGGACATACCGTTGTTTTGGTTACTCATGAAACTTATACAGCTGAACATGCCCAAAGAATAATAAGGGTAAAAGACGGAAAAATTGAGGCAGATTTTAAAGTTGAGCACCGCAGGCACTTTGATGATTTTAAAAAATAATAGGCATGAAAATTACTCATCTTTTGAAAACCGCTTCGAATGGTCTTTTGGCAAATAGATCCCGGTCCGGACTTACTGTTTTAGGAATCGTAATTGGAATTGCCTCTATTATTTTAATTATGTCTTTAGGCGAAGGAGCTCAAAATCTTATTTTGAGCCAGGTTCAGAGCGTTGGTTCAAAAACAATAGCGGTAATCCCCGGTAAATTATCCGGCGGTATTTCTGGCATGATGGCTTCAATGTCTGATTCTTTAAAAATAAAAGATTATGAAGATTTAAAAAATAAATCCAATGTTCCTTACGCCGATACTATTATGCCTATTGTTTTTGGAACCGCGCCTGTTTCTTATGAAAACGAAGGATATAGACCTACTATTTTCGGAGCCTCTGCTTTTTTTGCAAAAATTTTTAATATCTATCCGACAGAGGGAAGAATTTTTACCGATGAGGAGGTTTCGAGCTATGCCGATGTGGCAATAATAGGTTCCAGCGTGAGAGACGAATTATTTCCCGGGGGTGGCGGTCTAAATGAAAAAGTAAAGATTCGAAATAAAAATTTTAGGATTATTGGTATTCTTGGAAAAAATGGCAGTTCGTCTTTTGTTAATTTTGACGAGGCCGTAATTATACCTTTTACTACCGCTCAGCAATATATTTTTGGTATAAAATATTTCAATAGAATAATAGTTGAAGCTGATAAGGAGGCCGACATCAGCGAAACAGCTGCTGATATAACAAGAACTTTAAGAAATAATCATGATATTACCGATCCGGAAAAAGATGATTTTACGGTACAGACTCAGGCCCAGGCCGCAAGCATGGTTGGCGCAGTAACAAGTATTTTTACTTTATTTTTAGCTTTAGTTGCCGCAATATCTTTGATAGTTGGTGGCGTAGGAATTATGAATATTATGTTGGTATCGGTAACCGAAAGAACCAGGGAAATAGGTCTTAGAAAATCTCTCGGTGCAACCGATAGAGACATTCTCCTTCATTTTCTTTTTGAGGCTACAATTTTAACTACGCTCGGCGGAATTATAGGCGTGGCTTTGGGTCTGAGTTTTTCTTTTTTTGTTTCTTTGATTTTAACTTTTGCACTGCATCTTTCCTGGACTTTTTATTTGCCAACATTGGCCATTATTCTTGGATTGGGAATATCGGCTCTTGTCGGTATAATTTTTGGAATTTATCCTGCTAGGCAGGCCGCCAAAAAGAGTCCGATTGAGGCTCTTAGATATGAATAAAACCGGATGTTATAATTAATAAAATCAGATTAAAATAATGCGCTTTAACCATATTTTAAAAACAGCCTCTCGGGCGCTTTTTACCAATAAGTCACGTTCTGTTCTTACAATTTTGGGTATCGTTATAGGAATCACGGCCATTATTTTAGTTATGTCTTTGGGTGAAGGTGCCCAAAATTTGATTAAAAGTGAAATTCAGGTAATGGGTTCTAAAGTTATTGAAGTGCGGCCGGGACGAGAGCCTAAGGGTATCACGGACATTCTTCAAATGCTTGGTGATTCATTGAAAGAAAGAGAGTTAAATGCTTTAAGGGATAAAGAGAATCTTCCGCATGCTCAATTGGTTGAGCCATTGGTTTTTGGAAGCGCTAAGGCTATTTTTGAAAGTGAATCGTATGCGGTTACTATTTATGGAATCGGTGGAGGATTTACCGGTTTATATAATATTGATGTCGACAAGGGACGGGGTATAAGCGAAGAAGATGTAAAGAGCAAGTCTGATGTTGTAGTGATAGGTTCTAAAGTTAAAGAACAGCTTTTTGGCGCATCAGACGCCATTGGTCAAAAAATAAAGATTAAAAATAGAAATTTCAAAGTAATCGGCACATTGGCAAAAAAAGGACAGGTTTCAATTGTTAATTTTGACGATGTAGCTTTGATTCCATGGACTACGGCACAGCAATATGTTTTCGGAATAAAACATTTCATTCACATTTTAGTTGAGGCTGATTCCGAAGCAAACGTAGATTCAACGGTTAACGATATAAAAATTACCCTTAGAAATTTACACGGCATCACCGATCCGGAAAAAGATGATTTTAGTACCGGCACTCAGGCTCAGGCGATGCAGCAGGTTGGAGCGGTTATGACTATTCTTACTTTATTTATTACTATTGTTGCCGCAATTTCTTTATTGGTTGGCGGTATAGGAATTATGAATATTATGTTGGTGTCTGTAACCGAAAGAACAAGGGAGATTGGTCTTAGGAAAGCCCTCGGTGCAACAGATAGGGATATTTTGATTCATTTTTTATTGGAAGCGTCAATTTTAACAAGTGTCGGAGGAGTTATTGGTATCATTTCAGGATTATCTTTGGGTTATCTTATTGCTACGATAATTTCCAATTATTTTAATCTTGCCTGGTCATTTTCTTTCCCGGTTTTAGCCATTGTTCTGGGTTTGGGTGTTTCTACTATGGTTGGTTTAATTTTCGGAATTTATCCTGCTAGGCAGGCCGCCAAAAAGAGTCCGATTGAGGCCCTTAGATATGAATAAACTTGGTATTTGCGTGTTATAATTTAGATAATGAAAATTAAGAATTTTAAAAAAATAGCGGCTTCAGAAGAAAGAGAAAAATTTCTTAAAATAATTGAAGCCGGATTGGAAGCTATAGATACCAAGAAAGCGATTTCCGGGGGAATAAAAATAGAAAAAGGAAAATTATTGATTTATAATCATTCATTTTCATTGAAAAATGCTGAGAAAATTATAGTCGTCGGAATAGGTAAGTGTTCTTTGGAAGCCGGCGCCGCATTGGAGAAAATTTTTGGAAAAAAAATAACAGGTGGAATTGTTTTGGACGTCCATGAAGGGGAGCTTAAGAAAATAAAAACATATACCGGAGACCATCCTTTGATGTCTCCTAGAAACGTTGATGCTACCAAAAAAATTATAGAATTGCTCTCTGGGCTTACTGAAAAAGATTTGGTTATTTTTGTGATTTCCGGAGGCGGCTCGGCGCTTCTCTGTCAGCCGAAAAGTTTTACTTGTTTCGAAGAGTCGTCTGTTGTGGATGCGTTAATTCATTCCGGAGCAAACATTTATGAAATGAATACGGTTAGAAAGCATTTGTCTTTGGCTCGTGGCGGATTTTTGGCAAAATATGCATATCCGGCGAGAGTCGTTTCTTTAATTTTTTCCGATGTTATTGGTGATAATCTAGAATTTATAGCTTCTGGGCCAACCGTAAAAGATACCACTACTTTAGATGAGGCAAGATTAGTTTTGGAAAAATATAAAATATATGAAAAACTTGGAACTAAGCCATTGAACCTAATAGAGACCCCAAAAGACGATAAATATTTTGAAAGAGTAAGAAATATTTTGTTCGTGTCCAACCAGACTGCTCTGGATGCTATGTCAGAGAAAGCCCTTGAATTAAATTATACGCCAAGGATTTGCAAAAATAATTTATCAGGAGAGGCGCGAGTTGTCGCTAAAGAAATAATAGATGAATTATCTTTGGAATCAAAAGGAACGGTGCTTCTTTATGGTGGTGAAACTACCGTAAAAATAAAGGGTAGGGGTAAGGGCGGAAGAAATCAGGAGCTTTCTCTTTCTGGTCTTAGATACATAAAAGATAATCAGATTATTGCGTCGGTTGCCTCGGATGGCAGGGATAATTCAGAAAATGCGGGTGGTATCTGTGATATAATTACAAAAGAAAAGGTAAAAAAATCAGATTTGGATATAGAAAAATATCTTAAAGACAATAATTCCTTTGAATTTTTTATGGAAACGGGTGATTTTATTAAAACCGGTGATACCGGATCCAATGTCGCGGATATAGTAATAGCAATTAATAATTAATTTTTTAAATATTATGGAAAAAAGTAAGGAATTGGTTTTATGGTTTAAAGAAGTAGGAATAAAAGATGTTTCTTTAGTTGGTGGCAAAAATGCCGCTTTGGGTGAAATGTTTTCTAGTCTAACTTCATTAGGAATAAATATTCCAAATGGTTTTGCTTTAACTGCCGCAGCTTACAGATATTTTTTTGAAAAAACCGGATTAGACAAAAAAATCAGAGAAATTTTATCTGATCTTGATACTCATAATATAAAAAATTTACAAAAAAGAGGTGCTTTGTGCAGAAAAGCTATTGTTGCGGCAGAATTTCCGGAAGATTTACGTGAAATTATAGTATCCAATTATCATAAATTGGAAAAAATGTACGGAAAAGGAGTTGATGTAGCAGTCCGTTCTTCTGCTACAGCGGAGGACTTACCCGATGCTTCTTTTGCTGGCCAGCAAGAAACATATCTTAATGTTTCGGGAGATAAAATGCTTTTGGAATCTGCCAAGAAATGTATAGCCTCGCTTTTTACTGACAGGGCTATTTCTTATAGGCATGATAAAGGTTTTTCTCATTTTGATACGGCGTTATCAGTCGGAGTTCAGAAAATGGTACGTTCCGATAAAGCTGCAAGCGGAGTTATGTTTACACTGGATACCGAATCAGGATTCAATAAAGTAGTTGTTATAAACAGTATTTATGGTTTGGGAGAAATGATTGTACAGGGAAGGGTAATTCCTGACGAATTTGTAGTTTTTAAACCGACTTTTGAAAAAGGATTTAAATCTATAATTGAGCAAAATCTTGGTGTGAAGGATAAGAAAATGATTTATGACAAAAAAGGAACTAGAGTTGTTGGTGTCGATAAAAAAGATATGAATAGATTTTCCTTGACCAATGAAGAGGTTTTGAAATTTGCCGATTGGGCTATAAAAATTGAAAAACATTTTTCCGAGAAAAAGGGAAAGTATCAGGCCATGGATATCGAGTGGGCCAAAGACGGCTTAACCAACGAATTGTTTATAGTTCAGGCCAGACCAGAAACTGTTTATTCTTCAAAACCCCAAAATATTTATCAGGAATTCAGATTAAAAAAACCCGGAAAAACTATATTGACGGGTATTGCTGTTGGTAAAAAAATTGGATTTGGAAAGGTGAAAGTTATTAAAGATGCAAAAAATATTACTCAATTTGCCAAAGGTGAAGTTTTGGTTACTAAAATGACGGATCCGGATTGGGAACCAATCATGAAAATTGCTTCAGCTATTGTTACCGATGAAGGTGGCCGTACGAGTCATGCCGCAATCGTTTCACGTGAATTAGGTATTCCTTGCATTGTTGGATCGGAGAAGGCTACTAAAGTTTTAAAAAATGGAATGGAGGTGACGGTTGACTGTGCTTCCAGTGAGGTTGGAAAAGTTTATGAAGGGAAAATAAATTTTGAAATAGAAGAACACAAGCTTGATCAGATTCCAAAAACAAAAACCAAGGTAATGGTAAATATTGGTTCACCGGACGAAGCTTTTAAAAATAGCTTTCTTCCTGTTTCCGGAGTTGGTTTGGGAAGACTAGAATTTATAATTGCTTCACATATTAAAGTACACCCGAATGCTTTAATTAATTTTGAAAAGCTCAAAAACGATAAACGCGCTGAGATAAAAAAAGTTGTTAAAGAAATCGAAAAATTAACGGCTGGGTACGAAACTAAAACCGGATTTTATGTAGACGAATTGGCTGAGGGTATTGCTAAAATTGGAGCCGCTTTTTGGCCGAATAAGGTGATTATTAGATTTTCTGATTTTAAAACCAATGAATATAGCAAGCTTCTTGGTGGTAATTTGTATGAGCCGCATGAAGAAAATCCAATGATTGGTTGGAGAGGAGCATCAAGATATTATGACCCTAAATTTAAACAAGCTTTTGGATTGGAATGTAAGGCATTAAAGAAAGTCAGAGAAACTATGGGCCTAAACAATGTTGTTCCGATGATTCCGTTTTGTAGAACTCCGCATGAAGCCGAACAATGCGTGGCCGTAATGAAAGAGAATGGTTTGGATAGGGCAAAGGATAAAGATCTGAAAATTTATGTGATGTGCGAAATTCCTTCCAATGTGCTTTTGGCTGATGAATTTTTGAATATTTTCGATGGAATGTCTATCGGTTCAAACGATTTAACTCAATTAGTTTTGGGTTTGGATAGGGATTCCGGCATAGTTACGCATATAGCCAATGAAAATAATGAAGCGGTTAAAAAAATGATTGCTGAAATTATTTCTAAGTGTACCGCAAAGGGAAAATATATTGGAATTTGCGGACAGGCACCAAGCGACTATCCTGAATTCGCCGAATTTTTAGTGGAAAGAGGAATAGAAAGCATTTCTTTAAATCCCGATACTGTTATAAAAAATATTATAAAGATAGCAGACAAAGAAAAATAAGTTTGTTTTAGATTGCACTATGCTAAATAATTGGAATAAAAATAGAAAAGCCTTCACCCTCATAGAACTCCTGATAGTCATAGGTATATTAGCAGTCTTAGCAACAACAGTTCTCTTAGTCATAAACCCAGCTCAGTTAGTTAAGCAATCCAGAGATGCCAATAGAATCACAGAAATAAATCAGATAAACCAAGCTTTGTTGTTCTTCCAGTCTTTCGGAGGATCCAGCACGGCTATGGGTAATAGTAATACGATATATATCTCTCTTCCGGATACAGATTCCCAATGCGGTTCCTACTACGGCCAACTTACAGCCACCACCACAGGCTGGAACTATCATTGCTCCACCTCTGCCAACTACAGAAATATAGACGGTACAGGCTGGATACCTGTAGATCTAAGTTCTATACAAGGACAAGCCGGAACTTTATTCTCAAATCTTCCCATAGATCCCATTCAGGCATCCGATCTATCCGCTGCCGCTACCAATGGTTATTACTATACCTATATCCACGGTTCCTGGGCTCTTTCTGCTACCATGGAATCCGACAAATACCTTGCCGCTAATGCCGTATCCGATGGAGGACAATCCAGTACTAGATTTGAACTCGGAAATGATTTGACGTTGAATGCGAATCTTGGAGGAGGTATAGCCGGAGCCACTTGCGGCAACAACCTCAAAGAGACCGGAGAAACCTGTGACGGTACCGACCTCAATTCCCAGACCTGCGCCACTCAGCTAGGTGTCGGATACACCGGAACTCTTTCATGCAATGCCGATTGTCTGAGCTTCAATACCAGTGCTTGTACTTATCAGATTCCGACGAGCGGACTTGTCGGTTATTGGAAGTTTGATGATGGCAG
Organism: bacterium; assembly: GCA_021786945.1. GTDB lineage: Bacteria > Patescibacteriota > Minisyncoccia > UBA6257 > 02-FULL-45-10c > JAHILT01. Next base: position 294,052 of record JAJYMK010000003.1, on the reverse strand, counting down.
CGGAACATCCGCATCTGATTCTAGCGGAAATGGCTATACAGGAACTTTATATAATGGCGCGTCTTGGACTTCAGGAAAAGTAAATGGAGCTTTGAATTTTGATTCAAGTCTTATTTCTGCAGTTGATCAGCCCCTGCCTTCTTTAGCTGCATCTTCAATTTCAATTTCTTTGTGGGTATATAGAACAACTTTGCCTATGGATGGTTGGTGGGATGCCTTGGCTTCTAGGTGGTATTGGAGCGGTATTACTGCTAGACAATACCAGTTAGTTCTTGCTTCTCCAGAAGTAATGTCTCCCTATACTTCAGAAGTAAATTGGATGGTTTCTACCGACTGCTCAAATACTCCAAATATTTGGTCGGTAACAACGATTAGTTTAAATACATGGACTCATATTTTAGTTACGTACGATAAAACTACTGGCGTGGCAAATATTTATATCAATGGACAATTAGATAAAACCGGTTCTTTTGGAACAGCGGGACTATGTTCTAATCTTGGAAGTTACCCTCAGCAAGTTGGAGCTAAAAGGGATAGTATTGGCGGAGCATTAAATCAGCCTTATGGCGGAAAAATTGACGAAGTAGCTGTTTATAACCGCGCTCTTACAGCTGATGAGGCGTTGGCTATTTATAACGGTCAGAAATAATCTTGTGTTTTTTATACAAACTTGATAAGCTTTTTAAATCAAAAAAGTGTTCTTTTACATTTAAATAATTTCGGTAATCAATAAAGGAGAAATAGATGGCTACAAAAAAAGAGCTTGAGAGGAAAATAAAAAAGCAGGATGAAGAATTGCGGCGCCAAAATAAAGAGCTGGAAAGACTCAGGATTCAGCTGAGCATGCTCGGCGTTAAAGCTTGCCGGGAAGCAGCAAGGGCGAAGAAGTTTTACTAATCCGGCATTATTTCGATAATAGGAGGTGAGATGAAGGAAATCGTTGATTGGGTAATAAAACTCACAAAAGACGGTATGCTCGTCTGGCATAAAGTAGAAGGGGATGTGAATGAGCATCTGGAAGAGCAGCGCCTGAAAAATGCTTACATGGTGGCTCATTCCAAACCTTGCATAGGCAGGAGATTCGGCGGAGCCTATATAGGTTTCCGCGGAAAAAGAAAAGTGCTTTGCGCCGCGATAGTGGATGGAGTGGGTAATTGGCTCTATCTTGATGCGAAAAAAGAGCTAAAAATTTCCGTAAAAACTCTTTTTTCTCTGGCGAAAAAAAGATCATTAAAGAAAGATGCCTGTAAGAGATGTAGGAAGCTGGGATGGGTATAAAAATAATTCCCTCATTCATAACAGAATGGGGGAATTTTTGTTATAATAAAAATATTAGCAATAATTTATTATAAATTTATGAATCCCGCACATAACAAAGATAACTAATCTGTATGTGTAGATTCAAAATAAAAAATAAAGTCGTTTAAAATAATAATTAATAAAAACAATGACTAAGAAAGCTTTGCTTTCGAATCTTTGTTATGTGCGGGATGAAAATAGGATTTTTTGAATTGGAGGGATGGGAAAATAAAACTCTTCAGGATAATTTTATAAAAGATCAATTATTTTTCAGTAAGGACAAATTGGAGCCATTAAATATTCCGCTTCAAAAAGATTTTGAAGTTATTTCTGTATTTGTTAACTCTATTTTAAATAAAGAAGTTTTAAGTCAATTTCCGGATTTAAAATTTATCGCTACGCGTTCTACTGGTTTTGATCATATAGATATTGCATATTGCAAGGAAAGAGGAATAAAAATTGGCTATGTGCCAAATTACGGAATGAATACCGTAGCTGAATATGCCTTTGGTCTGATTTTGAATTTAACCAGAAAACTCTATCAGTCCATTGATCAAATAAAAGAAAATGGAAGTTTTTCTTTGGAGGGAATGAGGGGAATTGATATAAAAGGAAGAACTTTGGGAGTTATAGGTACGGGCAGAATAGGAAGAGAATCGATTAAAATAGCCAAAGGTTTCGGGATGAATGTAATTGCCTTTGATGCTTATCAGGATGTAAAGGCGGCTTCCGAGCTAGGTTTCCAATACGTGTCTTTAGAGGATTTATTGAAAAATTCCGATGTGATTACTATTCATACGGTTTATAACCCAAGCACCCATCATCTTATAAACGAAAACAACTTTCAGTTTATTAAAAAAGGTGCATTTTTGGTGAATACTGCCAGAGGGGCAATAGTTCAGACCGAGGCTTTAATCGTGGCTTTAAAGAAGGGTATTTTGGGCGGATATGCAGCTGATGTTCTGGAAGATGAAGGCGAAGTGAAAGATGAATTGAATTATCTTATGAAAACAAGGCCAAAAGAAGAGGTCGTAAAAAATATGCTTTATGACCATATTTTAATGGAAATGCCGAATGTCCTTTTAACCCCTCACAATGCTTTCAATACTGAAGAAGCTTTGCAAAGAATTTTAAATACAACTATGGAAAATATAAAAGGTTTTGAATCCGGCGGACAATTTATTGCAGTTGAATAATTTTATAAATTTATGATTTTAGAAGACATCAAAATCCACGAAATATTTGATTCTAGGGGAGAGTCAACTTTAGAAGTTGAAGTTTTGGATGAAAAATTAAATTCTTTTTCGGCAGAAATACCATCGGGAAAAAGCCGGGGCAAAAAAGAAGCAACTGTTTTGAGTTTTCCGGAAGCCAAAAAAGTTGTTGATCTGGTTCTGAAAAAAGAATTGATCCATAAGAATTTTTCCTCTATAAAGGATTTGGATAATTTTTTGATTCGTTTGGATGGAACCTTGAATAAACAAAATCTAGGCGGCAATTTGATGCTGGGAGTTTCTATAGCTTTTGCCCGTGGTTTAGCACATAAAGAAAATAAAGAATTGTGGCAAATTTTGAAGGAAGAATTTTGGGGTGGTCTTATTTCTGAAAAGAGGCCGCTTATTTTTTCTAATCTCATAAACGGCGGAGCTCATGCCGGAAATAATCTGGATATCCAGGAATATATGGTTGTAGTAGATTCAAAAGATCAGGATTATGCGGCTTCGATTAAGATTTTAATTGATTTTTATAAGGAATTGGGTAAATTTTTACAGTCGAAATATAAATTGGATAAGTTGATTATTGGCGATGAGGGGGGATATGCAATAAATTTTGAAAATAATTTTGAGCCGGTAAAAATATTGGAAAGCATGATAGTTTCGGGTGGATTCAAGGATATTTTTTCTTTAGCCCTTGATGTTGCGGCTTCAAATTTTTATAAAGACGATAAATATAATTTTGGAGGAAATCAAATTTCTTCCCAGAAATTAAATCAAATTCTTCTGGATTATTTAGTAAATTCCAGTTTGTTGATGTCTATTGAAGATCCTTTTGATGAAGAGGATATGTCTGGTTTTAAGAATTTTAATGCTAAATGCCCAGACAAATGGATTGTAGGAGACGATCTTACCGTAACTAATCCTGAATTTATTGAAAAATTTGCCAAAGAAAAATTGATCAGCGCTGTTATCATAAAACCCAATCAGATTGGTACTGTTTCGGAAACTTGTTCGGCTATAAGAGTTGCTCAAGAAAACGGATTAAAAACAATTGTTTCTCATCGTTCCGGTGAAACTGAGGATGTTTTTATAATTCATTTAGCTAAGGCCGGAAACGTGGATGCGGTAAAAATAGGTGCCCCGGTACGTGAAAGAATTGTTAAGTTCGATGAACTTATTAAGCTTTATAGTTAATAAAAATGGCAAAAAAGATATTGATTGGTATTTTGTCTCTATTAATAATTGTTTTGATTATTGGAGCGATCCGCTTTTTAAATCAGGATAATTATTGGATTTGCGTTGATGGTGACTGGGTAAGTCATGGAAATCCTGATTCCATTAAGCCTTCCGAAGATTGTCCTGGCCAGGCACAGAAAATAGAAGCCAATATTGTTGTTAATTCGCCTTTAGCCGGACAAAAAGTGGGAAAGAATTTGGTTATTCGGGGAATTGCAAGGGTTTTTGAAAATCAGCTAAATTGGTCTATCTTAGAAGCTAATACAAAAAAAGAAATTATTAGCGGTACCGCATATGCCAATTCTGCCGATGCGGGTCTTTTTGGGCAATTCGAAATAAATGCGGCTATTCCCGATGAAGCCGGAACTAATATCGAGGCCCAAGTTTTTGACTATTCCGCAAAAGACGGCAGCAAAATTGATGTTGTAAAAATACCCCTTAATTTTGATAGAAATTTAAAAGATTATTACGAGGTTTATTATTCCAACAACAAACTCGATCCGGAAATTAGCTGCATTAAAGTTTTTCCGTTAATAAAATCTTCAGGGAATGAGCCGGTAACAATGAGGGGCGCAATAGAATCTCTTCTTGGTGGAGTTGGCGAAAAAGACAGAGATTCTGGTTATTACACCAGTATTCCGGAAAATTCAAAGATTAATTACATCGAAAAAGAAGGTATTACGGTAAAAGTTGATTTTGGTAAAGAGATTGAAAATAATTTGGGTGGTTCTTGCAGAGTTGGGGCTATTCGGGCTCAGATCATTAAAACCATTTATGCATTCGATAAAACCGTTAGGAGCGTAATTATTTCAGTTGACGGTAATTCGGAAACAGCTTTACAGCCTTAGTTCTAAATAAAAATGGATAATAAAAATAAAAAAATAGCCATAATCGGTTACGGGGAGCTTGGTAGGGCTATTCATAAAATATTGGAAAATAAGCCTGGTTTGTCTATTGGGGTTTGGGATAAAAAAGATGAAATATACAAATTGAAGACGGTTATTTCTTCCGCGGAAATAATTTTTTTATGTGTTCCTTCTTGGTGCGTAAGGGATGCCGCAAAAAATATCGAATGTTATTTGTCTAAAAATTCTTTGATTGTTTCCTTATCCAAGGGGATAGAGTCCGAAAAAATGAAAACTATGGATTTGGTTTTGGGGGAAAGCTTTAATAAGCACCAGCCTTTTGGTTTACTCAGCGGTCCTATGCTCGCCGAAGAAATATCATCCGGCAAAAAAGGTTTTGCCGTTTTTGCCTGTAAAAATAAAAAATACTTTAAATTCATTTCTGAAATTTTTAAAGGCACGGATTTAAATATAAAATATTCTTCCGATTTAAGAGGGGTGGCTATTTGCGGTGTTTTAAAAAATATATATTCATTGGGTCTGGGTATTTGCGATGGGCTTAATTTAGGAAACAATACCAAGGGCGTGCTTACTTCCTTGGCTATCCAAGAAATGTCGGAAATGGTAGTTGAGATGGGCGGAAATAAAAAAACAGTTTTTGACGACGCCGGCATGTCAGATTTTATCGCTACGGCTTTTAGCAGTTTTTCTAGGAATAGAGAAGTCGGAGAAAAATTGGCGAAAACAGGCATTTGCTGCCTTGAAAGCGAGGGTTATAAGTCTATTTATTCCTTGGTAGGTCTTCTTGGCAATAAATATAAAAAATTCTGGTTTCTGTCTGCTTTAAAGAGTATTGTTTTAGATAAAAAGGATTGTGTTGGGGCCTTTTCCGAATTATTGAATAGCGGGATTTAGCAATCTTATTTTGCTATAATTACATTGTAGATCATTAAAGCCTATTTTTAGTTAAATATATGAAAAAAATAATAATAGTATTATCGTTATTTGTGTTTTGTTTTTCGGGCCAAATACATGCTCAAACAGCTACAAATTCAGTTGCGATTACTCCAGAATCTATTCAAAAAGCAGAGAGTATTTCCGCTTCTGATTTGGGTGTTTCCGATCCAGGAATTTTACCGACCAACCCTTTTTATTTTTTAAAAGAATTAAAAAGAAAAGTTCAACTGGCTTTAACCTTTGACCCCGTGTCAAAAGCTAAACTTGAGTTGGGTATTGTAAACGAAAAAGCCGCGGAAGCAAAAAAAATTCAGGAGACAACTCCGAACAATAATTTAGCTATTATAAAAGGAGTTGAAAATTTTAAGACTGCCCAGGAAGAGCTTAAAAATACCCTTGAGTCTTTGAATATTGCATCTTCTACTCCAGATATTGGAAATTTGGTAGGTTTAGTTGCAAATAATGTTGTTTTACATGAAAAAGTATTGGATGAAATTGCTTTAGGTGCCGGTGACAATAAGGATGTGCAAGCGGCGGTAAGTTCCGCAAAAAAACAAATAGACGAATCGGCTGTGATTGTAGCCAAAGAGAATCCAATCGGTTTTGCGGCTAATTTGGATACCGCCCTTATGGATTCTAAAGGAAGTGATTTGAAACATCTTCGATCTTTGGAAATTATAAATAGCATAGAGGCCCATGCTCCAGAAGAAGCTAAATTGGCATTGGAACAGGTGCGTCTAAAAATTGAAGACAATTTAAATCGGGTTATTTCGGAAAAAAGCCAAATTTCCGGATCTTCAACGGTTCAAAAATTGATTCAAGCGGTTCCGATAAATGATGTCTTACAAAGAAATATCATTATTCAAGATTTAAAAGAGAGTGCGATGATGCCTGTTCCTAAAATAGAAAATCAAGTTGTATCATCCTCTACGAACGCTGTATCAAATAGGCCCGCAGAACAAGGTTTTTGTACGATGGAGTATAATCCTGTATGCGGAGCTGATGGAAAAACTTATTCTAACGAATGTGTGGCAAAAAATATTGGAGTCGTAATTAAATTTAAAGGTGAGTGTGACGGAGGCGCGATTAAAGTTCCTCTAGCTTCTTCAACTTCTCCCGTGCTTTTCAAGGAACCTGAATGCGGAAAGGCCGGGGAAAGAGTTAATAGAGATCCTTTGTTGGGGCCGGTAAATAAGCCGTGCTGCTTTGGATTAAAAGAGGACAGGTCTGATATTTCTTACAGTATTTGTATTAACCCTGAAAATACCGGAGAAGCGCCTTTGCCAAGTGTTATAGACGTAGAAACGAATACGGGGATTGCCAACCCGGCCTCAGTCTATTGTGCAAGGCAGGGATATAAAAATCAGATAATTTCAAATATAGACGGCAGTCAATATGGAGTTTGTATTTTTCCGGATGGATCTAAGTGTGAGGAATGGGCTTACTTTAGGGGAGAGTGCGGGCCCGGAAACACCCCAACTGACAATCGGGTTAATTCCGGAACAGTTAGTCCTGTTGTTCCGCTTATAGCTACGTCCTCATCGTCTATTAGCCCAATTTCTACACCTCAAATCGAGCCAAATACAAGCATCTATAATTACTAGATTTGGCATAGATTGTATTTTATAGTAGTTTTTATATATGCCTTTAATAGGAAAAATTTTAGCCGCAACAGGAGTGGTTCTTGGATCAGTTTTTATTTTTTTGAAAAGCAGCGTTACCGTTCAGGAAGACCCTAATTTTATTGTAAAAAAAGAGATTTTGTCAGGTTCAACTTTTAGTATTATTGCCAGTCAGGCCGGTGTTGCAACCGGAACAGCTGAGGCAATTTTTTCGAGTAGTAAGGGCGTTTATGATTTGTCTAACATAAGAGAGGGTAAGGAGTTGGTTTTTGTTTTTGATAAGAATACAAACGATTTAAAAGAGCTTGATTATGATATAAATACCGAAGAAGAACTTGTTGTCAAAAATACATCCACCTCAACCGAGGAATGGTTAGCTGAAAAAAAACCGATAGAATATCAGGTTGAAGTATCTACAGCTGAAGGAATAATAGAATCTTCTTTATATGAAACAATTGTTGGGCAGGGACTCGATAACAGATTAGCAATTGCTTTGGCCGAGGCTTTTGCTTGGCAAATAGATTTTGTGGGCGATATTCAAAAAGGCGATAGCTTTAAAGTTATTTATGAAAAAAGATATTTGAATGGAGGGTATGTAATGCCAGGTAAAATTTTGGCGGCCAAATTCAATAATGCCGGGCAGCAATATCTCGGATATTATTTTAAAACAAGTGATGATAAAGATGGTTATTATGATGAAAACGGGAAGTCTCTTCAGAAGGTATTTTTAAAATCACCGTTACAGTATAAATATATAAGTTCTGGTTTTACTTATAAGCGTTTAGATCCGGTAACGGAAACTTATTATCATGCCCACAGAGCCGTTGATTTGGTGGCTAATTATGGCACTCCAGTTGTTGCTATAGGTGACGGAACCGTTACGCAAGCTGGGTGGAATGGCCAATACGGAATTTCCGTGACTATCAGATATAACGATATGTATACTAGTGTATACGGGCATTTTGAGGGTTTGGCTAAGGGAATAAAAAGAGGGACTACTGTTAAACAGGGGCAGGTGGTTGGCTACGTTGGTTCTACCGGTAATTCTACGGGTCCGCATTTACATTATGAAATTCATAAATTTGGGACATTCGTAAATCCGTTTACGATCGAAGTTCCAGATGGTAAACCTATTGCCGATAAAGATAAATCCGCTTTTGACGAGGTTAAAAAACAATACAATATCTGATAAGATATAAGTATGGCTAAAATAAAAAATAAAAAATTAAAAATTGCCGTTTTTGATATAGATGGGACAATTTTTAGATCGTCTTTGCTTATTGAGCTTGTGAATGGTTTGGTAAAAGACAGAATTTTTTTGAAAAAAGCCGAAGATGAAATAGAAGACGATTATCATGCCTGGCTGAATCGCATTGCAAATTACGATTCTTATATAAATAAAGTTGCTGAAGTTTATTTCAGGCATATTGTGGGCTGTAAAAAGAAGGAAGTTTTGGAAGTGGGAAAGAAGGTTATGGCCAAGCAAAAATTAAAAGTTTATCGTTTCACCAGAGATTTGGTTAAAGATCTTAAAAAGCAAGGTTATTATTTAATTGCCATTTCAGGTTCGCCAATGTTTATGGTTAAGGACTTCGCCAAGAGAATGGGTTTTGATATGGCATTTGGCAGTGATTTGGAAGTCAAAGATGGAATGTTTACTAACAAGTTTACACAGAGAGACAGCTATAATCAGAAAAGTAAGTTATTGATGAAGATTGTAGAAAATTTAAATATAGATCCGGATTGGAAAAAATCGGTTGCCGTAGGTGATAGCGCTACGGATATTTCCATGCTTGAATTAGTCGGAAAACCAATTGCTTTTAATCCAGATGGCGTTTTAGTTGATTATGCCAAAAAACACGGATGGAGAATTGTGGTTGAACGAAAAAATATTGTTTATGATATAGAAAAATTCGATTTTGTTCACTACAAAGATCAATAGCTTTTTATTTTAATGTTTCAGAAAAATTATTTTTTGGGATTTACTCTTATTGAGCTTTTGATTGTAGTTGGTATTTTGTCCATTTTAGCTACGGCAACCCTCTTAGTTATAAATCCAGTTCAATTAGTTAAACAATCCAGGGATGGGAATAGAATAGCAGAAATTAATCAATTAAATGGCGCCTTACTTTTGTATCAATCCTTCGGAGGTAGTACCAGTATGGGTACTCATGGAGATGTCTACGTATCTTTACCCAGCGCCCAAGCTGATTGTTCCGACCTTGGTCTCCCGGTTTTAAGTAGCGGTCAGTATCATTGTTCGGATTTTGAACATTATCGCAATATTGACGGCAATGGATGGATACCAGTCAATCTATCTTCAGTCCAATCTTCTGCCGGAACTCTTTTCTCCAGTCTTCCTATAGATCCAGTCAATACCGTAGCCAACGGCTACTACTACACCTATATCCCTGGTTCCTGGGCTCTTTCTGCTACTCTTGAATCTGATAAATATCTTTCTTCAACCGCTATTAACGATGGAGGAGTTTCTGATACAAGGTTCGAGTTGGGAAATAATTTAGCCCTTGATATTAATTTAGCTAGTGGTGGTGGAGGATCTTCTTTGCCTTCTGTTCCGCAAACAGTTGTGGCAACGGCAGATAGCTCTCAAGTTGTATTGACCTGGGTAGCGCCCCTGAATGATGGCGGGTCAACAATAACTAATTATGAAATTTATAGGGGAAGTTTATCCGATCCTGAAACTTTTTTGATTGAAGTTGGCGATGTTTTAACTTATTCAGACACAACAATTAATCCAGCCACGAGTTATTTTTATGAGATTGCAGCAAAAAATGCTAATGGTATTGGAAATAAAAGCGGTATCGGTACGGCTATTTGTTCGCCAGGCTACACATCTACAACTTATGGATATAATAGTTCTTGCCAATGGGTTGCGGGAGGAACATATAAATATTTTAATGCTAGTGATAATGCTTCCGCTGGTTCATCTTCTGCTTTGGGTTGTCAATCTAATACAACTGTTTGCTCTATTATTTCTGGATTCAATGGTTGCTCAAAAATTTGTCCGAGTAATTCTTGGATAAGCGGTACGTCTGTTTATTGCGGCGGTAAATATTGGTATTCAAGCTGGTATAGCTATGGCAGTTTTCCTTCTGTTTGTTATTACAATTGCAACAGGCAGACAAGTTGTGCTTGTTCGTATTAATCAGCAAAAAAACCGCTCATTATGAGCGGTTTTATTTTTTTTAAAGACCGAGAATATCAGCTATTTCGCTCATATCCATATGTCTGCGGATCCAGTGTGTTCCGCTGGGCGTTTCTTTGGGGATACAGAGGGGATTATTGGCGTTTTGTTTACACCAGCAGTCTTTTTCTTTGTGCCCGTGAGAAACAGGAGAATTTGAGCTCGAATCCTGAGGTATATCGAAATTATTTTCTTCTTTATTTTCCATTTTGACCCCCTTTAATGTTCTACCCAGAAGATTAATTTTTATATTAAAAATTGTCAACAAAAATCATCATAAAATTACTGGTTAATTAAGTGTGTTTATGCTATAATTTACATATAAAAAGGTTTAAATTTGTAATAAAAAAAAGGCGATTATAGCTTTTTTTAATTCTGTAAAATACATAATTTTATGGCAAAAAACGAAAAAAATAATTCAGAAGAAAAGGTAAAAAAGTCTGGTAATTATACAGCTGAAAATATCCATGTTTTGGAAGGCTTGGATCCTGTTCGAAAGAGGCCGGGTATGTATATTGGTTCAACCGGAACCGAAGGTTTGCATCATTTGATTTGGGAGGTGGTTAACAACTCAATAGATGAGGCTATGGCCGGATACGCTAAAAATATTCGCGTTGAATTATTGCCGGACAATAAAGTTGCTGTAACTGACGATGGCCGAGGTATCCCTGTTGAGATTCATAAACAAACAAAGAAATCTGCTTTGGAAACTGTTATGACGACGCTTCATGCTGGAGGAAAATTTGATAGTGATACTTATAAAGTTTCTGGTGGTCTGCATGGCGTTGGCGTTTCTGTGGTTTGTGCATTATCTACTTGGATGAAGGCTGAGGTCTGGAGGGATGGAGGTCTATTTGAGCAGGAATATAAGCAGGGTAAGCCTCAGTATAAAGTTAGAAAAGTAGGAAAGTCCGATAAAACCGGAACCCGTCAGACATTTCAACCTGATCCGGAAATTTTTAAAATAACGGAATTCGACAGAAAAAAAGTCATTGATTATATAAGATATCAGGCATTTTTAACCAAAGGTATAAAAATTGAAGTTATCGATTCTAGACAGGCCCCTGTTTATTACCACGGATTTCAATTTGATGGGGGTATTTTGTCATTCATAAAATATTTGAGTGAAACTTCAAGACAGCTTCAAGACCAGCTTTTTTACGTAGATAAAGAATTTGAAAAAGTTGGAGTTGAAACAGCTTTTGTATTTAATGATGAGCTTGAAACTCAGGAATTGGGCTTTACTAATAATATTTATACCCCAGATGGAGGAACTCATATAACCGGTTTTCGTTCGGCTCTAACCAGGGTTTTGAATGATTTCGCCAAGAAAGAGGGATATTTAAAAGGTGCCGAAGATAATTTGACGGGTGATGATGTTCGCGAAGGTCTTACCGCGGTTGTTTCTGTAAAAATAAGTGAGCCACAATTTGAGGGTCAAACTAAAGCAAAATTGGGGAGTACTGAGGCTAGAACCGCTGTAGAAAGCGTAGTTGGTGAAGCTTTGAAAGATTTTCTTGAAAGGTTTCCTTCCGACGGAAAAAGAGTTATTGAAAAATGTATATTGGCTGCTAAAGCGAGGAAGGCCGCTAAAGCTGCACGCGAAACTGTTTTAAGAAAAGGTGTTTTGGATGGTCTTACCCTTCCAGGAAAGTTAGCTGATTGTAGTTCTAGAAAAGCGGAAGAATCAGAGCTTTTTATCGTTGAGGGAGATTCGGCTGGTGGTAGCGCTAAACAAGGCAGAGACAGAAGAACGCAAGCTATTCTTCCTTTGAGGGGTAAAATTTTGAACGTAGAAAAATCCAGGATAGACAAAATGCTTCTTAATAAAGAAATTAAATCATTGGTTGTAGCTTTAGGCACTGCTATTGCAGAATCTTTTGATATTTCAAAGATTCGTTATCATAAAGTTGTTTTGATGACTGATGCGGATGTGGACGGAGCTCATATCAGAACTCTTCTTTTGACTTTGTTCTATAGGTATTTACCGCAGGTTATACAAAATGGTTATCTTTATATAGCTCAGCCGCCTCTTTATCGTGTTCAAAAAGGTAAGGAATTTAAATATGTTTATAGCGATATGGAGAAAGAGAAAACGGTAAAAGAGATGTCGAAAAAAGTTGATGAGAAAATAAATATTCAGAGATATAAGGGTCTTGGTGAAATGAATCCGGAACAGCTTTGGGAAACAACTATGAATCCAGAAAATAGAGTATTAAAAAAAGTAAATATCGAAGACGCCGTTACTGCAGATAAAATGTTCGATATTTTGATGGGCGAAGACGTTGATCCTAGAAAAAATTTCATACAAGCCCATGCCTTATCGGTTAAAAACCTTGACGTATAATCTCCTGGACATTTTTGGTTTTTTGTGGTAAATTTTTATAATTAAATTTAAATCAAAACAGATGTTTTCTAAATTTATTGCTTTTGTACAAGAATCCAAGCAAGAGCTTAAAAGGGTGGAGTGGCCAACTAAAGCCGAAACAATTAGAATGACGCTTATTGTCGTTTTTATTTCTTTGGCAGCTGCTATTTATTTAGGGGCTTTAGACTACGCTTTTACTAAATTATTGGGATTATTTATTTAAAAGATATGGAGCTTAAGAAAAATCCGGCAACCGGAAAAGAAAAAATGATAGAAGAAAAAAAAGAGAGGCATTGGTATGCAGTGCATACTTATTCTGGTTATGAAGATGCTGTAGCCCGATATCTGAAACAGAGGGTGGATTCTTTGGCTATGAACGACAAGATTTTCAATATTTTGGTTCCAAAAGAGACTAAGGTTAAAATTAAAAATGGTAAGAGAAGGGTAGCTGAAGAAAAGATTTATCCCGGATATGTTTTGGTTGACATGATTCTTACCGAAGATTCCTGGTATGTTGTAAGAAATACCCCAAGAGTTACTGGTTTCGTAGGCCCGGATTCAACCACTCCGGTTCCGCTTTCCAAGGAAGAAATTGATGTATTAATGGCCAGAATGGGCAATAAGGAAACAAGGTTTAAGGTTGATATCCGAGTTGGTGACGTAGTTAAAATCACCGACGGACCTTTTAAAGATTACGACGCTAAAGTTTCCGAGGTGGATGAAGAGAAGGGCAAGATAAAAGTATTGGTCCCAATTTTCGGAAGAGATACTGTTGTCGAGCTGGATTCATTACAGATTAAAAAAGTGTAAACGGATCAGGCGGATATTACCTCTTATCCGCATGAATGTTTAAAATAAATTATTAAAAAATTATGGCTAAACCAATTAAAACAATTTTAAAATTACAGTTGGAAGCTGGAAAGGCAAATCCGGCTCCTCCGGTAGGTACCGCTCTTGGTCCTCACGGTGTGAATATTCAGGATTTCTGCAAGAAATTTAATGATGCCACCAAGGAAATGATCGGAGATGTTGTTCCGGCCGAAATCACCATTTATGAAGATAGGAGTTTTGATTTCAAGCTTAAAACCCCTCCAGCCTCAGCTTTGCTTAAAAAAGCCGCTGGCATAGAGAAGGGCGCTGCCAATCCTTTGACTCAAAAAGTTGGTAAAGTTACCAAAGAAGATGTCAGAAAAATAGCCGAAAGAAAGATGGTTGATCTCAATGCTTATGATGTTGAGGCTGCCATGAAGATTATTGAAGGAACTGCCCGTAATATGGGGATTGAGGTAGAGAAGTAATCCTCGGAAATATCGCAAAACTAAATAATTAAGCTCTGCTAAAATGCAGGGCTTTTTTATTGCTCAAACTTATCCATAAAAGTTAATTTTTTAAAATATTTTTAATATTGTTGAAATTTGCTTATGAATTTTTGTTATAATTAATTTAATTATTATGAAATATTATTCAAGATTCAAATCCCGAAAAGCCTTCACCCTCATAGAACTCCTCATAGTCATAGGTATATTAGCAGTCCTAGCCACAACAGTCCTCTTAGTCATAAACCCAGCTCAGTTAGTCAAACAATCCAGAGATGCCAATAGAATCACGGAACTCAATCAGATAAACAAAGCCTTGATGTTGTTCCAGGCTTTCGGAGGCAATAGCAATGCTATGGGCAATAGCAATATTATTTATATTTCTCTTCCAGATACAGATCCTCAATGCGGTTCCTACTACGGCAAACTTACAGCCACCTCCACTGGCTGGAATTATCATTGTTCCACTTCTGCCAGCTACAGAAATGTAGATGGCACCGGCTGGATACCCGTAGACCTTACCTCAATACAATCCCAAGCCGGAACTCTTTTTTCTAATCTTCCGATAGATCCAATTCAAGCATCCGATCTATCCACAGCTGCTACCAATGGTTATTACTATACCTATATTCACGGTTCCTGGGCTCTTTCAGCTACCATGGAATCTGACAAATATCTTGCTACTAGTGCTACATCTGATGGAGGCTCATCTTCAACCAGATTTGAAACGGGGAATGATTTGACTTTGAATACAAACTTAGGTGTTTGCCCAGCATCAGTTAATTATGGTGGTAAGACTTATCTAACTGCGTTAATCGGCACGCAGTGCTGGATGACACAAAATATGAATATTGGGACAAGAATTGCCGGAGTTTCCAATCAAACCGATAACGGTATGATAGAAAAATATTGTTATTCAGATTTGGATGCTAACTGTTTAACCGACGGCGGTCTTTATCAATGGAATGAAGCTATGCAATATTCCACTACCATTGGAGCTCAAGGCATCTGTCCTAACGGTTGGCACATTCCTACAGATACGGAATGGAAGACTCTTGTTGAGTATGCGGCAGGAACTCCTGGCTGTGAAATAAGTACTGGTTGGCAATGTAGTCCTGCCGGAAGCCACCTCTCTTCTTATACATTAAATGGTGATAATTCGACTGGTTTTTCCGGTATTCTTGCTGGGTGGCGTGGTACAAATGGTTTATTTAATAATCGTTCAAGTGTTGTAAATATGTGGGCGTCAGTTGCATCGGGAAATAACGCCCTGGAACGCGACTTATACGCTAATTCTTCTTCGGTTGTTCGAGTTACTAATAATGATAAAAATTATGGTTTTTCTGTCCGTTGTCTTAAAAATTAATTTTATATTTTGGGGGAGTTATTAATACGGATTGATAATAAAAGAAAAACCGCCTTATAGAGGCGGTTTTTTATTTTTGAGAACATCTCTGCGTTTGGATAGTTCTTCGCAGATTTTCTCTTTCAGTTTTTTTCTGAAAGAAATCATTTCTTTGAGCAGTTTATTTATATCTTCTTCTGATTTTATTTCCGTGTCCAGGAAAATATTCAGTACTTGTTCATCTTTGAATCCGTATTGGCTGTCGGGATCGCTTCTGATTGCCAGTATACATTCCTGCACCGAGTACTTTTTTATTTCATCGGACATAGAAGTTCTCCTTTTCAAGCATCTATTATTAACCTAGCGCTATTTAAAAAATTTGCCAATAGCTTTTAAAAGATTATAATTGAATACAGTTTTTTGAATATTAAATAAGAGTTATAATGGAGGTAATATGTTGAGAGGCAAATTCATTGCTTTGGACGGAATTGATGGTTGCGGAAAGGGAACTATCATGAAAAAGATAGCTGCCTATCTTTTTAATAAGTTAAAAACTCACCATGTTTTAATGACGAGGGAGCCCTATATTTCTAAGTATCACGATGAAATCAGAAGGATGATGAAAGAAAATATAGATCCCTATGAAAACGCGGAGATATTCGCTGATCTTTTCGTCAAAGACCGTAAGGTTCACGCCAAATGGATAGAAAAAGAACTTGCGGCAGGGCACCATGTAGTAAGCGACAGATATAAATATTCTACGCTTGCTTATCAGCAGACCCAGGGAATTTCCCTGGAAAAGCTTATAAAAATGCATAAAGGCATTTTAGTCCCGGATCTCATTATCATTCCTGATATTCCCGTTGAGGAGGCCATCAAAAGAGCGGCCGCCGACAAGAAGCGGGATTTTAAGGAAGTTTTTGAGAAAGACAGGAATTTTCAGGAAGTCCTGAGAAATAATTACCTCGATCTGGCAAAAGCATTGCCGGAAGAAAATATCGTTATCTTGAGAGGTGACAGTTCGGATATTATTTTCGAACAGGTTAAAAAAGAAATAGATAAAATGCTGGAAAATAAGGCGCCCCTATATTTATAGGGGCGTTTTTTATTGTTTATATTTTTGATATAATAATCATTATTGAATATGCATAAATATTTGCCGACAATAGGTTTGGAAGTGCACGCCGAGCTTCATACGAAGACTAAGGTCTTTTGTGATTGTCCGAATAATCCCGACGAAAAAAGGCCAAACACAAATGTTTGTCCGGTCTGTCTTGGCCACCCCGGAGTTTTACCGGTTTTGAACAAAAAAGCCATTGAATTCATGATTAAGATTGGTTTGGCTATAGGCGGAGAAATTAACGAAAATTTTAAATTCGACAGGAAAAATTATTTTTACCCCGATCTTCCAAAGGGTTATCAGATTTCACAGTTTGATTTGCCGATAGTTAAGGGCGGAAGTTTGGATATTTCCAGCAGAATCCGAAAAAATAGAATAATCAAAATAAACAGAGTCCATCTTGAGGAAGATGCCGGTAAATTGGTTCATGGTAAAGACGAAAACGGTAAAGAGATTACTTTTGTAGATTTTAATCGTGGTGGAGTACCGCTCATGGAATTGGTTTCGGAGCCGGATATCCATAGTGCCGAGGAAGCGGTGGCTTATGGCAGGGAATTGCAGCTTCTTTTGCGTTATCTCGGTGTTTCTACAGCTGATTTAGAAAGAGGGCAAATGCGTTTTGACGCTAATATTTCAATTAGTCCTGATGAAAAACTGGGCACTAGGGCGGAAATTAAAAATCTTAATTCTTTTAGCGCTCTTGAGAGTGCTATAAATTATGAAATAAAACGTCAGACTGAAATATTGGAAGAAGGCGGCAAAGTTAACCAGGAAACCAGAGGGTGGGACGATATAAAACAAAAAACGATTGCCCAGCGTTCGAAGGAACAAGCCCATGATTACAGATATTTTCCCGAGCCCGATCTGCCTCCGTTTACAAAGAGTGGATTTGATATCGAAAAATTAAAATTGGAAATTCCTGAATTGCCAGAAGCAAAAAGAAAAAGATTTGCCGAACAATATAAAATTTCTCAGGACATGCTTGGAATGCTGATTGATGACAGAGAAATGTCCAATTATTTTGAGCAGGCGGTGTCGGAATTGGAAGGCGATGAACAAGAAGAGATAAATTCGGAAAAAATAAAATTAACTCTTAATTATCTATCTACCGATTTGAGAGGTCTTTTAATGGCCAAAGGAATAGGGTTTTCAGAAAGTAAAGTTGATCCTGAAAATTTTGCCGATCTTATCGATATGATAGCCAAAAAAGAGATTTCCAGCAGGGTGGCTAAAGATTTGATAGTTAGGATGATTGATACAGGCCTAGATCCTAGGGAAATAGTTAAAACCGAAAGTTTAGGACAGATTTCTGACGAAGCCGGGCTTCATGAATTGGTAGTGAAAATTCTAAAAGAAAATCCTAAAGCAGCCGGTGATTTGAAGAGCGGAAAAGATCAGGCGGTTATGTTTTTAATAGGAAAAGCTATGGCAGCTTTAAAAGGCCGAGGTAATCCCGAAGTTTTAAAAAAATTATTTAAAGAAAATATTTAATATGTTTGAATCATTTAAATTTAACCCCGAACCCAAAAAACAGGATAAAGAAATTATGTTAAATTATGCCGAAATTATAAAGAACAAGAAGGCTATTGAAGAGAGAAAATTAAAAGAACAAACAGCTGAAGGATTAAAGGATCTGGCTAAACAAATAGAAATTCAAGAGGGTGTAGAAAAAGCCAGAAAAAACCTAGAAAAAGAATTTGAACATAGAGCATAAAAATATAAATCAAAATCCCCGCAAGAAAGCGGGGATTTTTTATTAATACGGCAATTGT
Organism: bacterium; assembly: GCA_021786945.1. Taxonomy (GTDB): domain Bacteria; phylum Patescibacteriota; class Minisyncoccia; order UBA6257; family 02-FULL-45-10c; genus JAHILT01. The sequence continues at coordinate 275,750 of JAJYMK010000003.1, read as the reverse complement.
TTTTTTATCAGTTCCGAAAAGGCTTCCACTGTCATGGCGCCTATATTTCCTTTTTCGCGTTGGCGCACAGCTACTGTTTTGTTAGTTTCTTCTTGTCCGCCAATTACGAGAATATATGGTATTTTTTGCATTTCTGCTTCGCGGATGCGTTTTCCAAGGGTTTCACTAGAATCATCCATATTTACTCTTATTCCGTTCTTAATAAGATTATCAGAAACTTCTTTTGCGTATTTTGTTTGTTTTTCGCTGATAGGTAAAATTATTGCTTGAATAGGGGCTAGCCATGCCGGAAAGGCGCCGGCATAATGTTCAATCAGAAAACCTATTGTTCTTTCGTGGGTTCCAAGAGGAGCTCTGTGTATGCATATTGGCGTTTTTTCTTTGCCGTCTTTGTCTTTATATGCAAGATTAAATCTTCCGGGTACGGCAAAATCAACTTGGTTTGTGGCTAGTGTAAATTCACGGCCAATAGCGCTCCAAATTTGGACATCTATTTTTGGCCCATAGAATGCGGCTTCGTTTTCCACCTCAACAAAAGGAATTTTTTCTTTAAGCATTACGTTGCGTACCATGTCCTCGGTTTTTTTCCAAAGCTTGGGATTGTCTATGTATTTTTTACCCAAACCTTCTTTACTGTGTTTGGAAAAACGCATTACATATTTTTCAATTCCAAAAATTCTGAAGTATTCCAAATACATTTTTATTACAGCCATAAATTCGTCGGCAAATTGTTCTTCTGTGCAGTATATATGCGCATCGTTCATAGAGAGCATGCGTACGCGCATTAAGCCAAATAATTCTCCGCTTTTTTCATAACGATATACGGTTCCGTATTCAGCCAATCTTAAAGGAAGATCGCGGTAACTTTTTGGATCCGCGGCGAAAATTTGATGGTGGTGCGGACAATTCATGGATTTCAGATAATATTTTGTTTTTTGTCCGTCTTCTTCCATGATCATTGGAGGGAAATTGGATTCGGCGTAGTAGGGAAGATGGCCGGAAGTAAGATACATTTTTTCTTTCGCAACGTGCGGAGTTCTGACCTGTTTGTATCCGGCTCTGCGTTCCATTTCTTTAGCCATTTTTTCCAGCTCTTCTACGATAACCGTGCCGTTTGGAAGCCAAAGGGGAAGTCCCGGGCCAACAAAATCACTAAAGGTAAAAAGTTTCAGTTTTTCGCCGAGTACGCGATGGTCGCGTTTTTTGGCTTCCTCCATCATTTTCAGGTAATCTTCCAATTCTTTTTTGGAATTAAAAGCCAAGCCGTAAATCCTGGTAAGCATCGGATTTTTTTCGCTTCCTTTCCAATAAGCTCCGGCAATATGAGTAAGCTTAAAACCTTCCATGTTTATTTCGGAAGTATTTTTGACGTGAGGGCCCTTACAGAGATCCAGGAAAACATCGCCAGTTCGGTATACGGAAATAGGGGATTTTTCTTTTTGAAGTTCTTTTATCAGTTCTAGTTTGAACTTCTGTCCTGCAAGGAGTTTTTTGGCTTTTAATGCAGTAATTTTTTCGGCCTTAAAATCAAGTTTTTGGCCTATCAGGTGGCGCATTTCTTTTTCCAATTCCGCCAAATCTTCGTTGGTAATCGGTTTTGGTAACAAAAAATCATAATAAAAACCATTTTCTATAACCGGGCCTATGCCGAGTTTGGTTTTTTGGTATTTTTTTAATACCGCTGCGGCCAGTAAGTGCGACAAGGAATGCCTTACTTCATCAATGTTTGTTTGTTTGCTCATAGATATGATTATAGATTAATTTTTAAAAAAAATCATTATACATAAAATATAGTTTGTATGATATAAAAATAGGCGTTAATATAAAAAAGTATCTTGAAAATTTAAAAGGAGGTGCTTATGGAAGATGGAGATGGGGTAAAAATTGAAAAAGTGAGATATAACGGAGTAATAATTTACGATATATCCTCGATACTTCAAAGTTCTGCCGCTAAAAAACATCTTAAATTTATCCGTAAATTACACGCGAAGATGAACAAAAAGAAAAAGAAGCGCCGATAAGGGGGTGTTTATGACAAAAGAAAAAATGATGTGGATTTTGATGGAGGCTTTTGAAAAAGACCCAAGAGATCTTTTTAGTTTGTTAAAAAAGAAAGCAGGAAAAGAGCTGACTTTCGCAATGACGGGACTTAAGAAAGTCGAAAGTGGCGCAAATCTTCCGGCGGAAATAATTATGCGTATTCAGTACGGCTATTGCGCATTTTGTCTTCTTGCTGAAGAAAATGGCGATGAGTTTGCGAAGAAATGGATTAAAAACGGCAATATTTATTTACCTAAACCCATAGAGGGTCTTCGCAGTTTTCCACCAAACCGGCTTTTTCTGGTTATGAACGCGGTGTTCAACTGCATAAAAGCTGGGCACGGCATTATTCCATAAATAAAGGCTAAAAAGCCTAAATAATAGGACTCGTTAAAGGGTCCTATTTTATTTCTTTTGCGGTATTGCAGATAATTTTTGATTCTTCGTCGCGTAAAGAAATTTTACCGGAAACTACAACGACATTGCCTTCTTTCCAGATATTTTTTGTTTTTTCCAATACATCGGAGAAGACCAGTATTTCCACGCTGGCATCAAAGTCCTGAATAACCACAAAGAGCATTGGCTGTCCCAGTTTGGTTGTGATGGATTGAATTTTTGATATAAATCCGACCACTTTAACTGTTTTTGGCCTCATCCATTCGTCATTATCTCCGCGGACCATGGCTGTTTTGATATCGGTAAGTCCAAGAGCTTTTATTTTTTCTTTATAGGCATTAAGGGGATGATCGGAAATAAAAAGACCGAGTAATTCTTTTTCCCATCCAATTCTTTCTAGAGAAGTAGCCGGAGTACAAGGCTTCATTTTAAGAGCTCCTGCAGAAGCTTTAGATCCTCCAAAAAGACTATTTTGAGCTACTGTTTTTGATTTTCTAATATTGGAAGCAAATTTAACAATCTCTTCTATATTAGTTAGCGCCTGATTTCTTTCGATTCCGAGACAGTCCAGAGCTCCTGATTTAATAAGGCTTTCAAGCGATTTTTTATTTAAATCTTTGTGTTCAACTCTTTCCAGTAAATCTACTAATGTTTTATATGGGCCATTTTTCTGCCTTTCTGCCATTATGGCATCCACTATATTTTGCCCGATATTTTTAATAGCTAATAAACCGAAACGGATATTTTTTTCCTCAGGCACGAAACTGGTAAAACTTTTATTGATATCCGGAGCCAGCACTTCAATTCCCACTTTTTTGGCCTCACCGATTAGGAAAGCTACTCTTTCCACATCGCCGGAATCGGAATTTAAAAGACTGGTATAGAACTCAACGGGGTAGTGAGCGCGTAAATAAGCCGTTCGGTATCCGATTAGGGCATAGCATGCAGCGTGGCTTCTGTTGAATCCGTATCTGGCAAATGGTTCAAACCATTGCCATATTTGTTCAGCAACTCTTTTTTCTATGCCATTTTTTACCATGCCGTCTATCATTTTCTGGGATTGTTCGTCGAGCAGTGATTTTATTTTTTTACCGACAGCTTTTCTGAGTGTATCCGCTTCGGAAAGAGAGAATCCGGCCAGTTCCTGGGCGACTCTCATAAGTTGTTCTTGGTAAATCATAACACCGTATGTTTTTTTGAGAGCCGGTTCCAACTTCGGATGCAGATAAACAATTCTTTCTCTTTTGAATTTTCTGTTGATGTATTGAGGAATAAATTCCATCGGACCGGGACGGTACAAGGCAACCATAGCGATAATATCCTCAATTTGGTTAGGCTTGAGTTCTTTGAGGTATCTTCGCATGCCGCTGGATTCCAGCTGGAAAACTCCGGTTGTGTCGGCAGCCTGCAAAATTTCAAATGTTTTTTTATCGTCCAACGGAATTTTTCCTATATCCAGATCGGTATTGTAATTTTCTTTTATCAGTCTAAGGGTGTTTTCAATAATGGTGAGGTTTTTAAGTCCGAGAAGATCGATTTTCAAAAGACCAAGGTCTTCAACGCTGTGCATTTCAAATTGCGTAACGATTGTATCTTTATCTTGAGGCGCAAATTGAATTGGCATATATTCCGTGAGTGGTTCCTTGGAAATAACCGTGCCGCAAGCATGCACGGAGGCGTGTCTGTTTACGCCTTCAAGATGTTTGGCGGCGTCTATAACCTTTTTGGCCTGTTCGTTGGTATCGTAAATAGTTTTGAACTCAACCACTTTTTTAAGTGTTTCGTCTATCCAGCCTTCTTTCATCCCCTGAGTTGGATTAAAAGGAATTAATTTTGCCACTGTATCACAAAGTGAAAGAGGAACGCCCAAGGCTCTTCCGCAGTCTCTGATTGCAGCGCGTGCGGCCATTGTTCCGAATGTAATAATATGGGCAACGTGATCAGTGCCGTATTTTTCCTGCAGATATCCAAAAACTTCATCCCGGCGGGTATCGGTGAAATCCAAATCTATATCAGGCATTGAAATACGTTCCGGATTCAAAAATCTCTCGAACATCAAGTCGTATTGAAGCGGGTCCAAGTCGGTAATCCCGAGAATATATGAAACAATGCTGCCCGCAGCCGAGCCTCTTCCCGGACCTACGGCTATACCTCTTTCTTTGGCCCAGTTTACGAAGTCTTGAACAATGAGGAAATAGTCCACGAAACCAGTTTTTTTAATAATACTCATTTCGTAGTCTAGACGTTTTTTGGTAGTCTCATCCAGATTCGGGTATCTTTTTGGAAGTTTTTCCTGCACCAGTTTTTCCAAAAAATCTATCGAGTTTTCATTTTCGGGCAAATTAAATTTAGGCAAGATAATTTTTCCGAGCTGAATTTCCACGTTGCATCTATCTGCTATTTTTGCTGTATTTTCGAGTACTTCAGGTATATCGCTAAAAAGTTCAAGCATCTGTTCGGGAGAGCGTAATGAAAAATCGTCGTCTTTAAGCGTGAGTCTATCTGGATCGTCTACCGTGTTTCCTGTTTGTACGGCCAAAAGAATATCGTGATATTTTGCGTCTTCGGATTTTAAATAATGCGTGTCTTGTGTGGCAACGATATCGATACCAAGTTCTTTTGAAAGTTTTCTGACGCCGTCATTTACTTTTTGTACATCCTCGATGCCGGGGTGATGGCCTATCTCCAAAAAGAAATTTCCTTTTCCGAAAATTTCCTGATATTCCAGGGCAATTTCTTTTGCTCTGATATATTTATTATTTATTAAAGCTTGTCCTATTTCACCGGCGGGGCAGGCGGAAAGTCCGATAATACCCTCATGGTGTTGGAGCAGAATTTCTTTATCTATTCTAGGTTTGTAATAAAAACCTTCAAGATTCGCTTTGGTAACAAGTTGAATAAGATTTTTCCAGCCGGTTGTATTTTCGGCGAGTAAAACGAGATGGTAATATCTGTCGTCGACGCGGTTTACTTTGCTATGTCGGCCATTCGGTGCCATATATGCTTCAACTCCTAGAATCGGTTTAATCCCGGCTTTTTTTGCTTTTTTGTAAAATTCAATTGCGCCGTAAAGATTGCCATGATCGGTAATTGCCAAAGAATCCATTCCGAGCTCTTTCGTTCTGTTTACGAGATCGTCTATTTTGGCCAAACCATCCAAAAGTGAGTAGTGGGAGTGAACGTGTAAGTGGGTGAAGCGAGGCATGAAAATTTAAAATAAAAGTATACAGATATAATAACTTAAAAAAACATTTTTTTAAAATTTTTTGGAAAGAAAAAGGCGCCGGTTTTGGCCGGCGCCTTGTTTTCCGTCATTTTTTCTGGGTTGACGGCTGACCTTTGAGGAGTATGTCGATCGCCCGATCTCGCTTTGTCGTGGCTTCAAACTCTTCTTTTGAGGGAAGAATTTTCATGATCCTTTCGGCCGTTGTTAGCCGCAGCAGCTCTTTAGCTGTAGCGGCATCCATGTACCGGAGAACCTTTTCGTAGTCGTTGTCGGACTTGAGCTCTTTCATTTTCATAAGCTCGGGAACCAATTTCTTGGTTCTGTCGTTGAAGACTAGCCATGTTTTGTTGAGGAGTTGGCCGTACTGCTTGAGGTCGCCCTTGGCCGCGGCCATCGTCTTTTCATCGATGATGCTTGCGGCTTTCGAGAAAGCCTTTTCTCCGTCTTCCTCGTTTTGCGTAGTTACCAGGTTTTTCACCTGGACTTCCACGGTTTTGACGAGGTCGTTTACGGTTTTGTCGTCGTTTTTAGGGACGGTGGGATTGATGTTCTGCCCGAAGCAGTTCATTACCCCGAGGAACAGTGCTGCGACCATCACGGAAATCATGTGTTTGTACATGATACTTCTCCTTTACATTTTTGTAGGGAATGCTAACCCTGATTTTGAGAACTGGGGATATTTAAACATGAAATATGGCTATTGTCAAACTTATTAATGTTCATTGACAAAATAGATATAAATGTGTTATTATATATACCAGTAACGGCTCGCAAGAGCCCGTTAAAAATTTGGTAAAGGAGAAAAAGAAATGCATCTCAGAATCACAATCGGGCAGGATGAAGTTGAAGTAGTGGTGCTTGGCAACAAACACCAGGAAGATCCCGCCGTGCTATTCGAAAAGAAACAAGTACCCTTGGAACTTAACCTGCTTCTCGATAAGATCGGCGAAAGGGAGGCGAAGATCATCCGTCTGCATTGGGGGTTGGGGATTAAAAGGCCCTTAATTCTCAGTGAGATAGCGAAGCGGATGAAGCTTTCCCGGGAACGTGTCCGCCAGATCGAAGAGCGGGGACTTCTGCGCTTGCGCAGGTTAGCGGCGAAGGCTGGCCTGGTGGAGCTGTCGAAGTACCCCGAACGTCTTTCTCCTTGGGAGGAGGAAGAGTTCGAGCTCATCCCAATGTGGCGGGGCAAGCTCAAGGTGCGTAAGGAAGTGCGCAAGGAGGTGCGCTAAAAACAAGAGCGGCGAATCCAATTCTTTCATGGAGGAATGGGGCTCGCCGCTTTTTATTTTTATTGACATCGTGATTAATTTAGTTTTTAATCAAGTCAGTTTCTTTAAATCTTGGTTTGGGAGGAAAATATGTTCTTAGCTTGTTTCTTTCTTGTCGTAGCAGTTTTATTTTTAATGCTTTACGGTTACAAATGCGGCTATCACACTAAATCCGTAGAGCATAAAAAAACTAACGTCGAAAAGGCTGAAGGTGAGCCTAGTCCTATTACTTTGCTTGCAGGCGTAATCTTACTGATAACGGCCTGTGGCAGGTTTTTTCTGTTGGGCTGCGGTGCGGCTTTTCCCGGAGACGAGGGAATGAATTCTCTGGAAGAAAACGGAATATACGAAGTGGTGACCGCCACTTCTACTCCCGACTGTGTGCGGGTAGCAATACTCCGCAGGCAAGACGGCGGACTTATAGCCCGCAAGTTTACGAATGTACCGCCCAAGGTTTTCAAAAGGATGGATGCTGTTATTATTAAAGACGGACAGAGCGTGGATAATCCCAATAAATACACACATTTTCCTTAAGCCAAAAATAACCCCGGCAAAAATGCCGGGGTTTTTATTTACTTATTTAAAATTTTATGATATTTTTAATAGGTATAAGTAATAAAAATATAAAATAAAACTATGGGTGGCGTACCAGTAAAACACAAATCAAAATCAAGAGTTGGCATGCACAGAGCTCATCAGGCTTTGAAAAAAGTTAATGTTTCTGTCTGCAAAAATTGCAAGTCTCCGGTTTTGTCTCACAGAGTTTGCCCGAATTGCAAAGAATACGGAAAGCAATAAATTAATTAAATAATTTAATGGCAACCAGGCATTTAGCCAGATCTATAATTTTACAATCTCTTTACGAGTGGGATTTTTATAATCAGAAAGAGGATCTGACCAAAATCTTGGAAAGAAATATGGTTGAATTTGGCCCCGGCATCGATGAGCCGGAATTTGTCTGGAATCTTATGAAAAATATTATCTCCCACAAAAAAGAGATAGATAATATTATTACTAAAGCAGCTCCGGAATGGCCGATTGAGCAAATTTCTATTGTCGACAGAAATGTCTTAAGAATAGGGCTTTACGAACTTTTGTATGCGGACAGGAAAGAAGTTCCTCCAAAAGTGGCTATAAACGAAGCTATTGAGATTGCAAAAAATTATGGCGGTCCGAATTCCGGTAAATTCATAAACGGAGTTTTGGGTACCGTATATAGAGAGCTTGGCGAGCCCGGAAAAGACGACAAAAAGCCCGAGGCAAAAACCGAGCCGGAAGTTAAAAAAGAAGAAAAGAAAGTCGAAAAATAAAAATTAATATCAATCAAGCTAGAACCTAGGCATTAGATACGAGAAATATTCTAGTGTTTAATGCCTAAAGTTTAGTAATCAAATAAAAATATGGAATTAGAAAAACTTGAAAAGTCTATTTTTTATAGTTTTAAAAATCAGGAATTTTTAAAAGAAGCTTTAACGCACCGTTCGTATTTAAATGAAAATCCAAGCTGGAAAGTGTCTCATAACGAAAGACTGGAATTTTTAGGTGACGCTGTATTGGAATTGGTGGTTACGGAAATATTATTCAAAAAATATCCCAATTCAGCGGAAGGCCAGCTTACGTCTTTCAGGGCGGCTCTGGTGAATTATCAGATGCTTGCCGAGGTTTCTAAAGTAATAGAGCTGGAAAATTCATTGTTGCTTTCCAAGGGAGAAGCGAAAGATATGGGTAGGGCCAGAGATGTGATTTTGGCTAACGCTATCGAGGCTTTAATAGGCGCTATTTATTTGGATGGTGGATATGACGGTGCAAAGAGTTTTATAGAAAAATTTGTTATGGCTAAATTGGAAGAAGTTGTTGAAAAAGGTTTGTATAAAGACGCCAAGAGTTTATTACAAGAAAAAACTCAAGCCAGTCAAAAAATTACTCCTATATATAAGGTAATTAGCGAAGAGGGCCCGGACCATAAAAAAGTTTTTACTGTTGGCGTATATTTGTCCGATAAATTGATCGCTTCAGGACAGGGGATGTCTAAGCAAGACGCAGAGGTAGAAGCGGCCAAAAAAGCATTACAAGAAATATAATGAAAATAATTTTGGGATCCCAGTCTGCCAGTAGAAAAAAAGTTCTGCAGCAGATGGGGTATAAATTTGATGTAGTGACTGCGGATATAGACGAGAAGCAGATCCGTTTTGACGACCCTGTAAAACTTACAATAGCTTTGGCAAACGCAAAGGCAGATGCAATTTTAAAAAAACTTAAAGAAAAAGAAGAGTGTATTTTGATTACTTCCGATCAAGTTGTGGTTTGTAACGGAAAAATAGTGGAGAAACCGGTTGATGAAAAACAAGTCAGGGAATTTGTAAGTATATACAGAAAATATCCGGCCGAGACTGTTACGTCTGTGGTTGTTGTAAATACAGCTTTGAATAAAAAAGTTGAAGGTACGGATATTACCAAAACTTGGATAGATCCTATCCCGGAAGAAGTTGTAGACAAATATATAGCAACTGGAGACCCATTTTATGTTGCTGGGGGTTTGGCTGTAGAACATTCTCTATTGACGCCGTACATCAATAGGATTGACGGCGAATTTGAAAGTGTTATGGGTTTACCAAAGAAATTAACAGAGGAATTGATAAAATTAGTTCAATTTGGGGTATAATATTTATATAATATGTTACTTAAACGTTTAGAATTGGTAGGTTTTAAATCTTTTGCGGACAAAACTATTTTGGAATTTCCCGGAGGTATTGCCGGCATTGTCGGTCCGAACGGCAGCGGTAAGAGCAATGTGCTTGATGCGGTGCGTTGGATTTTAGGTGAGCGTGAAGCCAAGAATTTGCGAGGCGATAAAGCCGAAGATTTGATTTTTGCAGGAACACAAAAGAGGCCCAGAATGGGCATGGCTCAGGTTTCTTTGATTTTCGATAACAGTTCCGGCTTTTTTCCGGTAGATTTTTCCGAAGTTTCCATCGTGCGAAGAATAGACAGGGACGGAATTTCCCAATATTTTTTGAATAAAGCCGAGGTCAGACTTAAAGATATAATTGATTTTTTTGCTAAAGCCAGGCTTGGTACGCACGGATTAACCGTTATAAATCAGGGTGAAAGTGATCTTTTTGTTAAATCAACTCCGAAAGAAAGAAGAGAAATGATTGAGGAGATTTTGGGTCTTAGGCAGTATCAGATTAAGAAACAGGAAGCGCAAAGAAAACTGAAAAATACTGGAATAAATATAGATAAGGTTCGCGTAATGCTGGATGAAATTGGCCCGCATCTGAGATTTTTAAAAAAACAAACCGCTAAATGGGAAAAGCTTGGTGAAACCGAAAAAGAATTAAACGACCTCGAATCTGTTTATTTTAAAAATAAATTGAAGGAAATTTTTGTTGGTTTGGAAAAATTTTCTCCCAGACTTAAAGAAATAGATACTGCATTAGTTCATAAAAATTCCGAACTTAAAGTTTTACATGAACAGTTAAGTAAGGTAGAAAATAGCAGGCCGAGCAACAAAGCTCAATTGGATAGTCTTCAATTAAAGAGAGAGGAGCTTTTAAATAAAAAATCAGTTTTAGAAAAAGAATTGGGAAGATTGGAAGTGAAAATAGAATTTTCATCTAATACTGAAGTTGATCCAAAAAAAGCTATTGTAGTTTTGAATGATTTAAAGTCTGTTATAAAAAATCTTTCTGAAGAAAGCGATTTAATAAAAATAAAAACAGTTTTAAACGAAATCTTTTCAAAAATAGATAATTTTTTGCAGTTTGGAAACGAGGCTGGCGTATCTAAAGAATTGGCCGAATTCAAAGCCAGCAAAGATAAGCTTTCTTCTCAGCTTTCCGAGATTATAAAAGAATTGGAAAATTTGAAGAAAATGGAATTTGGTTTTTCGGCTGATTTGGAAAGTTTTAATTCTGAATTCAGAAAATCTTTTCAATTAGTTGAAGCCAAAAAAGATGAAATAGCCGGGCTGGAATCGGAGAAAAATAGGATTCATTTCGATACAGAGAGGTTTAATCTAAGAATGCAGGATCTTGAAACTCAGATTTCTCAGGCGGGTAAAAATATAAATGAATTGAAAGCTGGGTTGGAAAACATAGAAGCTGTAAATATATTCGAAGCCGAAAGAAGAATATTTAAATTACGGGCGGAGGTGGCCAGTGTAGGCGAAATTGATCAGGCGCTGCTTAATGAAGCCAAAGAAACCGAAACCAGATTTAATTTCTTATCTACCCAGTTGGCTGATTTAGAGAAGGCCTCAAACGATTTGAGCACTTTAATTAAAGACCTGGATATAAAAATTCACAATGATTTTTCTTCTTCTTTGGGTAAGATAAATGAAGAGTTTAATAAATTTTTCCAACTTATGTTTGGCGGCGGCAAAGGAAAACTTTATTTGGAAAAACCAGAACCAAAGAAGCAGGTTTTACCCGATGAAGGTTTGGCCGACGAAGCTCAACAGGCGGTAAAAGAACCGGAAGCCGATGAAGAAGACGACGAATTGTCGGCCGGTATTGATTTAGAATTGGTTATTCCGCGTAAAAAAATTAAAGGATTGGAAATGCTTTCCGGAGGAGAAAAGAGTTTGGTTTCAATTGCGGTGCTATTTGCTTTGATTTCCGTAAGCCCTCCGCCGTTTTTGGTTTTGGATGAAGTTGATGCCGCATTGGATGAAAAAAACACCAGAAGATTCGCGGAACTTATCAAAGATTTTTCTAAAAAATCCCAGTTTATTATTGTTACTCATAATAGATCAACTATGGAGTCATCTGATGTTCTTTATGGTGTAACAATGGAGGAAGATGGCGTTTCAAAAGTTTTATCGATTAAATTGGATTAAATTTTATTATTTTAATTTTAATAAAATATAAAAAACTTGATTTTTTAGTAAAAATATTTTATAATATATTTACAGTTGTTTGAAAATTTTAAGTTTGATGCTCTGTGTGTTCTGGAGGAAAAAATGAATTCAAGATTAAAGGTTAAGGAGGCAGAGGAAAAAGCCAAGATAATTTTCGGAGGAAATTTTATTGGCTTATTTGAAGCTTGTGCTGTTTTAGGAAGGAACTTAAAAGAAAAAGAGCTTAATAGTTTCGCTTCTTTTTCTTTAAACGAGGAAGAATTAAAAAGATATGCGGCGGAAAATTTTATTCTTCTCACTGTTCCCGTAAGGATGACGGTGGAGGAAATTTTCGCTGTAGCGCCCAAGCTTTTTATTTTTAATCTTAGCGATCGGGAAATTATTTCATTAAAAAAAGAGATAATAAAACCTGGTCGTTACTTGGTTAAAAAAGAGCCTAAGCGTCTATCTTTTAATGGTTTAATGATGAGAGAAATGGGGATGAGGCCCGACGAAAATCCCAAGTTGGCCGAAGCTATGTATGTTTATGCTTTGACCTATTTGGCCGGAAAACGTCGCATGTTGATCGAAAAAATATGCATTCTTTGCCGTGAAGAAGTTGAAAGAAGGTTCGGAAAAACACATCTTTGTTTTCAGAAAGATGTGGATACCGCTATAAAGATTGGGGCCTGGCCTAGTCAGATTCCAAATCCCAGCATTTTTCCGATCAAAAGAGCATAAAAAATAAGCCCCGATTCTTAGCGAGTCGGGGCTTTTTAATGTATAATTAATTATTATGCCGGGCAGTGAAAATTCGGCCTTGCCTGGCGGCAATTATAATTCATAGCCGAATTTATACTGACTCGGTATGTCTTCAGAAATTTTATTATTTATAGTGCTAGCTGTTTTGATTATCGGCTTTTCGGTTATTTTTGTTTATTTAAAAAAACAAAAAGAATCCCCAAAAAGTGATTCGCTTTTATTATTGCAAAATCAGCTTCATGAAATAACAAGAAGGCTGGATATAAGCAAGGGGGAAATGTCCGAAACAATGCAGAGGCAGATGTCGGAAAGTAATCGTTTGATAAAGGAAATTACTCAAGAACTTACGAAAGTGGGCGAGGGGCAGAAGCAAGTTTTTAGTATGGCTGATCAGCTTAAAAATTTGCAGGATATTTTGAAAAATCCAAAACAGCGAGGTGTGCTCGGTGAATATTTTTTGGATTCGCTTCTGAAAAATGTGATTCCCCCCGGTCAATATCAGATGCAGTATAAATTTAAAGATGGTTCCATTGTTGATGCTGTTATTTTTGTTAAAGATAAAATAATTCCTATAGACTCAAAATTTAGCTTGGAAAATTACAATAGGATTATTGAGGAAAATGATCCGGTGAGGCATGCTGAACTCGAAAAAGTTTTTAAGCAGGATCTTAAAAACAGAATTGATGAAACTTCAAAATATATAAAACCCGAAGAGGGAACAATGGAATTTGCATTTATGTTTATTCCTGCCGAAGGTATTTATTATGATTTGTTGATAAATAAGGTTGGCGCCATCAAAACAAATACTCAGGATCTGATCCAGTATGCTTTTAAAGAAAAGAAAGTAATCATAGTGTCTCCAACTTCTTTTTTGGCTTATTTGCAGACGGTTTTGCAGGGATTGAAAATGCTTCAGATTGAAGAATCTGCCAAGGAAATAAGGAAGCGCGTAGAGAATTTGGGTAAACATATCGGAAGCTATGAAACTTTCATGAAAAAGCTTGGCGGGCATTTAGGAACTACCGTAAATATGTACAATAGCGCTTCAAAAGAATTGGCAAAGATAGATAAAGATGTTTTGAAAATTACCGGGGCTTCTTCAGGGATAGAATCGGAGACTTTACAGCTCCCTGAAAATTTAGAAGAATAAATAAATACAAAAAATAACTATTCATATGAGTTCAAAAGAAATTAGAAATAAGTTTTTAGAATTTTTTAAGAAAAAGGGACATGCAATTGTAAAATCATCTTCGCTTTTACCGGATGACCCGTCTGTTTTGCTTACTACAGCTGGCATGCAGCAATTTAAGCCTTATTATGTCGGCAAAGCCGATGCTGTGAGGGATTTTGGAAGTAAAAATGCTACTTCAGTTCAGAAATGTTTCAGGACTTCCGATATTGAAGAAGTTGGTGATAATACTCATCTTACTTTTTTTGAAATGCTCGGTAATTTTTCTTTTGGAGGTTATTTGAAAAAAGAAGCTATTCGTTATGCTTATGAATTTGTAATTGAAGAATTGGGCATAGAAAGAGATAGGATTTATGTGACTGTCTTCGCCGGTGATCCAACAACTCCAGAAGATAAAGAATCTTATAAAATTTGGCATGAAGAAATAGGTTTACCTAAGGAACAAATCAGAAGAAGTGGCAGAGCCGATAATTGGTGGGGTCCTACCGGCAACGAAGGCCCCTGCGGTCCGACAACAGAAATCTATGTAGCTAAAAGTCCCGAGGATGCTAAGGCCGGAATAGGTGTTGAAATTTGGAATGTTGTTTTTAACGAATACTTTAAAGATAAGGACGGTAATTTTAACAAACTGGCTGTTCCCGGTGTTGATACCGGCATGGGATTGGAACGTTTGGTTACCATGATGCAAGGGGTTGATAATGTTTTTGAAACCGATTTATTTGCTTCGATTATAAAGCAAATTCATGAAGTAAGTCATGATTTGGAGCCTTCGGTTATAAGAATTTTAGCTGATCATTTGAGGGCTTCAATATTTTTGATAGCTGACGGTGTCAGGCCTTCAAATAAGGAGGCAGGTTATATTTTACGAAGACTTTTGAGAAGAGTTTTGGCCTATAGCTCTAAATATGATATTCATGCCGATCTTTTTACTTTGGTTTTGGAGAACGTCAATGAAATTTTTGGCGATATATACCCGGAAGTAAAAAACAAAGAAGAGATTCTCAATGTCTATTATGAAGAAAAAGGTAAATTTGCTAAAGCTTTGAGTGATGGTTTAAAAATTTTTAATAATTTAATTTCGGAAAAGAAAAGCCAGTCTTTTGTTGAAAATTTACGAGAACTTGTTGGTCTTAAGAAAAAAGTTTTTCTTTCTGGTTATGACGCATTTTCACTTTATGAAACTTATGGTTTTCCAAAAGAATTAATGCAGGAGTTTTGTAAGGAGAAGCAAATTATTTTTGATGAAGCTGGTTTTGATGAAGAATATAAGAAACACCAGGAAACTTCTCGCGCCGGAGCTGAGAAAAAATTTGGCGGTCACGGTTTGGTATTGGATACTGGTGAATTGAAGGCTGGATCGAATGAAGACATGGAAAAAGTTATTAGGCTTCACACGGCAACGCATTTACTCCAAAAAGCTTTGAGAAATACTCTTGGGGATGAGGTAAAGCAAATGGGTTCGGATATCAATCCGGAAAGGGGCAGGTTTGATTTTTCTTTTACCAGAAAACTTACTGAAGAAGAAGTCAAAAAAGTTGAGAACGAGGTAAACGATATTATCAATCGGGATTTGCCGGTTTATTTTAAGGAAATGCCTATTGAAGAAGCCAAAAAAACCGGAGCTTTGTTCTTTTTCAAGGAGAAATATCCAAATATAGTGAAGGTTTATTTTGTTGGGCCTAAAGGAGGAAGTAACGAAAAGGCTTACAGCATTGAATTTTGCGGTGGACCACATGTTGAACATACTTTGCAGGTGGGTAGTTTTAAAATTCAGAAGCAGGAGTCGGTTGGTGCCGGAACCAGAAGGATAAAATTCCTTATAAAGTAATCAAATTGACTTTTACAGTCTTTGGCTTATATTTAAATCAGTTTATTTTAAATTATAAAGGGGGATAGTATGCCTGATTATATTCGGGTGCCGTTAATTCTATTGACTATGGGATTTATAGCCTTCCTTATCATTTCAGTTTCTGCAATTATATGTTTTTGTTTTCCCAGAAAGTGTCCGAATTGCGGAAAATTAAGGGCTTTTGTTTCTAGGAGGCAAGATAAGTCTCAATTTTATACAGCTGGTGGCTTCGTGGTTACAAAATACATATATAGCCGCAAAATATGTATAAGTTGCGGCCACGAGACCGAAGAAAAACTCGAGTCTAAAACGGAAGGATTGATAAGAGGATAAGAATAAACCCGCAATGAAAATTGCGGGTTTTTTATTGGTAAAAATTTAGGTAATTATGCACTGTTTTATGGCATTTCTTGTTTTTTCGCATATGATGTTATAATTAAATGTGTTAGACCTCAAATTTTTAAAAGGAATATTGGATAGATTTACGGATAAAAACCCGAATTTTTTGGTAATTGAGGTCGTGAATCATTATCTGCAAATTACGCTTTTGAAGGCGGATTTTTTAGGCAAACAAATATTTATATCAAAAAACTGGATAAGGGATATAAATAGTTTAGAGGCCTTGTACTTACTGAAAGAAATAAGAAAAATAATAAAAAAGATACCGAAACATTCGGAATATAATGTTATTTTAAATCTGGATTCTAAATTAGCGCTCACTATTTATTCTTCGGTTTCTTTGGTGCGTTCGAAACCAAAGGAAATTATTGATGAAGCGGATTTGGATAATTTAATTTCCCAATCGATTTGGAGATTTTTTGACAAACAACGTCCTAAGGCAGCGAAAAAAATGGGTGTAGAAGAAATTGATGTGCTTTTGAGTGATGTTCGTATAAGGGGGATAAAAGTAGATGGCCATAAAATTATAAATCCCCTTGGTTTTAAGGCGAAATCTATAGAAATATATCTTAGTGAAACTTTTGGGGTAAGGGATTTTATAAAAGGTATCAGGGAAGTAATGCCCGCTAACAAAATAATTTTTGTGAGCGAAGCCGGAACGACTTTATCCCATTCTTTACTTAATTCTTTTAATGATTTAAAGTCTTTATTTTTAGTGAATTTATTTCCGAATCAGACTTCTGTTTTTCATGCTTCGACCGGGCATCTTTACCACATAGACAGTTTTGATTGGGGTGAAAATTCTTTGCTTCAAAGTTTACAAAATAGCTTTAAATTGGATGAGACTGTTTCCAGGGATATTATTGATCTTTATAATAAAAACCACGCATCTCCTTATATGATTAAAAAATTAGAAAATATTTTTATAGAAGAATGCAGGGTATTGGCCAATGGGATCGAATCTTTGGCTCCGGAAAGCGGAAAGATATTCATAAATCCCTATTTTAGCTTACCGGCTTGTTTGATATCGGACCGTTTTGAGTCAAAATTCAATAAAAATTTTAAAGTGCAATTATTATCCACCGATTTAATTATGAAAAACTTTGGATTTACGGTACAATTTAGTAAGTCAGTGAAAAAAATAAAAAATTTGATGACTCTTTCTTCTGTTTTGTTGGAGCTTTCGTCAATGCCGAAAAATGAAAAAATAAGTTATCTGGCAAATAGAAGGGTAAGATGGTTACTGTCTTAAATTAATGAAAAAAATAAACATAAACAAGAGCGATGAAGCTGCTCTTATTGTTGAAAAAATTATAGAAGCTGATGCAGGAGAAATTGTTTTAATTATTCCGAGATTTTCCCAACTCTCAGAGTCTTTGGGTAATTTTCATTTATTGAAAAGAGAGGCCGATGCGATAGATAAAAAAATTCTTATCGAATCAGTAGACAATAGGGTTATAGAATTAGCTGAGCTCGCCGGCATAGAAGCGGTTAATCCTTTTTTTATAAAAAATAAAAGGCAATTTTCTGATATCATTCCCAAAAAAGAAAAAGCTTCACCCAAAAAAACACGAGCTACAGCTGCATGGAGAAAAGAAGAGGAGTTTATTGAAAGGCTTTCCAATAATCTTGAGGCAGGGGATTTAACCAAGAAAAATTTTTATGGGGAAGAAAAAACAAGGGTGGTTAAAATGGAGCCGGAACCGGAATTAAATAAAATTGAAGGGGCTTGGGAAGAAAATGAAGAAAAGGAATCTTTCCTAAATAAAATAAACTTTAAATTTATTTTAGGTTTTTTGGTTTTAGTTTTTATTGTTTATGGAGCGATAGTTTTTTTACCTAAAGCCGATTTAAAAATTGTTACTAAAAAAATAGACTGGGCTTACAACGATTCTATTATTACACAGGTTTCCGCGAAAATTGATCCAAAGACGTTAACTATTCCCAACCAGAAATTCACTTCTACAAAAAATACAACTATGTTTTTTCCGGCAACGGGTAAAAAACAAGTTTCAAATAAAGCTACAGGAACAATTACCATTTACAATAGTTATAGTTCTGATGCCCAGACCTTGGTTCAGAATACCAGGTTTCTTTCTCCTGACGGAAAAATATTTTTGCTGACAAAAAAAATTGTAGTTCCCGGAGCTAAGATATCTGAAGGAAAAATATTACCTTCTAGTATTGATGCTAGCGTCGTAGCTGAAAAAGCAGGCGAAGATTATAATTTGGGCCCGGTTAAACTTTTTTCTATTCCTGGTTTTAAAGGTACACCTAAATATCAGGCTTTTTATGGGGAATCCAAAAATAGTATGTCCGGAGGTTTTGTCGGAGAGGTTGCGTATCCTACGGCTTCTGATATTTCCGATGCGACCAAAAAAATAAAAGATACATTAGAAAATAATTTAAAAACAACTATTTATGCTCAGATTTCTAGTGACTTTAAAATTTTAGACGGCGCTTCATCTTTTTCAATAACTAAGCAGACGAACAATACCGATGTTGATAAAGACGGTAATTTTTCTATTTTCGCCGACGCACAACTTACTATAATAGCCTTTAAAGAAGCCGATCTGATTGATTTATTAAAACAAAAAGCGGAATCTGAAAATAATGATATTTATGGTGTAAAAAGTTATACATTGGACTACGGAATTGCAAGAATGGATTCAGCTAATGGAAGGCTTAGTTTTCCGGTTAACTACAAGGCGGTTTTAAGCTATAAAATAGACGTCGATAAATTGAAATCTGAAATTATGGGTAAAACAGATGTTGAATTGAAGAAAATTATATTCGCTTTGCCTGGTTTAGATACTGCAAATATTTCTCTTTGGCCATTTTGGGTAAAAAAGGTTCCGAACAAATTAAATAAGATAAATATTACGGTTGACTAAAATATGGCCATGTGCTATATTTTTACATACCGTTTTTATTATGAGCGAAGATTCAGTAAAGAAACTGGAAGGCATAGTTGAAGAGGCCCTTCCCGGGACTAATTTTAGGGTTAAAAGCGGAGATAAAAAAATTCTCGCGCATCTTTCTGGTAAAATGCGCATGAATTATATTAAAATATTACCAGGCGATAAAGTTTTACTTGAAGTTAGTTCTTACGATGAAACTCGTGGAAGAATTACAAGAAGACTATAATTTTTATTATATGAAGGTTAGAGCATCTGTAAAAAAAGTTTGTAATAATTGTAAGGTCGTCAGAAGAAAGGGCCGAGTTTGCATTATTTGCAAAATAACAAAACATAAACAAAGACAAGGTTAATTTTATATTATTATGAGATTATTAGGCATAAATATTCCGGATAACAAAAGAGTTGAGATTTCCTTAACTTATCTTTATGGCGTTGGGCGTACTTTGTCGCGTGATATTTTGAAAAATACAAAAATCGATATGGATAAGCGCGCTAAAGACCTAACCGCTGACGAATTAAACAAAATAAAAGAGTATATTGAAAAGAATTATAAGGTTGAAGGTGAATTGAAGCAGATCATTAAGCAAAATATTGGCATGTTGAAAGATTTGCAAACCTATAGAGGCGCAAGACATATGCGCAGATTGCCGGTAAGGGGACAGAGAACAAAAACCAATTCACGAACCGTGCGTGGTAACGTCAGAAAGACAGCCGGCAGCGGTAAGAGAAAGATTGAACTTAAGTAAACACAAAAATTATTAATTATGGGAAAAAAGAAGGTAGCAAAAAACGAAAATAAAGAAGCGGCTTTAGTTGAAAAAGACAAAGTGGAAAACGCCATTGTTAAGGCTGGAGCAAAATCTTCTTCAAAGAAGATAGATACCGGCAATGCTTATATTAAAGCTACTTACAACAATACCTTGATTTCTGTTACCGATGATAAGGGTAATTTACTTGCTTGGTCTTCGGCCGGAGCTTTGGGTTTTTCAGGACCTAAAAAAGCTACTCCGTTTGCGGCTTCCAAAGTTGTTGCTGCTTTAGCAGAAAAGTTAAAGAAGACAGGTCCGGTTAATTTACATGTTATGGTTAATGGTATCGGCGGGGGAAGAGATTCTTCTGTCAGATCATTTGCTAACCAAGGATTCAATATTTTATCTGTCAGAGATGTTACACCTATTCCTCATAACGGTCCAAGGCCAGTAAAAACAAGAAGAATTTAATTTATAAAATATGTTTGACACTAGAGAAAAAAAAGAAAGATCATTAGGTACAAAACTTTTCTTAAAAGCCCATCGTTGTAATTCTGCTAAATGTGCTACCGTTAGAAGGCAGGCTAAGCCGGGCGTTCATGGTGCCGGTAGGAGAGGCGCTAAATCTGAATATGGGCAACAATTGAATGAAAAGCAGAAAATTAGGTTTTCTTACGGTTTAAGAGAGGCTCAAATCAAAAAAGTTTTTCAAACAGCTTCAAAGAAAGCTGAGGTTACAGGCAATGCCGTTGTTCAGCTTTTAGAAACAAGACTAGACAATGTAATTTTCAGACTTGGCTTTGCTCCTTCCCGTTCGGTTGCCAGACAGCTTATTGGTCACGGACATATTTTGGTTAACGGCAAAAAAGTTACTATTCCTTCTTTTTTGGCTAAGGTAGGCGATAAGTTTTCTATCAGGCCGCAATCCAAGGATCATCCGGTGTTTAAAGATTTAGTGGCAAATTTACAAAAATATAATGCCCCAGTTTGGCTTAATTTAGATCCGGAAAAATTAGAGGGTAAGATGGTTTCCATTCCTTCAGATTCTGAATTTCCTTTTGATATCAACATGGTCGTCGATTTTTACTCAAAACAATAATTAAACAAATATGGAATTTACATATTTAAGCGAGTCCGTAAGTATTAAAAAAGTTTCCGAAACCATCACTAATGGAGTTTTTGAAATTGAAGGATTATATAATGGTTACGGCTTAACCCTGGGAAATGCTTTAAGAAGAACTCTTTTTTCTTCTTTACCGGGCGCCGCTATAACTCAAGTTAAGATAAAGGGAGCTGACCATGAATTTTCTACCTTGCCTAACATTTTAGAAGACGTTGTTGAAATTTGTCTCAATCTTAAGAAAGTGAGATTCAGACTTCTTACCGACGAAGCTCAAACCTTAACTTTAAAAGTTAAAGGAGAAAAAGAGGTACTTGCTAGCGACATTGAAGCCGGATCCCAAATCGAAATTATTACTCCAGATATTCATATCGCTACTTTATCCGCAAAATCCGCTGAATTGGATATAGAATTGAAAGTTGAAAAAGGACTTGGATATGTACCAGTTGAAGCCAGAAAGTTTGAAAAATTACCTATCGGCACAATTGCTTTAGATTCTCTTTTTTCTCCGGTAGTTAAAGTTAATTTTACCGTAGAAAATATGCGCGTAGGTGACAGGACGGATTACAATAGGCTCAAATTGGAAGTTGTGACCGATGGTAGCATTACGCCTTCGTCCGCCGTTCATAAAGCCAGTAATATTTTGAAGGATCATTTTGATAAAATTTCTAAAATCGAAGTTTTGGCTATTACTTCCGCCGAACCGGAGAAAGAAAAAAAAGAAAAGAAAACCTCTAAAAAGAAATCAAAATAATTATGAGAAAGTTTCACAAGAAAAAGGGCCCAAGAAAACTTTTTTTAAAGACTTTGGCGCACAATTTAATAATGAAGGAGAAGATAGAAACAACCGAAGCTAAGGCTAAATCAATCAGGCCTATAGTTGAGAAGGGTATTACTTTGGCCAAGAAAAATAATTTGGCCAGCCTCAGATTGCTATTATCTAGATTTACGAAGGATTCTGCTAATAAGCTTTATTATGAGATTGCCCCTAAATATAAATCCAGAAATTCCGGTTATCTTAGAATTTTAAAAATTGGCGGACAGAGAAAGCGTGACGCTGCTCCGAAAGCATTAATTGAATTTGTTTAATTATGGAACATATTATTGACGCAAAAAATAAAAAATTAGGCAGATTGGCTTCCGACATATCTCTTATTTTACAAAATAAGAAAAGTGCTTTTTATGAACCGAGATTGGCCGGTGGCAATGTAGTCAGGGTAAAAAATATAGATAAAATGGATATTACCCAAAAGAAAATGACGCAAAAAGTTTACTATCGTCATACCGGATACATGGGGCATTTGAAAAAGAAGAAATTGGGAGAAGTTTATGCGGAATCTCCTGCTAAGGTTTTGAGGAAAGCCGTAGAAAGAATGCTTCCGAAGAACTTTTTAAGACCAAAGAGATTAAAACTTTTAGTTATCGAATAAATATATGATAAAAAAGACAGTTAAAAAAGAAACAACCAAAAAAGAAACCGTAAAGAAAGTATCTGTACCGAAGGCTGCCAAAAAAGAAGAGAAGGCTGTCAAAGGTAAATACATTGAGGCGGTTGGAAGGAGAAAAACTTCTATAGCCAGAGTAAGACTTCATCCTAATGATTCCGGCATTAAAATAAACGGAAAGGATTATAAGGAGTATTTTAAGATGCCAAAACTTCAAGAACTTGTTAATGCTCCTACAACTGTGTTGGAACTTAAAAAGAATGGTTTTACTGTTATTGTAACTGGAGGAGGAATTGCTTCTCAGGCTGAGGCTGTAAGACACGGTATTTCTAGAGCCTTGGTAAAAATGGATTCAGAATTTAGAAAGAGACTTAAGAAATTTGGTTTTCTTAAAAGAGATCCAAGAATGGTTGAGAGAAAGAAATATGGACTTAAGAAAGCCAGAAGGGCTCCACAATGGGCTAAACGTTAAAGATAATTTAAAAAATACCTCCAATTTGGAGGTATTTTTTTGTTTTGTTTACTTTGTTAGTTTATATAATTTTTGATTCTGAATTATATAAATTTGATTTATTTTTTGATTATAATAATATTTTTCAGCAGAAACATTGATCGCATTAAAGTTTATCGGTGCAGAATCATCTATTTCTAGCAGCCTAAAATCATCTTGGGTTTTTAAAAAGATATAAGAAGAGTTTTGGTGCCAAATAGGTTTATAGGTCAAATCTATATTTTTGATTTTGAATAAGGAATAAGAATATGGTTTTTTATTGTATAGTTCATAGTCGTCTCCTATAAAAAATATTTTAATGTCTCCAGCCGTATTTATAGCGACTATCTTTTTACTATCCGGAGAAAAAACGAAATTGATTGGGTTTTCGGATAATTCCAGGACATTATTTTCTTTTTGGCTCCTGTCCAGTAAAATAAGTTTTTTTGATGCATTAATCGCTATATAATGATTATCATCGGAAATTTCCACCGAAGATACTTCTGGAGATTTATATATTGTAGTTAATTCTTTAGAATCTAAATTATATGAATAAAGGTTCGAAGAATTTGAAATAAAAATTTCATTTTTAAATGCTTTCAATAAATTAAATTGTCCAGATTTAATAATATCCAATGATGGTTTATTAAAGTCTAAAAGATAAACAAACTCATTTGTCGTAAAAATTAATTTATTTTTATCTGACGGATGAGGAAGAATTTGTTTTATCGTACCCGAATCGTTTATTTCTTTTTGTTCTTTTGCATTATTAAAAATTAAATTTATATTAGACGCTGTATTATTTTGAGTCGGATTTATAACAAAGTATGATTTTGTGGCTTTATCATAAATTAAGGCTGATTTTTCGCCGGACATCCAGGCCACAAAATCCGTACCTTTTATTGTTTTATTTTCTATTTTTAATTTACCAACATTATCTTGCCAAGCAAGATAGTTGGATCCCGGATAAAAATTTTTTACGTTTTCTTCCAAAAGCTCCTTGCTCCATTCCTGGGGAAGAAGAATGACTTGGTGAATTTGTGTTACGAGAGAGGGTTTTACCGTAACATTCTTGTTCCATGATTGATAGCCGTCTTTACTTGCGGAAACGTGGTATGTTTTTGGAAACAGATTAGCCACCAGTAAACCGCTTTTAATAAAGCCTGATTTTATCTGAAAATTAAGCTTGTCTATTTGAATTTGCGTTTCTGCGGGGTCGGTTTCTATATAAAGACCACCCAATTTTACGAAACTGAAAGTGGTAAAATCGAAACGCCAGCCATTGGAATAGGGAATAATAAAAAATGCAAAAACAAAGAAAATTACTATTAATGCATAAAAAATCGTGCGTCTTATTTTTAGATTCATTAGAATTGAGTTATTATATATACTGTAAACGTTAATATATATTATGAAGTTTATTATCAATGGAGGCAAGCATTTGGAGGGTGAAGTCGCGGTAAAAGGATTTAAAAATTCGGCAACACCCATTATAGCGGCTACTATTTTGAATAAAGGGAAAGTAGTTTTGGAAAATATACCTAAAATTGGAGATGTTTTGACAATGCTCGAAATATTAAAAAGCTGTGGTTCGAGACAGAAGTGGTTAAGCGAGGATTCGATTGAGATAGATAATTCTGAATTTTTCCCGGAAAAAATTGATCAAGTTTTGGTAAAAAAAATAAGATCCTCGGTTCTTTTGGTTGGGCCTATTTTGGCTAGGTTTAAAAAATTCAAACTTTCTACACCGGGCGGTTGTCATATTGGCGCAAGGCCGCTCGATACTCATTTAGAGGCCTTTAAAGAATTAGGAGTGATAATAGAATTTGATGAAAAAAACGGTTTATATGATTTAAGTTTGGAGAAAGTTAAAGAAGAAATGATTATTTTACGTGAAATAAGCGTGACCGCAACCGAAAACTTATTGATGTTTGCAGCCGATAATAACCTTGAAATAAGATTAGCCGCTAGTGAACCTCACGTTGTAGATCTTTGTAAGTTTCTGGAAAAATTAGATATTGGAATTGGCGGAATAGGAACAAATTTTTTGACTATCAAAAAAAGAAATTCTGTTGAATCAAAGAAAGTTTCGCATAAAATAATAAATGATCCTATTGAAGCCGGAACGTTTGCGGTTTTGGCCGCCGCTACGAAAAGCGATCTTATTATAAAAGGCTGCGATCCAAATTTTTTGGATGCGCCGCTTATGAAACTTAAAGATTTCGGTGTGGCTTTTTCTATAAAAAATGACTCATTAAAAGTAAACGGCAAGGCCTCAATTTTAAAATCTGCTAAGATTCAGACCCTACCTTATCCTGGCTTTCCGACTGATTTACAGGCTCCTTTTGGGGTTTTGGCTACTCAGGCAAAGGGCAGTTCTTTGATTTTTGACATAATGTACGAAGGCAGATTAAAATATATAAATGAATTAAAAAAAATGGGTGCAGATGCGGTAATTCTTGATCCTCATAGAGCAATCATAAACGGACCAACTGTTTTAGAAGGTGCGGAGATTGAAAGTCTTGATTTGAGAGCCGGAGCCACTTTAGTGATAGCGGCATTACTGGCAAAGGGTAAGAGTGTTTTGGGAAACATTGAGCAGATCGATAGAGGCTATGAAAAAATAGACGAAAGACTGGCAAAAATCGGTGCCGATATAAAAAGAATTAATTAATTTTTAAAAAATGTTAAACAGAAAAATAGGAATAGATCTAGGTACCGCAAATACAATTGTTTTTGTTCCCGGAAAAGGATTTATTATTAATGAACCAACGATCGTTGCCTTAAGCGTTCCGGACAATACTGTTTTGGCTGTGGGAAGAGAAGCAAAGGAAATGATAGGCAGAACCCCGGAAGATATTGTGGCTTACAGACCTTTAAAAGAAGGTGTTATTGCCGATTATTATATTACAAAAGCCATGTTGAAATATTTTATTTCAAAAGCCAATGGCAGATTCAATATGTTTAAACCCGACGTGGTTATTTCTTCACCGGCCGGAATAACTCCGACTGAAAGAAGGGCGGTTATGAATGCCGCTAGAGAAGCCGGCGCAAAGGAAGCATATATCGTAAAAGAACCGATTTTAGCGGCTTTAGGTGCGGGAATTCCGATTAACGCATATTCGGGAAATATGATTATCAATATCGGTGGCGGGACTTCTGAGGTGGCAGTTGTTTCTTTGGGCGGTATAGTATCTTGGTCAAGTTTGCGAATTGCCGGAAATAAATTCGATCAGGTGATTATGGATTATATCAAGAAAAAATATTCTCTAGCCATCGGCGAACAGACAGCCGAAATAGTTAAAATGGAGATTGGCTCAGCCTTACCTATAAAAGAAAAATTGGAATATCAGCTAAGAGGTAGGGATTTGGTTTCCGGCCTTCCAAAAGATATTCTTGTAAATTCAAATGAAATTGCCGAAGCTTTAACTCCTCAGCTTATTGAAATAGCCGCTTCGGTCCAGAACGTTTTTAATGAAACACCCCCGGAATTAGTTGCCGATATTATGGAGAAAGGAATCATTGTTTCCGGTGGAGGTGCTTTACTTAGAAATATAGATGAATTTTTCAAAAGAATGACAGGGGTTCCTACTTATATAGCTGACGAACCATTATTCTGCGTTGCTAAGGGTGCAGGAATAATTTTGACACACTTGGATGTTTACAAGAGAACCTTGCTGAATAAAAGGTAATTGTAAATTTTGAGATGGAAAAATTTGAAAAAAATAATAATTTAAAATCACCGGAAAAAGAATCTGATTATTTTTTACCGGATGTTTTTAAAGAGTTGGAACCATTAACCTTTTCTTTAGTTGCAAAACT
Source organism: bacterium (assembly GCA_021786945.1). Lineage (GTDB taxonomy): Bacteria > Patescibacteriota > Minisyncoccia > UBA6257 > 02-FULL-45-10c > JAHILT01. The sequence goes on along the minus strand of JAJYMK010000003.1, from coordinate 249,231 downwards.
TAAGGAAAATATAGACAAGGGAGAATACGATGTTCTGATTGGAGACGATGCCAGCGGTCGTATACCAACCCTAATTTTAAGGGGGGTTTTTAATGCTAGAAGCAGAAAATTACACCCAGAATTAAAAGATTCCGACTCGGAGGTTGTGACTAGATTTATAGCCGGAGGCCAAGTTGAAAACAGAAAAGAAATGGAAGAAGCCTTAAAAAAAATAAAATCAGAAAATAATAAAAAAGCCTTGGTTGTTACCGAATATATTTCTTCCGGAAAAAGCATGGAACGAATGTCCGAAATTTTGAATAATCTTGGTATGACTTTTGATGTTGCCGCTTTTATTTCTAATAAAGAAAAAATAAAAATTCCGGAAATATCGAGATTTTTATATGGAGACTTAAGTTTGGATAATACTTACGAGGACATTCCTCCTGCTTTTTATGATAAACCGGAATTAAATGGTGTGGTAAAAGATGCCCATGCGCAATCATATGCCATTCCATTTATCAAAGATTTATCCGCCGAACAGGATGAAATAAAAGATATTCAGGAAAAAATTAATTTAGCCAGAAAGGACGTTGACCTATTAGTCAAAAAAACTTTAAAGGAAATTTGGGGGGAATAATTTTATGTTTTTAGGAAACTCTCATTTATTAAAAGATTTTAAAAAATTAGCCGAAGCCGGAAAATTATCACATGGGTATATTTTTTTTGGAGAAAATCAAGTAGGGAAGTTTACCTTTTCGATGTCTTTAGCCAATTTTTTGGAGAATAAAGTTTTTGAAATTCCCAAAACAGCCGTTTCTGAATGTTTGGTTATAAAAGATAATGGCATTGATACAGTTAAGGAAATAAAGAATTTTTTGTGGCAGAAACCGGTTAATTCCGTAAAAAGAATGGTTATTATAGACAGAGCCGAAATGCTAACTACGGAAGCTCAAAATGCCATATTGAAAATTACCGAGGAACCGCCGGAAAATTCATTAATAGTTTTAATAGTTAATAATTTAGATAATATTTTACCGCCGATATTATCCAGGCTGCAAAAAGTTTATTTTTCTGCAATTTCTAAAAATGAATTAACCGAATTTTTAATTAAAGAAAAAGGTTTAAAAAAAGATAGGGCCGAAGAAATCGTTGCGATGGCTTCAGGTAGGCCCGGCAGGGCCATAGATCTGACAGAAAAAGATTATTCGGAAATAGAATTATTGGTTAAGAATTATCTTCAATTGTCGGGTTATGCCAAGTCCCAGTTTATTAAAAACTTTATTGAAGATCAGAAGGAAAAACCGGAAATTTTGGATCAATTTTTTGAATTATTAATTTATAAACTAAGAAAAGATCCGGTTAAAAATAATAGGCTTATCAAATCCATTCTGAGTAGACTATTTTTGATAAAAAGCTATAATGTTAACAAACGATTGCAGTTAGAAGCTATAACTAATTAATAAATAACAAAAAATGGATAAGGCATTTTTCTTTTTACTTGTTGTGTTTTTCTTGGCAGTTTTAATTTATTTTTTGCCACAAGTTTGTAATATTTAACCATGGATATAATAAAAGATCTTGAAAACAAATTAAAAGGACTCTTAGAATCGTTAAGAGTGGAATTTCAGACTATCAGGAGTAGTAGGCCTTCCGCAAGAATGGTGGAGGATATTAAAGTTGATTATTATGGCCAAATGACTCCGATTAAGGCTCTTGGTTCTATTTCTATTGTGCCGCCGCGCGAAATAGATATTTCGGTTTGGGACCGGGGAGTGGCTACTGCCGTTGCCAAGGCAATAGAGGAATCTTCTTTGAAAATTTCAGCTAGTATAGATGGGAGTTTAATTAGGGTAAATCTACCGGCTTTAACCGAAGAACGCAAAAAAGAACTTGAAAAGGTAGTCAAAAAAATAACCGAGGATACCAAAATCAGAATCAGGGGGGCCAGGGATGAATCCAATAAAGTAATCAAAAGAACCGAAGAAGAGGGTGCCTTTTCCGAAGATATAGCTTTTAAGAAAAAAGAGGATGTCCAGAAAGTCATCGACAGGTATAATGGGGAAGTTGAAAAAATGATGGATTCAAAAATAAAAGAAATACTAGAGTAAAAATAAAACCCCTTGGAATTAACCAAGGGGTTTTTGTTTAGAAACGGAAGGTTTCGAAATTACCATTGTTTTTGTTGCGATAAGTGGCTTTTTCGAGTTTTTTAACATCGAGTTCTTTTACCGGTTCGGCCGGTATAAGAAAGTTTTTACCATCAGTTTGTTTTCCGGTCCAGATATGAACTTTTTCTCCGTCAGTTATAACTAAACCGTCACCGATTTTTGCCGATGTGCCTTTTTTGAAGTGCAGTGTGATATCGATTCCTATGAATCTTTGCATCCTCCCGTCTTTTATTGGAGTCATTTTTTTCTCCTTTCAAAACAGATTAACGAGCTGTGTAATATACTACTACCTTCAAATCAAAAAATCAATTAAAATATAAGGGATATGGGAATTTTCGTATTTTTGGGACTTTCGCTGGTTGTTATCATGCACGAATTGGGTCATTTCTTAATGGCTAAATTTTTTGGTGTCGCTATTGAAGAATTTGGAATTGGATTTCCGCCAAAAATATTTAGTAAAAAAATAAAAGAAACAGTTTATAGTTTTAATTGGATTTTGTGGGGTGGTTTTGTGAAAATAAATGGACTAAGACCGGAAATAGAAAGAAAAGACTTGCCATCTTCTGCTAGTTTTATAAGACAAAGTTTTTATAAAAAGGCCTTGATAATTGCCGGCGGTATCCTAGTTAATTTTTTACTTGGATGGTTTTTGCTTAGCCTCGTGATGTTTATTGGAGTTCCTAAGGGAATTTTTGTTTCGGATATAAAAGCTGGTAGCTTGGCGGCCTTATCCGGCTTCCAGAAAGGCGATTTGATTACTGGCTTTAATAATTCCGATGAGTTTAATGCTTATTTACAAAAAAATTTAGGCAAAGAAATTGGATTTAATGTAAAAAGAGACGGAACACAAAAACAAATAAAAGTTGTTCTTCCTTCTCAGAAATCAGAGAATAAAGAAATCTTGGGAATATATTATGCGGAAACCGGTGTAGAAAAAACCGGGATATGGAAAAGTCTGTCTGATGGCTTTCTGAATTCGTGTATTTTGGTTTGGAGTTATTTAAAGGGATATATATCTTTGTTTGCCAGAATATTTACTGATATTTCCGTATTTCAGAATTTGATGAGCCCCGTGGGTTTGTTTGCTATGGGATCTTTGGTTTCTAAAGCTGGCTTTGTTTTCTTTTTGCAGCTCTTGGCTTATCTTTCCATAAACTTGATTGTTTTTAATTTCTTTCCATTTCCGATGCTGGACGGGGGATGGTTTTTGATAGTTCTTATAGAAAAAATAAAAGGATCACCGGTAAGTCCGAAATTGGAAATGATATTGAATGGTTTTGGATTTTTTATCCTTTTTTCTTTGCTATTGGCTACTACGATTAAAGATTTAATCAATCTTTTTTGATAAAATTTGCCCTGGATTTATTATGCCTTTTCGCTTAAAATATTAATAGACATTTACATGAAACAATCTCAATTATTTTCAAAGACTTCCAAAAAACTTTCGGAAAGCGAGGCATCCAAAAATGCCCAATTTTTACTTAAGGGCGGATTTATAGATAAATCGTCAGCCGGAGTTTATTCTTTATTGCCCTTGGGTTTAAAAGTTCTAAATAAAATCAACACAATTATCAGAGAGGAGATGAATGCTATCGGTGCCGAAGAGCTTTTTATGCCGTCTTTAATTCAAAAAAAATATTGGGAAAAATCAAACAGGTGGGCCGTTGATGTTATCTATAAAACTTCCACCAATCCGGCAGACAGCGAAAAGAAAGATTTCGAATATGGTTTAGGCTGGACTCATGAAGAAGTTGTTACTGCAATAGCCACAAGATTTATAAATTCCTATAAAGATTTACCTAAGGCTGTATATCAGATCCAGACAAAATTCAGGGCTGAGGCCAGAGCTCAGGCCGGTCTTTTGCGCGGAAGAGAATTTTCCATGAAAGATCTGTATAGTTTCCATGAATCAAAAGAAGATTTGGATAAATATTACGAAAAAGTAATCGGTGCCTATAAAAAAATATTTAAACGCTTAGGTCTTAAGTTCTTGGTTACCGAAGCCAGCGGGGGAGCTTTCACGAAAGAATATACACATGAATTTCAGGTTTTGAATCCTGCCGGAGAAGATACTGTTTTTTATTGCCAAAAATGCGGCTTTAGCCAGAATCAAGAGATTTATAAACCGGAGGCTCATAAAGATTGTGATGGACAAATTGAATCGGGAAGATCCATTGAGGTTGCCAACGTTTTTAAATTGGGAACCAAATTTACCGAGGCTTTTGGATTAAATTTTCTTAACGAAAAAGGTGAAAAGAAGCCGGTTATCATGGGTTCTTACGGAATAGGACCAACAAGAGTTATGGGTACTATAGTTGAAGAATTTAGCGATGAATATGGCATTATTTGGCCGGAAAATATTGCGCCTTTTAAAGTTCATTTGGTTGAATTGAAAGGCAAAAATCCTTCTAAAGTACAAAAAGCCTGTAAATCTTTATATGAAAAATTAAATAAAGCCGGCATAGATGTGCTTTATGACGACAGGGATTTATCCGTCGGTGAAAAATTAAACGATGCCGACTTAATCGGAATTCCGAATAGGGTAATTATTAGTGAAAAAACTTTAGCGCAGAAAAAAATGGAGCTAAAACCCAGAAATTCAAAAAAAGTCAGTATGGTTTCCGAAAAGCAATTAATTAAATTACTACAAAAATAAAAATGAAACTATTCGATTATTTTTCAAGAAATATAGGCATAGATCTTGGCACAGCCAACTCTTTGATTTATTTGGCCGGAAAAGGAATTGTTATTAACGAGCCGTCAATCGCCGCAGTAAATAATAAAACCGGACAAATTGTAGCCATAGGTGAAGAAGCTAAAAAAATGATTGGCAGAACACCTCTGCATATTACTGTCATAAGACCCCTTATAAATGGTGTTATTTCTGATTTCGAAATGACCCAAGAGATGCTGAGATTTTTATTGAAAAAGACACTGGGCTCTTCTAATTTTTTTAATTACAATAAAGCCGTTATTGGAGTTCCGAGTAATCTTACAGAAGTTGAAAGAAAATCGGTTGAAGACGCCATAATAGGCGCCGGAGCCAGCAAGGCATATATTATTGAAGAGCCTTTGGCCGCTGCTTTGGGCGCGAAAATGCCAATTGATGAACCTACTTCTAATTTAATTATAGATATAGGCGGAGGAACAACTGAAATAGCCGTTATTTCAATGGGGGGAATCGTGAATGCCAAAAGTATAAAAACTGCAGGAGATAAATTAAACGATGATATTGTGAGATTTATAAGAGACGAGTTCCATTTAGCTATTGGAGAACCAACCGCGGAAGAATTAAAAATAAATATAGGCTCAGCTTTGCCACTAGAACAAAAAATGGATTTACCAATTAGGGGAAGGGATATGGCTACCGGGTTACCGCGGGAAGTTATTGTGCGCGATACTCATGTAAGAGCTGCGATTTCTAAATCATTGAAAACAATTGTTGATTCAGTAAAGGAAATTGTAGAAACTACTCCACCGGAATTAGTTGGTGATGTTCTCAGAAGAGGCATCTATATTTGTGGCGGCGGTAGTCTCCTAAAAGGAATTGATAAATTAATAGAAAAAGAAATAACTGTTTCCACTACAATTGTTGATGATCCGCTTACTTGCGTAGCCAGGGGCGCCGGAATGATTGCCGAAAACTTAAATAAGTATTCATATCTTTTAAATAATCCTTTAAGGCCAAAAGAGATTAAAATATAATCCCGGCTTAATTTATGAACTTAATTAGAATTGCAATACTTGTGATACTGATAATCGCATTATTTGGTTCAAATTTGAATTTTATTAAAGAAAAAATATTGTCATCTGCCAATGTTCAGAGTGAAATTTCTAAGCTTGAATTAGAAAACGATTCTTTAAAAGCTCAGATATTTATTAATGAAAATTTATCGGGAAAAGAAATTAGGGAAAATACTTGGGATTATTTTAATACAAAAGTTTTTTCTAATTACCCATTCAATAATCAGAGTCTTATAGCTATTAATGCGGGAATAAATGATGGGCTAGCTGTAAATCAAGTTGTGGTTTCCGCTGCCAATATACTATTAGGTCAGATTATAAAGATTAATCAAAACGCTAGCTTGGTTAGAACTATATTCGACAATAATTTTAATATAGCGGTTAAAATTGGCGATAATAAAGTTAATGCTCTTTTGAGGGGTGGATTGCCACCGACCCTTGAAATGATCGAGAAAAATAAAAATATTAAAAATGGCGATATTGTTTATAACGCCGATCAGAATTTTCCCTATGGTTTTAAATTGGGAGAAATCCAGATAATAAATTCCGAAAATGCCGCCGAGCCTTTTAAAAAAGCATTTTTGAAAACCGATTATAGCATCGGCTCCTTGGAAGATGTATTTGTTATAAAAAATTTTGAAGTTTTAAATAAATAGATTATGTCTGAGAAAATTGGATTTGTATTAGATATATTTTTAATTGCGGCAATAAGTTTGTTGCAAAGCCTCAATCTTATATCTTTTGCCGGGATTAAACCAAACCTGATATTGGTGTTTTTAATCATTTCTATTTTTTCCGTTAAAGATTTTTGGCAATACATTGTACTCGTAATAATTTCTTTATTTTTTTTGAATTATTTCAGTATTTTTTCCAAAGAATTGATAATCTTCGGCGCCATTATGATTCTGGCTTATTATTCTAAAATATTATTCTCCGAACATGCCTTTTTCTCGATTTTATTATTAATACTTTTTTTAACCCCGGTATTTTATTTACTGATTGATCCATTATTTATATTCAACAATTTTAATGTTTTTATCAAAGAATTGATTTTTAATTTTATAGCCGGTCTAATCTTCTCATTTTTAATAAAAAATCCTTTTTAGCTTCATATGAAAAAAAATAATTTTTCAACAAAAGAAGAAGTTTTTTTTGAAGAGTCTGTTTTTGATAGTTTTTCTTCGCACAAAAAACTCAATCATCTGGAATTACCACTCTCAAAAAAGGCTTTTTTGCTGGTTATGGGTATGACTGCTTTAATTGGCATATTAATTTTTTCCAGGATTATTTATCTATCGGAATTTAAAGGTAATTTTTATGCTTTAAGATCGGAGGCGAATGTTGGTAAGGAAATTTATAATCCTGCTAATAGGGGAATTATTTATGATCGTTACGGAAAACCTTTAGTTGAAAATGTACCGGCCTTCGCAGTGTCTTTAAAGATAAAAGATTTTTTAGGAAATAGCGAAAATGATATAAATAATTTTTTGGAAATAATGGAAATTTCCAAATCAGATCTTGATGTAAAAATTTATGCTCAAGATATTGAAAAATCGGCATCTTTTATTTTGGCTAGGGATATAGATTCGGAAAAGATAATAAAATTAAAAGCACTCAATCTTAAGGGTGTGGATATTATAGATGACTATAGGAGGGATTATATTGATGGACCTGTATTTTCGCATATTTTGGGTTATACGGGTATGGATAATTCAAGTAATGATATTGTGGGTAAAACGGGCATAGAGGCTTATTATAACGATATTTTAAAGGGAAAAGACGGGATAACGGTCGCTTATAGGGATGTTAGGGGCAATATTTTTGATAAAAAGGCAGTTAATGAGCCGCAAAACGGAAAAGATGTGACTCTTACTATAGATGCCGATCTTCAAAATTATTTTTATGAACGACTAAATCAGGCCTTGATAACCTTAGGAAGAAACTCTGCTGTTGGTTTAGCTATTAATCCTCAAAACGGGGAAGTTCTTTCTTTGGTAAGTTTGCCAAGTTTTGATAATAATGTTTTTTCGAAACCTGGAAATAATGCGGAAAAAAATAAAATCTTAAATTCAGTTTATAAACCGCTTTTCAATAAAGCTATTTCCGGAGTTTTTACTCCTGCTTCAACGGTAAAACCAATGGTTGGATTGGCGGCATTGGCCGAAGGCATAATAAATCCGACCAAGCAAATACTTTCTACGGGATACATTGAAATTCCCAATCCCTACGATCCGGCGCATCCCAGCAGATTCGTAGACTGGAAAGCCAATGGTTGGGTTGATCTTTATTCTGCCATAGCTAAATCGTGCAATATTTATTTTTATGAAGTTGGCGGAGGATTTGAAGATATAAAAGGCTTAGGGATAGATAAGTTAAAAGAATATTGGCAGAAATTCGGATTGGGTAAAAAAACAGGCATTGATTTACCAAATGAGGCTGAGGGATTTTTACCAGATCCAGCCCAAAAAGAAGCAAAGAAAAACGATATTTGGAGAATAGGTGACACTTACAATGTAAGTATTGGCCAAGGCGATCTTTTGGTTACACCAATTCAATTGCTTTCCCAGATTTCCGCAATAGGAAATGGAGGATATTTTTATAAGCCGCATTTATTGAAGGAATCAAATAGCGAGGTCCTAATAGATTTTAGTAATTTAGGGAATTATATAAAAGAAATTAAAAAAGGTATGAATGATGCTGTGGAGAAATCATATGGCACGGCAAATATGCTCAGCAGTATACCCGTAAGTATCGGGGCAAAAACCGGAAGTTCTCAGGTTTCCAATAATACGAAAACAAACGCCTTTTTTGTAGGCTATATGCCTTTGGAAAAACCGGAGATAGCTGTTTTAGTGCTTATTGAAAATGCCAAAGAGGGAAGTCTGAATGCCGTTCCGGTCGCGAAAGATGTTATGGAGTGGTATTATTTAAATAGATTAAGTAAAAATACCAATCAATAATTATTTTTATGATTCCAGAACTCAGAAAAGACCTCGTTTCGGGAGATTGGATAGTCATTTCTCCCAACAGAAAAAAAAGGCCAGAGCAATTCAAAAGATCAGAAAAAACAAAAAAAGTTTTAAAAAAAGATTGTCGGTTTGAAGATCTTAAAAAGATTAATCCGGAGGGGCCGATTTTGATTTATCCGTTAACCTATGAAGTGGGTGCAGGAATTTATGGAGCAAAAAAATGGCAGCTGGCTGTAATTGAAAATAAATACCCAGCTTTTAGTCATAAAAAAATGCTTTGTCCGGTACTGGATAAATGCGGGCCTTATCAAACTTTAAAAGCTATAGGCCATCACGAATTAGTTGTTACTAGGAATCATAACAATAATTTTCCAAAACTTTCCGAGAATGAAGCAAGGCAAGTCTTTCAAGCTTTTAGGGATCGCTATCTTATGTTTTTAACCGATAAATGCGTTGAATATGTGTCTATTTTTCATAATTGGGGAGCAAAAGCTGGGGCTTCGGTTTATCATCCCCACTATCAGATAATAGCTATGCCTGTTGTGCCTCCTGACGTAAGCCATTCTCTGAAGGGTTCCGATTCTTATTTCAAAGAACATAAAAAATGCGTTCACTGCGTCATGATCGATTGGGAAATAAAAAATAAAAACAGGGTTATTTTTGAAAATGAAGGAGCTATAGCTTTTGCGCCTTTTGTTTCCAGAGAACCATTTGAAATAAGAATTTTTCCTAAAAAACATTTGCCTTATTTCGAAAACACGCTTGATTCGGATATGAATTATGTTGTTGATGCGTTAAAAATGTCTCTGAAGAAATTGGAGAAAAATTTAAAAAATCCCGATTATAATTTCTTTTTACATACAAGCCCTATACAAAATAAAGAAAAACACAGCCATTATCATTGGCATATAGAAATTATTCCAAAAACTACGATAAAAGCTGGATTTGAACTTGGTACTGGGATGGAAATTAATATAGTCGACCCCAATGAAGCGGCAAGAATATTGCGTAAATAAAAAACATGTTTGATTTGGTGTCTTTAATAAAAACAATCGGCTATTTGGGGGTATTTGGAATAATCTTCGCCGAGTCCGGTCTTTTTGTAGGATTTTTTTTACCTGGTGACAGCTTGCTGTTTACCGCCGGTTTTTTGGCTTCGCAAGGATTTTTAAATATATGGTATTTGATTTTTTTTACAGCGATCGGAGCTATAATCGGAAATAATTTCGGTTATGCTTTTGGTAAAAAAATAGGCCCGATGATTTTTAAAAAAGAAGATTCGTTTCTTTTTCATAAAGATCATCTCAGAAAAGCCGAATTATTTTATGGAAAATATGGCGGAAAGGCAGTTGTTTTGGCCAGATTTATGCCGGGCATAAGGACATTTGCTCCAATTTTGGCGGGGGTGGGAAAAATGGATTACAAAAAATTTATAATTTTTAATGCCATAGGATGTATTTTGTGGGCTATAGGCCTTCCACTAAGCGGATATTTTTTGGGGAATACAATTCCAAACGTGGATAAATATATAGTTCCAATAATTTTAATAATAGTAATTTTATCAGTCCTACCTATATTTTTTAATTTTTTAAACGATAAAACAATCAGAAAAAAAATATTTAATTTTTTGGGAATAAAATCAAAGTATCCAAACAAATTAATTTGTTTTAATTGGAAGATGAATCCGGAAACCGAAGGGGAGGCCATAAGAATTGCAAAAGAAAGTAATTATGAAAATGTAGTTGTTTTTCCTCCTTTTGTATTTTTGGAAGAAGTAAAAAAAGTTTTAAACCATGCCAAACTTGGAGCCCAGGATATTTTTTATAAAGATGCTTCGCGTGGTGCTTATACCGGAGAAATTTCGGCCAAGGAATTGGTTAATATAGGCGCTGAATATGTAATTATCGGCCATTCGGAAAGGCGTGCGATGGGGGAAACTGAGTATGAAATAGCCAATAAATTAAAGATTGCTTTAGAGAATGATCTGGTGCCAATCTTATGTATAGGAGAGAACTTGGATCAAAAAAATAAAGGCTTGACCAATAAAATATTGAGACAGCAAATTTTTTCTGCTTTATCTTTGCTAACCAATATAAAAAATAAAATTATTATTGCATATGAGCCTGTTTGGGCAATAGGAACAGGCGAGCCAGAAAGTCCGTTCAATGCCGTTGAAACAATAAAATTTATTAAAAAAATAACTACTCCGGAATGGAAAGTTCTTTATGGGGGATCGGTAAACCCTAATAATATAAAAGAATTTCTTAACTACCAGGAAATTGATGGAGTCTTAGTGGGCAGCGCGGGTTTAAATCCAAGATCATTCTTCTGATTATTTTATGGTATTATTATGTTAACCCGTCGATAAGCGGAAATTAAAAAATAATAATAAAATATATAAATGAATACTAATATAGATTTTTTAAAAAAATATTTTTGGGTATTTTTAAATTTATTGTTGGTTGTATTAATAATTTTGGGGCTATTTTCAATAGGCGCTATTCGTCGTTATATTGAAGCTTCGCCCGTAGTAAGAAGCATAGTTGTATCAGCCGAAGGAAAAACTGTTGTAACTCCGGATATAGCCAAAGTTAATTTTTCGGTAATTTCCGAAGGTTTGGATACGGTAAAAATTTCGAACGATAATATCGAAAAAATGAATAAGGCTATTGATTTCGTTAAAAGTCAGGGCGTTGACGCAAAAGATATTCAGACAGCTGGTTACAACCTCGTTCCTAAATATGAATATGACGAGGCCCGTAAAAAAAGCTATATAAGTGGATATACTTTAACCCAGACTGTTTATGTAAAAATAAGAGATTTTTCCAAGATAAGCACGATTTTAGGCGCACTACCTAATTTAGGAGTAAATAATATCAGTTCTTTAAGTTTTGATATAGAAAATCAAGACAAGGCTTTGGCCGATGCACGCAATCAGGCTTTTGAAAAAGCTTTTACAAAAGCCAAGGAGATGGCCAAAAAGAATGGGGTAGAAATTAAAAGAGTTGTAACTTTTTCCGATTACCAGAATGTTTATCCGATTTATATGGATTCGGCCAAATATAGCTCCGCGGGTATGGCCAGTTCTGTTTCGCCCGCCCCGTCTATTGAGCCGGGAAGCCAGGAAGTGAAAGTCAATGTAAGCATTACCTACGAATTAGAATAGTATGTTTGAATCCGTAAGATTAATACAGGAAAAATACCCGTTCATTCCTCAATTTGCCAGATTTTTTTTGGTTGGAATTTTAAATACCGCAATTGATTTCGGAGTTCTTAATTTGCTTATGTACATTTCCGAAAAAAGCAGTGGTTTTTATTATCCACTATTCAAATCTATTTCCTTTTTATTTGCAGTAACAAATAGCTATTTCTTTAATAAACACTGGACATTTAAAGCAACTGAGAAGGATAATGCCGGCGAGTTTTTCAAATTTACAATTATAAATTTAATAGGATGGGGATTAAATGTCGGAACAGCTTCCTACATTGTAAATATTATTGGTGCTCCGGAGGGACTTTCTCCTATTTTGTGGGGTAATTTTGCCGCAATTTCCGCTACAGTTGTAACCTTATTCTGGAATTTTATAGGTATGAAGTTTTTAGTATTTAAAAAGTAATCATTGCTTTTTAAATAAATTTATGATATATTAATTTTGTGAGTGATTACAGTCCTTTACGACGATATCGGCAAAGGATCGTATTTACCATAAAGTCTATTTGTATTTAAACCCCCGATGAGGGGGTTTAAAATTTAATATTGACAATTGCACGAAAATAGTGTATATTATATAAACTTTTAGTAATTTGAAAAATCGAACTTAAGTTCTAATAAGGAGAAACGAATGTCCGAACCGACCCAGGAGAAAGGAAGCGCGGAAGTTTTCAGCGACGAGGAAGCGGCGTTAAATCTCGCCGGCTACTTCGAAATTCCCAAGAAAAAGGAGAACTGATATCAAAACAAATAAAAGAGTGGATTTTAATGATCCGCTCTTTTTTATTTGCCAGCTTTATCAAATAAAAAGCTGTGATATAATATTTATTGAGCGGTAAGAGTGCACTCACCTGTAATCTCTTTTAATTCTAGCTCTCATCGCGTTGCGATTCCTTAAAAAAGTAAGCGGTCTAGTGAGCGATATGAGCGCACTCACTAAACAACAAATAGACGAGGTAACCTCTATCGCTCACTAGAAAGCTTACAAAAAATGGAAATGTAATATTACGCGAAGCGACGACGAAGATGTGTGAAAACACTTCTAGGAGGAGCGACAAAGCAAGGTTATATTTTTATCGCAACCCGAAGGGAAATTCATATTATAAATTTATTGCTTCGTTGCTCGGATAAGAAATAATTTTTTATATTCATATCCTCGCGCCTTGCCCTAAATTTAAATCTGAATTTCGCGATAAAGATTAGAATTAAATGAGATTACCACAACAAATAGACGAGGTAACCTCTACCGCTCACTTAAAAAATAATTAAAAATATATGAATTTAGATATTAAAGCTACAAACTTAGAATTAACTCCGGCTATTAAGACATATATAGAGGAAAAGGTTTCCGGTTTATCAAAATTTTTGGTGAAATGGGAAAAAATTGGCGACGTTAATGCCAGATTTGAATTAGCTAAAACTACGAATCATCATAATAAAGGCGAGGTTTTTCATGCTGAATTAAATATAAATTTAGGGGAACAGATGATCCGCGCTGAACATTCTGCCGACGATGCCTATAAAGCTATAGACAAAGTAAAAGATATAATAAAAGAAGAGTTGATTGATTTTAAAGAAGTCAAAGAAGCAAAGGAAAAATCGAAATAAAAAATATTCCCGCGGAAGCGGGAATATAACTATTTATAAATAATTAGACATGTTTAACGTTTTTTCTATTTTCGATCCGGTAAGAAAACTCAAACCGGTTGTCGAACAAATAAATAATCTAGAAAAAGAAATTTCTTCATTAAGCAATGAGCAGCTTTTGGAAGAAAGTAAAAAACTTTTTGAAACCGAAATCGGCGAAAAAGAATTAGCAAAAGGATTTGCTTTGGTAAGAGAAACCGCAAAAAGAAATCTGGGTCAGCGTCATTTTGATGTTCAATTAATGGGCGGACTAGCTCTTCATGAAGGTAAAATTGCAGAAATGGCTACCGGTGAAGGAAAAACACTAGCTTCAACTGCGCCTATTTATCTGAATGCACTTTCCAAAAAAGGCGTACATGTAGTAACTGTAAACGAATATCTGGCAAAAAGAGACGCTGTATGGATGGGACAAATTTATCACGCCCTTGGACTTTCGGTTGCATGTTTAATACACGAGGGCGCTCTAATGTATGATCCCGAATACATCTCTAAAAACGCGGAAAAACTTGTTGATGAAGAAAGGGATACAACCGGCAGCTTTATGGTGCAAAACGAGTATTTAAGGCCAATTTCACGCAAAGAAGCCTATATGGCCGACATTACCTACGGAACCAATCATGAGTTCGGCTTTGATTATTTAAGGGATAATTTGGCCTATAACAAAGAAAATCAGGTTCAAAGAGAGCACAATTTTGCCGTTATAGATGAAATTGACAGCATTTTAATAGACGAGGCCAGAACTCCGCTTATCATTTCCGCGCCGGATGAAGAATCTAGCGGTTTTTATAAATCTTTTTCGAAAATAGTTTCAACACTTAAAAAAGATGAGGACTATACCGTAGATGAAAAACTTAAATCCGCTGATATTACTGAAGAAGGCATAAACAAAGTTGAAAAAGCTTTAAATATTACAAATCTTTATGATTCAGAAAATTTACGATTAACCAGATATTTACAAGAAACTCTAAAAGCATACGGCCTTTTCAGGCGCGACAGGGATTATGTGGTTAAAAATGGCGAAATTATAATTGTTGACCAATTTACAGGCAGGCTTATGCCCGGAAGAAGATATTCCGGAGGTCTTCACCAGGCTCTTGAGGCTAAAGAAAATGTGCAGATTCAGAACGAATCGAAAACCTACGCGCAAATTACCATTCAAAATTATTTCAGGCTTTATAAGAAGATTGGCGGCATGACGGGTACGGCCAGGACTTCAGCCGAAGAATTCGAAAAAGTTTACGGACTGAAAGTCTTAAGCATTCCGACAAACAAACCCGTAGCCAGAAAAGACCTTCCGGATTTGATTTACAAAACAGAATCGGCCAAATATAACGCAATTATTGAAGACGTAAAAGAAAGACAGAAAAAAGGCCAGCCCGTGCTCATCGGCTCTATTTCCATTGAGAAAAACGAATTGCTTTCGGCCATTTTAACCAGATCCGGCATAAGACACGAAATACTTAACGCCAAAAATAACGAACGCGAAGGCGCTATTATAGCCCAGGCGGGAAAGGCCGGGGCCGTAACCGTTGCCACCAATATGGCCGGTAGAGGCGTAGACATTATATTGGGCGGAAACCCAATGAATCCGGTAGAAAACCAAAAAATAAAAGACTTGGGCGGTCTTCATGTAATAGGCACCGAAAGACACGATGCCAGAAGAATTGATTATCAGCTACGCGGCCGAAGCGGCAGACAAGGCGATCCGGGCTCTTCACAATTTTTCCTTTCATTAGAAGATGACCTGCTCCGCGTATTTGGCGGTGAAAGAATTAAAAACTTGATGGAAAATTTCAACATTCCCGAAAATATGCCGATTGAATCGGGGATTGTGTCTAGTGCTGTATCTCAAGCTCAATCAAAAGTAGAGGGTTTTAACTTTGATGCTAGGAAACATCTGCTTGAATATGATGATATTTTAAATAAACAAAGAACTGCCGTTTACAAAAAACGCCAGGAAATGCTTGAGCAAAATATTTTCCCGCAAATTCTTTCCGTTTTGGATATGTTTTGGATGAATCACCTGGAAAGCATGGAAGCCTTGCGTGAATCCGTGAGAATAAGAGCTTATGGTCAGCATGATCCGCTTATTGAATATAAACGCGAAAGCCATATGCTTTACAGGCAAATGATGGACGGGTTTGATAAATGGCTGGCCGAAAATAAAGATAAAATAGAGGAATCGGTTAAGCAACAAAACGCATCCGGTAGACATTCCGAGCAAGGCGAAGGAACTGTTACGAAGCAATCTCCCTCTGTCATTCCCGCGAAGGCGGGAATCCAACAAAAGAACTGGATTCCAGGTCAAGCCCGGAATGACAAGGTAAATGGTCATAAAGTTGGCCGTAATGATCCCTGTTATTGCGGCAGCGGTAAAAAGTACAAAAAATGTCATGGCAAATAGCTAAATAAGTAAAAAGGAAACCGACTAAATAAAAGTCGGTTTTTTTATTTTTACACAAAAATAAAATTATAAACTTAACGATTTTCAAAAACTTCATATTTAATATCCCTCACTCTCATTTATGAGAGTGAGGGATGTTAGTTTAGTTTACACTTGTTATTTTTGTTATAATATTTTTTATATGGCTAAAATTGCTTACAATAAAATAAAAGCCGGGATTAGAAATAAGATAAGTTCTGATTTATTACTTGAATTTAATAAAATTAAATCAATTAATGATTTGGATTTGTTTTTCAGAAAATTATTTACAGAATCCGAAAAAGAAATATTATTCAGGAGGCTTGCCGCCATAGAATTGATAAATTCCGGTAAAAAATATAAAGAGATTAAATCGATTCTCAACGTTTCCGATAATACTATCAGCAAAGCCAAAGATATTATGGCGGGTAGAGGGTATGGACGAAATCCGGGCAGAAAAATAAAATATTCTGAAATTAAAAATAAAAAAGTTTTTAAAAAATTTCACAGAAAATATAAGGGAGCAACTAGCATATTAGATTTGATATAAAAAATTAAAAAACAATATTTGTTTTAGACCCACTCTCATAAATGAGAGTGGGGAAGGTGTGAATTTAAATTAATAAGTAAATAAAATTAGTTAAAAAAGTAGGGGGGGATTAAATTGTTTAAAAACAAAAAACCTCCGATCGGGAGGTTTTTAAATTATATAATATAACGTTGTCAGAATTATCAATTTCTGCTTAACCATTAATTATTAATATACCATACTCTAAATGTAGTTCCAGCATTAAAGCAAACGCCGGACCAATTTAAGGTATCAAAGATATAACCAACACTACTACCGCCATTCCTTACCATAAAAAATCTTCCACCAACACCTATAGAATTACTGCCACACTCCGCATTATTATCAACAGCTAAAACCCTAGTAAATCGTGTCAGGTCAGATGAAGTCCATCCAGAAGTTGTTATCGCGTATCCGGTTAAGCTTCCTAAAGCCCATGTTGCGGCTGTGTTAACCGAAACGTCTTGATAAGTAACAACTCCAATACCCGAACCATAAATACCATTACTTACATTAATACTGCCAGCAACGTCTAATTTTTGACTAGGATTTGTTGTTCCGATACCAACATTTGTTGCAGGATTAAGATAAATTGGTCCGTAAGATGAAGATAATTCGAGTGAACTCCCATTATATTTTACTTGGGCATTTCTGTCTAAACCATAAATAACTATACTATTTGTATAAGTAGCCCCACCATTTGGTTTTCCAATTTGTAAAGTTGTATTAGCCGAATCCGTTCCGACAATTCCATTTCCGGCAATTTCTAACTTTGCTCCCGGCGCCGTTGTTCCAATACCAACATTTCCAGAACTATCAATATTTACCCTTCCATTTGGAGCTACTCCTGCACCAATACTAAATATTGGGTTTCCGCTATTGTCTTTTATTGAAAATCTACCCCCACCTTCAAAATCCCAAAAGGCCGTTGTCGATCCTTCACGCAATCTTAATTGAGGAACTGCTTTTGCAATTTCTAAACCTTGACCAGGACTTACTGTTCCAATACCGACATTGCCAGAACTATTTATTGTCATTCTAGCTAAACTATTAGTACCAAAAGTAATATTAGAGGCGTCTCCGGTTCCTAAATTAACATTTCCTATATTAGTGAAAAGATCAAAAGATCCGGCTTCATTAATGCCAAAAACAGTTCCGCTTAAAGCGCTTCCGCTCTTTGTAATTTTTGCCCAATTACCCAAATCATTCCAATTTACAATTCCTGATTGTCCGGTAGAATTTGAATTTCTAAAAAAAGCGGAGTATCCCGTTCCGGTTTGAACTGCTTCAAGTGGCGCTCCGGGATTTGTAGTTCCAATCCCAAGTTTTCCCGATAAATACATATTGCTCCATCTGGCTGAAGATTGACCAACATCATAAAAATTATCAGCTCCAGGAATAAGATTGGAATCAAAAGTAGCGGCAGAAACACGAGCAATGGCCGAGCTTAAAGTTTTAGAAAAAGATGCATCCGGATTTTGAGAGTTATATCTAAGAGTTAAATCTATCTGAACCGAATCATGACCCGAATACCCGGAAACTTTCAAAAAATTAACAGCATCAACTACGACTTTACTGTCTGTTACCGGTTGAGCAGTGGAAGCACCTTCTTTTTTATAAAGAATGCCGTCGGAAACATAAAATTGTGTAGGATTTTGAAGTTCGTTTTTAAATTTTAAAGTTAGGGTAGAAGTAGAAACTCCATTTTGTATATCTATATTTGAAGAATCTTCTATTGATCTCTGAATATTTTGTAGGGCAAAATTAAGCTGATTATTTACTTCTATAGTGGCAGTTTGCTTGCTTTTAATTTTGGTAGCGTTCAATAAAACGCCGGTTAAAATTGAAGCTGTAACGCCCAAAATTCCTGTATAAATTAAAATTTCTACAAGAGTAAAACCCCTTTTTGTTTTATGCATATTCATATATTAATTTTAACATCAACCAGTTAACGAGTTAACGCGTTAATGTGTTAACAAGTTTGTTAATTTATATTCCCGTAGGGTCAGTTATAAAGATAAGTAGTGTTTTAAAAAGTATTTTACTATCAAGCCACAAGGACTTGTTTTTTATATAAAAATCATCGAATTCTAGCTCTTTCAGGAAGGGTAGACTAGAAGCACCGTTCACTTGGGAAAGGCCCGTAATTCCGGTTTTTGCAACTAAAAGCTCTCTGTATTGCCTTGGATAGGAAAATAGTTCGGCTGGCTCGTGCGGTCTCGGGCCAACTAAAGAAAGTTCTCCTTTTAATACATTTATTAGCTGAGGGAATTCGTCCAATCTGAATTTTCTCAAAAATCTTCCTACTTTTGTAATACGGGGATCGTTTTTTATTTTAAAAAAAGGGCCGTCCTTTCTTTCATTAAGATCCAATAAATTCTTTTTTTCTTTTTCGGCATTTGCCGTCATTGAGCGGAATTTATAAACATCTACAATTTTTCCCTGACTAACTCTGTGTAGTCTTATTAAAACAGGACCCCTTGAATCCAATTTTATAGCTAAGGCAATAAACGGCAGAAGGGGAACTAGCAATATAAGCCCCGCCAAAGAACCGACTATGTCTATTATTCTTTTGATAATTTCCGAAATCATTATAAAATAATTATACATTATTTGAATTTATTTTTATGCGGATAGCACTGGTTCACGACTATTTAAATCAATATGGCGGAGCAGAAAGAGTATTGGAATCTTTTTGCGAACTTTTTCCTGAAGCTCCAATTTACACACTCTTTTACGACGAAGAAAAAACTAGGGGAAAATTTAAGGGTAAAAAAATAATAACCAGTTTTTTAAATAATAAATTTGTGATAAATAACCACAGACTTTTTATTCCGTTAATGCCCCTAGCTGCATTTTTTATGAAAGTAGATAGCGACTACGATATGGTTTTATCTTCCAGCGCAGGATTCGGAAAAGGAATAAGATCCGGAAAAAAAACCGTTCATGTTTCGTATTGCCACACACCCCTTCGTTATGCTTGGGAATACTACAGATATTTTAATTGGCCGAATTATCTTAAAATATTGTCCGCTCCGGCATTTTGGTATTTAAGAAAATGGGACAAATGGGTAGGGAAAAAACCGCAAAAAATTATTGCTAATTCAAAATATATAGCGGAAAAAATAAAAAGCTATTACGGAAGAGGCGCCGAAGTTATTTACCCCCCGGTTGATACGGAAAAATTCTGTATTCACCCCCGCACCTATAAACATTTACAAATTTTAAATTCAATTTTATCCGATAATACATCATCTTATGTTTTAAAAAACTACGTTCAAAAATTAGATGAGGGGGTAAACCCCAAAGTTATAAAGGGTGATTATTTTTTAGCAGTGGGCCGGCTTATTCATTACAAAAAATTTGATTTGATTATTCAGGCATTCAATAAGCTTAACTTGCCCTTATTAATTGTTGGCAACGGACCCGAACTAGAAAATCTTAAAAAACTTGTAAGATCGCCAAAGATAGAATTTTTAACTTCGGTCACCGACGACCAATTGATTGTTTTATATAATGGCGCTCAGGCTTTTATTTTTCCTCAAGTAGAAGATTTCGGGTTGGTAGCTGCCGAAGCCCAGGCTTGCGGATTGCCGGTAATTTCTTTTAATCAAGGCGGCGGAAAAGAAATAGTATCGGAAGGAGTGACCGGAATTTTATTTAATAATCAAAATGTTGATGATTTAATAATGGCTATAAAACGGTTTCAAATAAGGCAATTCGACAGAAAACTTATCCGCGAATCAGCACTACGTTTTTCCAAAAATAAATTTAAAAAGGCAATTCTTAAGGCTATTTATAACGCAAGGGACGGTAAATAATAGGATTTTTTTAATTGGCTTTTTGCTGTTTTTAAGTTAAAATCTACCCATGTCAGACAATCTTAAAAATATCCGAAATTTTTGCATTATTGCCCACGTTGACCACGGAAAATCCACTTTGGCCGATAGACTTTTAGAGACAACCGGAGCAATAGAAAAAAGGAGGATGAAAGAACAGTATCTGGATCAGATGGAGCTTGAAAGAGAGCGAGGTATTACCATTAAAATGACGCCTGTCAGGATGAAGTATAAATATAACGGCGTTGAATATACGCTTAATTTGATTGATACTCCCGGACACAGTGATTTTTCTTACGAAGTCTCCAGAGCCCTGATGGCTGTTGACGGTGCAATTTTATTGGTTGACGCAACCCAAGGTATTCAAGCCCAAACAATGGCCAATTTTAACCATGCTAAAAAAGCCGGACTCAAAATAATTGGCGCCGTAAATAAAGTGGATCTAAATCCATATAGCGCCGCTGAAATAGCCAAAAGCATAAGCGAACTGACAGGAGAAAATGAAAATGAAATTTTAAAAGTTTCCGGAAAAACTGGTTTTGGCGTAGAAGATTTATTGAAAGCGATAATAGATAAAGTTCCGGCGCCAAAGGCGGCAAAAATACCGGAAAATATACAGGATAAAGATATATTCCAGGGTTTAATATTTGATTCTTTCTACCACGAACACAAAGGTATTGTTGCCAACGTAAGAGTTTTTAACGGATCCTTAAAACGTGAAGATGAAGCGCTTTTGGTTGCCGCCGACAACAAATTTAAAGTAAAAGAACTTGGGCACTTTGCTCCGGAACTTAAAAATGATGAAACACTGGAGGCCGGACAGATAGGCTACATTGCTACCGGACTTAAGAATCCGGAAATTTTGAAAATCGGTGATACCATTACAGGATTCACCAATAGAATTACAAATTTTAAACAATTGGCTTTGCCGGGCTATCAAAATCCTCAGCCGGTTGTATTTGTGTCTTTTTATCCCGAAGAAAGTGACGATTACGAAAATCTGAAAACTGCTTTAGGCAAACTCAAATTAAACGATTCGGCTTTAAAATTTGAACCTGATTTCAACGAATTCTTGGGAAGAGGATTTAAAGGCGGATTTTTGGGCAGGCTCCATTTCGAAATTACAGCCGAAAGACTGGAAAGAGAATTTAATATAAGAACCGTAAATAGTTTTCCGTCTGTTTCCTATAAAGTCAAAAATAGAAACGGGGATTGGATTGAGGTGGATACTCCAAAAGATTTTCCGGAAGATTATATGGAAGTTCTGGAGCCGGTAGCAAAAATAGAAATAATAACTCCAGCAAATTATTTAGGAGCTGTATTGAGTTTGCAGCAGAGTTTTAGACTGAGAGATATAAATACCCATTCATTCGGAAATTCTATAATTATCGACGGTACATTACCGCTAGCGGAACTCATTAGAGATTTTGATGATCAATTAAAGTCGGTTTCTGCAGGATATGCTTCATTAAGCTATGAAATTTCTGATTATAAAAAAACTGAGGTGGCCAAGCTGGAAATATTGGTAGCCAGCCAAAATGTCGGCGGATTAACCAGGATTGTTTATAAAGAAGACACCGAAAGAGAAGGTAGGAAAACCGTAGAAAGATTAAAAGATCTTTTACCGGCACAGCAATTTTCCCAAGCTCTTCAAGCATGTATCGGGGGTAAAATAGTTGCAAGAGAAACTATTCCGGCTATGAAAAAAGAACTGGGTAACTTCGGTAAAAATGGTGGTGACAGAACCAGGAAAATGAAGCTTTGGAAAAAGCAGCAGCGCGGAAAAGAAAGGCTGAAGGAAAGGGGGATGAAGAGTAAGATTGATATTCCTGCCAAAATATTTAAGGAACTGCTTAAAAAGTAGTATCATTAAATTAAAGATATGAAAAATGCCATAAGCATAGTGCTGATGATTATGATAGCTTTTCTTGGTTATCAGCTTTTCAATCTTTATTTTCAGCATATTGATCTAGAAAAATCTTCAGAAAAACTAAACACACAAATTTCTTCATTAAAAAATGAAAATGAAAATCTTAATTCAGATATAAAATATTTTTCCAATCCGGTAAATCTCGAGAAGGAATTAAAGAGCCAGTCAAACTACAAAGAATCAGGCGAAAAATTGATAATAGTAATTCCACAAAAAACCGCTTCAACTAGCCAATGAGAAATAAAAAGTTTTTAATTGTATATTTTTTTGTAATAGCTATTTCGGTATCGGGCTATCTTTATTATCGTAGCGATTTATTTCCGGCAGTTTTTGTAAACTGGAATATTGTTACGCAAAAAACAATAAATGAATATTACAATCTAAGCATGAATTACTTATCTAAAACAGTGCCACTTTATAATTCCGATCCAAAAGCACTGGAGAGCCAAACTACCAGAAAAGAAATAAAAGCAGCTATTATTGAAAAAATGATTGAGGATATTTTGATTTACAAAGAAGTTAAGAGCAGGGTAGGGAATGAACTAGATACAATAGCTAATCAAAAAATAGATAATGCGCTTAAAGAAAAAAATATAGAGGATGCGGTAAATACTTTATTCGAGACAACCATGATGGATTATACTCAAAAAGAATTAAAACCGCAGGCCTATAAAGAGATACTCCAAGGAAGAATGACTTTAACCAATGAAGATTTTGATAAATGGCTGGAAAATTCAAAAGCCAAGGCAAATATTTTAATATTTATTCCCGGCTATTCCTGGGATGGCAAAAACGTTAAAATAAAATAATGATATATTAGTGCGGGTATCGTATAACGGCTATTATGTGTCCTTCCCAAGGACAAGACACGGGTCCGACTCCCGTTACCCGCTCATAAAAATGGATAAATATTCGGACATTATTAAGAAGGCAATAAAAGAAGACCCGGATTTCCAAAGATCTCTGGAGCTGGTCAAAAAAAATTCTAATGGGAAAATATGGGTTATGGGAAGTTTTGTTTTCCGCAACATCGCCAGCAAAATTTATAATTTGCCTAAACCGATTATAAAAGATTATGATTTCGTAGTTGAAAAAATAGTGATATCGCCGGAAATGAAATATAGTCTTAATCATTTTGGAGGACTTAAAATAGACAATGGATTAAAAAAGACTGATATTTGGGAGCTTAAAGAGACTTATTTAATTAAGAAAAACAATCTTAATCCAACCATAGAAAATTGTCTTAAAACAGCATCTTTAAATATTCAATCTATTGCTTATGATATTGAAGAAAATAAAATAATAGGAGAAACGAGCTTGCGGGGAATTATTGATAAAAAAAATTTGGCCAACAATATTGAAAACTTTCAATATTATGTAAGCGCGTATAAAATCACCATGGAAGATTACATAAACGCGCAAATCAGAAAATGGGGATTTCAAGATTTTGACATAGACTGGAATTCTTTTAAAAATTGAGAAAGTAAGTTTAAGAATGTATAATAATTAAAGTTTCATCGCATTAGCTTAACTCATATAGGTCGCACCCCACCCACACACACGCAATAAGCGCCAAAGTAGTTCAATGGCAGAACAGTCGCTTCGTAAGCGATAGATGTGAGTTCGATTCTCACCTTTGGCTCAAGTATAATTAAGACGGCGGGGAATTAATAAAACAAAAGGCTCAGCTTTAATTCTTGAGGTGGACCGTATAAAATATTTATTTTAAATTATATTTATGTTTAATTCATTACTGGATAAATACGATAAAAACAGCGCTAATATTTCAGTTTTTCCCGGTGTCGGAGGCGACGATGCAAAAGATTGGGCGAATATGCTTTTGAATATGTATATTAAATATGCTCAAAAACGAGGTTGGAAGGTTGTGCAAATAGACGACAGATCTATAGATATAAAAGGCGAATACGCTTATGGTAATCTTAAAAAAGAAACCGGCGTGCACCGCCTCGTAAGAATCTCTCCATTCGATTCAAAAAAACTAAGGCATACGTCCTTTGCTTTAATTGAAGTTTTGCCGGATATTCCGGAAATAGAACTTAGAAATATTATAATTCCTACGGAGGACCTAAAAATGGAGCTATCCAATTCCAGCGGCCCCGGCGGACAAAACGTAAATAAAAGAGAGACCGCCGTCAGGATAGTGCATTTACCTTCAGGAATAGCCGCTGCATCACAAGCGGAAAGATCTCAATCTGCAAACAGAGAAAAAGCAATGATTTTATTGAAAGCAAAGCTTTATAAAATAATGCTCGACAAGCAGATTAGCGAAATTAAAGGCTTAAGGAGTCAAGTTAAGCCAGAATGGGGTAATCAAATTCGGTCATATGTGCTTCATCCATACCAACAAGTCAAAGACCACCGAACAAATATGGTCAGCCATCAGCCGGATAAAGTATTGAACGGCGATTTAGAGAAATTTATTGAAGCGGAACTGGATACAAATCCGGCTAAATAGAATTTAATTTAAAAATTTGTTATAATTCTAATTAAGAAAGGAATAAATATCCTTTTTTAAATTTTTAGATTTATATGATAAGTTTTCAAAACGTTACAAAGGTATACAATAAAAAATCGGTTGCCCTGGAAGAAATAAATTTATCCATAAAACCCAATGAATTTGTTTCGATAGTTGGAAAAAACGGAGCCGGCAAATCTACCCTAATAAAACTTCTTATAGGAGAGGAAAAACCAAGCAAGGGTAGAATTTATTTTGATTCATATGAAGTAAACAAGCTTAAATTAGGAGAATTGCCGGTATTCAGAAGAAAGATTGGTATTGTGTTTCAGGATTTCAGGCTTTTACCGACAAAAACGGCTTACGAAAATATAGCGTTTGCTTTGGAAGTTGATGGCAAGTCACAATCGGAAATAGAAGAATTTGTTCCTCAAATTTTGGATATGGTCGGACTTTCAGATAGGGCCTTTAATTTTCCACACGAACTTTCCGGAGGGGAAAAACAAAGAGTTGCTATAGCAAGGGCTCTTATACATCAGCCAGCGCTTTTGATCGCAGATGAACCCACCGGCAATCTAGACCCTATAAACTCCGCAGAAATCATTAGATTGCTCTTAAAAATAAATGAATTGGGCACAACCGTAATGCTAGTTACTCACAATAAAGATATTGTAAATAGCCTGCATAAAAGAGTAGTAAGCATGGATAATGGTAGAATAATAAGAGATGAAGAAAATGGAAAGTATGTTTTAGCATAAATTTTTTAAATAATATGTTTACTGCTTTGTATAGAATAATAAAATATGGACTTCAGGGATTTAAAAGAAACAGCTGGCTTTCAGCCACCACGATTGTGGTTATGACACTTACACTCTTGGTATTTTTAGGAATGATTCTTTTCAGTGTTCTTACAAACGACACAATAAATCTTCTTAAAGAAAAAATAGATATCAGCGTTTATTTTAAGAACACAGCAACCGAAGACAATATACTAAAAATAAAGAGGTCTATAGAAAGCCTTTCTGAAATTAAAAGCGTTGAATACATTTCTAGAGATCAAGCTCTGGCCATTTTTAAAGAAAGACATAAAGACGATACCACAATTTCCGAAGCTATCAATGTTTTGGAAGAAAATCCATTATCGGCTTCACTTAATATAAAAGCTAAGGATCCAAAAGATTTTCCGGTAATCGCTGCTTATCTTAATAATGAAAATCTCAAAGAAGACATAGAGCAGGTAAGCTACAATCAAAATCAGATAGTTATAGATAGACTGGCCACAATAGTAGATACCGTCCAAAGAAGCGGAATTGGATTGATTTTAATACTTTCTCTTGTCGCAGTCCTTGTTTCTTTAAATGCGATTATGCTTGCAATTCATTCCACTAGAGAAGAAATAAGTATTATGAGGCTTGTTGGTGCCTCGAATGTATTTATTAGAGGGCCTTATATAATACAAGGAATTTTATATGGTTTTATTGCTGCTATTTTAAGCGTTATTTTAATGGCGCCCTTAGTCTATTTTGTTGCCCCATATTTAAATATGATTATGCCCGAGGTAAATATGTGGGGTTATCTTTTGTCTAATGTCGTATATTTAACTTTTTATCAGATTATTTTTGGAATTGCCCTTGGAACGGTGTCAAGCATAATAGCCGTAAGAAAATATTTGAAAGTTTAATAAAATCCCCGGAATTTCCGGGGATTTTATTTTATATTTATTCTCTTGCCTTTGAAAACTCTCTATAAATTTCAAGCAATGTGAGATAGAAGCTTAATATAACCGGGCCAAAAATTAATCCTAATGGTCCAAATAATGAAAGGCCGCCGAATACGGCGAAAAGTATAAATATAGGATGAGCTGAAACGCCCCTCTTAAATATAATTGGTCTTAAAATCTGATCCATTGATCCGACAATTATAGCTCCCCATAAAGCCAATCCCAATGCTGGTAAATAACTTCCTATCAAAAACAAATAAACAACGGCGGGGAAAATTACTAGGGTAGTACCAAGTCCTGGAACCATAGAGGCCAAAATTCCTACCATTCCCCAAAAAGTTGGGCTAGGAATACCGAATGCCCAAAAACCAATTCCTGCCATAACTCCTTGTACTACCGCAATAAAAAGCGAACCCTTGATAACGGAATCAACAGCCGCTTCAAGTTTTTCAATTATTAACTTATCATATTTGTCATCCAAGGGGCTTACCTGTAATAAATTTTTTCTTATCTTGTCGTTATCCTTCAAAAAGAAAAATAGAGCTATTACGGTCAAAAGAATTTCAAAAAATGTCTGAGTAGCGCCAGAAACCAATGGGCCCATATTGCTGACAAACCAATTAAGCAATTTTTCTATATACGCACCAAAATCAACCGAAAAGCTAGGAATTAATTCTTTTATAGGTTGCTCAATGAATGTATTTATTTTATCCAAATACATTATCTTGTTAGTAGAAATTTCCCCATATAAACCTTGAGCTTCCTGAAAAATTTGCCACCCAATAAGAATAAGCGGGAGAATTATAAAAACAGCCAATAAAGCAATTACAATTAATGAAGAAAGCCAGTCTATTCTAAAAATAATCTTAATTTTATTATATAGAGGCTGAAACGTTATAGATAAAACAATTGCCAGGGCCAAAACTCCAAGAAACGGATAAAAAACCAAAACCATTAGTATGGTAGTGGCCAACAACAAAAAACCGAAGAAGTAGGTTTGTAATTTTTGATTAGTCATAAGTTTAATTAAGTTATCTTCATTATATCTGATTTTTTAATTTTAAAAAATATTGTAAAATTAAATAATTATGCCGGGCAGTGAAAATTCGGCCTTGCCTGGCGGCAATTATAATTCATAGCCGAATTTCTACTGACCCGGTATGCAACAACCAAGAAAAAATTTTATATCATGGGATGAATGTTTTATGAAGATAGCTCATGTAATAGCCGATAGATCAAAAGATCCTTCTACTCAAGCAGGGGCGGTCATTGTCGATAAAAATAATATTGTTTTGGGATTGGGGTATAATGGCTTTCCACGCGGTATAGATAACGATAAATTTACATGGGAGAGAGAAGGGGATTTTATAAATACAAAATACGCTTACGTTTGCCACGCCGAAGAAAATGCGGTTTACAACGCGAGCAAAGATACGGAGGGCGGCAAAATATATTGCACGCTCTTTCCTTGTAACGAGTGCTCGAAAACTATTATCCAAAACGGAATAAAGGAAATAATCTACGAAACTGATAAATATCACGATCTGGACATATGGAAAGTATCACGCAAATTATTGGATGCGGCCGGGGT
The DNA here is from genome assembly GCA_021786945.1 of bacterium. Lineage (GTDB taxonomy): Bacteria > Patescibacteriota > Minisyncoccia > UBA6257 > 02-FULL-45-10c > JAHILT01. The sequence continues at coordinate 220,964 of JAJYMK010000003.1, read as the reverse complement.
AACATATAGACAATACAAATCCAATTTAAATTAACAAAAAATCCGCCTTTACGGCGGATTTTTATCTTGCTACAAACTTGCATTCCTGATAATTTCCACATTATCAATAATAGGTTCATCTGTTTCCTGTAAAGCCCCATAAAATACTACAGAATCTCCTTCCAAAAATCTGGACAAGTAAATGGTTTTCCTTTTGTTGTTTATAACCCACGTATTGGCCGATAATTTTACGGTATAATCTTTTGATCCAATTGTAACTATTAGAGTTGACGGCAATGTTTTAGAAGACATAGATTTTAATGTGCCACTATAATTCCTTGCCTTAAAAATACTCATATCTAAATAAACGGTCATTTTATCAGTTTTTAAGGTATTGGTACCGTAATCATATATACCGGTCGCGCTGATAATTTTATTTCCAACTTTAAGATGGTAGGCATCAACAATACGCGAACCCAAGGTAATTGAAGTAGAGGGACTTAAAACAACTTTTATACTTCCCAGAGTATTAGAGCTCATGTAAAAACTATTATATGAAGAATCAATTGAAGTAATAGTTCCGGAAAAATTATTTTGCTGAGTAAGATCTGATAAATCTTTAATTGTGGATGCAACTATACTAAGAGAATCAGAATTAGATTCCAAGCTTCCTTCAACACTAAGATAATCACCGCTAGCCAAGTTGGAAACTTTTATAGATTCACCGTAACGCCTTGTAATAGCCGTATTCTGATTTGTTTTTAACATTATTCTTATAAAAGCATTGCCCCAGATAACACGGGCATATATGGTGCTGCCGGCGAATTGAATTATTTTTGCACCGACAATTGAAATTTTACCGTCTTTGTTTATATAAATTTCTGATTTCGGAGTATTTATATTAAAATCGGAATCCGAAAATAAAGATTGGGCCAGCGCCGAACCAGCAAAACCCAAAATAAACAATAAACCTAAAATTAAATAAATCTTTGAAATTTTCATACTAAAATTATAGAATAATTTAAAAAAAATAAAATAGGCCTAAAAAATCCGCCTTTACGGCGGATTTTAGTTTAATAATTTACAAAATACTTTATAGAAGACTGGGCTTTAAGAGATTCGATATAAGAGCCAGCTTCCGAATTCAATTTTTGCTGTTTTAGCTGCTGAGTTATATTTTCCCTGTAAGAAGCCTCTTGTCCTGCCGGAATTTGAACCTTGTTGTCTTTAATATAGCTTTCAATTTCAGCATCAGTAACAGCTAATTTATCTCCCAAAAGAGATTCTAATTCTTTTTGAAGACGAATTTGAGACTTTAAGTCAGTCATACTCATGCCCTGCATAGACAAAGCCTGATCTAATGTGCCTCCCTGGGATTTAATTTGATTTTCAATATTTGTAATTTCGGCGGCTATTTGCTCATCGGTAATTTTTACACCCTTCTTAGCGGCTTCCATAGAAATCAATTTTTCTACAATTAAATTATCTAATGCCGCTTTACCGGATCTAGCTTCCAACTCTTTAACAACCGAGAATCTGCTGATGGGGGAGCCATTTACCGTTGCCGCAACAAATAATCCCTTATATACAAAAAGTAAAGTTAAAAGAACGATTGCGACGGCAATCCAAATAACAGTTTTTAAGCTTACTCCTTTACAGGTCTCCCAGCATTGGGTTAGTCGGCATTTTATAGTATTTCCTTTTACTTCGTGAACATGATGCTCGTGCACTAAATGCTCATGCTCGTGACCATGATGTTCATGCGAAGCATGCTCATGTGAATTTAATATTTTTTTATCTTCCATATTTTTATTTAACGCTAGTCAGCGAAATTAATTGTTAATATAAATTATACATCAAATCATAAAAAACTCCGAATTCAATAAATAAATGGGGAATTATTGGCTTTTTAAAACGCAATTGCCAAAGGTAATAGCACTGTCTTTGCCTTCCGTTATAAATGCAGTATCACCCTTATTCCAGAACACAAAAGTTTCATCGGTGTTTGCATATCTGGCACCCGAAGCGGAAATTGCATGAGGTACAGACATTTTTCTTCCATCGCTCAAAACCAAATCTACAAATTTATCGTCTCCAATATAAAAAGAAGCATTTATATATTTTCCATTGTCGCATTCAAATAACACCTTTTTTGGAAGGGTATTTGTACAATATTCTTCCCACGGCCTAAGACAAGTCTGCCTAGCCTCACACCAGGAATAGCCGGCCGATAAAATACAACCATACTCATCTCTGTCGGCACCGACTCTATTTTCATTAATTTTCTTGTAATAGTATCCAGAAAACAAAATAATCAAAACCGCTGCAACTCCCGCAATAATCTTTATATTTTTATTCATAAAATTTACTTAATTATTATTATAACACCAAAATTTAATAACATATTTGACAAAATACTCGGAGTAATATAATATACCCCTATAGGGTATATTAATATTTATAAAAATGGAACAAGATATCAAAAAAAGATTAAACCGAATAAAAGGACAGCTTGGCGGATTGGAAAAAATGATAGATAAAAAACAAGACTGTAACGAAATACTGAATCAATTATCGGCTATAAGATCGGCTATTAATCACCTGGGCTCGTTAATTTTAAGTCGTGAGACGGCCTGTTTAAAAATTAAGAAAGGGGAAAGAGACAAGCTTATTGGTTTACTCAATAGATTTATAAAAAATAAATTAGCTTAAAAAATTAAAAAATAAAATAAAATAAAATATGACAAAAGTATTAGATATAAACTCAAACGAATTCGAAAATAAAGTATTAAAGAATGAATTGCCGGTATTGGTTGATTTTTGGGCGCCATGGTGTATGCCGTGCCGAATGATGGCTCCTATTTTGGATCAATTATCCGAAGTTATGGATGGTAAAATAAAGGTGATGAAGGTGGATACAGAAAATCCGAATAATCAGGAATTGGCTATTACTTATAATATTCAAAGCATTCCAAATATGAAGTTATTTAAAGGTGGGAAGGTTATAGGAGAATTTATAGGCCTTAGGGATTTGAATATGATAAAAAGCGAGATAGAAGAGATACTGAAAATAAAATAATTTAATTAATAAAAAAATTCCAAAATATAAAATAAAAGCTATTCGTTATTAATGAATAAAATAAGGATTCTTGAACTTAAAAAAAGCTTTTATTGTTGGGTAATTTTTGGGGTCATGCTGCTAATCAGTTATTTTATGGTGCCTATGACTGTTTGGCATAGCTACTATTCAATAATTGGAATATCGTTTATTTTTATATTTTCACTAACAATCACTTGTCTCGTACGGGATATTAAAGAAAGAGCAAAAGAAATAAAAAATTACGGGGCAAGGTCTGCATTAAATCTCTTATTTGGCATTATTGGATTATCCGCAATACAAACATGCGCCATAGGGTCTTCGGTTTGTGGAGCATCAATTGGCATAGCAATAATTTCTTCACTTTTTCCGACAATAGCAATCAATTTTTTGATTACTTATAGTGTTCCTATAATAACAATTTCAATGATCCTCCAGATAATTTCGCTTTGGCAAATGAGATGTTTTGATAAAATTAATACAAGCGCAAAAAAAATATGAATAATCCAAAATACGACCTAATAATTGTTGGATCTGGCCCCGCCGGCTTAACTGCGGGGCTTTATGCCAGCCGATACAAAATAAAAACTTTGATTATTGGCCATATAAACGGGGGATTAATGACTGAATCTCACAAGATATGCAATTTTCCTACAGAAAAAGATATAACCGGTTTTGAACTCGGCCAAAAAATGGCAGAAAATGCCGCTTCCCAAGGAGCAGAAATTATAAATACAGAGGTTTCAAATATTGTTAAAACCGATTCCGGTTACTTGGTAACGACAGCTGATAATAAAAATTTTGAAGCAAAAACGGTATTATTGGCTCTAGGTACCACCCATCGTAAACTCAATTTGGAAAATGAAAATAAATTTTTGGGCCGAGGCGTATCATATTGCGCTACTTGCGACGGAATGTTTTATAAGAATAAAACAGTTGCCGTAATTGGAGGAGGGAATTCGGCTTTAACTTCAGCCCTATATTTATCCGATGTAGCCCAAAAAGTATTTTTAATATATAGAGGCTCGGAATTAAAAGGAGAGCCTGCCTGGATAGAGAATATTAATAAAACTAATAATATTGAAATTCTCCTAAATACCAATATAAATTCTTTCGGAGGGGGCACAAATCTTGAATATATTGAAATATCAAATACAAATAACGAGGGTAAAAAAATAGATTTAAATGGTGTATTCCTAGAAATAGGAACCGAACCAAAAAATTATGAATTTCTAGGTAAATTAAATATAGCCAGAAATGAAGGTGGTTATATAAAAGTAGATACTTCCCAAAAAACATCCACTTCTGGAATTTGGGCGGCTGGAGATATTACAGACGCCTCAAACAATTTCAGACAAATAATAACGGCTTGCTCGGAGGGATCAATAGCAGCCGAAGATATATTTAAATATCTAAAAAAATAAAAAATTAACGAGAAACAACCTTAAAAGTAAGAATGTACTTTTCCGGATCAAGCTTACCAGAAATCAATTTGTCCGGCTTAACATCTATAATCGAAATTAAAAAAGAATCAAAGCCAATCGGATCTTTAGCAGAGTCGATAATTACCGTATCTTTATCGGTATCGCTTTTCAGAGAAACACTTGCCGAAACCGAACCGGCCCATATACATTGAGCATTGGCCGGGCAACGGCTGTCAGAAACAATGTTGTTGAGGGTAATTAAAACTCCATTAATAAAAACACTTTGACCAAATTTTATTTCTCCCGTAGTCGGATCGGGATTTTTTGCAACTTCAAAATTATCTACCCAAAATGTGTTTCCGGTATCAAAAAAACCATAAACTACAATTCTTTTATTGATTGACTGTAAAAATGAACTTTCATCTTTAATTTTAAGAGGTAACGAATATGAAACTTCCTGACCGGAGACGTCGGGAGACATCATAAATAAACGGAAATCTTCTTGTTGTCGCTGAAGAATACCTATGAAGGGGCCCTTACCCGGACAATCCGCAAAGATACATTCCGGACTCTGCCAACCGACAAAAGCACCATCTAGGCACAATAGCGCCTCCTGAGTACAAAAAATAGGATTTAAATTTGGTTTTTTAAAAAAATAATAACCAAGAAAAAATCCAACAATAAACAAAATGCCGATTGATAATAAAGTTATTTTTTTCATATAAATTAAAAACTGCGTAAACTTAATTATAAGTTTACAATTTTCCACAATTAAAAGTCTAATTCATGCTAAAATAATTAATACATGAATCGCATAGAATCCCAAAAAGCCTTCACTCTTATAGAACTACTCATAGTCATAGGTATATTAGCAGTCTTAGCAACAACAGTTCTCTTAGTCATAAACCCAGCTCAGTTAGTTAAGCAATCCAGAGATGCCAATAGAATCACGGAAATAAATCAGATAAACAAGGCTTTATTGTTATTCCAGTCTTTCGGAGGATCCAGTACAGCTATGGGTAATAGTAATACGATATATATCTCTCTTCCGGATACAGATTCCCAATGCGGTTCCTATTACGGCCAACTTACAGCCACCACCACAGGCTGGAACTATCATTGCTCCACCTCTGCCAACTACAGAAATATAGACGGTACAGGCTGGATACCTGTAGATCTAAGTTCTATACAAGGACAAGCCGGAACTTTATTCTCAAATCTTCCCATAGATCCCATTCAGGCATCCGATCTATCCGCTGCCGCTACCAATGGTTATTACTACACCTATATCCACGGTTCCTGGGCTCTTTCTGCTACCATGGAATCCGACAAATATCTTGCCGCCAATGCTTCGTCGGATGGGGGACAATCCAGTACCAGGTTTGAGGCTGGGAATGAACTAAATTTAAATAAAAATCTTTATCATGTTCCAACAAATGGACTCATTGCTTATTGGAATTTTGACGAAAACTCGGGAAATATCGCTTACGACGAATTAAATACTAATAATGGAACTTTAATAAATAACCCGACATGGTCTACGGGAGTCATTGGTAGCGCAATAAATCTTGACGGAATTAATGACTATATTGATATAGGCGCAGCCACTTCATTAGTTGGAATGTCGGCGCTGACACTTGAATTTTGGATAAACCCAACCATAGATCAAAGCAATAAAGGAATTTTGGGGTGGTCGGGTGATTATAATGATGCTTGGGGAATTTTTATTTACCCTGACAATTTGTTATTTCGTATAAAAACAACCTCAGGCGTTGTAACACTACAGCCAAATTCTGGAGATGTAATTTTAAACACCGGGGAGTGGACTCATATTGCCTTGGTTTATGATGGATCAAAAATGTATTTATATAGAAACGGGGTTTTAAAGGGTCCGACCCCAACTCAAACAGGAACAATAATCAGAGGAGCTGGTAGTACCGCTACAATTGGAACTTTTTACGTTCCAACTAATTTTTGTTTTAATGGATTAATTGATGAGTTTGCTGTTTATAATAGGGCCCTATCTACTATAGAAATTTTATCAATATATAATACTCAAAAATAAAGTATTTTCAAAAAGTGAGAGCTGGCCGTCTGGGACGAAGTTGGAACCTTTTTATAAAAAATATTATATATATCTAATATGCTATTGAGATCTCCGAATGCGTTATTATCTTAATCCTGTTTTTTTACATATTTCTCCTCTTAATTTATAAACCGTTTCTAATACTAATTTAGTATCTAATCCATTTATTTGCACAGCCGTCTCGCCAAAACGCGTATTTAAAGTTTTCTCATATTCTTTAATAAGGTTAAAAAGTTTGTGATTCTGAATAATTTCAAAAAAAAATGGAATATCTTTATATTTTACAAATATATCCGTTACACTGTGAAGAAACCCGTCTTTTTTTGCGTCAAAAGTACAGTCCTCATATTTTGCTAATGATTTCACAAAAAGTTCTAAAGAAAAATACAAAATATACGGATATGCGTAAAAAGAAATAAATCCATATTGTTTATTTGTTTCTTTGTCTAATATTTCAAATATCTCTAACCATTCAGTACCCGCATGAAAAAATGTCGACCAGTTAATAAATTTTTTATCAAGTTTTGGAAATTTAGTATCCATATTTTATTTGTAAATTTAATATATGTTTAATAAATTTAATAGTCAATAATATTTTGATATAATTTTAAAATGTCTTATTCTAAACGTAAATTTTTGCAAGTAACAATTATAGTAATAGCTTTATTGCTATTTGGTATATCAGTAATTTTATATGGTCTTACTAATTTAAAAGATTTTAAACTAGACGTTCCAGCTTTATTATTTATCGCTGGAATAATATTCGGAATTATATTTTCTTGGTTTTGGATTTTTATGGGACGATTAGGGGATAGATTGGGACTTATTTCATTGCATTCTCTTATGGGATGGATGGGTGAAAGAAGGGCCTTTAAAAAATTAGAAGAGCTCTTGCCAAATAATGAGGGTTATAAAATTTATAAAAATTTTAAATTTTCAGATGGAGGATTTGATATTGATGCAATTGTAGTTGGTAAGAAAGGTTTATTGATATTTGAAATTAAAAATATATCTGGCAATTTCAGAGTTTTGGGCGATAAATTTTTTAAAGAAGAGTGGTGTAAAGGAAATAAATGTATTTGTGAATTAAATAAATGGCAAAATCCAATCGATGAAATTAATAGACACGAACTAAAATTAATTAATTATCTCGAAAAACAAGGAATAGTAATTAAATCAAGGAAGGCTATTTTGTTGGTTGGCAAATCTAAAGTTATTGAACGAATAGAGCCCCTTGTTTATATAATTGAAAATTTAGCCGGATTAAAAAAATACCTAGATGATACATATATAGAACCAGTTTTTAATTCTGAATTTTGTTATAAATTAAATGAAGTATTATCTAGAAATAGTAAGGCATAAAAATATAATTTTATAAAATTATATCCAACCATACTTTCCATGACATTTTTTATATTTCTGACCACTTCCGCATAGACATTTTTTATTTGGTCCAATTTTTTTCTTATTCACCAAATAATCCGTAATACTATTTACATCGGTGGTATTACTAATTATAAAACCCATTCCACCTAAAATAAATCCGGCATCACCGGTCACCATTTTTTTATAAGGATATTCGATCTCAAATGTGCGCAGTAACTCATGTGCGATTTGACGTACTGCAGCCAGCTCAGAACCGCATGAATCATTCCAAATTTTTCCGTCTAAACTAGCTTTCCAACCAAGAGAATTCTCTCTAGATAACTCTTTGTATTTTTTTTCAATTTTTGGATCAACGTGCGCACCACCATCTTGGTTAGCAATAGCCAAAACTATTTCTTTTCTTGTAAAGCTGTTTTTATTATTATCAATAAAAATTATCCTATTCCAAAACTCATCAAAATTTACAAAACCAAATTTTTTAACAGGAGCCTCATCAAGATAGGGGATATAAGTCTGCTCATTATTAACGCTACCGATACTTACTAAGCCACAAAAACTTCCAATACGCTGAATTTTTCCTGGTACAGGAAAGATGTCGGGGCAGGCCGTGTCAAAAAATTTTCTATTTTTAAAATTAAGTTGCCCAAGCAAAGAGCGCGAATCATCTGTGTCATGAACAAGTACCCGAATAGAAGTCGCTATCGACTTTCCTATAATCACATCGCCTTTGTCATATTGCTCGGTTAAAACTTTTAGAAGTTTGAATTGTGAATCTAATTCTTTTTTTAATTCTTCTTGTGATTTAAAAACTTTATTCATGATACCTGAATACCTATTTTTACAAAGGAATGGGATTTATCTTTTTTTAATTTTTTTATCTATCCAGCCACCAATAAAAGCCTGAAAAAAAGTAACTATTTGAACGACTATAAAAATAATAAATGCGTTTATTTTTACAAACCAACTAACAATCAAAGAAATTATAAATGTTAAAAAAATAGATGCAACTAAATATTTAATTTTAAAAACATCTTTATTTTTTGAGGCTATCTCTATATTATTAATTAATTTTTCTATATATTCTAATATCTCATTACTCAATTGATATTCATCCTTTGTTATACCCACATATTTAGATGAATTCTGATCAAATAAATCTTTAACAAATTTTTCAGCATATTCTGATATTTTTTTATATTTATCATCTCCTTCTTTTACTACCCGTTCTTCTGAAAACCATATGCTCTTACCGGCATAGTTATTTGTAATTTCTAAATAATTATGTCCATCCCCCTTAACATTTTCCTCTGCTTTTAAAACGCCTAATTTTATTCTCTCAAGTGATTGTCTTAAAAACTTTTTATAATCTTCTTTAGAAATTATTTCTGGGTGTTTTGATAATATATAAAGATTAATCGGGTAATTCATATTAAATAAGGGAACGCTTCTCCACTCAACTGATTCTTTTAAATTCTTAATTTGTTTAGAATCAAAAAAACGATTTTTTATTAGCTCTGATTCCAAAACAACGCCGTCTTTTATGGTGTATTCTGGCCGTCTGGGACGAAGTTGGAACCTTTTTTTGAAGGTAATCACTAAGCTAAGATTATAATTCTTTTTCGTATATGAAATGATCTTCGCCGTCTTTTTTATCTTCTTTTACCTTCCTAAAACCAGTACGTTCTAATACGGCAATAGATTTATTGTTTTTAGCCAAAACTCCGGCAAATAATTTAATATAACCACTTTCTTTTGCTATAAAAAATAATTCATTTACAGCGCTTGTCATAAAACCTCTATAATTTTCATCAGCCCAATATCCAATCTCAGCCCTATTAAGATCGGGGCTTTTTATATCAATGGCGCCAATTATCTCCGAATCTTGTTTTCTTATCAAAAACACAAAATGAGTTTGATTTTTCCAACCGTCTTTAATCCAATCTATAAAACTCCGGGCATTTTTTTCTGTATAAGGCTTTCCGCTTAATCTATTTTTAAATAAAATATCGTAAGCATCTTTTTGGGAACATATTTTTGTAATCTTTTTAACATCATCTTCCGAAAAAGACATGTCTAAGCCACCAAGCATTTCATATTTTTCGCCGGTTAAAAAATTGACAATTTCTCTTTTGATTTTAGATTTAAAAATATTATTCATAATTTTTAAAAATTTAATACAAAAATTATATCAATAGTTTTGATTTAAAAATAGGGGATTGATTTGCTGGCCGTCTGGGACGAAGTTGGAACCTTTTTCAAAGAAAAAGAAGCCGTACAAATGTGATAATATTTATCTAATGAGAAAAAATATTATTGTTACGGGAATGCCAAGAAGTGGTAAGTCTACACTCTTAAATAAAGTCATTTTGAGTTATCCAAACAAAGTTGGATTTGTTACTAACGAAGTTCGCGAAAATGGCGAAAGGGTTGGTTTTGAAATAGTAACCAGCACCGGCAAAAAGGCCATGCTCGCAAGTGTTAATTTTTTAACAGAATATAAAGTTTCAAGATATTTTGTAGATATAAACAATCTAGAATTAGTCATTCCCGAAATACTTCAATTTAAAGAAGGGGATCTTTTATATTTAGATGAGATTGGACAAATGGAACTTTATTCAGAAAAATTTAAAAAAGCAACCAATTTAATATTAAATTCTCCCAATATTTGTTTAGTAACTTTATCTAAAATATATAGTGACGATTTTATTGAAAATATTAAAAAAAGAAAGGATATAATATTAATTGAATTAACTGAAAATAATAGGGAATTAAATCAAAAATTTGTTGAGGATTTAATCGGAAAAATTATTAAAGCTAAAAAATATATAAATGAACCCAGAAGATTCAAAATAGAATTAGAAAAAGCCACAATAGATGCCGAACACGGTACTAGAAATTTAATAAAACGAGACAATCAATGGCTTTGTGATTGTGATTTTTTTACACAGAAAAAAATTTGTAGCCATGTTATAGCGTTAGAAGAATTATATAAACTGCAAACTTAGGAGCTGCCGGGCAGGGACTCGAACCCCGATACTCGCCTCCAAAGGGCGATGTCCTACCGTTAGACGACCCGGCAATAAAACCGACGAATATTTAAAAATATTATCACAATTTTTCTAAAATTCCAATGTATTTGTTATAATATAAAGACTTAAAAAACATATGATTTTATCGGTTCATTCAATAACGGGAGCGGTATTGGCAACAAACAGTGGAAGTGTAGGCGCAGCAATAGTTTTAGGCTTAACCAGTCATTATTTTTTAGATTCTATTCCTCATGTTGAATATAAAATAGAGAATATAACACACGGGGATTTTAAATCCGCCGGAAAAGAATTTGTCAAAATCTTTATCGATTTATCAATCGGGCTGCTTACGATTTTATATTTAATTCAGAATAAAAATTCAAGCGAAATATTACTGGCTTTAACAGGAGCTTTTTTTGCAATACTTCCCGATGGCTTAGCTTTTTTAAACTATTGCATTAAAAATAAAGAAAGAAATATTTTTACAAAGGCCCTAAACAAACATTCAGAAATTCATAAAAAAATTCATTCTGTCGTAACAAATAAAATTATTACAATATCCTCTCAGGCGATAATAGTAGCTATCCTAATCTTCTTGTTGTTAAAAAAATAAACTGGTTTATAATAATAACAATATCTAAAATATAAAAAAATGGACTCTTTAATGAAATCTGAAATATTCTTTTTTATCACATCTATCGCGGTAGTGATACTAACAATTCTTTTAGGTATATTAATCACTTACCTCATACGAATCCTAAGAAATGTTGACGATATTTCGGAAAAAGCAAAAGATGAGGCAGGGCTAATTAAAGAAGATATTGCGGAACTCAGACAGAATGTTAAAACCGAAGGCGCCAAAGTAAAGCATTTTGTAAATTTTTTTAATAATTTAAAGGGCCGTAAAAAACAAAAATAAATAACAAATTAAAAAAAATAAAAAATGAAAAAGAAAACAAAAAAAGTAGCAATTGAGACAGGTTTAGGATTGGCTGCTCTTGCCGCTGCCGCTGCAGGAACTTATTTCTTGTATGGAAGTAAAAATTCAGTAAAAAACAGAAAGAAAGTAAAAGGCTGGATGCTAAAAGCCAAAGGCGAAGTTCTTCAGGAAATGGAGCATATGAAAAATATGAGTGAGGGCACTTATCACGATGTGATTGATGCCATGGCCGAAAGATACAAGATACTTAAAAATGTTGACCAAAAAGAATTGAATCATTTGGTAAAAGAAATGAAAAGCCATTGGAAACACATCAAAAAGGATTTGAAAGTGAAGCCAAAAAAGAAATCTTCTAAATAATAAAATCTCCCCGAAAGGGGAGTTTTTATTTTCCTTTTTCTCTTAAGGCATTACTTAAAATTCTCTTTCTGATCCTTAAGCTTTTTGGAGTAACTTCTAAAAGCTCGTCGTCACCTAGATATTCCAAATATTGTTCCAGGCTCATATCGCGTGGAGGAATAAGGTCGTCGGTAACAGCATCTGTTTTTGCCCTAAAATTAGTAAGCTGTTTCTGTCTGCATACATGAACAGCCAAATCCATGGCTTTTGCATTTTGTCCCACAACTTGGCCTTCATAAACTTTTACGCCCGGACCCACAAACATTTCGCCCCTTTCCTGAGCTATCAAAAGTCCGTAAGCAGTAGTTGTTCCTGTTTCGTGAACTATTATTGAACCGTGAGGATTTGTTTTTAACCCATCAACAAAAGGAATGTATCCGGCAAAGAGAGTATTAATAATTCCTAAGCCCTTGGTTTCAATCATAAATTCATTTCTAAATCCTATTAAACCTCTTGTGGGAATAGAAAAATAAAAGTAAACAATTCCGTTTTCCGTACGCATATCTTTCATCATGCCCTTTCTATTACTCATTCTTTCAATAATTGTTCCGGAATATTTTTCCGGAGCTTCAATCCAGGCATCTTCCGACGGTTCCATTGTCTGGCCGTTTTCTTCTTTTAAAATAACTTCGGGTTTGGAAACCTGGAACTCATAACCTTCACGCCTCATAGTTTCAATTAAAATTCCCAAATGGAGCTCTCCTCGTCCGCTGACCACAAATTCATCAGTTGATTTGCCGGATTCCACTTTGAGCGCCACGTCATTATCTAATTCTTTTTCCAATCTTTCCTTCAAATTTCTAGAAGTACAATAATCTCCCTCCTGACCGGCAAAGGGGGAGTTGTTTACGCTAAAAATCATTTTAACCGTCGGCTTTTCTACGGTGATCGGCGGGAGAGCTATTGGGTTCACCGGATCGGCAATGGTATCACCAATATTTATATTTTCTATTCCGCTTATTGCGACAATATCACCGGCTTCACATTCAGCGGCTTCAACTTTACCCAAACCAACAAAAGTCATTAAACTTGAAATTTTACCAAGCTTAGCCTGACCCTCTCTTGGTATATGCATAACCTGCTGATTGTTTTTTATTTTACCCTGATAAATTCTGCCTATCCCAATTCTGCCTTTATAATTATCATAGCCAATAGTTACAACCATCATTTGCAATGGAGCTTCCGGATCAAATTTTGGCTGGGGGATATGTTTTAAAACTGCCTCAAAAACCGGTTTTACATCAGTCATTTTATCTAACTCAGGACTATCGCCGGCCTTTCCAAGCTTTGAAGCGGCATAAACAATGGGGAAATTTATCTGTTCGTCAGTAGCGCCAAGTTCAATAAATAACTCAATAATCTTATCTAATACATAATTAATTCTGGCATTCTTTTTATCTATTTTATTTATAACTACAATAACTTTGTGGTTGAAAGACAATGCCTTTTTCAAAACAAATCTCGTCTGAGGCATAGGGCCTTCCTGAGCGTCAACCAAAAGTAATACGCCATCGGCCATATTCAATACACGTTCTACCTCGCCGCCGAAATCGGCGTGTCCCGGAGTATCTATAATGTTTATTTTGGTATCGCCGTAATAAACAGCGGCATTTTTTGAAAAAATAGTAATACCGCGCTCTCTTTCGAGATCATTAAAATCCATTATCATTTCCTGATCGCCAAGCTTACCCAAATCAGTATCTGATTGTCTCATCATAGCGTCCACTAAAGTAGACTTGCCGTGGTCAACGTGAGCGATGATGGCTATGTTGCGTATCTTTTTCATTGAGTAAATATTTTACAATAAATTAACAAAAAATGCAATTTTTTAAAAAAATTATTAACAAATTGGTAATTATTAAAAGGGAGGGGTACAATAAAAGTATGACAAAAAATAAAAAAATTTTAATATTCGTAATTATTTTTATAACTCTTATTATTGCTGGTTATTTTACTTATTCAATCTATAAAAAATCAGATAATTATCTTGTAGCCCAAACCGAATCTTTTAAAAATTTAGAAAATGATGCATTTGTATTAAATGCTTTAAACGGAACCATAAAATCAATTAATGGAAATAAAATCTTGGTAACGGCAAAGGTATTAACAGCCGAAAGAACATCTATAGGTATTAATAATACTTACACCGAAAATGAGTATTCCTTAAATATATCAACTTCTACTAAAATATATATCAATGAAATAAAACCTAATGGAAATTATTTATCGGACATATCAATTCGAGAAATAAAATCCGGCTATAAATTTGATGCCCTGATTAAAGAAAATGTTTTAACCAATAAAATCTTAGATTTAATTGAATTAACGATAATTAAATAAAATCATGAATAAAAAAAATTTATTATTATTAGTCGGAGCTTTATTAATAAATCCGTTTTCGGTTAACGCAGATACTTTTTACAAAAATTCACGCTTTCTTAGATCGAATGATGATTCCTGCTTAGACGTTACAAAATATGGTGGGCCAGAAGTAAAAACCTTCAACTCACAAGCTCAAGCTATTGATGAAAGTATCAATAATTTGAAAAAAAAATGTCTGCAATATGGTTGGACGGGACGGTGGTACACCATCCTCGAAAACACCCCTGAATTTCAGATTTGGACATACGGAAAACTCGATATTATTGGCCAGGATAGAGTTATGTATCCAACATTCCTCCCGCCAATAATTGATATTACTAAAACAAGATGTGATATAAATGGTAAAAACTGTTACGATGTTAGCCATATCGTGGTTCCAACTTTTTCTGCATTTACCATTTCCAGCCCAGATGCTCCGCAAAATTTAATCGTTGTAAGTGAAAATTCTCAAGCTTCTCTTTCCTGGGCAGCTCCAATTAATAACGGCGGTGATGCTATAACTAATTATGAAATTTATAGAGGAACCGCTTCTGGCGGAGAAACGCTTTTGACCGAAACAGCAAACGTATTAACCTATACGGACACAACTGTTTCTAACGGTACAAAATATTTTTATAAAATTGCCGCAAAAAATACAAAAGGCATTGGAACTCAAAGCAGCGAAGCAGATGCTACGCCCTTTGCCATAGCTCCGGAAATTCCTCAAAATTTTTCTGCCAACAGTGAAAATGCCCAAGTTTCATTAAATTGGAACTCTCCCACAAAAGACGGGGGAAGTCCAATTACTGGTTACCTCATCTATAAAAGTGAGGTTTCTGGGCAATTCAATTCCAGTCCAATTGAAATTGGAAATGTTTTGAACTATGTGGATACCGCCGTAATAAATGGAGCCACTTATTATTATAAAATTGCCGCAAAAAATAATGTTGGGGCTAGCTCTCAAAGCGGGGAAATAAATGCAAGCCCAAGTCCTATAGAATATAAAGCTATAAAATTTGATAAAGTAGTTTATCGCAGATATTGCCCACAAGCTATTGGGATACCGTGTACCAATCCAGAAGCAAAATATATTTGTTCGCCATTTGTAAGCAAATACGTTGCTCCAGACGGATCTGTGTATCTTACACCAACAGATTCTTTAAGATCGTCCGAGGATATTAATTGGCAGGGTTCTTACAAAACACAAACAGAAGCAACAACGAAAACTATGGAATCCTTGCTAAACTGCTTAAATTCTAATGGCTACATAAAAGCTTCTATAGATTCATTTCCTATTTGGAAGAATGGGACAATGTATAACTCTCCAAATGTTTTAGGCGGAAGAGGAAGTAGTTGCTGGGGAGCAAAACCAAGCTGTGCCGAAAGCGGATCTACATTTACAAAGCAAAATGCAAATTCTTGTTGTACGTTATCCGGCAACTGCGTTGATCATTATGGAATTTGTTTTCCGTATCATATTGGCTATATGGGATACAATTATTGCGCTAATTGTGGCCTAGATAGTTTATGGGTTTATAAATCACTGGATGAGATTAAATTCAGTCTTCCTAGCGGCGCAAGTTATGCCAATTACGGTTATTTTAGTGGATCTATGAGGCAAGTTGACTATAATTCCGAATGGGGCAATCCAACTATTCATCTTAAAACAATAATTTGTGGAACAATGCAAGCATCCTTGTCCGGCTGCTCAAGAATAGAAGATACAGTACCCACTTCTTTAGTGTATACCACAAAAAGTAAGCCATCTAATCCAAGAAATGTCAAAATCATTCCAATAAATAGGGGGTTTTCTTTGTCATGGGATCCACCTTTAAATTTAGGTGGGGAAAATTTAGAATATATTATCACCAGAAGTGGCGTAGGAAGCACAACTGAAATACAAAGAACAACAACTTCTTTCGACGACAATAAATTCAAGGAAACCCCACAACAAAAACTTTCATATACAATTCGAGCTAAAAATAGCCTCGGTTCAAGCGATGGAATAATAGTAACTACTGATGGTTTGAACTATCAAAATAAAATTGAAAATATATCCATTTACGGCGCAGGATTTTTGCCGCCTCCCGTAAAAATAGAAGTGGCACTGATAAATCCAGGCGCTAATGATTTAATTAATTGTTCAGGTTTTAAATTTGCAAGTTCTACGGAAATAACAAATGGCGTTTGCGATATTAGCGCAGTTACTACAGGACTATTCGACGTTAAAGTTGTCATGAAAGATGCAAATAACAATATCCTGACTCAATCAACTTTAAAAAATGGGTTCAGGATAACATATCCAGAACCAGGACCGGTGACAATTAATCCATTAAATTTTGATTTAACATCAGGAAAGCTTACTATAAACTCCGTTTCCGGCGATTTAGCAACCGGCTATAATGTTTATGTATCAGTAAATGGAATAAAACATTATTGTTTTAGTATTTCAAACTATGATTGGAGTACTCTTAAATTTGAAGGGGGGAGCTGCTACATTGATCCCACCTGGTTTATTGCGGCAGAAGGAAATATGGATAAGTTTTCAATAGTTATTGCTGGAGACGAAAATAGCTATGAAGAATCAGTTGGTGGAACGGCTTTTACTTGCACCGACTCAATCTGGTCACCGCCTGATTCAACTGTTTGCCAAGGATCAACACTTACTCAAATAAGTAATTGCGGAGTTAGAAAATACAATGTATCGGGAACTCTTACGCCAATTTGGAGTCCAGCTATTACATCAAATACATGCGGAACACTTTTACAATCTACTACTAATTGCAGTCCCGTTAAAAATCAAAGCGTGCTTGGTCCAAAAATTTGTAATACGACAAAACAAGAACAATGTATCAATAATAATTGCGTGTGCGTCCCGAATATTTCAAGCATTTGTGTAACTGCTAATAAAAGTAAAAGGGAGTGTGGAAATATGACCGATCCGGTTTGCGGGGGAATGATAAGTTGCGGAACGTGTGATGAAGGATATACATGTTCATCTTCTGGTGAATGTCAGAAAAATTAAGATAAATAAAAAACCCGCATTTTGAAAAATGCGGGTTTTAGATTTTAGCTACTTTAGAATTTAATTCCAATTCCGGAAAAAACTACTGAATAATATGGGAAGTTTTTGACTTCCTTTCCGCTTTTAAGACGGAAGGTAATTAAACCCATTTTATAGTAGTTATATTCAGAAAACAGAAAAAAATCCCTATTTAAGTCAACTTCAGCCCCTACTCCTATTTTTCTGTAATTTCCAAATCCGGAATAACTGAAATTTTTTCCGGTATCTATGCCGCAGTAAGTCATTCTGTTTTTTCCCATACCTACTACTATATAAGGAAATAATTTTATCGAATCAAACATCAAGGGTCTTTTTAATTTAAGATTTAATCCATAACTATTAAATCTTTGATTTTGCTCACCCCATGATCTTTT
The DNA here is from genome assembly GCA_021786945.1 of bacterium. Classification (GTDB taxonomy): domain Bacteria; phylum Patescibacteriota; class Minisyncoccia; order UBA6257; family 02-FULL-45-10c; genus JAHILT01. The sequence continues at coordinate 202,825 of JAJYMK010000003.1, read as the reverse complement.
GCGATAAAAATTTCCAACTCTGGAATATTCACCCTGAACTTCTAAATATTTTGAAGGTAAATATCCAAATTGAAGAGAAATGACAGAACTATTATCATAATGATAACGTCCATCTTTTTGATCGCCAAGTTTATAGCCATTGCCCAAACCAAGCGCAATGCTTAATTTCGGCCTCTCCAATTTTTCTCCGGTATAAATCACAACATCTTCGCTTACAAGTGTTGATGTTGAAATTTCCGTTTCCGGAAGCTCAATATCCAGAATTTTAATCTCAGCGCTTACTTGAGAATTAAACGCTGGAATAAACACAAATATCAGTACAGCCGCCCATATCTTATTCATACACCCTCCTAATTTTATTAAATTTTCAATCCAAAATAACTAATACATATAATATCATTATTTTTAGAAAAAGTCAATTATAAAAATAACCCGATTTTCGGGTTATTTTTTTAGATTTTCTATAACAGCGACTTCCAATGGGGCAATAGGAAACGGGGAATAGCGCATTTCCGAATATGCACGAATAAAAGATTTTAAAAGATTTATATGCTTTTCCGGATTTATCAAAAGGGAATTTTTCCTCAAACCTTCTAAATTATCGGAAGTAAGTTCTTTTTTGTAAAATTCTTCTACCTTCGGGCTAAGCTTCAAAGCTAATGCACGTCTCAAATAATGAATTAAGTCTTTATTAAATTGAACCAAATTATATCCCTCTTCATTTATCTGAGATAAATAACTTAATGACTTATCTAAATCACCGGAAAGCAGTAGCCCGGCCAATTCCGCAGTTTTTTTATAGCCGATTTTCCCGACAATTTTTTCTACATCTTTAAGCTCAATATCTGAGTCCATAGAAGCTATCTGATCCAAAAGCGATTCAGCATCGCGAAAACTGCCTTCGCCCAACGAAGCAATCAGTTCCAAGGCTTCATCGGAAATTTTTATTTTTTCAGCTTTTACAACGCTATTCAATTTCTTCAAAATATCAGCAATGGATAATTTCTTAAAATTAAATTTTTGCGTTCTGGAAGAAATTGTGGCGGGAAGTTTTTCATATTCCGTTGTAGCCAAAATAAAAATTGCATGTGCCGGAGGCTCCTCCAATGTTTTCAAAAGAGCATTAAACGCTTCACGAGTAAGCATGTGAACCTCATCGATAATATAAACTTTTTTAGACAAATAAATGGGGGATAGCTTTATACTTTCTTTTAAATCCCTGATTTCGTCTATACCCCTGTTTGAAGCCGCATCAATTTCTACAACATCCAAGGCTTGGTTTGAATCTATTTCGGTACAAGCCCGGCATTCATTACAAGGCTCTCCTTTTTCCCTAAATTTTTCGTCTTTTATTCTTTTTTCGCAATTAACAAGTTTAGCCAAAAGACGAGCGGTTGTCGTTTTGCCCGAACCTCTAGAACCATAAAACAAATAAGCATGGGCGAACCTATTTTGCCTGGCGGAATTTTTTAGAACCTCAATAATATGCTCCTGACCCAGCAATTCAGAAAGTTTTTTAGGACGATATTTTCTGTAGATAGCCAACATATTTTCCTATTTATTATACAGTATTTATTCGGATAAAAAAATCAGTTATAATTAAAATAATTCAAAGACCGGAAAATGCGAAAATTTATTTATTTTTTAATATTGGTAATTGCCGGAATCGGCTTATTTTTATTTTTTACTTCCAATAACAATCTCGTACTATCCGACTTACCAAAAACAGCAAGTCAGGAGGATATAATAAAACCCGAGGTAAAACCGGAAAAGCCGATCGATCCCAATGCCGATATAGAAAACCAGAAACCATTGGAAAATCCTCCTAAAATAATTAAAGCTATCTATTCAACGGCCTGGTCTGCGTCCAGCGATAAAAAAATTGATTATTTTATAAACATCATCAAAAATACCGAGATAAATGCAGTTGTAATAGACATTAAAGACTATACTGGCAATTTAAGCTATAAATCAGATTTGGATTTGGTAAAAAAATATGGGGCAATTGAAGTAAAAATTTCAAAACCCAACGCTTTAATTAAAAAACTTCATGATCAGGGAATATATGTGATAGCGAGACAAGCCGTTTTCCAGGATCCGGCATTGGCCAAAGCCAGACCTGATTTAGCATTACAAAGCATATCCAAGGGAACAACCTGGAAGGATTATAAAGGAATTTCCTGGATGGATACGTCTTCAAAAGAAGTCTGGGATTACAATGTTGCCATAGCAAAAGAAGCATTGAACAGGGGATTTGATGAAGTTAATTTTGACTATATAAGATTTGCTTCTGATGGAAATATGGCCGACATAAAATATCCATTTTACGACTCAAAAATAACTACGAAAAGACAAGTAATGAATAGTTTTTTTAAATATTTAAGAGAGAATTTACCGGGTGCAAAAATTTCCGGAGATTTATTTGGCTATACAACATTACTTCAAGATGACTTAGGAATAGGACAAAACTTAAATGATGCTTTTCCGTATTTGGACTTTATCGCACCAATGGTATATCCGTCACACTACAATAAAGGATTTAATGGCCACACAAATCCAGCCGATTATCCTTACGATGTTGTATACACTTCTATGTTGGAAGCCGATAAACGGCTAAATCAATTCAATAATTCAACTACAACAATAAAAATGACCGAGACGCAATTCAGGCCATGGTTGCAAGACTTTGATTTGGGCGCCGAATACGACGCAGCTAAAGTAAGAGCACAAATTCAGGCCGTATACGATGCGGCATCGACCACTGGTATCAGTCTGGATAAATCAGGCTGGATGTTGTGGAGTCCGTCGAATGTTTATACAAAAGACGCTTTATTACCTAAATAATTTTTAAGTATGTCCGACAAATACGAATTAAAACTTGATAAATTCTCGGGCCCTCTGGAAAAATTACTGGAGCTTATTGAAGAAAGAAAAATGGAAATTACTATGGTCAATTTAGCTGAAATTACCAACGATTTCTTTAAATACCTTCAAGGCCTAACTCAAGAAAACGCGCATCCTAGTATTATTGCTGATTTTGTAATAGTAGCTTCAAAGCTTTTATTGATAAAATCAAAAGCACTCTTACCGTCACTCGAACTGACACAAGAAGAAGAAAAGGATATTAAGGACCTGGAGTTGAGGCTGAAGATATATAAGGAATTCAAAGAGGCGTCCCTAGAGATAAAAAAAATTTGGGATAAAAAACAATATTCTTTCGGCAAAGAATTATTTACGGATCTCCCGCCGATTTTTTACCCTCCAGAAAAAATGGAAGTAAGGGATCTTGTAAATCCGATCGAAAAAATAATCGTGGAACTAAAAGCCCTGATTCCAGAAAAAAAGAATATCAAAAAAGCGGTTTTTTCCGTTAAAGAAAAAATGGAGGAGTTGCTCAACAGATTTAAACAACGCGCCGAAAATAGCTTCAAGACAATAACCGAATCAAAGTCAAAATTAGAGATAATTATTTTCTTTTTAGCCGTGCTTCATCTTATCCGCGACCGTTTAATTACATCTACTCAAGGAGGGCAGTTTTCTGATATAATCATAAAACAAAAAGAATCCGAGTCTATCCAGCAAACAAACGAAAATTCTAATCAAAATGGATAATGTATTAGCAAAAATTGAAGCTGTTTTATTTGCCTACGGAGAGCCTATTTCAACCGAAAGATTGGCAAAAATTCTTAACATAACCAAAGAAGAACTTGATGCGGCGCTGCTAAATCTCACAAATGAATTAAACCGACACGAACGGGGAATTTCACTTATTAAAAATAACAATAAAATCCAATTAGTCACCAAACCCGAACTGACAAAGCTATTGGAAGATATCGTAAAACAAGAATTTACCGAAGATCTTACACCCGCGTCTTTGGAAACAATTTCAATAATAGCTTATTCAGGACCTATCAGCCGCGCCGATATAGAATATATCCGAGGAGTTAATTCCAGCTTCACAATCAGAAATCTTTTACTGAGGGGACTGATAGAGAGAAGTGTTGATCCCAAGAGGGCAAACGCTTATATATACAGCGTTAGTTTCGATCTCATAAAAAGGCTTGGTCTTTCCGGAATAACCGATCTTCCTGATTACGAAAAATACAGGCAGATGGTAAAAAATCTTCATGAAGCATCATTAAATCAGGTAGCGGAAAAAGCCGAAGTTTTAATTCCCGAATCAGAAAATAATTCCGAAACAAAAGATCATCAAGTCGCGGGCCAAGAAAATAATCAAAATGAAAACTAAAGTAAATTTTCAAGGTTTGTTATTTACCGGCATCTTACTTGCCCTAGTTTTATTTTCTAAACTAAACAACAATACGGTAGCCAAAGTATCTTTTCAGGATGATATAAAAAATACCAGTCTTGCCGCAATAAGCGCCTTATCTGACAGAACTCCGATTTTGACTAAATTAAATTCAAACAGTTCTCTGGCTGTTGTAAATTCAGAAACAGAAGAGTCTAGGCCATTCAAAAAAGAAGGAGTAATCGAACTAAATCTAACTTCCAAAATTGCTTTTGCCGAAGATCTGGATTCTCAAAAATTATTGTATTCCCAAGGAACAGAAAAAAGATGGCCGATAGCTTCAATTTCAAAATTGATGACAGCTGTAATAGCAATGGAAAAACTGGGTCCAGATAAAATCGCTACAATTTCACAAACAGCAATTGATACCGAGGGTTTAGCCGGTGATTTTAAATTAAACGAAAAATATTCAATCAGGGATATGGTAAAAATAATGCTCTTTGTTTCGAGTAATGATGCCGCAGTAGCAATTTCCGAATTTTATGGTCAAACAAACTTCATAAAAGAAATGAATATGAAGGCGGCTGAATTAGGAATGAATGAGACTAATTTTTTTGATTGTACCGGCTTGTCCGTTTTGAACCAATCAAACACCTCGGATCTTACAAAGCTGGCACAATATATTTTAAAACAAAGGCCGGAAATTTTTAATTTCACGAAAACGAAGGAATTATCAGTTGTAGAGTTATCGTCCAATTCTGTTAAATTTTATACAAATATAAATTATTTTGCCGGACAAAATGATTTTTTAGGGGGTAAAACTGGTTTCATTGAATCGTCCGAACAAAATCTTTTATCTATTTTTAGCTATAAAGGACATAAGATTTTAACTATAATATTAGGATCAACTGATAGATTTGCCGATACCCAAAAATTATTCGATTGGGTAAAAAATTCATACGAATTTTAATATGATTTCACAAGCAATAAGACTTTTAATTTTATCGGGGTTGTCCTTTATTACAGCATTAAGTTTAACGCCGATTTTTATAAAATTACTGGACCGTTTCCATCTCCATAAACAAATCCGTAGTCAGGAATCGGCGCCGGTATTCTACAGTCTTCATAAACACAAAGAAAACACCCCAACTATGGGAGGGGTTATAATTTGGGTGACTGTTTTAGGTCTAGCTCTTTTAATATGGCTTCTAAGTGATATTTTTGGTGGAGTTTTTGATTATTTAAGTTTTGTGGACAGAGCACAGACTTATCTTCCTATAGCAGCCATGCTCATTGCTGCTATTTTGGGATTAATAGATGATATTTTAGGCGCACTTAGGATTGGACCAAAGGGCGGGGGACTAAGAATTTCCCAAAAAATAATAATGTATGCTGTTTTAGCTGCTATTGGAGGTTTTTGGTTTTACTACCGATTAAACTGGGATGTGTTATATATTCCTTTTTGGGGAAATCTTACAATAGGCTGGTGGTACATTCCTATTTTTATGTTTGTCATTATCGCCAGTGCTTTTTCTGCTAACGAAACCGACGGCTTGGATGGACTAGCGGGAGGAGTTATGCTTTTTGCTTTCTTTTCACTAACAACCGTCGCTTTTATACTTGGTAGATATGATTTGGCCGCTTTCGGCGGAGCGGTTATCGGCGCACTTTTGGCATTTCTTTGGTTTAATATTTATCCAGCAAGATTCTTTATGGGGGATACCGGATCAATGGCTTTAGGAATAACAATGGGGGTTGTAGCTATGCTTACAAATACCACTTTGTTTTTGCCGTTTTTCGGATTTATTCTCGTATTTGAATCTTTATCGGTAATAATCCAAATGATAAGCAAAAAAGTATTAAAAAGAAAGATTTTTTTATCTACTCCAATACATCATCATTTTGAAGCAAAAGGATGGCATGAAACAAAAATCACTATGCGCTTTTGGATTATATCCGTAATTTCTTGTATTCTTGGACTTGTTCTTTTCCTTATGAGTCGCTTTATGTTTTTGATCAAATAATATGAAATTTTTAAGAGATTTATCTCCAAAAAAATTAAAAGGGCGTATTTGTCTCTTAAGAGTCGATTTAAACATAAAATCGCTAGATGATCAGTTCAGAATCAACTCTATTTTACCGACTATAAAATATCTTAAAAAAAACGGGGCAGGGATAATCATCTTAAGCCATCGTGGACGTCCGGAAAAATTTGATAAAAAACTAAGCCTGAAACCAGTAATAAAAATATTAGCAAGAAAATTAAAAACAAATATTAATTTTTTTGCCAATACTAATTTCGAAAAAATAAAAAAAGACTTGTCTTCGGGACAAGGTAATATATTTGCACTAGAGAATCTTAGATTTTTCGCGGATGAGGAAATAGATGGCAAGGGTCTAGCCAAAAACCTTGCTAGTCTTGGCGATTTATTCATAAATGATGCGTTTGCGGTATCACACAGAAAAAACGCATCAATCCATGCCATTACAAGATACATTCCCAGTTACGCAGGGCTTCTAATGGAAAAAGAAGTAAAGGGGCTAACTAAAGCAACAAAAAATCCCAAAAAACCATTAATAGTTATTCTGGGCGGTACGAAAATCGGCGATAAAATAAGTATAGTTAGCAACCTAAGTCCAAAAGCTAAGTTTTTTCTTTTTGGAAGTTCGGTACTTAATGAAATTAAAAATCCAAAAGTATTAAAAATTTTAAAAAATAAAAAATGTATAGCACCAATGGATTTTGCCGAAAAAAAGGGAAAATACTTTGATATCGGTCCCCAAACTATTTCTAAATATAAAAAAATAATAACGGGGGCGAAAACGATAATCTGGAATGGGCCGGTAGGAATGTCTGAAGACAAACAATACTCCAAAGGAACAATGGCCATAGCCAAAGCAATAACCAATTCCAAAGCCTTTAAGGTTATTGGGGGAGGGGAAACTGCTAATTTTATACTTAAGAAAAAACTAGAAAAAAACGTTGATCTTCTGTCCACGGGCGGAGGAGCTATGTTGGATTTCTTGGCTGGCGAAGAAATGCCCGGGCTAAAAGTCCTAAAGTAACATGATCAAACTAAAAAATAGCCAAAAAGCTATCAGGCGCCTTATTTTAGCCCTTAAAAACAGCGAAAAAATAGCCATTTGGAGCGATTATGACCCGGACGGGGCATTTGCTCTTACTTTAGCTTACGAAGCCCTTTTAAATGCGGGTTTTAAGAAAAAGAACCTCGAATTAATACTTCCGAATCAATATAAATACAGCCGAAGTTTTAACCTATTTCATTTAACCATTCTTAAAAAGATGGGCATAAAATTGATAATTGGAATTGATTTTGGAACTTCCGATTTTAAACAAGTTGGGATGGCAAAAAAAATGGGATTCGAAGTTATTCTTTTGGATCATCACAGGCAACGCCCGGGAAAACTTCCGGCCACGCTCATAAATCCGTGGCAAAAGGGTGATTGCTCAAAATACAAGAATTGGAGTGGCGCCGGAGTTGCTTATTTATTTTTTGAAAACTTGTACCAATCGTTAAAAATAGACGTGAAAGAATTAGAAAAAAGCCTTGACCTTGTTTTAATACCAACCATAACTGATTATATTAAAATCGATAGGGGGAATTTACCTTATCTTAAAAATAGCCTTAAAAAAATAAAAGATAATTCCAGGCCGGGAATAAAAGACTCATTTAAAGAATTGGGCTTGGAAAAAAATACTACGATAAAAAAACTCGTTGAAAACCGTCTTGATGTTACCGATTTTTACGGAATCCTGAAAAATAACAGTGGCAAAAATAATATTTTTAAACTTCTTACTTCCAAAGACGATAAGGACGCCGTAAAAATAATAAAAGATATAGCCAGACACAAGATCGCTTTCGAAAATTTTGTGAAAAAAATAGCCAAGCAAGGCATTAAAAAATTTAAAAACACCGAAGAAAAATTTATTCTTTGGGGGCTAGATAAAGACATAAAATTAGTTGGCGCTGGATCAAAAATAGCCCACAGGATGAATGATTACTTTAAAATTCCTGTTTATTTTTATAATAAAGAAAAACAATATTTAAAAGGAAGTGTGAGAGCGAATTATTCAAACAAGAGCGTGGTGGAGGCTCTTCAAAGCTGCGGTGACATTTTTATTGATTTCGGAGGCCACCCTAGGGCTGCCGGATTTCATATCAAAAAACAAAATCTCGAAAAATTTAAAGAAGCCCTTAATAAGTTTTATGCCAAATAAATACTACGGCTATTTACTGCCAGACAAAAACGAATCAGGTATAACCGAAAACTGGAAAGACTGCGAGAAAATAGTTTCCGGTAAAAATGCACGCTACAGATCATTTACTTCGACTGAAGAAGCCCAAAAATGGCTGGATTCCGGAGCGAATTACGAAATAAAACCGAAATCATTCAAGAAAATAGAAAAAGGAATTTATTTTGATTCGGGCACGGGCAGAAATCAGAAAGTCGAGGTAAGCGTTACGGACGAAGCCGGATATGATTTGCTGGAAAAAATTAAGCCAAAATTAAAACTCAATAAATTCGGAAAATTTCCGGTGCCGAAAGCAACCAATAATTACGGCGAGCTTCTGGCATGCAAATATGCATTGGAATTGGCCTTGGATCTTGGCATTAAAAATATATTCGGAGACAGTAAGCTTGTATTGAATTATTGGTCCAAGGGATTTATCAAAAAGGATTTACCTAAAAAAACACAAAAACTTTCTTTGGAAGTTTCGGACCTTAGAAAAAAATTCGAAAGCCAAGGAGGAATAGTAGAATTTATAGAAGGGGATTTTAATCCTGCGGATTTGGGTTTTCATAGATGAACCTCTTTATTAATCATTAAAAATAGCTTATATTATGTAAGCTATGAATAATGAAGTAATTTTAAGATTCGACGAGGTTTATTTTGAATACGGACATAATATGCCGATTTTAAAAGCGGCTGATTTTTCTGTACGCAAAGGATCCAAAATAACACTTATGGGTCAAAACGGCGCAGGAAAAAGTACTATTTTCCAGCTAATTACCGGTGCTTTGACGCCGGAAAAAGGCGCTATTTCTATAAATCAAGACTTGACCATTGCTACAGCCAAGCAAGTTATCCCGCAAGATCAAATGGCTTTAACTGTAAGAGAATTTTTTGAAGGGGCATTTACCAAAAAAATTTATGACATCGATCCAAGAGTAGCTAAAATTTTAAAAGTAGTAAATTTATCTGCTCCGCTGGATAAAAAAATAAAGGAATTTTCCGGCGGCCAACAGGCCAGGCTTCTTTTGGCTTTTGCCTTAATCCAGAATCCCGATATTCTATTATTGGACGAACCTACAAATAATCTTGATAAAGCCGGGATAGAACATCTTAAACAATTCCTGATTGATTATAAAAAAACTTGTATAGTTATTTCTCACGATGCCGAATTTCTTAATTCCTTTACTCAAGGCGTTTTATATCTTGATGTTTTTACCCATAAAGTAGAACAATATGTCGGAAATTATTTTGATGTGGTATCAGAAATAGAAAAAAGAATAGAAAGAGAAAGAATGAAAAATGTGCGTTTGCTGCGCGACATTCAAAACCGAAAAGAACAGGCTAATTTCTTCGCTCAAAAAGGAGGGCACATGAGAGACGTTGCCAGAAAAATGAAAGAAAAAATTGAAGAGCTCGAAGAAGAGCTTGTAGAAATGAGACAAGAAGATAAAACAATAAGAGAATTTTATATCCCTTGCCAGCAGGATATTTCCGGAGAAATTATCCATATAAAATCAATTTCGGTGGTGGAAAATCATAAACTAGTTCATAAAAAAACCGATATTAGTCTCGGAAAAAAACAAAGAATTCTTTTGACTGGTCCAAATGGAATAGGAAAAACCACGTTCCTGGAATCCCTCGCATCCGGAAAATCAAAAGACGCTACAATCACCAAAGGAATAGAAGTAGGATACTACCGTCAAAACTTCTCAACCCTGAATTTTGAAGATACCGCATATAAATCGTTAGCTGATATCATGAAAGGTGGCACGGAAAGTGAACTTCGTTCAACCGCGGCCGGCTTTCTGATTAACGAAGAAACCCTTAAAAAGAAAATTGGTGCTTTATCCGAAGGACAAAAAGGATTATTACTTTTTGCCAGACTGGTACTGCAAAGACCCGGACTTCTGATTTTAGATGAACCGACGAATCATATAAACTTCAGACATATTCCGATTATTGTTGATGCTCTGAATAAATACGAAGGAGCAATGATTTTAGTAAGCCACTCTCCTGATGTTATCGGTAAAGTTAAAATTGATGAAGTAGTTGACCTTCAAAATATCCGAGCTAACTATTTCTAGTGGACAAAAATTTATAAATATTTTATAATATTGAAAGTATTGGTACCTTAAACAACAGCTTCGGTTTTTAACCGGAGAGGAAAGTCCGGACACTTCTTTGTTGCTTGCAACAAAGAGCGGGGTAGTGGGTAACACCCATCGATAGTAATATAGAGGTGCGAGCAGTGACGGCCCGTTTTGAAAAGATCGGGCAGACCTAATCTCAAGCTAATTGGTCTAATCCAGCTATAGAGACAAAAAAGCTGGGGTGAAACGGCTAAATCCTTACCCAAGTGCAAGGCCGTATCCCGCAAGGGATGTGCCGCTAGAGCCGTTAAGTAATTAACGGCCCAGATAAATTGTTGTCCGTTTTTAAACGAAACAGAATCCGGCTTATTAGTGCCAATACTTCAAAAACCGCCCTTAAAAGCGGTTTTTGATTTTTTAAAAACAAAAAAGGCCCGCCTATAAAAGCGCGGGCCGGGATATTACCGGAAGAAGTAACTCCAGTAATACCGTATAAGACGCTTGAACCTTTTGGGATTGCGGTTCTCCTCGAAAGAGAAGAAAAGCATTATTATCCCGATAACACTGGTCGTCATCCCTACCTGAAAACTGTGGGGACTGAGATTGGCATCTGAGGTTCCTGCACCCAGCATCATCAGGAATATTCCCACTGAAGCCAGGATAACACTAAGATTTACTTTCATGTTGTCTCCTTATTTAACTATTAAAGTTCAAATTTGAATTTATATAATAGCATACTATATCTATTTTGTCAATATATAAGAAAAATAGAGAGATAAATACGGGGAATTGTAATAAAAGCAAATAAAACTTACCGATTATCTATCTTTAACCAAAGGATAGTCTAAAATTCAATTATTTAATAGTTTAGAGCCAAATAAAATCCGGGAAAATTAATAGCCAATCCACGGGGAGGAGAGCTTCCTTTCCTAAGCTATCTGTCGCACAATATACCTTTTGCGACACTTTATACTATGAATATAAAGGAAGCCGCTTCCGAACGCCTTTTAAGCCCCTTCAGCTAATTTTTTAATAATCTCAATTAAAAAATTAAATGCGATTATAAAATATTTTATAAAAAAACCAATGAATTGATTTATAATTTTTTGAATATCAGTCCCCAATACATTTGCGGTTAATCCGTTTAAATTTACCAATAAACCCCAGATTTGCTTTCCGAGCGTCAAGATATCTTCCTTATTCTGCGGAATATACTTAGCAAACGTTGCCGCCAAAGCGTTAAACATACCAAATAATTTAATGAGTATATCCATAATTTAAGTATATTCCTTATTAAAAACACCTACAAATGCATAAAATCACAAATAATCTTCAGGATTTACCGTGACCCCGATAGGAACTAAGCCTTTAGCCGGCGGCAAACTCTTAAAAAGTAAGCTTGCGGTCCAATAAACCCCAAAATGTAAATGCGGGCCGGTACTATATCCGGAATTGCCAGAATATCCGATTAACTGTCCGCGAGTTACAACATCTCCTTTTTTAACATCGACTGCGGAAAGATGAGCATAAATAGTGCTTAAATTATTCTGATGCTCTATTAAAATATATTGTCCATATTGATATCTCTGCCAAGAACTTCGGTCGTTATTATCAACAGCGATAACCCTGCCTTCAGCCGCAGCAAAAACGGGTGTTCCTATGGGCGTTCCTATATCCAAGCCATTGTGCCATCCGGATTTATAAAGTTTTGAAAGCTCTCCGTAATGTTGAGTGATCAAGCCCGCTCCGCCATCTTTTTTTAATTTTACCGGCCAGGCAATAACCCCGGGCCTTTTCGACGGTAAAAGATTAGGATCAAAACTTTGTCTTAATTTTTCTTCTGCATCATTAATTTCTTGGGATAAGTTTTCCTGATCTTTTTGCAATTGAGTTATCAATTGCTGATATGTTTTTTCCTGATTTTTAGTCTGTGTAAGCAAACTTTGTTTATCCGCCTTCTGATTTTGTAAAATAATTTTTCTATTTTTTAAGTTTTTATTTTCCAATTCAATGCTGGCTTTTTTAGTTGATTGAGTTGTTAATTTGCCGGATAGCTGATCATTTAAAACCTGTAAATCTCCGACCTGGGTGGATAAACCTGAGTTTATATCAACGATGCTCTGAGCCTCATCCAAACTCTCAGCAATACTTTTATTTTTTAATAAAACAACCAAGGCATTTTCGGCATCTTTTTTCTGTAGCTCTCTTAAAAGATCGGCTATAGCCATTTTTTTTATGTCGATCTGTGATTCAGTATCCCCAATATCATATTTCAAGGCCTCTATTTCTAAATTAAGCTTTTGTATATTAAGTTCACTTGATTTAATACTTAAATTAAGCTGATTTATGGTGTAATCGGCCTTTTTAAGCTCATTTTGAAGTGATTTACTCTTACTTTCTGTTTCATCCAAGTCCTTTTGGGCTTGGGTGATTTTTTGATTTATCTCTACTAATTCCTGATTTTTGGCGTCAATAGCTTTTTTTAATTCATCGGGAGTTTCAGCGGCCAAAGAAATTCTTCCCGCAATGGTAAAAAATAAAAAAATAAAAAAATAAATTAAAAATTTCTTCGACATAAAAACCTGAATTATTTTAATTTTTCGAGAGCAACGTTTATGCGCCTAATCGTTTCCTGCTTACCCAGAATATCCATAATATCAAATGGACCGGGAGATTTATCTTTTCCGGATAAAGAAACTCTCAATGGCCAAAGCACATCTCCCCTGCCACGCTCATCCGCTAAGGGCATAACGATTTTTTCCAGTTTTGATTTTTTGAAATCAGACTCTTCAACTCCGGAAATTTTTTCCAATACCAATTTCAAATTTTCCAGAGACTTCTCCAGCGAAGAATTTTTCCAAACAAGCATACTCTTTTCATAACTTGGCAAATTAAAGAAAAATTCATTCATTTCCTTGAAATCGGATAATTTTTCCATTCTTTCTTTGGATAAAAAAATTAACTTGTCTATTAAATCTTTTTTAATAAATTCATGTCCAAAAATATCCGCTAAAGAATGCTTTAATTCCGTAACCGAAGCTTTTTTAATATGCTCCGAATTAAGCCAATTTAATTTTTTTACATCAAAGATAGCTCCGCTTTTTTGGACCCTATCCAAAGAAAATTCTTTTATCATTTCTTTCAAACTCAGAAACTCGCGGTCTTCTTTAGGGTGCCAGCCAAGCAGGCCTATAAAATTCAAAATGGCTTCCGGCAAATATCCCAAATTTTTATATTCAAAAACACCTGTGGCGCCATGACGTTTTGAAAGCTTTGATTTGTCGGGGGCTAAAATCATCGGTAAGTGAGCAAATTGCGGCTCCTGCCACCCGAACATCTTATAAAGAATCTTGTGTTTTGGTGTAGACGGAAGCCATTCTTCGGCACGAATTACATGGGTAATGCCCATTTCGTGATCATCTATAATATTGGCTAAATGATAGGTCGGATAACCGTCGGATTTAAGTAAAACCTGGTCATCTATAAGCGAAGCGTCAAACTCAACTCTTCCGCGGATAAGGTCGTCAACTATAATTTTCCCTGATTTCGGCATTTTCATTCTTACGACATAAGATTTTTTACCTTCTACTTCGGAAATTTTAATCCCGGCTTCGCGGCAATAACCTGCATACATAGGGGGTTTTCCCGCCTTCATCTGGGCTTCTTGATCAGCCGCTAATTTTTCTTTGGAGCAAATACAAACATAGGCATTTCCTTTTTCTACCAGCTCAAAAGCATATTTTTTATAAATATTCAGTCTTTCCGATTGAACCATTATTTTTCCGGCATTTTCCGGATTTAATCCAAGCCAAGCTAAAGATTTAATAATTCTTTCCACCGAACCCTCGACATATCTTTCTCTGTCGGTATCCTCTATTCTCAATAAAAACTTTCCGCCATTATGCTTTGCAAAAAGATAATTAAAAAATGCCGTGCGCGCGCCGCCGATATGGAGCTCACCTGTAGGACTCGGAGCAAATCTTACAACTACTTTTTTTCTTAAAATATTTTTTAAAAAATTAAACATAATAATTATTTATAAATTTATTTTAAAACGGCTTCTTTTATCGGGGCCGAATCCGGATAAATATTTAGCCCGCCAAACGACAAAAGATAAGCGGCGATATTTTCTGATGAAAATTGTCTGTAAAAAGCCGTCGCAGCCCGGCTCATTGATTTTAATTTATCGGAATTATTGATTATACTCTCAAGTTGAACTAAAACTAAATGACTTAAAAAATTCTCTTGTTGAATGTCCAAAGCTGCACCCGTAGCTGCAAATTCTGAAGCATTTATAGCCTGATGATCTCCGGCAGAATCAGGAAGTGGAATTAAAACAGAAGGCTTGCCAAAATATGCTAATTCAAAAATAGTTCCGGCGCCTGCACGAGCCAAGACCAAATCTGCAGCAATATATGCATTTTTTAGATTCTCATCAAAATATGGAAAGTACTTATAATCATTCCTAACTTCATCTGGTAACGCCTTACTTAAGATATCAAAATCGGCTTTATATTCCTCGAAATTATCTTCCCCTGTCTGATGCAAAACCGAAAAAGTTTTTGTTAAAAATTCAATATTTTTAAGTACAAAATTATTTATTACCACGGCCCCCTGAGAGCCTCCCAAAACTAATAAGACTGGTTTTTTATTTTCCAATCCGAATTGTTTTTTGGAGGCAAGTACATCTTCATCGGATAAATTAGCAACAAAGCCATCCTGATTTAAAAGTAATTCGCTTCTTATAGGATTTCCTACAACCTGATTATCTTTATTCACAAAATACTTTCTAGCCGAATCAAAAGATAGGAATATTTTTTTAGCTATTTTTCCACTGATCAGATTTGTTAAACCAGGAACGCTATCGGATTCATGAATTACTAACGGAATTGCAAATAACTTACAAGCAAAAAGTATAGGCAAAGAACCTGGGCCGCCCTTTGAAAAAACAACGTCGGGCATAAACCAAAAAACTCTCCAAAGAGAATGGAAAAAAGCCATAAAAAATTTAAAAACATCTAAAAAGTTACGCAAAGAGAAATATCTTCTTAGTTTACTGGAAACAATATAAAAGCACCTAATTCCGTTGGCAGACAATAAATTTTCATAATCTCCCGCATCTCCAAAATATCGTAAATCGGCTTTAAATTTAGCTGAAGCTCCGATAAAGCTTTGTATTTTTTGAGCTACGGCAATAAGCGGATAAATATGACCACCGCTGCCTCCGCCAACCAATAAAATTCTTATCTTTTTCATAAAATGACCAAGTTAATTATTCTTGGATATATTTATAATTATACCCGAAATTCCCATAAAAACAGCCAACGAACTTCCTCCATAGCTTATGAATGGTAGCGGCATGCCCGTTAAAGGCAATATTCCGGATATTGCACCTATATTAACAATAGCCTGAATACCAATAATAGACCCAAAACCTATTAATAAGAGCTGCCCAAATTGATCATTCGTTTTTTTAGCCAATAAAAATATTCTTGTTATCAATATCAAAAAACATAAAATAAGTGCAAGGCTGCCAACAAAACCTAACTCCTCGGCAATAACCGCAAAAATAGAGTCCCCTATCGGCTCCGGTAAATAATTAATTTTTGTGGTCGATTGGCCGTAACCCACTCCGAAAATATTGCCAGAGCCTATTGCAATCAAGGCCTGTTGAATATGATAACTGGCGCCCAAAACATTCTGATTAGGATCAACGAAGCTCATGATTCTCTGCCATCTATATGGAGTAAAATAAGAAACGGCCAAAAGTAATGAAAGTCCTAAAATTATAGTTGCCAAAATATAAGAAATCCTTGCTCCACTAGCAAAATAAATAATTAAAGCCGTTGCCATTAGGATAGCAACAGTACTGGTGGTCGGCTGAATAATAAGCAAAAAAGCAACTACGCCGCAAATTATCAAAAACGGTAAAAATCCACCCAAAAAACTATTTTTCCTTTTTTCGTTTCCACTTAACCACGCGGCTATATAAATAATAAAAATGATTTTTAATAATTCGGACGGCTGAAAAACAAAACCACCAATATTGAGCCAGCGATCGGCACCCCCGGCCGAAACCCCTAGAGGAGAAAATACCAAAAGCAACAAAATTATATTAAAGGACAGAAGCCAAGCGGCATACTTTTTAATATTCAAATAAGAAAAATTAGACAAAAAAAGAAAAAGGAAAAGACCGGGAATAAAACCATAAATAATCTGATGATTAAGATAGTAATATGTACTACCAAATTTATTTTTGGCCAGATCAGAAGAAGCGCTGGTAAGCATAACCAGCCCGAAAGCAATGATTATAAAAATAAAAACCAGAGTTAAAAAATCCGGCTTGTGTTTGTTATTGAATTTTCTTTCCATTTCTGATTACTTTTTCTACTTTAGTGCCCCTCAACAAAACCAAATCCGCAAAAAAACCTTCTTTTATGAGTCCCCTTCTCCTGATCCCAAAAATTTGCGCCGGGAAATAAGTTATTTTTTTTATTGCCACCTCCAAAGGGATGCCTTGATTCAAAACTATTTCCAAATATTTCGAAAAAGTTGACGTGGTTCTCTCTAATCTAATTTCTTTTATAAATTGCCCCGGCTTAGAACTGGAACTATTTGTACCTATTAAAGATCTCGGATGAGTCAAAAGCGGCATTAATAAGTCTGCATTTAAATTTTTTGACATAAGCATAGCATGCATTTTACTCGACTCCATTAAATCTAATAAAGTAGAAATTATATCCTTTTCTCTGACGCTGGAAAGTTCCAATAAACTTTTACCTATTAAATGCTCCTGACCCCTCACATCGGCTATAACAAGTTCTTGAATGTCTGAATTTTTAAGTTCTTCAACGATCTTTTTCCTGCTATCGTCATTTTTAATATTACTCATCATTGTTTCAATATTTTCATTTTGAGCCCAATACGGAAGATATGTATGGATAGGAAAAACCGTAGCTGTAAATGGATTTATGTCAAAATAAATATTTGAATCAACCAAGCTTTTTTCAATAAGAGCCATAGATTCATCAAACTCTTTTTCATAACCCTTTATTGGGCGAAAATGACTTATAATTGTCTTTACCCCGGTTTCCCGTGACAACATCAAAGTCTCCTGAACAGAATGCAAAAGATTTGCCTTTTCATCACGCAAATGCGTTGCATAAACCCCGCCTTTATTTGCAACTATTGAAACAATTTTTTTTATCTCAGAATAAGGCACGAATTTTGACTCAAGAAATCCCAAGCCGGTAGAAAGTCCAACCGCTCCATCATTTAAAGCCGTCTCTAAAATATGCTGAAAAATTTTTATCTCCGAATCGGTTAAATCACGTATTTCCGTACCAGCTAAATCCCTACGCAATGTAGAATATCCAACTAAAGTTTCAAAATTAATATTTAAACCTATTCTTAATAATATTTTCTTTAAATCAGCTACCGAAGACCAACCTACATTTACTTTATCCGTATTAACCCATTGTCCTATAGCAGTCAAAGAACCGTACATTAATGGGGCTAAAGAGGCTCCACACTGGCCGCCAACAATTGAAGTGATTCCTTGATTCAAATAATCATTTTGGCCAGGATTAGTGAAAAGACTAAGATGGTGGTCGGAATCATTATTTACATCGATAAATCCCGGGGCCGCAACTAAACCAAGCCCATCAATCACTTCTTCAGCTCTTTTTTTTGAAAGATTTTTTCCAATTGCAATAATTTTTTCTCCATTAATAAGGATATCGCCGAAATAAGGTTTGCTTCCGCTGCCATCAACTATCTGAATCTGTTTAATGAGAATCATATATAAAATTATATCATTTTTGGAAATAAAAGACCCCGTTAAACGGGGTCTTTTTTACATCATTGTCCTATCGAAACCATATTTAACCCTCGACATCTCTTTTATGGCATCTCTTCTCTCGGAATTTCCTTTTTGGGGAGCAATAATTTTGATATTAAACGGCTTGCTTGTTTCATTGTTAATCAAAATTTTTACATAAGCATTGAAATTATCGATATTCATCAAATCATTTTTGGAAAACACAGGAGAAAATTCCTTTTCGAGATACTCCGCATCGTCTGGACCAACTCTAAATGCTATTGTGGAACCCACATTGCCAAATACGGAATCTCTTATTTTTTCCGGAATTTGAGCTATAAATTGATGAGCGATAA
The DNA here is from genome assembly GCA_021786945.1 of bacterium. Taxonomy (GTDB): domain Bacteria; phylum Patescibacteriota; class Minisyncoccia; order UBA6257; family 02-FULL-45-10c; genus JAHILT01. The sequence goes on along the minus strand of JAJYMK010000003.1, from coordinate 184,053 downwards.
TAAGATTGAGTCTGTACTTTCTGGCTTCCGAAAGAATAGTCGAAATGGAATCAGTGGTAAAATTCTGAAATTCATCAATATAAAGATTAAAATCTCTTCTTTTTTCCATTGAAATATCGGCACGAGATAATGCAGACATAAGAATTTTACCGACAATAATCATACCCAAAAGACTGGCATTTATATCCCCTATTCTTCCTTTGGACATATTTACAAGAAGAATTTTTCCTTGATCCATCATTTCCCTGAAATTCAAGGAAGATTTTTGCTGACTTATTATTGGCCTGATATAATCGTTGGCAATAAAATTATTGAATTTTGAAGTGATATACGGAGTTATATTTTGCAAAGAAGCCTCTCCTCCAACCATAATAGCTTCTCTTTCCCAGAAATCTTTAACAACAGGATTCTGGCAACGCTGCAGTTTTTTCGATCTGAAATCAGAATCAACAAAAACCTTTGGCACGTCCAAAAATGTTGGGATTTCATTGGCCGAATCTTCCATCAGAAGCAACAAAGCATTGCGCATGTATTGCTCAAACATAGGCCCCATGCTTTCGGCGGAAAACAATTTATTGAAAATGCTTTGAATTTCGTTGACTATAAAAGTTTTTTCTTCGGGTCTAGACAAATCATATTCAAGCATATTTAAGCCTATCGGACGCATAACATCTGACGGATCAAAGATAACGACATCATTAATTCTGTTTTCCGGAATAAGAGCTAAAACGTCTTCAACTAAATCTCCATGAGGATCTATGATAGCCAAACCCTTACCAGTGGCAATATCACTTGCAGCCATATTTTTTAATAAAGTTGATTTACCGGTTCCGGTCTGACCGATTATATAGATATGCCTACGCCTATCTTCTTCGCTTATAAATACAGGCTTTTCATCTTTCCTGAAAATGCTCTTACCTATTAATACACCGTCCTTTGGTAAATTTGAAGGTGGAACAACCTCTCTGAATTTTAGCCATTTTATTTTAGGAATTTCCGTAACCGAAGTCGGGAAATGAAATAAACTAACCAATTCATCCGTCCCTAAAATCATTGCCTGTCCATCATCAAATTCTCTAAAAATAAATTTAAAAATAAAATCGCTTTGGCTGCGTGGCTTACTGAGTCTTAATTCGTTTCTCAAAGGAGCGCTAAACTGTTCGAAAGATCCCGAAAGATTATTGATTATTTCTTCCGCTCTAAATTGACTTGGCGCCGACACAACAAGCCTAGCATTAACCAAAAATACCTGCTTAGAAAGCTTCTTTTCTATTGCTTTAATGGTGTCGTCATCTATAACTATTTTTTCTTCCTGGCTTTTCTTTTCTTCGGGACCAGCGATGACCTCTTTAATATCCTTAAATGTTATAAATGGGCTTTCAACTTTTATAGCCTCTTCAAATTTTTTACCCTTTTTTAGTTTTTCCAAAACTCTTAAAGAATTCTTTTTGAATGATGGTTGGACCGGCTTAACCATAAACTGTAACGCAGCCCCCTCTCCTAATGCTTCAATTTTCGATAAATTACTCAAAATAGGCAAAAAAGTATCAAGCTTGGCTTCCTCAAAAGTCCTAAAAGGCAAAACAACATTATTTTTTTGTTTTAAAAAAATACCAGAAGAAAATCCTTGATTGTTAAAAATATTATAATCGTCCACCTCTTCAATTTGTGAATCAGGCCAAAGACCCTGTATCTGCCTCATTGCAAACTGGACAGAATCGGCAGGAACAGCAATATAAAAAATGATTTCCTCGCCGATATGACTCACCGCTACCTCCAAAGAAAAAGGAGATTTTAAGTTACTCAAAATACTCATTAATTGACCGGACTGATTAATTTCTTTCATCCAAGCCTCTTTGTCAGCCTCATCAAACTTACGCATCATCTTTATAGATAAGGCTCTAAGTTTTAAAGCATCAAGAAAATATTTGTGTTTTATTTTTTTAAATAAAACAAAAACTATGTAACCACCGATAAACAATATAAAAAATACAAAACCAATATATAAAAAATTCATATTTATTTCAGCAGGCCCCTTTTATTTAATTCCAAATATAATTTTGATGTTAAAGCATCATGAAAGGCATCCAAAATAAACGGTCCGGATTTCCTTGCTTCTTTTGTTGCGCTTTCTATGCCGTCTTTAAAAGCAATTGCAATGAGATTTTCAACCCTCCCCTTTATTTCATTTGGCTCAGAAATAAGATAATCAGGTAAAGATTCAGACTCTTGTATCTGCATTGGCTGTTTCGAAACCGGCTGAGATTCCGTAAATTTTGATTTTAGATAATCCTTAACATGGACCTCCTTGAGATTTTCTATTCCATTTCTCTCCTGATGCTCTTTTATTTCCTTACTGAAAGCCTGAAAATCTCTTTCAAATACATTGCGTTCAAAATTTTGATTCATAGATTTATACTATAATTATAATATACTTATGGCCAAAAAAATATCCAAACAAACGTTTTTTTTGTTGATAATAATTATCATCGCCGCTTTTTTTAGGTTTTATAATTTAGGCGGAATAAACGCTACCCCCCCCGGCCTTTATCCCGACGAAGCGATGAACGGCAACAACGCGCTGGAAGCATTGGATACGGGTAATTTCAAAATATTTTATCCGGAAAATAACGGCCGTGAAGGATTATTCATAAATATTCAGGCTTTTTTTATAAAATTTCTAGGAAACTATCCATGGGTACTAAGATTGCCTAGCGCAATCATAGGCATACTAACTGTTTTGGGAATTTATTTTTTTGGAACAACCCTTTTTGGTAACGCTTCAATAGGTCTATTATCTTCTTTTTTCGCAGCTATTTCTTTTTGGCACATAAATTTCTCCCGCATCGGCTTCCGGGCCATAATGGCTCCGTTTTTCCTTGTATGGTCCGCCTATCTTCTGATTTTGGCAATAAAAAGAAATAATACAGTCAATAAGCCTCTGCACGCCGATCATCCGGCTTGGCTCATGGCCGCTTTCAGCGGTTTGATTTATGGCGCCGGATTTTATACTTATATTGCCTATCGCGGTACTCCATTATTGATATTAATAATCTTTTTTATCTATTGGCTGAAAAACAACAGGCGGCAAGATGTCTGGGAAGTATTCAGGGTTTTTTCTTTATTCGCTTTCATAGCCGTCCTTCCGTTTATAGGATATTTTACCCAAAATCCTCAGGACTTCTTCGGACGCACATCCCAAATTTCCGTCTTCAATTCGCCCACACCCCTGAGAGACCTTGGTTTAAATGTTGTAAAAACCCTAGGAATGTTTAATTTTTCCGGGGATTATAATTGGCGCCACAACTTTTCCGGACAGCCGGAACTTTATTGGCCGGTAGGACTTGTTTTTCTTTTTGGTCTTTTTTATGGGTTAAAGAACATATTCAAAAAAACCGCTCGGGAATTCTTGGTATTATTTGCATGGATTGCGGTTGCCGCAGCTCCCGTAGTGGTTTCCAACGAAAGCATCCCTCACGCATTAAGATCAATACTTATGATTCCGCCTATTTTTGTTTTGGCGGGTGCAGGCGCCTATAAATTATTCGAAATTTCCAGAAATAAATTTTCCGGATTTTATAAACGCCATGATGAATTTATAAAAAATTCATTTATCCTTCTTTCTGCATGTCTCATTGTTCAAACATATAATTATTATTTCTTGGAATGGGGCCAAAATCAGAATGTAAAAGATGCGTTCAGCCAAAACTATGTTGATTTGGGCAATGAATTAAACTCTTTACCGCAAAATGCAATGAAGTATATCATTGTTGGAACCGGCGGCACGGATGTCCGCGGTATTCCTATGCCGGCACAAACTGTTATGTTTATAACCGATACTTTTACATTTAAAAAACAAGCGGAAAAAAATATCCACTATCTTCTACCCGGACAAGAAAAGGACAGATCCGAAAACAATGCTCTTTATTTCTATTTAAAATAAAAAATTGACTTAAAAATAAAAACGGGGTATATTTCTATCCGGTTCTTTAATCAAAATTGGAGGTGAGCACACATGTTCATGTTGAAGAAACGCTACATGCTGCGCCCCGTGGCGCACTGCTCGAACGGGTGCCGTACCAGCCCCGGTAAGCTATAAACGCCTACCGGGGCGTTTTTTTACAAAAACATACTTAGACAAAAATATTTGTTTATTTTACTATTTAATTAGAACTTAATATAAAATCGGGGGGTAACAGTATGGGTGCCAACAAATTTCCTATATGGAAAATTGTTAAGCTCGGCACGGGTCTTAAAACTGCCGACGACTTCCGCAGAGCCTTCAAAAATCTCTGCCTGAAAATCGGTGAATCGGCCAATGACATTCTCGGCCGAGCCGCTTTTTGCGTAAGTAAGAATAAAAAAGAGGTAAATTTGGTAATTGTTTCTCCTGCTGATCTAGGATTCAAAAGTAATACCACCAGATCAAGCATCTACAAGAGGGCCAAAGAATTAGATCTCGAGCTGTGTCCTCCGGAAGTTGGTCCGCAACTTCGCCTGCAATATAAAAATCAACCTTCGGGTGAATATCTGAATATAGCGATGTTGGCTATTTTAGGAGAAAAAAATTCCGCACGAGCATTTGGTATTGAACGAGACGGAAATACCCTTATCCTTCATGGTAATAACGGAAATCCCGAGAGCGTCTGGGGTGTCAACAGTAAATGGATCTTCGTTCGCCGCAAATAAAATAACTCCCTGTTTAAAACAGGGAGTTTTACTTTTTATATACTACTTCCGGCTATAAATCCGGTAGTCCAACAAAGCTGCAAGCTATATCCGCCCGAAGGACGATCGATATTTAAACAATCACCAACTATAAATAATTCCGGCAAAATTCGCGACTGCATTGTTTTGAAATTAATCTCTTCCAATGCCACACCTCCGGAAGACACAATGGCCCTATGCGGCCCCAACAAGCCCTCTATATGCATAGGAATCTCCTTCATACAATTAATAAGTTTTATACGTTCTTCGTGCCTAACGCTATGATTTAATGTTTCTCCGTCTATTCCTGTTATTTTTAAAATTATCGGAACAATGGCTAATGGAACTATTAATCCTAAGGTGTTTTTTAATTTTTTATTGCTTTCGGCCACTAAAATATTCTGAAGATTTTGTTTTAATGTGCCCAAATCAAGTTTTGGAAACAAATCTAATTTAATAATCACTTCCCCGGCACTCAACAATTCTCCGATGTCCTTACTCATATTCAATACGGTCGGCCCGCTAACTCCAAAATGGGTAAACAATATTTTTCCTTTTTTAATAAACTGTTTTTTGTTATCCAGAAATACCGTAAGTTTTATATCGTTTAAAGTTAACCCCGACAGATCTTTAATCCATTTATCCTTTACCGCTATCGGCACAAGCGAGGCGTCTGTTTTTATAATTTTATGTCCCAGCTTTTTAAGCCAATCAAAACCTTCTCCAGTCGAACCCGTTTCCGGATGAGATACTCCGCCCGTGGCAACCACACAAGATTTTGCCATAAATACCTCGTCATTTTTCAATTGAATCGTAAAAATTTTATTTTCTTTATCAAAAGAAACATTTTTAACGGCTGATTTTATTTTTATTTTTACTCCCCCGTTTTTCATGTATTTTAGCAATGCATCTAAAACTGTTTGTGCTTTATCCGAAACGGGAAAAACTCTTCCATATTCTTCTTCTTTTATTTTTACGCCCAAGTCATTAAAAAATTCTATAGTTTTAGCTACATCAAATTGTGAAAAAGCGGACATCAGAAATTGGTCGCTACCTTTATAACCTAAAGCCAATTCACGGATATTTGGTTTGTTATTTGTAAGATTACATCTGCCGCCCCCTGTTAAAAGAAGCTTCTTGCCAAGATTTTGATTTTTTTCCAACAACAAAACAGAGCGGCCAAGTTCCGCAGCTCTTCCTGCCGCCATCATTCCGGCTGGCCCGCCGCCGATTACGACAACGTCAAAAATATTATCCATGTTTAATCTCTACCACATCCCCGTCCTGAAAAACATATTCTTTTCCTTCGGATCGGATCAGCCCTTTTTGCTTGGCCTTTGACCAGCCACCCACTTCCAATAATTTATTCCAGCTGATAGTTTCAGCTCGTATAAAACTTTTTTCAAAATCGGTATGAATAGTTCCGGCTGCTTGCGGCGCTTTTTCTCCCTTCACAATTGTCCAGGCCCTGGTCTCGTCTTCACCGGTAGTAAAGAAACTTATCAAATCCAAAACTGCATAAGACTTCCTGATCAGCTCTCCCAAATCCTGATCTTTGGCGATATTTTTTATAATATAGTCGGCGCCTAAAGCTTTTATTTTTTCTACGAGTCCGGCCGGCACATCTTCGGGATCGCCGTTCAGTAAATATACCTGTGGCTTAGAAGTCAAAAGCTGAAGTTTTTTAACTATCGGTTCATGACGCAAATCAACCAAAAGTTCGTTTCTCAAAAGTCTTTCATGGACTTTTTTAGCCACCTCCAAATCTTTTTGAGCATCTTTCTTTCCGCTCCTAGCCTCGGCTTCCAAACTCTTCAAAACTTTTTCAACCGTATCCAAATCTTTCAAAGCAAGCTCGGCATTAATAATTTCCATATCTCTTATAGGATCTACCGAATTTTCCACATGAACTATTTCTGTTGATTTAAAACAACGCAAAACTTCTACGATAGCATTGGTTTCCCTTATATGACTCAAAAATTGATTACCCAAACCTTCGCCCTTGTTGGCACCTCTTACTAATCCAGCAATATCATAAAACTCAACCACGGCCGGTATTTTCTTCTTGGACTTAGACATTTCATTAAGCTTCTCCAAACGCTCATCGGGTACAGAAACTACACCGATGTTCGGATCTATTGTGCAAAAAGGATAATTGGCTATGTTTACGGGATTATTGGTTATAGCCTTAAAAAGCGTTGATTTTCCGACATTTGGAAGGCCTACTATACCCAAAGAAAGCTTATTCATAATTATTAGATTATAATAAATTAATGAGTGTTTCTCAACTGGAAAAAGATCTTAATGCCTTAAAAAATACGGAACAAGCTAAACTACTTCAGCGATTTTTTAAAACCGCACCCGGCGAATACGGCCATGGCGATATTTTTCTGGGAATTATGGTTCCAACCCAAAGAAAAATTTGTAAAAAATACATGAATTTAAATTTTACAGAACTACAAAAACTCCTGAATAGTAAAATTCACGAACACCGTTTTTGCGCCTTAGCAATTCTGGTAAATCAATACAAAAACTCCGACAATTTGCAAAAGGAAGAAATTTTTAATTTCTATATCAAAAATTCAAAAAAAATAAATAATTGGGACCTAGTTGATAATTCCGCTCCAAAAATAGTCGGAGAATATTTATTGGATAAAAATCCTTCAACTTCGCTCAGGACAAGCAAAAAAGTTTTATATAAACTAGCTAAATCAAAAAATCTCTGGCAAAAAAGAATAGCTATTATAGCAACTTTTTCTTTTATAAAAGAAAATCAATTCAATGACACATTAAAAATATCTAAAATATTGTTAAAAGATAAACGCGACTTAATACACAAAGCCGTCGGCTGGATGCTACGCGAAGTCGGAAAAAGAAACAAGTCCCTTGAAACAAAATTTATCAAGGCCAATATCAAAAAAATGCCAAGAATTACTCTAATCTATGCCCTGGAAAAACACACCAAAGAAGAAAAAGAATTTATTTTAAATTTATAAATTCTCGATTTCTTTAAGAACATCTTCCGGAATCGGAATTTCTTTTTTAGGACTCACTCCCGGATATCTCCATACAGAAATTATCTTCATTTTTTCCCCTGTTTTTTTATCACCAATTTTTTGATACATAACCCACATTTCTTCTTTTTTCTTCCCTTTGTCATTCCTTTTCATCACTGCCACAGTTTTTGGAGCCACGCCCTCCTCCAACCTCTCATGTTTTTTTATTAATTCCTTTATTTTTGTTTCCGAAATAAAATACTGGATCATCTTTGATTTGGAATGATCCGTCCATACAAAATGCTTATCGTTTTTGGGAAATTTTATAAGTCCAAAAGCCATGGTTTTATTATATAATTATACTATGACCAAACTACAAAACTACATACCGAAAGCAATTTTATCCCTTATTATCATTTCCGCATTTTTATTGATGCTTGGTCCCGCAAAACAAGACTCCGCTATCATGGATGAACTTGCCCATATTCCAGCCGGATATTCTTATGTTAAATTTTTGGATTACAGGCTAAATCCAGAACACCCACCTCTAGTAAAAGCCCTTGCCGCAATTCCGCTTTTATTCCAAAATCTTAATTTTCCAACCAATCAAAATTCTTGGCAGACCGATATTAATGGCCAATGGGCTGTAGGAAACCAATTTTTATATGAATCTGGAAACAACGCCGATAAAATCATTTTTTATAGCCGCCTGATGCCGATGATTCTATTGCTTATACTCATAGGATTTACTTATTTCTGGGCAAATGAACTAATGGGAAGATGGTGGGCGCTTCTGCCGGCAGGACTTATCGCTTTTTCCCCTAATTTTCTAGCTCATGGGCACTATGTAACCACAGACGTAGGAGCAGCTTTAGGAATTCTGGTGGCAAGCTATTATTTCCTTAAATACATTTATAATCCAACTAGAAAAAATATTATAATAGCCGGAATTTCTTTTGGTTTTGCGCAATTATTAAAATTCTCCGCCGTTCTTCTCGGGCCATTCTTTATTTTTATAGTAGCTGCCCTATTTATAGAAAAAACAATAAAAGAAATAAAAAGCCCGGTTGCTGAAAATAAGTTTAAAAAAATATTCAAAATTTTCTTGACTGATTTCGGAAAGCTTTTACTGATATTTTTTATAGGCGGTATTTTAATCTATCTCGTTTACGGACTATTTACCATAAATTATCCGATAGACAAACAATATTCCGACACCGGAACAATTTTGCAGGGTTTTGGAAACCGCCTTTTGGCCGACAATGTTGTAGCCATGTCCGGTAATAAAATTTTAAGACCATTGGCTGAATATTTACTGGGAGTTCTTATGGTTATGCAACGTTCTTCTGGTGGTAATACCAGCTATCTATTAGGCCAAGTCAGTAATTTGGGAAATTGGTATTATTTCCCTATTGTTTTTTTAATGAAAGAATCGCTTCCCGTATTGATACTTATCTTTACCGCGTTTTTAGCGAGCATCTGGAACATTGCAAAAAATTTTTATAAAGGAAAAAAATATACCCAAAATAAATTCATTGAATATCTTACTACCAACTTTTCTGAATTCTGTATGATTATTTTCGTGGCCGGATACTGGCTTTACAGCATGAAGAGCCCATTAAATATCGGCTTCAGGCACATAATGCCCACCCTCCCATTTGTCTATATTCTTACCTCCACAGCCATTAAAAAATTATTCTATTGGGCCCCTAAAAATATATCAGGCAGCCTGTCGCAGAAACTAATATCAACATTCAATAAAATATTAAATCTGGGAATCAAATCGGTTATCCTAAGCGGCCTTTTAATTTGGCTAATAACCGGCACTGTATTTGCCAGCCCTTATTTCCTTTCAAAATTTAATGAACTGGCTGGGGGAGATATGAATGGCTATAAATACGTAACCGATTCCAATTTTGACTGGGGTCAAGATTTGAAACGCTTAAAAGATTTCGTAAATAACCCGCCTAGCGGAGAAAAAATAGACAAAATAGCTATAGATTATTTCGGCGGCGGAAATATAAAATATTATTTCGGGAATAAAGCAGAAAATTGGAATTCAACCATGGGAAATCCGAATGAAAATGGAATAAATTGGCTAGCGGTTTCCGTAAATAATATTCAGAATTCTATTTCTAGGTTAAGCCCGACCGCGACAATCACCAGAAGCCCGCAAGACGAATATCTCTGGCTTAAAAATCCTCTCTCGCCAGACTACAAAGCAGGAACTTCAATATTTATCTATAAACTATAAAAATTTTTATTTATTATTCTTATAATAAATCTTATTCTCTACCCTCAAATCTATATAATCTACATTTTTCAAGTTTAAATCTTTTATTAGTGCTATATTTTGAGCGGAATTAAATCTGTCGCTAAACAATAATCTGGTCCCTTCCATTGTTTGAACGGTAATTTCCTGAAGATCTTTATCGAAATTAATTTTTGTTATTTCAAAACCGGTTTTATTGAGATTTTCCAAAACAGAAATTAAATTACCTACAAATCTATCTTCTTCAATTTTTGATCCTAACAACAAAACATTATTTCTTGAGTCAAATACCGTAAAAACCAAAGACCCCTCGGTTAATGGCGCTTCCGCAAAAATAATCCCCTGCCTATCCATCCAATAACAATTATCTCCGCCAAATACACACCAAATAGCAAATCTCTCACGCTCTTCAACACTAACTTTTACTTCTCTTCCTATCCAGTTTTTGTTTATTTTTAATTCAGAAACTGCCGGATCAGCAACCGCAATTTTTCCGCTTGGCCAAGAAAATAAGTTATCAAAACCGGCCTGGCCGGCAAACCCACCTCTTAAAACATATTGTTTTAAATCACGGATAATTTCTTCATTTGTTAAAAATTTATTATTTTCTATAATAATGGATTTTATTTTAAAAACCGAAGAATATAGCACTAAATAATAAATTCCAAAAGATACCAATGCCGCAAAAAAAATAAGGAAGTAAATTTTTATCCTAAAAATTCTTTTTCTTCTGACAATCGCTTTTTTGTCTGAATAAATTGGCATAAAATATTAATAACCGCTTGTTTATATAATTTTAACAGAAAAATAAAATCATAAATAGTTTTAAACTTTTTTAGAATTGACAACATATTTAAAAAAGTTAGAAAATTAATACATACTCCTTGAAAATAACAAATAAACTATAGGGGGGTGAGGTAAATGAAAAAAGGCATATTCTATATGCTTTTAATAGCTTTAATCTTAAGCTATTTTGATGGAGTAATGACGTTTATTTGGGTAAAAACCGGGTGTGTATATGAAGTCGGCCCGATAAATTCCCTTATACAAAAAACTGTTAGTTTAAATCACTGGCTATTAATTCATACACTTCTTGGAATAATAACTGCCATTGTGATAATTATGGGAAAATATGAAACAGTGGTGAAATGCTGGCTTATCATAGAAATCATCATAGCGTTACTACACCTTACCACCTTAAAATTGTACTTTCTTTAAATAAAATCGCCCGGGTCTTAACCTAGGCGATTTTTTATTTTTATTTTTTGATTTCTTCAAAACCCGTAAATTTTTGTAAAACTTTAGGGATTTTTACCGAACCCGATTCGGTTTGAAAACTTTCCAAAATTGCCATAAACGGACGCGGTGAAGGCATGGCTGTATTATTCAACATATAAACATATTTCTTCTCGCCATTTTTGTCGATATATTTAACATTAAGCCTCCTGGCCTGCCAATCCAAAAAATTACTAGCCGACCCGGTTTCTGCCCAACGCTGCGAGCCCGGAAGCCATGTTTCCAAATCATACGCTTTATATTTTCCTGCAGACATATCACCGGTACAAATTCTAAGCTGTCTATAATTAAAACCAAGTTCTTCGTGCATTTCTTTGGAAATTCCAATCATTTCTTCTTGCAACTTGGTAGCCTCTTCGATGTCGGCTTTGCAAATTACAACTTGCTCAACTTTCATAAATTCATGAACTCTATAAAGACCTTTAGTATCTTTTCCGTAGCTCCCTATTTCACTTCTATAACACGGGCTAAATCCGCAAAGCCTTATAGGCAGATCTTCTTCTTTTAAAATTTCCCCCGAATAATAAGACAATAACGAAGGCTCGGCAGTACCAACCAAAAATTTCTGTTCTTTATTTTCCGATCCGTCGGCTTCTTTTTCCGATGTGGCAATCTGATAAATTTCATCCACTTCCGGATTGTATTCCGTACCCTTAAAATATCCGCTGCCGAATAAGGCAAAGCCTTTGACTAGGGTAGGCGGGATCATGGGTATATATTTTTTTTCGGACATTTTCTGTAAGGCGTACATCATTAAACCCATAACCAATCCGGCGCCGTAACCCCTCAAATAATAACCTCTGTACCCAGCAACTTTTACTCCCCTTTCAAAATCTATCAAGCCGAGATCTTCGGCAATTTTAATATGGTCTTTCGGAGTAAATTTAAATTCAGGTTTTATTCCCCATTCTCCAGCCACAACATTATCATCTCCGCTTTTTCCAACCGGAGTATCCGGCGAAGGAATTGTCGGCACTCTTACCATAAGCGCCATATATTTTTCCTGAACCAATTTCAATTCCGCCTCAACTTCCAAAACTTTAATTTTTACCGATTTACCTTCTTCAATCTGCTCTTTAGTAGGCTTTCCGGATTTTCCGGCTTCAGCTAATTTATTTCTTTTAGCTCTAAGCTCATCAATTTCCAACTGTAAAGCACGCCTCTTGTCATCAAGGGCTAAAAGTTCATCGATATTTATATCAATGTTTTTATTTTTTGCAGCTTCTTTAATTTTTTCGGAATTTTCCCTGATGTATTTTATATCAAGCATAAATAAAAATTTTTACTTTTCTTCCTTTTTGGGCCTCATTAATGGAAAAATTTGGCATTCTCTGGCGCTTTTGTTCATAAAGAAGTCAAATACCCTCTCACTCATTCCGAAGCCGCAGGTGGGTGGCATTCCATATTCCAAAGCTTCCACGAAATCTTCATCTTTCATCTGAGCCTCTTCATCTCCAGCTTCTCTTAACTTTGCCTGTTCGTTAAACCTAGCAAGTTGGTCCACCGGATCATTTAGCTCGCTATATCCATTTCCGAGTTCTGAACCGGCAATGATCGGCTGAAATCTTTGTGTAACCCTAGGATTTTTACTATCTCTTTTAGCTAAAGGAGAAACCTCCACCGGCACTCCAATCAAAAATCCCGGACCGCAAATCTGTTTCCTGCAATATTTCCAAAGATTATCTATGGCTCTGGTAATATTGAAACCCTCTCTTGAAAAATCAACTTTCAATTCTTTCAATCTTTGTTTTATTTCGTCGATATTGGTATTCAAGATATCTATGCCTGTATATTTTTTTATAGTTTCAACATAATCATATCTCTCCCACTTTTTACCTAAATCAACTTCAAACTCACCAATCGTAAATTTAAGTTTTCCGAAAGTTTTCATGGCAACATATTTATACAAGTCTTCAACCAATTCCATTCCCATTTCATAATCGGCATAAGCCCAGTAAAATTCCATCTGTGTATAATCCTGTAAATGCTCTGCATCCATCCCCTCATTCCTAAATTGTCTTCCTATTTCAAATGTTTTTTCGAAACCGGCAACCATAAGTCTTTTTTGCCATAATTCACCCATAGAAATACGCAAATAGACGTCTATGTCTAAAGCATTGTGATGTGTCACAAAAGGCTTCGCATCTGCACCTCCGGTTGTATTTTCTAAAACAGGAGTTTCAACTTCAGTGAAACCTCTGCTGAGCAAAAAATCTCTTATGGCATTCCAAAATCTCGCTCTTTTTTCGAACATGTCTTTTATTTCCGGATTCAGCAAAATATCCAGATATCTTTTCCTAAGTTTTTCTTCTTCGTCCTGAAGTCCATACCACTGGCTCGGAATAGGCCTCAAGCTTTTTGAAGCTAAGACAACATTGTCCGCCTTCAAACTTTTCTGTCCGGCTTTTGTGGTAAAAACGCCGCCTTTAACAGAAATAAAATCTCCGATATCCAAATTTTCCTTGAAAAGAGGAAAGTCCTTAAAATTCTTTTTTGAAATCACGGCCTGCATTGAAGCACTGCCATCGTTCAAATCTACGAACATTATTCCTCCCTGAACACGCATACCCATAATCCTGCCGGCAAGCGAAAATTTCTTTTTAAACAAAGACAAAAAAACGAAGTTTTTGAGAACTTCTTTAATTCTGTAGTCCCTTTCTATTTTTGCCGGATAACAATCAATTCCGGCCTTTTCAAATCCTTCTTTTTTCCTTAATCGTTCTTTTATAAGATCTTCTATCATACGAAATAAATCTTATTCTACAGAAAGCATTTTATATTCAACTTTTCCGCTAGGCACCTGAACAGTAATAACGTCTCCTTCTCTTTTGCCCAAAAAAGCCCTGCCCAAAGGAGATTCATTAGATATAAATCCTTCTTCCGGCTTAGCCTCGTTGGAACCCACGATACAAAACTTCATTTTCTTACCGGCTTTGGAAACTTCTATTGTAGAGCCAACCTTAACCACTCCAGTAGCTTTTGTTTTATCAATAAGCTCAACGTCTTTAAGCATATCTTCTAATTCAAAAATTCGGCTCTCAATCTGGCCCTGTTCTTCCCTGGCTTCAAAATATTCGGAGTTCTCCGAAAGATCACCCAGCTCTTTGGCTCTCTGTAATTTTTCGGCGATTTCAACTCTTTTTACGGTTTTCAAATCGTTTAATTCATTTTTCAATTCCTCTAATTTTTCTTTTGTTAAATATTGTTTCATCATATTTTTATTTTATTTTTTAAAAATTTTTATTTTGATTTTTAATATTATATACATCGCGTAACAACCACCAACGTACTTTAACAGTTTCAAATAATACTTGCAAATAATCCTTAAGTTTCACGTGAGTTCTTATATCATTTACCCAAAATACCGGAATTTCTTTTATTTTATATCCCAAAACTTTGGCTAAAGCCAATGCCTCCGCATCAAAACCCCACTTATCTATCCTAGTTAGAGAAAAAACTCTCTCAGCTGCTTCCTCGGAAAAACACTTAAAACCACATTGTGTATCCCAAATACCCGGAGTCAAAAACAACTGGATAATAAGATTACCTAATCTACCCATAAATCTTTTATGAATAGGTTGGGGGGGCATCATCCTGGCGCCCCTTACGTCACGCGAACCAATTACCACGTCGTATCCGGATTTGAAATAAGAAATCATTTTATTGAATTCCACTACGGAAGTAGAATTATCGGCATCCATAAATAGACGCCATAATCCCTTGGATTCCAGCATTCCCTGACGAACAACCGCGCCCTTACCTTTATTTTCTTTATTATCTATCAGTCTTAAATTATTTATTAAAGGCAAGAATCTTGTAACAATTTCGGCGGTATCGTCGGTAGATCCATCGTTTACTACAATAATTTCATAAGAATATTCCTGCTCATCCAAATGTTTATCGATATCGATTAAAGTAAGCGGTAATCGCTTTGCTTCATTATAAGCCGGAATAATTACGGATAAAAAAGGTTTTGGCATATATCGTTAAAATTATATCAAATTTTATTGTTTTTTGGAATAAAAACTCCCTGTTGTTGCCAGGGAGTAAATATTGGAGCGACTATTCCGTATTGCCTACGGATAATTCCCGGAATTTAAGGGTTGTGGTTTCGGTCAGGAGAACCACGGAGGTGAAAACCCCTGCCGCCGTAGGAGTGCCCTTAAGCTATGATAGCAGTCGCTCTAAAACGTTCTGAAATAAATAATACGTCTTTTTTAAAAATTTGTCAATATCTCGGGATTTCTCTCGGTAATAAGCACTGTGTGTTCAAAATGTGCGGAAAGACTGCCATCTCTTGTAGCATAACTTTCCTGTTCAGTCTGAACTATATACGGATCCCCCGCCGAGACCATTGGTTCCAAGGCCAGTACCATTCCCGGCCTAAGCTCTAAACCGGTATTTTTCTGACCCTCATTAAATACTGATGGCTCTTCGTGAAGTTCTATGCCCACCCCATGGCCGCAAAGACCCTTCACAACCTTGAATCCATTTTTTTGAACATAATTATTTATTGCCCAGCCAATATCCCCCAATGTTTTTCCGGCGCGGCACTCTTTTATACCAAGCATCAAAGAATGTTTGGTAACATCCATTAATTTTTGAGCTTCACCGGAAATCTTCCCAACTCCAATAGTAAAAGCTGAATCTGTTATAAAGCCTTGGTAGCTCACCCCAAAGTCGAGCTTCAAAATATCTCCGGATTTAAGTTTGTATTTATTGGGAATACCGTGAACCACAACCTCATTTAAAGAAGCGCAAATTGAGGCCGGAAATGGATGATCCGCTCCGTGCGGCTGATAGCCCAAAAATGCCGGTTCGGCACCAGCCTCTTCAATCAATTTCCTGGCCAATATATCCAAATCCTTCAAAACAACGCCCTCCGCAATATTTTTCTTAAGTTCTTTTGCCACACTAGCCAATATCTTTCCGGAAATTTTAATCTTTTTTATTTGTTCTGGAGTTTTAATAAGCACTTCTAGATTCTATTTTTTATTTGTTCAAAAACTTTATAAGGCTCAGGCTCTCCATCGATCATGTTTATTTCATAGCCCTGCTCTTTCAATTTTTCGATAATCGGCTGAGTTCTATTTTTATACTCCTCGAGCCTTACTTTTATGGTTTCGGGATTATCGAGACTTCTTTTTCTTAAAGGTGCGTCACAAAAAGGACAAGTTGTTAATCCATTTTCTTTATATAATACCGGCGCTCCACAAACCGAACAAACCAATCTATTACTATTTCTAAAAACGGATGTTTCCGGCTTAACCTCAATATACATAATTCCAATATTTTCTTTTCCGTATAAATTCTCTAAAGTTTTTATAAGGCCAATCTGCTTTTCATCGCCAAAAGCCTCAAAAAGAGTTCTGGGAGAACCGCTAAAGACAAGTCTTACACCAGCCTTAGCCAAATTCTGAGTTTTCTTAATAACCACATCGTTCAAAACCCAGGAAGGCGTATTGAGTTTTCCTGAATCAAAAATTTCTTTTTCCTTTCTGATATTTTCATCTTTTAGATTTTCCGGGTCGTTAACCGTCTGCTCTATATTTTTGCCGGTATCAAAATGATAAAATCCATAATTTTTCGCCAATAAATCAGCCTGAGTTCCCTTACCGGAACCTGGAGCACCATAAAATAAAACAACTTTTTTCATTCTACAAATAACAAAGACTTGAAACTAAAACTTTCTCGTTCTTTGTTTTTTTTATTAATTATTAATTTAAAACGACTTATTAATATTTACCGCACATATACAAATTTTGTTATCTTTGTTGTGCGCGGAATTTGCAATCTCTTTATTTATTATAACAAAAAACCCCGCTTAGCGGGGTTTTAATAAATTAAATTGTATCGTACTCCCTCATTACCAAATGAGAATTTATCTGCTTCTCAACTTCTAATGCAACAGAAACAACGATAAGCAAACTGGTACCTCCCAAGGTTAAAGCGCTTATTCCGGTGGTCATGCTTACCAAATTAGGCAAAATAGCTATTACGCCAAGAAAGAAAGCTCCGAAAAGTGTTATTCGATTAATAACCTTATTCAAATAAATTCCGGACGGGTCGCCTGGTCTTATTCCGGGAATAAATCCCCCGCTTCTTTGCAAATTCTTAGAAATCTCTGCGGGATCAAAGGTAACGGCGGTATAAAAATAAGTAAAGGCAACGACTAAAACAAAATAAACTATAGAGTAAACAACCATATCATTCATGAAGCTATTTACCAGGCTATTGAATTTCAATGAAAAATCCGAAGAAATCAAAGCCGAGGCCTGAGCCAAAAACTGAGGTAAAAGCAAAAGAGAAATAGCAAAAATTATGGGTATAACGCCAGCCTGATTTACTCTTAAAGGTAGATACGTCGAAACTCCCCCATACATTTTATTGCCCCTTACTCTTCTGGAATAAGAAACTGGAATTTTTCTTTCGCCTTCATTAATAAATACCACACCGGCAATAACGACTACGCTAAGAGCCAAAAATAACAAATAAGTCGGAATCTGACTGGGAGAATAATTAAGAAGTAAGGTTTTTATAGTTGTCGGCAATCTGTCGACAATACCGGCAAAAATCAACAAAGAAACTCCGTTACCTATTTTTTGCTCAGAAATAATTTCTCCAAGCCACACAAAAAACATAGATCCGGCAGTAATAATAACTACATTTCTTACAATATCAAAAGGAGATGTCATGGTTAAAATCTGCTGGGATTTTAAAAGATTCAAAAAACCATATCCTTGTAAAGCAGCTAATGGCACAGTAATGTATCGGGAAATTCTATTGAATTTAGCCCTGCCCATTTCTCCTTGTTCATAATAAATCTCTTTAAGATTAGGAAAAATCATGGTCAAAAGCTGCATTATAATAGTGGCTGTAATATAAGGACCAACTCCCAACATTACAATAGAAAGTTTTCCTAAAGAACCGCCAGAAAACATATCCAAAAAACCCAAAAGCTGACTGGAGCTTAAGAACATTTTTAGTTTAAGTAAATCAACACTCGGAATAGGAATTGTGGCAAAAATTCTTGAAACCAAAAGCAATGAAGCAACTATTAATATTTTTTTTCTGATATCAGGATTTTTAAAAATTTGGATTAATTTTTCCATGTATAATTTTTAAAATTACTTAACACTTCCTCCGGCTTTTTCAATTTTTTCTTTAGCTGATTTAGAAATTTTAACACCTTCAATTTTAACAGGCTTTTTAATTTCGCCAATATCCAAAATCTTTATTTCTTCTTTAAATTTTTTTCCAAAATGGGTCATCAAGGTAGCTCTGTTTATCACATCGCCTTTAATTTTTTCCAAATCGGATAAATGCAAAACTAAATTAAAATCAGATTTGGGTTTATTCCTATAACCCCTCAATTTTGGAATCCTAATCAAAAGATCTCTTTGGGCCGGACGAATTCTGTGTCCGGAACGGGACTTCTGTCCCTTAGTTCCTCTTCCGCCAGTAGTACCTCGTTTTCCTCCACGAGCAACTCTTTTTTCTCTTTTATTTTTTATGGATATATTGTGTAACTGCATATTTTTAAGCTTTTAATTTTTTCAAAGCCTCAATAGTGGCCAAAGCGTTAGTCAGCTTATTCGGAGTCCTTCCAAGACATTTTGCAGTGGCATCTTTAACTCCAGCCAAAGCCAGAACTACACGGACAGCTCCACCGGCCTTAAGACCGTTTCCTTCTTTTGCTGGTTTAATTCTAATATTAGCGGCACTGAATTTTGCCTCAATCTCATGGGCAATCGTCCTTCCTTTCAAATTTATTTTAATAAGATTTTTTCTGGCATCAATTTTAGCTTTTTCAATAGAAGCCTGAACATCTACTCCCTTACCCAAACCAACGCCAACATTACCTTTTTCATCTCCTATAATCAAAGTTGTCCTAAAACGGAATCTTTTACCTCCGGCAACCACACGTGTAACTCTTCTGAGATCCAAAACTTTTTCCCTGAAATCATCTTTCGGTTTTTCTCTCTTAAAAGTATTCGGCCTTCTTCCTCCAAATCTTGGATTCCTAAAATTACTATTGGTATTTGTATTTTTTGTATTATTGTTATCCATAAACCTATATTTTAATTCCGCCATCCCTGGCTCCATCAGCAACAGCTTTTACTCTGCCGTGATAAAGATATGGACCTTTATTAAAAACAGCTTCTTTAATATTTGCTTTCTTGGCCTTTTCGGCTATCAACATCCCCAACTCCTTAGCCTGCTCGGCTTTTTTCATCTTTTTCTTTCCCAATTCTTTAGTTGAAGCTGAAGCCAAAGTTTTTCCGGTATTGTCATCAATAAGCTGAGCATATGTATACAAATTACTCCTAAAAATAGAAAGTCTCGGTTTTATAGCCGTGCCAAAAATTTTAGCTTTATTTCTGATGCGCCTCCTTTCCTCTTTTCTATTTTTTTCTTTAATATTTGCCATAATTTTAAAAAATATTAATTACTAGGCGGCAGCAGCTCCGCTGGTTGCTTTCTTACCGGCCTTTCTTCTGATGACTTCTTCTTTATATTTGATTCCGGTTCCTCTATACGGATTAGGTTTCTTCAAAGCTCTGATCTTAGTAGCAACCTGACCCACTAAATATTTATCCATTCCCGAAATATTTATATTGCTTTTTTCTACGGTAATTGTAATTCCATTAGGAATTTCAAACTTAACCGGATGAGAAAAACCAATGTTCAAAACCAGAGTCTTACCTTCAACGTTTGCCCTAAAACCTACTCCATTGAATTCCAAAACTTTTTTGAAATCTTCCTTTATTCCGGAAACAGCATTCTGAGCCAAAGCCCTTATTGTTCCCCAATTGGCTCTAGTTTGCTGATCATCATTAAGAGCCTTAAATATAAGCTGATTTTCTTCAACTTTAACCTCAATATTCGGCAAAATGTTTATCTTAGCCACCTTCTTTCCGTCTTTCGAAGAGATTTCCAAAACAGATCCGTCTATTTTAACGGAGATATTTTCTGGAATCATTATTGGTTTTTTTCCTATTTTACTCATATGTTTATTTAAATATTCTTAATTACCAAATTTCGAAAAGAAGCTCGCCTCCCAATTTTGATTTTCTAGCCATAGATCCATCCATAATACCCTTTGATGTCGAAACAACTAATAAACCAAATCCCTGCTTTACGGGTCTGATTTCTTCATAACCAACATATAAATGTCTGGATGGCTTGCTCAAAATCTTTACACCGCTGATAACACCTTTACCGGCAGTATCATATTTTAAATTTATATCCAAAACTTTCTTCGGGGCCCTTCCCTTCACTTCAACCGTTCCAACAAAATTCTTCTTTTCAAGAATATCCAAAATAGCCTTGTCCATTATGGAATATGGCGATTTTACGGTTTCGCTTTTTACGGCTTGAGCATTTTTAATTTTTACTAATAAGTCTGTATACATATTGATTATTTATAGTGAGCTGAAATTTATTTTACCAAGAAGCCTTCTTAATTCCCGGTATTTCTCCACGACCAGCCAATTCTCTAAAACAAATCCTGCAAATTCCAAACTCTCTCATATAGCCATGCTTCCTTCCGCACCTGAAACATCTTCTCACGATACGCGAAGTATATTTAGCTTTCTTTTTTGATCTTGCTACTACTGATGTTTTAGCCATAATTTTTATTTCTTAAATGGAATTCCAATTTTTTTATAAAATTCGACGGCAGCTTCTTTTGATTTTATAGGATTTTTCGGAACCAAAGTTATTTGAATTCCAAAGTTTACTTTGGTCTGCTCCGGAGAAATTTCCGGAAAAACCAAGTGTTCCTTAAAACCAAAATTTAAATTTCCGTTTTTATCTATACCGGATATATCAATACCCCTGAAATCTCTTACACGAGGCAAGGTTACATTTACGATTTTACTGATTAAGGAATCCATATACTTTCCTCTCAAAGTTGTCTTAAGGCCAACAACTGTTCCCTGTCTCAATTTAAATCCTGCTATAGATTTCATAGCCGGTCTAGAGGCTGGTTTTTGGCCAGTAATAGCGGTAATTTCCTTGATTATTTCAGGTAAAACTTTGTCCTCAAAATTAGGCTGCTGGGTAAGCCTTCCAATTCCGACATTCACAACAGCTTTTTCTAATTTGTTATTTAAATCGTGCTTTTGCATTTTTTACAAGTTCTTAATTTTTTACCACCCTCAAGCTTATATCCAACTCTTGTAGGCTGACCACAACGCGGACAAACCAATAAAACATTGGAAGCTTCCATTGGTCTGGCAACGCTGACTATTTCACCTTTTTCGCCCTGGCGTTTCGGTCTCTGATGTTTTTTAAACATATTCAAACCCTCAACCAAAACCTTCTCTTTTTTAGTGTCGATAGCCAAAATCTTACCGGTTTTACCGCTATCTTTTCCTGTCAATATTTTTACTGTATCACCTTTTTTAATCTTCATAATTTCAATTTAATTAAATAACTTCTTCGGCCATTGTAAAAATAGTTTCATAACCTTTTTCTCTTATTTCTCTTGGAATAGGACCGAAAATACGGGTAGCTTTTGGCTCTTTCTTTTCATCAATTAAAACAACGGCATTATCATCAAATCTGTAATAAGATCCGTCTTTTCTGTGCTGTGTTTTTCTGGTTCTTACAACCACGGCCTTAACTATATCTTTTTTCTTAACGGCTTTTCTTGGTTCGGCTTTCTGAACAGAGGCAATAATTATATCGCCTATTTCCGCATATCTCTTTCTTCCTCCGCCCAACACCCTAAAACAACGGACCATCTTGGCTCCGCTATTGTCGGCAACTTTTAATATAGATCGTTCTTGAATCATATAGGTTAAATCTTTTTAACAACTTTCCATCTTTTATCTTTACTTATCGGCCTGGTTTCTTCAATAACCAACTTATCGCCGGTATGAAATTCATTATTCTCGTCGTGAACTTTAAATTTAGTTGTGGTTTTAAAATATTTCTTATACTTACTATTCAATTTCAATCTTTCAACCGCAACCACGATAGTCTTATTCATCTTATCGGAAACCACGACTCCTTCTAATTTTCTATGTTTAACTTCATTCATAAAATTTGTGCTTATTATTTAGTCGTTTTAGAGTTTTTCTTCTCGCTTAAAACGGTATTTATTCTGGCGATCAATTTTTTTGTTTTATTGATATCACTTACGTTTTTTAGCTTTCCGGCCCTCAAATCAACCTGAAGATCCCAAAGCTTATCCTTGCTTTTTTTAAGATCGCTTAAAAGCTCGTTTTCTTGTTTGTTTTTCAATTGTTCCATTTCTTTGGTCTTCATATTTTATATGATTTTTAGTATTTTTTCAAATTAATCTTTTGAAACTACCTTAGTTCTTACCGGCAATTTATAGCTAGCAAGATTCAAGGCCTGGGTAGCGATTTCTTTAGAAACTCCATCGACTTCAAAAAGTATTCTTCCCGGCTTAACAACAACTACATACTTATCTACATCACCCTTACCTCCACCCAAAGTAACTTCAGGCGGCTTTTTGGTAATTGGCTTGTCCGGAAAAACCCTGATCCAAACCTTACCTTCTCTTTTCAAAAAGTTGGTGATTGTCTTTCTGGCAGCTTCAAGTTGTCTTCCATCCATCCAAGCCGGACTCATAGCCTTAAGACCGAAAGATCCATAAGCAATAGTAGTTCCTCTTGTTTCGACAATCCTATTTTTAGATCTGCCTCTCTGCCACTTTCTGTGTTTTACTTTTTTTGGCATCAACATATTAGTGTTTTATAAAGTTACTTCTCCTTTGTAAATCCAAACTTTTATACCGACTGTGCCATAAGTACAAAAAGCTGTTCCTTCCCCGTAATCAATGTTAGCCCTCAGAGTCTGAAGAGGAAGTTTTCCTTTAGCTAACCATTCTCTTCTAGCTATTTCGGATCCATCCAATCTTCCGGAAAGTTTTATCTTAACTCCTTCGGCTTCTTTATTCTGCATAACAGATTCCAAATATTTTTTGATTGTTTTTCTGAAAGGCATTCTTTTTTCCAAATCCCAGGCAATGCTCTGAGCAATAAAAGTTGCTGAAACGTCATTTCTTCTTAACTCTTCAATATTTAAACTAATGGAAAAATCCGGTTTAACCTTTCTTTCTTTAAAAAGCTTTACAAGGGCTTCTTCGATTGATTTCCTGAGCTCATCAACACCCTTTCCGCCTCTGCCAATAACCAAACCCGGCTTAGCAACTTTAATAAAAATTCTGTAATTATTATTATTTTTTTCGATTTCGATCTTGTCGATACCGGCCAATTTTATCTTTTGTTTGATTATTTTTCTAATTAAAACATCTTCTTCCAGGATTTCCTTGAAGTTTTTCTTGGGAAACCATCGGGAATTCCATCCCTTGGTTATTCCTGTTCTATATGAATCTGGTCTTATTTTTTGTCCCATAGTTTAAATTTATTTCTCTATATATTAAACGCTTTTTCTTCTAAAAACTTTTTTAACAAATCCCGGCTTGTTTTCTGCCGAAGCAGAAACATCTTTCATTTCCTTCTCTTTATTTTCCGGCTTCGACTGTTTGGCTTCTTTCGTTATTTTCTTAGCTTCTTTGTTTTTTCTAGAAATTTCAGTATTAAACTTGCTCGTCTTTTTCTTATCAATTTCTTTCAAGATTATAGTTACATGAGAAGTTCTTTTTAAAAGCGGAGTAGCTCTTCCCATTGAGCGGGGCAAGAATCTTTTAAAAGTAGGACCTTCGTCAACCGTAATAGACTCAATAACCAACTTTTCGGCATCAGCCTTTCTGTTATTTACCATATTGGCTATACCCGATTTCAAAAGTTTTAAAATTGGTTTAGCGGCTCTTTTCGGCAAAACCATAAGCTGAGCCTCGGCTTCATTGGCGGACATTTTTTTAACAAGGTTGGCAACAAGCCTGGCCTTATCCGGAGTTATGTGCAAATGTTTCAATTTTACTGTTTCTCTAAGCATAGTTTAATATTTTATATATTATTTTTTAGCAGGAGCGGCGGGAGTAGCGGCTTTAACTGCAGCAGCGGCTTCCAAATCGCGTTGCATTTTACCTCCGTGCTTAACGAACTTCCTGGTTAAAGCAAATTCGCCAAGTTTGTGTCCGACCATTTCTTCTTTCACGAATACCTCAACGTGAATCTTTCCGTTATGAATTCCCAATGTAAAACCAACCATTTCCGGAGCTATCACGGAATCCCTAGACCAAGTCTTAATAACCGTCTTATCGCCGGCTTTTAACTTAGAAATCTTTTTTAATAATTTTGGATCTACAAACGGACCCTTATTGCTTGATCTAGACATATTAGTTTAATTTTATTTCTTTCTTCTTTGAATAATAAATTTATTTGACCTCTTCTTTTTATCGCGGGTTTTTCTTCCGCCAGTAATATTACCCCAAATATCTTTAGGTTTCCTAGTACCTCTCTGGGTTCTACCTTCACCACCACCGTATGGATGATCGCAAGGATTCATGACTTTACCTCTAACTGTAGGCCTGATACCCAAATGCCTGGATCTTCCGGCTTTACCAATAACGGTCAAGCTGTAATCAGGATTGGATACCTGCCCTAAGGAAGCCAAAGAATCGGCTAAAACTTTTCTCACTTCACCAGAACTAAGTTTCAAATTTACGAATCTGCCTTCCTGACCCAGAATTTCGGCAAAAGATCCGGCGGATCTTACCATTTTTCCACCTTCGCCGGGAGCGAGCTCAATATTATGAACCAGATAACCGATAGGAATATTTTTAACCATCATTCTGTTGCCAGTTTTTAAAGGAGCGTTTTCAGCGGAAACTATTTCGTCTCCAACTTTCAAATCCTTTGGAGCCAAAACGTATCTTCTTTCACCGTCTTTATAAACAACCAAGGCAATAAAAGCAGTCCTATATGGATCATATTCAATGGTTTCTACTCTTCCAGGAATATTAAGTTTATTCTGATTAAAATCAACCATCCTGTACATCTTTTTATTACCTCCGCCCTGATGTCTGGTTGTTATTCTTCCTTGGCTGTTTCTTCCAGCGCATTCTTTAATCTTTTTAGTCAAAGACTTAAAAGGAGCGGTCTTGGAAAGAACGTCATATTCGACAACAGTCATTTGTCTCCTTGATGGAGTTGTAGGTCTAAAGCTTTTCATAAAATTATTGTGGTAGTATATCTAATTTTTGACCCTTTTTCAAAGTCACTATGATCTTTTTATATCCCGGCTTTACACCAACCGTCTTACCAAGCCTTCTTGTTTTCGGTTTAACGTTTACAACATTAGTCTTTTCAACCTTAACATTGTATAAAGTTTCAACGGCTTTCTTGATTTCATTGACCGTAGCCTTCTTTTCAACCAAAAAAACATATTTTCCCAATTCACTGCCACGAATAGCCTTTTCGGTAATTATTGGATTTTTTATTAAAAATTTATTTGCCATAGTTTTCTAATGTTGCTTTTTCCATTAAGACATTTTTATATTTCAAAACTTCAAAAGCGTTTAAATTTTCCGGGATTAAATTCACAGAATTCTTCAAATTTCTTGTGGCTAAAACTGCATTTTTATTCTTCTTATCTATCAAAATTAAAGCTGATTTTCCTCCGGTAATACTCTTTATCATTCCGGCCACGGCTTTAGTTTTTGGAGAAACCATCTCAAAACTCTCAACCAACTTCAATTCGCCGTCTTCGGCCTTCTTGGCAAGAGCTACCAACAAAGCTTTCTTAAGCATCTTCTTGTTGATTTTCTTGGAATAATCGGTTTCTTTTTTAGGACCAAAAGTCACACCACCGCCTTTCCATAACGGAGATCTGATTGATCCCTGCCTGGCTCGGCCTGTTCCTTTCTGCTTCCATGGCTTTCTGCCGCCACCCGCCACTTCACCTCTGCCTTTTGTATGGGCAATAACCTGTCTGGAATTGGCAAGAATAGAATCAACGACCTGCTTAACCAAAAGCGGGTTCCACTTTATTTGTAAAAATTTAGGTATTTCAATTTCACCCTTAACTTCTCCTTTTTGATTGTAAATTTTGATAGCTGTCATATTTTTTACTTAGCAGAAACTGCTTTTTTAATTTCAACCTTGCTTCTGTTGTTTCCCGGTACAGAACCGTGAAGTAAAATTAAACCATTTTCTTTATCAACGGAAACAATTCTCAAATTCTTGATTGTTTTTCTGGCGCCTCCCATTCTTCCTGCCATTTTTCTTCCCGGTAAAACACGCTGCGGAGCGGTGCTACCAATAGAACCCGGGGCTCTTAGTCTGTTTTTTTGACCGTGAGTCTGAGGTCCGCCTCCGAAACTATATCTTTTTACCACACCCTGCCATCCATGTCCCTTGGTTGTACCGGATACAATAACCAATTCTTCTTCTTTAAAATTTTCAGCAGACTCTTTCTTTTCAAGCTTAATAACCGATACCGGGTAAACGATATCATTCTTGAAAATCTGAGTCATTTTTATTTTTGTTCCTTTTGTTATGTCCATGTCTATTTATTTATCTAAAAAAATAATTCGAGGCTAACCTCGAATTATTTCTTATAGTGAATCTATATTACACCATTTTGATCTCTATTTCAACCCCTGAAGGTAAATTGAGATTAGAAAGCGATTCGATAATTGCCTGATTTGGATTCATTATGTCCAAAAGTCTCTTGTGGACCCTCAGCTCGAATTGCTCCCTTGAATTTTTATCAATAAAAGTTGAGCGATTAACGGTGTATTTTTTAATTTCCGTTGGCAGAGGGATTGGCCCCACAATTTCAGCATCCTGTCTTTTGGCAGTTTCAATTATCTGCCTGCAAGTATTGTCTATCAACTTGTGGTCGTAAGCCTGAATCCTTAACCTTAATTTTTCTTTTTCAATGTCTTTTTTAGTCATGCGTTTTAGAAGGCATATAAATAATTCTATTTAAAAGCCTTGGTGTTCCAAAATTTACTTAATGATTTTGGTAACAACTCCAGCGCCAACTGTTTTACCTCCTTCACGGATAGCAAAACGCTGTTTTTCTTCCAAAGCAACCGGAGCGATCAATTTAACAACGAACTTTACTGTGTCACCAGGCATAACCATTTCCATGCCTTCCGGCAAAGTAACTTCTCCCGTAACATCAGTGGTTCTGATATAGAACTGTGGTTTGTATCCTTTAAAGAATGGGGTGTGTCTACCACCTTCTTCTTTACTGAGAACGTAAACTTCAGATTCGAAGTCAGTGTGAGGAGTAACGCTTCCTGGTTTAGCCAAGACTTGTCCTCTCTCTACGTCTTCTTTCTTAAGACCTCTCAAGAGAATACCTACGTTATCACCAGCAGTACCTTCGTCCAAAACCTTTTGGAACATTTCGATACCGGTAACAACCGTCTTCTGAGTCGGCTTAATACCGATGATTTCAATTTCTTCGTTTACTTTAACAGAACCTCTTTCTACTCTTCCGGTAACAACCGTACCTCTTCCTTCAATTGAGAAAATATCTTCAACAGGCATCAAGAACGGCTTTCCTGTTTCTCTGACTGGGTCAGGAATATATTCATCCATGGCCTTTACGAGATCCAAGATCGGTTTGGCATCCGGCTCATCGGCAGACTTAACAGCCATAGCCTTTGTAGCGGAACCTCTGATCACTGGGACGGTGTCGCCAGGGAAATTATATTTCTTGAGAAGCTCTCTGACTTCGGATTCAACCAAGTCAATAAGTTCCGGATCGTCAACCATATCGCACTTGTTCAAGAAAACAATAAGGTTTGGAACGCCTACCTGATAAGCCAACAAGATGTGCTCTCTGGTTTGAGGCATCGGACCATCAGCGGCAGAAACTACGAGAATGGCGCCATCCATCTGGGCAGCACCGGTAATCATGTTCTTGATATAGTCGGCGTGTCCCGGAGCATCAATGTGAGCATAGTGTCTCTTTTCGGACTCATACTCAGAATGGTGCAAAGCAATTGTAATACCACGAGCTTTTTCTTCAGGAGCGTTATCAATCTGATCTACACCTTCTTCTTTCTTAGCCCAACCCTTTAAAAAGAGAACGTGGGTAATAGCGGCTGTTAAAGAAGTTTTGCCGTGGTCGACGTGGCCAATTGTTCCGACGTTAACGTGCGGCTTAGTTCTAGCAAATTTTTCTTTTTCTGCCATAGTTTTATTTTTTAATTATTTTTTAATTTATTTTTTAATGTTATCGCCTGCCAGCGGCAAAGCAATAAACGTCTATTTATTTTATACGAAAAATAGGAATTTTGTCAATAAGAAATTGTGTTAATTATTTCTTACCCTCTTTAATAAGAGTAGCTACGTTCGCAGGAACTTCATCGTAGTGAGAAAATTCCATCGTGAAGTTTCCTCGGCCTTGAGTCATAGAACGTAATTTGGTTGCATATCCGAACATTTCGGAAAGCGGGATCAAGGCATCAATAACTTTTATGTTCATCCTGTCGCTCATAGCCTCAATCTTACCTCTCTTGGAATTGAAATCTCCAGTTATATCACCCATGTATTCAGTCGGAGCCAAAGACTGCACTTTCATAATAGGTTCGAGAAGAATTGGTTTCGCATTCAACGCTGCAGATTTGAAAGCCATAGATCCTGCAATTTTGAAAGCGGCTTCGGAAGAGTCTACATCGTGGTATGATCCATCGTACAAAGTCACCTTTATATCTACCATCGGGAATCCGGCAACCACACCTTTAGACATAGCTTCCACAACACCCTTTTCAATAGGAGCGATAAATTCTTTCGGAATTGCACCTCCTTTAATATCGTTAACAAATTCAAATCCTTTTCCTTTTTCGGTCGGTTCAATCTTAATTCGGCAATGACCGTACTGTCCCTTACCTCCGGACTGCTTGATATATTTACCTTCAGCATCGGCATCTTTCTTGATAGTTTCCTTATAGGCAACCTGCGGCCTGCCGACATTTGTCTGAACTCCGAATTCTCTCTTCATTCTTTCCACCAATACATCCAAGTGTAATTCACCCATACCTTCAATAATAGTATCTCCTGTTTCGGCATCGCCGCTAACGCGGAAGGTCGGATCTTCTTCGGAAAGCCTTCTCAAAGCAACGCCCATTTTTTCCTGGTCAGCTTTTGTTTTCGGCTCGATCTTCATGGAAATAACCGGTTCCGGAACTGAAATCTTTTCCAAAATAATCGGGCTGGCTTCGTCGCAAAGAGTATCTCCGGTCGTAGTATCTTTCAAACCAACAATAGCACCCAAATTACCGGCAAAAATTTCATCAACTTCTTCACGATGATTGGCGTGCATTCGAACGATACGGCCGACTCTTTCTTTTACATCTTTTGTTGAATTTAAAATATAACTTCCTTTTTTCAAAACACCGGCGTAAACCCTGAAGAATGTCAAACTACCTACAAAAGGATCTGCGGCTATCTTAAAGGCTAAAGCGGTAAGCGGCTGATCATCCGAAGCAGGCCTTTGAATTTCATTGCCGGTTTTTGGATCAATACCTTTTGTTGGAGGCAGATCCAATGGAGACGGCAAATAATCAACTACCGCATCAAGCATTAATTGCACGCCTTTATTTTTCAGTGAAGAACCGGTAAAAACCGGGATTAATTTCACGGCCAATGTAGCCTTTCTCAAAACTCTTTTCAAATCTTCTAAAGAAGGCTCTTTTCCTTCCAAATAATCGGACATCATTTTGTCGTCATTTTCGACAATTTTTTCGATAAGCTCATGCCTCCATGTAGCGGCGGCTTCTTTCATATTTTCCGGAATTTCCGATTCAATAATATTTTCACCCTTATCGCCTTCAAATGTATAGGCTTTCATTCTGAGCAAATCAACTACGCCCTGGAAAGCACTTTCAGATCCTATAGGAAGCTGAAGGGCAACCGCATTTGGATTCAATCTTTCCCTGATTGATTTAAAGCTATTTTCAAAACTGGCACCCAATCGGTCCATTTTATTTATAAAACAAATTCTCGGTACATTATATTCATCCGCATATCTCCAGTTGGTTTCGGACTGCGGTTCCACACCGGATACACCGTCAAATACAACAACGGCGCCGTCCAAAACACGCAGAGATCTTTTAACCTCAATAGTAAAGTCGATGTGTCCCGGGGTATCAATAACGTTAAATCTGTGTTCAAAATTTTTATCTCCGTGCCTATAGCTAGGAACCCAGAAACAAGTTGTAGCGGCGGAAGTAATTGTAATACCTCTTTCTCTTTCCTGATCCATCCAGTCCATGACAGCTTCTCCTTTGTGCACTTCACCTATTTTGTGGGAAACACCAGTATAGAAAAGAATTCTTTCGGATGTAGTTGTTTTACCCGCATCGATGTGGGCAACGACTCCGAAATTTCTTGTTTTTTCTAATGGATAATGTTGTGATGTGGCCATATTTTTAAATTATTTTATTTTTTATTTTAAATATTTTTTTACTTCGCTCACTATTCCTTCAACTTCATCAACCAACTCTTTTGTAATTCTTTTACCTCTGGAATTTTCCAAATCTTTATACGCTTTATCAATTCTATTTATTAATTCTTTTTTTAAATCTTTAGATATCGATTCCGCCTCAACCGATCTCATAAAATTTTCTGAAGCGAGTAGCGGCGCATAAAGGGAGTTCACTCTGTATTTACTGTTGCGATCTTCCTCCCATTTTTTCAAAGCTTCCGGATTTGTCTTTGTAGCTTCCTGCAGCCTATCTTTTTCTTCGCTAGATAAAAATTCTCCCGGATCGTCCGAACGGGATTCAAATCTTAAAAATATCTTTTTGGCAGTTTCCGAAAAAGGAAAACTCGGTTTTTCTCCGCCTTTTTCAAACATTATCTTGAGAAATGGGCAAAAGCTCTATTGGCTTCGGCCATTCTGTGTGTATCCTGCTTCTTCTTGATGGCTGCACCTTCATTGTTAGCCGCAGACAAAAATTCTTCGGCTAATTTTTCGGCCATTGGCTTACCCTTTTTATTTCGAGCGACCTCAATAATCCATCTGCTGGCCAAAGTAAATCTTCTTTCCGGTCTAACTTCTTTTGGAATCTGATAGTTGGCACCTCCAATTCTTTTTGTACCTACTTCAACTATCGGAGAAACATTTTCTATAGCTTTATCAAAAATAGCCAAAGGCTCTTCTTTGGTTTTAGCTTTTATGATATCCAAAGCATCATAAATAACTTTTTCGGCAACGGCTTTTTTACCGTCTTCCATTATGTAGTTAATAAAACGTCCTATAGCTACGCTATTATATTTAAAATCTGGCAAACGCTCTCTTTTGTAATTTCTTTTTTTTCTCATAATTTAAAAACTTTGTTGATTGAAATTATTTCGGTCTCTTGGCTCCATACTTAGATCTCTGTTGCTTTCTTTCTACACCACCGGTATCCAAAACACCTCTTACAATGTGATATCGTACACCCGGCAAATCTTTAACTCTTCCTCCCCTGATCATAACTACAGAGTGTTCCTGCAAATTGTGTCCCTCTCCTGGAATGTAAGCGCTGACTTCCATGCCGTTGGTCAAACGTACACGGGCAACTTTTCGAAGAGCTGAGTTCGGTTTCTTCGGAGTGGTTGTAAAAACTTTTAAGCAAACTCCTCTTTTAAAAGGAGATGCGGTTCTGACCGGCTTATTTAAAATTGTATTGAAATAACGCAAAAGAGCCGGAGACTTAGTTTTGCTCACTTTTGGTTTTCTTCCCTTTTTTATTAGTTGTCTTATTGTCGGCATAATTAATTTAATTTAACAAGTTTCTATAATATAGCAAACAAATCGTCTTTTCGTCAATATCACAGAAGAGTAAATTTAGATAAAAATAAAAAGCGCCGTGACACGAAAGTGTCTATAGCGCTTTTTTGTATGAAACTAATTTAAAGAACTTACTATCTTCTCAGCAATTTCAACAGCTTTTTGCAGCTGAGGATCAATCCTGCTTTTTGGATTGCTTTTAGCCTCTACTTTTATCGTGGGCTGCACACCAACCTTACCGATATTCACCTTTTTACTGCCGATGTAATACTGATCGGTCGTCAGATGAAGCCTTGTCCCGTCGGG
Organism: bacterium; assembly: GCA_021786945.1. Lineage (GTDB taxonomy): Bacteria > Patescibacteriota > Minisyncoccia > UBA6257 > 02-FULL-45-10c > JAHILT01. Next base: position 151,797 of record JAJYMK010000003.1, on the reverse strand, counting down.
AAAGCCGAACAGGCTTTGCACCAAATCTTTTCCGTAGGTGCTGTGCCCGATAATCTGGGCGCCATGTTCTTCTTTCAGCCAGCCGGAAAAAAGTTCGGCGGCACTCGCGGTATTTTCATTCACCAATACAACAACTTTAAGGTTTTTGAATATACCGTTTTTCTTGGAAGATGATTTTATGGACACGAATTCTTTGTCCCTGTGTTTGGTATAAACAACCGGGTCATTATTCGGCTGAAAAAGCCCGACAATGTTCACGGCTGATTCCAACAGGCCGCCTGGATTATTCCTTAGGTCTATTATTGCAACCTTGGTTCCGGATTGAGTAAGGCTGGAAACTACAAGCTCAAAGTCTTCCTCCGAGGTCTCAATAAAGCCGGTAAGTTTTACATAGCCTATACTCGGGCTAATTTTCGTAAAAAATACGGAATCTTCCTTTACAACGCCCTTTTCTATCCTGAATATTTTCGACTTACCGTTTCTTTTTAAAGAAACGATGAGTTTATTCGAATTCTTTCCGTCCAAAAGATTGGCAACTCCGTCCCAATCAAGCCCATATACGGAAATAAGGTCGGTTTCTACGCCTGTCGGCGAAATAGCCACAATCACATCACCCGCCTTCATGCCCAGCCTTCCAGCCGGAGAATTCGGATAGACAAATGTAATCGTTGTGGTTCCCTTGGCTATTTCATATTTAATGCCAATCCCTTCGTAGTAACCCTCATTATCTTTATCTTCACTTTCTACCCCTTTTTCATCGGTAAAGCGGCTATACTGATCGGTGCATCCGGAAATCCCATCTTGCAGGATTTGCTCAAGGCACTTATCAATATCTACCTCTTTATAGAAGTAAAGTTTGATATAAAAGAGAGCTAGGGCCATCTTGGTTACCGGCAGTTTCTCCGCCTCTTTCTCAAGATTGGTCTCAGTCTCTGTTACTGTAGATGTCGAAGTCTGTTGGGCAAAACTCACCCCCAAAACCTGACAACTTATCAAAAGATACAACATTGCTACACCCGCCAGCCTCTTCATAATTCCACCTTCCCCTTTTTTAGTAACAAAATTTTAAAGTACTTATACCATTAATTAGATACCTCTAAAATAAACACTGCAAGTGTATAAAAATAAATCCGGCAGGCAACAGAAAATTAATAAATTTAAATAATTGCAGCGCCGCCAACTATTAATCTATAAAATAAAACCGATACTGGATATATAAAAGAAAATAATCCGGCAAAAAGCAAAATAATTACCAAAAGAGTTCCATATTGTTCCAGCTGAAGCCAAAATCTGGCAGCCTTATCAGATAAAAAAGCAAAAAGTATTCTTGATCCATCGAAAGGCGGAATGGGAATAAGATTAAAAACACCTAATAGAATACTTATAAAAACAACGAGATTTAAAAGCATAAAGACATTTGCCAAAATAGGGCTAAGCGTTACTGCCGGAAATACAGCCATTATTCTTACTATTATTCCAAATATAATTGCAATTAAAAAATTAGAAACTGGACCGGCCGCGGCTATTAAAGCTCCATCCCTTTTTGGATTTTTAAGATTAAATGGATTAAATGGCACGGGTTTTGCCCAGCCTAAAATAAAAGGACTGCGCATTATTATAAAAAGCAGGGGTACGAGGAAGGAACCAAAAAATTCCAAATGCTTTAGGGGATTAAGCGTCAACCTGCCCATATCTTTTGCGGTTGTATCGCCCAGACGATACGCCATAAGCCCATGCGAAACCTCGTGGATAATCACCAAAAAAATCAAAATAACTACCTGATAAACCTGACCTAAAAATTGCTGAGACATAAATATTTATTTAACAAGAATAAAATGATAATCTTTCTTTCCTCTTTTCACCAAAATGTATTTTCCGTACATCAGGTCTTTTTTGCCGATTTCATAGTCCAATTCGGCAATCTTTTCTCCGTTAATTTCAATTGCCTTATTCTCTACATCCTCCCTGGCCTGGCGCTTGGAATCAACTACTTTTGCAGAAACCAGGAATTCGGCAATCGGCAATTCGGCAAAATTGCCGAATTCTTTCACTCCAGTGCCGGAAAATACCTCCTGCAAGTCTTCTCTGCTCAATTCTTTCACTTTTCCGTAAAAAAGCAAAGGCGAAATAGCTTCGGTTCTTTCTACAGCTTTTTGTCCGTGCACAAATTTAGTCATCTCTCTGGCCAAAGCTTTCTGTGCCTCCCGTTTTTCGGGCTCTTTTACCAAAGATTCTTCCAGCTTTTTGATTTCATCCAAAGACAAAAAAGTATAATATTTCAAAAATTTAATTACACTGGCGTCCTCCACATTTATAAAAAATTGATAAAAGTGATAAGGCGAAGTCATTTTGGCATCCAGCCAAATAGCGCCGCTCTCGCTCTTTCCAAATTTAGTGCCGTCGGACTTGGTTACTAAAGGCATGCTCAAAACCAATCCTTCTTTTCCAAGTTTTTTTCTTATAAGTTCTATTCCAGCAGTCATATTTCCCCACTGATCACTGCCGCCCACCTGCATGATGCAATTATATTTTTTGAATAAATTCAAAAAATCAATCGCCTGCAAAATCATATATGTAAATTCCGTAAAAGAAATTCCGGTGAGCATTCTTTTTTGCACCGATTCCTTGCTGACCATTTCGTTTACGGTAAAATGCTTTCCAAAATCACGGAGCAGTTCTACGAAAGAAATATTCTTTATCCAGTCATAGTTATTCACCAGCATCACGTTTCCCCCGCCTAAAATACTGCCAAAATCAAAAAATCTGGAAAGCTGATTTTTTAAACCGCATACATTTTTCTTTACGGTTTTAATATCCAAAAGGTTTCTTTCCTGGGATTTGCCGCTCGGATCACCAATCAAGCCCGTAGCTCCGCCAACCAAAACAATCGGCTTCAATCCCGCATTTTCCAATCTCTTTATAAAAGTAATCGGCAAAAGACTGCCTACGTGCAAGCTTTCTGCTGTAGGATCAAAACCAATATAAAATTTTCCTCCTTTTTTGGATATATATTCTTTTACAGCTTCCTCGTTGGAAACCTGGAAAACAAGTCCCCTTTCTTTTAATTCGTTAAAAATGTCCATTTTATTTGTTTAATTTCGGGTAAAGAGCCGGGTCTATTGTTCTTTCGAAGCACTGTCTGCCCGATTCATGATTCCAATTTTCATTATAAATTCCCGATGGATATGTGCTTACACTCTGGCCTATAATTCCGAAATTGGTCGGCAAATTGAACGTCGCGCACAACTCAAAGTCGGTTTTTCCTTTTACGGCATATTCGTAGCCATTGCCGGATTGCGGATCAACAGGAGCCTTAAATCCGGAAATAGTATCGGTCAATTCATTCAAATTTGCAGGCAGCGCTTCCTTTCTCTGCCAATAATTTATTATCTGATACTGAACTTGCTGCAAATCGCTTATTTTTCTCTCGTCAAAATTATAAAGTCTGGCTTTTATCGGCGAACCGGCAGTAAAGAATCCGAAAATTATGCTTACTAATATAAACGCGGAAACTCCGTAAGCCATAACTTTCAATTGCCTTTCCGAAAGCTTGTTTTTCAGGTCTTTCTGGTAATACAAAAATATAACTCCGGCCACCAGAAGAACCACCAAGATTTTCAATATAAACCTGCTGGTCAGATCGCCGCCCAAAAAATTGTAAATCAAAACAACTAAATCAATAATAATGGTTATTCCCGCAACGAATAAAGTGAAATAAACTAGCCATTTCCTGAGCTTGTATTCTCTTTTTTCGGGCATAGCTACATATTCTCCGTTCAGCATTTTTGAAACGAAAATATAAACCGGGAAAATAATTATCAGGGTTGCCATAGCATAGCGTATCAAACCGGAAATGCCGCTATAGCTCATATAGGACAATGGGTCCGGAAAAAATACGTTTATATACTGAAAAAGAAGTGTAATTATACTTCCCGCGCTCATGTAAAGAGCAATTATAGCCAAAAGATGCAAAAAAAAGTCTTTTGGAGAGTTTTTTGTATTTTCCATATATAGCAATCTCTAAATAAATATTTTTACTAAATTAAAACCCTGATTTTGACCAAGACCAAGGCTTGTTGACGAAAATGTATGAATATACTTTGAGGAAACATAACGAAGGGATTGGGTAAAATCAGGTTTCCCTTCGGGTAAGTAAATTTTATCTAACTTCTGCGTTGCTCTAACTCGGCGTGGATAAACCACTACCTCGTTGTCGTGCCTTGAACTTAATATAAAATTTATCTTATTAATTAGTGAAAACATTTGTTTGGAGATTGCTTAATTATATCATAAGGATAAGGCACTTGCATTTATTATTTAAAGGACTATATTGGTGGATAGCTACTTAAAAGGCTCTGAAAGAATATTATTGGAGGTTATTATGACCCAAAACGAAGTTGAAAAGGAGGTGCTGGAAGTTTGCAGCAAGCCGTGCGAGGAAAAGGAAGTTTACAATTCGGTGAAGGGTAAATTTCCGGCCCTGGAACCCAAAAAGTTCCACGATCTGATCCTGAGCATGGTTTTCCGCAATTCTTTACAGACCACCCCCGACTGGAAGCTCCAGAAAGCCAACATATAAAATAAATCCCCGCTTAACGCGGGGATTTTTATTATTTATTAGGAAAACACTGCTTGCACATAGCCTCTCCAGGACCAGTCATAGCACAGCTTGGTACAGCTGCAAACACAGAACAATCAACAGACGGCTGACTGCCGGATCCGGTTGAAGGCGCCGGGGTTACGCTGCCGGAAGAACCCGATGGCATGCTTGTAGGAATCGATGGTATATCAAATTTCAAAGAGTCAGTAGAAACCGAGGGCGTTGTTATATCCAAATTACCGGTACTTACAGAAAAGTTACTTTCTACCGAAGGAGCGGAAAATATATTTCCGGCAGAAACTTCCGGCGCAGCAACGTTCAAGGAAGATATTTCCAGGTTAGGCATATAGGACAAAGAAAAATCAAGGCTCGGTATAGAAGCGCCAATATTGGCGACATCCTCCTGAACCTGAGCAGCTTTTTGCTCGGGTGATTTTTTGAACATAAAATATGCCCCGCCTCCGATTACTAAAACCGCAACTACTATTACAGCAATAAGTCCCGCCGATCCTTTAATCAAAAAATTATTTTTAATATTCATGGTTTTTCTAATTATTTAATTAATAAATCAATTGCGGCCTTATCTTGTTTCAAGCTTTCCAACAAATTAAATACATTGTCTCCCGGATTATTAGCCGAAGCATTCACGCAAACTTTATTTATTTCCGATATCTTTGCCAATATCTGCTGAACTTTGGTGTTCAGATCGGATGGAACCGGAGCATTTGCGCTTACTGCCTGACCAAAACCAGCCGCAATCTGCTGTTTCATTATTTCAATATTCGGAACAGCGGCTCTGCACAAAACTTTTTCATTCATTTTTTCCGCTTGCTGAACCATTAAATCCGTAGCCGAGGCTCTTAGCTCTTCCCCGTCGGATTTCAAAGAATTTAATGTATCGGCTAATGTTTTGAAATCGGCATCGGAAAGAGATCCTGAGCACATGGTTCTCGCCCTCTGAACTTTTGCAAGAAAAGCGGAAATCTGTAATTTCAATTTTGCCAAACTTCCGGACAATTTATTTACAACTACACATTCTTCCGAATTTTGGCCAATGCACTGATTTACATTATTCTGTAAGGCAGTTAAATCATTTTTCTTAATTTCGGTTTCGGCGGCGGCAAGCTGCGGCAAAGCCTGGGCGCATACCGCCTGAGCGGTTTGGGCTAAAGCTTTTGATTTTTCGGCTTCAAGCGCCTGGCCGTAAACCTTAAAATCTTCCGCATCGGACTGAATCTTCTTCATTAAGACTATAAGATTTTTTCTATCGGAAGTCTGCGGATTCTGGCACATTTTCGTGGCCATCGCCATTTCTGTTTTCAAATCCTGCGATTTGGAAACAACACTTTCAAAACTAGAAGAAAATTCATTGGCTTTAAGACATTCGTCGGAAACGCTGTTGGCGCACCTGGACTGCAAATCCTGTATCTGTTTTATACCCGGATCCATCTGCTTGTTGGCATTATCAAACTGCGCCAAAGCAATTGTGCAAACTTTAGAAACGGACTGCTCCATGGCTTTTTCTCCGTTGGCCTGTACGGCTTCCCATTTTGCTTTGAAATCATTCAAAGCCTGCTGAAAAGCATTCTCATCTCCAGCTTCCAAAGCCGCATCCAATTTAGCCTCAAGATTTTTTCTGTCCTGCTGCAATTCTGCTTTTATTTCAGTTGCTGTTTTTACCGAAGAATCATTTTTCTTGGCCTCTTCCAGATCCGCTGCCGAAGCATCTATTTTCTTTATTCCTTCTTCCAAATTTTTATCTACAATATCCAAAACCAATTTCTTTCTCAAATCAAAAGCTTCTTTTTTGTATTGATCGTATTTAGACCTGCTGCTTATTATGTAATCGTTTATTTTCTGCTCAACTCCACTGAAAGTTTCTCCAATCTTTTCGAACTTGGCTTTTTCCGGGCCAATCAATTCATTTACTTTGGCCTGGACAGCGCTCTTCAAAGCCGCCTTCTTTTCTTCAATTTTAGAACTAATAGCCGAATTTACTGCAGCCGATATTTCGGCCTTCAAGGCTCCGACGTCCGGCGCTGATTTGGCCCCGGCCAGCCTGGCCTGAATTTCCGATTTTTTCTGTTCAACCACTTTATCGGCCAAAGCCTGCATTTCACCCTCTATTGAAGCTTTTTGTTCTTCAATAAAAGGATCGATTTCTTTTTTAATTTTATCTTTCAAGGCGTCGCTTTTTTCCTTGAGCTGGGACTGCATTTCCGTGCGCATCGAATCGAACTTTCCCTGAGTCTGCGTTTGTCCCCAATTATAAAAATCCTGTGCAAGTTTTTCGGCATCGGCTACGCTTGAAGCATTACAAATGGCATCAGTTCTTTGTTTAGCTTCGGCCACCAAAGCGCCAACATCGGGAATTTCAAAATTAAGCCCGAAATCAGATTTTATCTGTAAACTCGGCTCAATCACATATTTATTTACAGCTTCCATGCCGGAAAAGAAATCTCCGCTTTTCCACTTTGTCATTGCACAATACACTGCCACTAGATCTTTATCGGATACATATTTTTTTACTTCTTCTGGCACAGTACTAGGCTGCTCAAAAGTCGGTTTCTGTACCGATGGCGCCGTAAGTGATTCCGGCGGCCCGCCAAATTCTTTTTCAAATTGCTGAATCTGTTCTTCGCTCGGAGTATTCTTAGCCTTTTCCGCATCAATTTCCGCCTGACTCGGGCCGTTCTGTCCGGCGCTGCCGACTTCCTGGGCAAAAACAGGTAAACCGCTCAAACTAAACAAAATCACCAGATTAATTCCGACCAATAAGTAATTTTTTAATAAATTTTTGTTCTTCATGTTTTTAATTAATTACAAAGAAAATCCCGCCATTAAAGCGGGATTAAAAATTAATCTTCTTGGCCCATTTTCCAAACAGCCCATAAAGCCGAAAGCGTAGCGATAAAAAATGCTGGGGTCAGAATATTTTGTGAAAGGCCCCAATCAAAATAATTAGCCAAATCGTAAAAAACAAAGATTGAAAAAGTTAACGCCATGCCGTAAGCACAGACAGCGCCCTTCTTTATTGCTCCATACAAAAGCATAAATACCACGACCGCCTCAACTACTATAGATAAAAGTTGTAATGTTTCCATATATTTATTATAACTTACCCCTAATTTCATATAATTCACAGAAATTTCTATAAATTGACTAATTGCCAAATATCTGTTATAATATATTTTGTTCGTTAAAAATGAGTAAAATTCGATAGGAGGTATGCGATATGGGAAATATCGTGAGCCGGATCCTTGAGAAGATTACTCGCAAAGCACCCGAAGAGCACAAGCTGTCCGTACACCAGGAACATGAATTACTTCTGCGCCTGGAAAGGGCCGGTATTACGCCTCAGGATGCTCAGCGCGTGATCGAGTCGAAAGGAAACGTAGTCGCCAGTGAAATGCTTTATGTCTTAAGGAACGGTGTGTACCACCCGACCAAGAGTCAGAAAGCCGCCAAAGAAATTATGGGAAATAACTTCTTTGGCATTGAGGATGCTATAGAGCACCTCAATCTTCGCCCGGACAAAAACCAGATAGCGGAACTGGACGACGTCCCCTTCTCGGAAGTCACCCTTAAGGAGTGCAAAGACACGCACGTCCTTGTGGCGGTGTTTCCGATGTCGTTGCTGCAGATGTTTGAGAATAAAAACCTCAGACCTTTCTTCGGCCTCGACGATACCGAGAAAGCCCCCTGGTTCAAACAGGAGCGCTTCTCTTGGGAGGAAGGAAAAGTGGGCTGGTACCTCATCCGCAAGCAGGCACCGGAAAACTCCCTCAACAAGGAGTGGGTCGATCAGCTGCATATGTTTGGCCAGCTGAGCGATTCGGTCTCTGTACGCATAGCTGCCTACGCCGCCCTCGGACACATCCTGAAAACCGGGACTGTGATGTTCGAGGAAAGCATGGCCAGGTGTGCGGAGCTGGACCATAGCGGCCGCAGGGTAACAATCGGTCCGTTCAAGGAGGACGGGCTGCGGGTGCAGGCATGGTGGGACGACTCGAGGGCATACTTCGTGGGCGCCGCCAGCGTCTGTAAACCGGAATAGAAGTTCTTTAACAAAAGAGCCCTAGACGAAAGTCGGGGCTCTTTTTTTATTTATTTTTAGAAAAAAAAGCGGAACACTATATCAGATTAATCTTATATAATGTTGTAATTTTATAATGTAGCAGATTGAAATTTAAAAATGTTTCTATAAATTCCGCTATAGCGGGAATAATGGAAACATTTTTTCTGATTTATTTTTTGACGGAAAAACTATTTGATTGTTCCGATTTGAAATTTAGCCAATAAATCCCAAGCGCTATTAGAATGAATCTGGGCGAATATTCCGGTTACTTCTTTTCCGCAATTAAAAATGATAGCATCCGCCCCTCCGGGATGGTTGCCTATATATGTAGAAACAGAATATACCTTGCTGTTTATCACCAGCCAGCAATCCGTAGGAAGATTGTGCTTGGAAACATCATCCATAGAAAAAGCCGGAAAATTTTTAGCCGTAGTAGTGGCAGTCTGCTGCGAACTCCGGTTTTGCAAGGAAGCGCCGTTTCCCGATCCTCCAAAAATTCCGGCTATATAAATAGCCAGAATAATTACAGCAAAAATTATTAAAGATATTAAAGTAAATTTTTTTAGTGTCATTTTTTAAAAATTAAATTCTTCGGAGTGAATCAGGCCCTTCGGGATGCCCTTTGCCGCAAATTGTTTTCTGAGCGCTTCAATCATAACAAGCGGAGCGCATAAAAATATATCGTTACCCACGCTTAGGCGCCCGGAAGTTTTTTGAATATAGTCGGCATCTATACGTACGCCCTCCTCCGAATAAACAGTAAATACTCTAAAATCATTATTCAAAAACATGGAAATATTTCTCAAAAGATTCAGATATACAGCTTCGGTTTCATTTTTAACACAATAATAAAGATCAATTTTATATCCGTCTTCTTTCTTCAAAGATTTAGCCATACTCAAAAATGGAGTTATACCTATTCCGCCCGCAACCCAAATCTGATTTTTATATTTTGATTTTTTATAAGAAAAAGCCCCGAATGGACCTTCTATTTTTGCTTCGGATCCAACAGATACATTCCTAAGCCTCTCGGTATAATCGCCTAAAATTTTTGCAATAAAACCAACCCTGCCTTCCCCCTCCCCGCTTGTTATGGAAAAAGGATGGCTCTCCCCGCCGGTCGCCTTATCCGAAAAACTTACAAACATAAATTGACCTGAAGCAAATTTCATCGGCCTGTCTTTTGGCTCCATAATTATTTCTACCGCTGAGCCATTAAGCAAATTCTTTGCGGAAACAATATATTTATATTTACTTACCAAAATCTTATTGAACAAAACATAATAAGCAAAAGACAACAGAGCTATTCCGGCCAAAGACAGCATATACACCCTAAGCGGTAAATAAACAGAAGTATCACTGGGAATAAACCAAATATGCAAAGATGCCAGGAAAAAAGCGAAGCCCATAAATTTATGCGTCCATTTCCAGATATTGTATTTAGGGCGGAGATAAAGCGTAAAAATTATAAGTAAAATCAGAAGGCCTAAAGATATTACTCCCCAATTTTTCGGCCAATATGAACCAATCCACAAAAAACTTGCGGCGCCGGCAAGTCCGGCAGAATATTTTGGTATCAAAAACAGCGGATGAAAAAGAAGAAAGATAAGCGCCCATTGCCCAAGCCATTCGTGGCTTAGGTAAACCTTATCCAGTCCAAAAAATATTTTGTCGATAAAACGGAATCGCGCACTGAGAATGAGATCCATGGCGAACATAGCCGAACCCACCAATGCAAGCAGCTGGCCAACGTTGGCCATCCCGCCGGTAAAATCGGCAAACCTTTGAACCGGAACCATAAACCACAAAACAACCGGCGTAAAACAAATAGCCAGAACAACAATCCATCCAAAAATTCCACGTCTTAAAATACTCATCTATTTATTATAACTTTATTTTTGAAACCGCTTTTTCCCAGGATTTCCGGCAAATTATTTTTATAAAAAAGCGGAACACTATATCAGATTAATCTTATATAATGTTGTAATTTTATAATGTAGCAGATTGAAATTTAAAAATGTTTCCATAAATTCCGCTATAGCGGGAATAATGGAAACATTTTTGGTTTGGTGTGTAAATTATTTTTTATTCTTGAAGAATGCCCAGTTCGGAGACGGAGACTTTTTCGGCCTGCAAGTTTCCGGACACATATACCCTCTTCCCGCCGAAATACAGCTGTAAAGAGTCTATCTGGCTGCAACTAGCCGATCCTGCCGGCAACACACACTGGCTTTGACTATCAAAAACCAATTCCTTGGAAACAGCCGGGCTTCCGGGCTCTTCGTATACCAAATACAAAGTATTCGCCTTTTGCCCCGGATTATTAAAAGTAGCTACACCTTTTTTATAGAAACTGCCTTTTGCCGCTGGCGCACTTGGGCACGGCGTAAATTCGCATTTCGGCCCAGTTCTGCCCACATAGCTCCCGTCGGGACACAACTTTGCCTCCATAGTACAGGCAACCTGATTATTTTCGGTTTTATTGTTTTTCAAAATTATATAAATTCTTACTCCCGTGACAATCAAAACCAGAATGATTGAGATTATTAAAATTTTTGATGATTTTTTCATTTTTATTTACTTACTATATAAATTTTTCTGAAAATCAAAAAAAGTTGAACGAATTTTATCTACATCGCCAAGGATATTTACGGCATCAGCAATCGCGTGATATTTCAAATTAAGCAATTGCGGCAACTTTTCTTCATCAAGCTCTTCAACTCCTCTTTCAATATACTTATTCAAAACAAATTCTAAAAAATCTTTCGTCCTTTCATCAAGATGATCTAAAACTTCATTTTTTGTTTCAATTACACGTTCTTTTCTAGAAATCGGTTTCACGGCAAAGGAGATATACGCCAATACATCAAACAAATCACTATCTTCTGCGTCTATCATTTTTTGTAATGTTTCTAACAAATCTTTATCGTAGCCAGCCTCGGCGATCTTTTCCAAAAAAGTTTTTCTCGTGGTGGGGTTTGACCATATTTTTCTTAGTTCCTCTTCGCTCTTAAAAAACTCTGGCAAGGCCCCAAACATATTGTTCAAAAATTCTTCTACAGATATCGGCCTCCCATCTGCGCTCCAAAACGAAGTAGAGATCATATGTTGAATTTCCCGCTCTTTTCCATCGCGTAATTTAATCTTCAATTTTTTCTTAGATTCAAAATCTTCTTCAAATTTAATGCTGGCGTCATATTGTGCTTTTGGTTCTTTTACTACGGAAACTTTTTCGATATCAGACTCAACTGTTTCGTCTATTGGCTCACCGTCCCATGCAGGATCAGAAAAATGTTTATACGCCCCCACAAAATCAAGAATTGTAAAATAGTCTTTTCCATCAAAAAGACGGGTTCCCCGCCCAACAATCTGCTTAAACTCAATCATAGAATTTACAGGGCGCATCAGAACTATGTTTCTAATATTACGCGCATCCACTCCGGTTGAAAGTTTTTGCGAGGTCGTCAAAATAGTCGGGATAGTTTTTTCATTGTCTTGAAACTCTCGTAAAAATTGCTCTCCTCGAGCACCATCATTTGCCGTAACACGAACACAATAATTAGGATTAGAGCTTTCTTTAAACTGATTAATCAAATCCCTTACAGCCAATGCGTGATTTTGATTAGCGCAAAAAACAATTGTTTTTTCGTCTTGATTTATTTCATTTAATAAAATTTCTACCCTTTTCTTTTCCCTTTCTTTAATTTCAATAATCTTATTAAAATCAGCCTCTTCATATATCTTTCCTTCTTCTATTTCTCCCTCAATAATCTGATCATCGGAAGTGTATACATATTCATCAAGAGTGGTTTGAATACGCTTAACTTTAAACGGCGTCAAAAATCCGTCGTTTACACCCTCCTTAAGCGAGTAAATATAAACTGGGTCGCCAAAATATTTATATGTATCAACATTATCTTTCCTTTTTGGTGTAGCGGTTAAACCAAGCTGAACGGCCGGAGAAAAATACTCCAAAATTCCGCGCCAATTGCCCTCATCATTTGCACCTCCGCGATGACATTCGTCAATAATAATCAAATCAAAAAAATCTGGCGGATAATCACCATAATACGGCGTATTATTTGAGCCACTCATAAAAGTTTGGAAAATGGTAATAAATACGTTGGCGCTGGTCGGCACTGCTCCGCGTTTACGAATATCAAGCGGATTGATGCGAACCAAGGCATCTTCCGGAAAAGCCGAAAAAGCATTAAATGCCTGATCTGCTAAAATATTTCGATCGGCAAGAAATAAAATTCTCGGGCGCCTATTTCCATCACGCTTTAAATTCCATCTTGTTTGAAAAAGCTTCCAAGCAATCTGAAAAGCAATAAATGTTTTTCCCGTGCCAGTGGCTAAAGTAAGCAATATCCTTTGTTTTTCTTCGGCAATAGCATTAAGCGTATTATTTACAGAAATTTCCTGATAATATCGCACCCCCTTAGTGCCATTTACATCCTCAAATGGAATTGATGAAAATTTATCTTTCCATTCATTTTGATCGGAAAAAGTTTTGTCCCAAAGCTCGTCGGGTGTTGGAAATTTATCAATAATCACCTCACGCCCGTTTTTCATGGATATTTCATAAATTTCCTTGCCATTAGTGGAATAAGTATAATCAATGTGTAATTTTTCAGCGTAAGATTTAGCTTGCGCAACACCCTCAGTCGCTTCCAAACTTTCAGCCTTAGCCTCTATCACGCCAATCTTTCTATTTTTATAAACCAAAATATAGTCGGCAATTTCCGGCTTCGCGCGAACGCCGCCCACCTGAATACGCCCATCGGTAATTCTAAATTCCCTCAAGATCTTTGATCCTTCAACTTCACCCCAACCGCTCGCCTTAAGCTTCGGGTCAATATATTCGGCTCTTGTTTCTGATTCGTTCATTGTTGATATACTAAGATAATTTTTGTTTTAAATCTAGTAATACTATCTCTGTTTCTTTGTCTAAAATCTTATCTAAAATTTCTAAGGGCATTTTGTCCAACTCACACTCCCCATGCTTTTGGGCCACTACCGGCCTCAAAAGATGTTTTTGCGCTATGCCAATTTCGCCGCTTAAAATTTTCTCAATTCCATTTAAGTAATTCTCTAAATCCTTTATATAGACTCCTATAGCTTTGTCCTTGGTCATTAATTCTACCTCTAAAACTTTGATCGCTTTATCGAAAATAAGGCCTGGGCCATTTTCGAAATGATTTAAATATCCATTTAATTTTTTACCAGAAGAGGTGGCTATATCAACTTGTTGTGATAAAATAAAGCCCAGATTCTTTTTTAAACCAAAAAGTCTTTCTTCATTCAAATATATCCTGTTAAATTTTGGCGGCACAAAAACAAGCATGCCCGCTTCTCTTTTTTGTAACTTCTTTCTCGCTTCAAAAAGAAAATACTCTAAATCCTTAACAATGTCCTCACTCTCCCTCGCTGCCATCAAAAAAATTTCTTCTATTTCTTTTTTGCTCCCCCTTATTTCTTTCCTCCTGTTAATATAAAAATTTATAAACACTATAAACAAAGACGATATGACCGCTAAAAACGAGCCTACCAAAGACTGATATTCTTTTATAAATTCAACTAGATTCATATTACAATTCCCCACTAAAAGCCTTCTTTAAGACCGACTTTTTCAATTCCTCTAAATCCTCCAATTTTTGCCTATAAATTGCCTCTAGTTTTTTGGTTTCAGCCGAAAGCACATCAAGTTTTTTGACAATGGATTTTTGTTCAGAAATAGATTTTGGAAAAAAAACATGTTTTTCTTTTAATAAGCGGTAATGCCTCGCGTAACCAAGATTTTTTAAATTAACACTCCTTAAAAAATAATAGAAAAACCTTGGTTGTAATATTTTTTTAGGTTGCAATATTTTGACTCCATCCGCACCAAGTACAAAATCGAAATCGATATATTTTAAAATCTGCGTATGATCCCCAAAAATAATAACTGGGGTTATTACACGAAACAAATCTCCTTCTTCATTCCAATATCCGTTTATCAAATCCTTTTCCTGAGAAACAACTGGAAATTTACCAGATTGTAAAAACTTATTTCTTTGAATTTTATTTGTATATACAACCCTTTCAATAGAATTCTCAAAATCAACCACTTCCCAACCCCCACCTGGATTCGTAAAAACACCTTGCAAATACGACTCAAAAAGGTCTTTGGTATTTTGTAAATTTTTTTCAGTATTTTCTTTTACCTTAGCAATTTTATCAAAAACCTCATCCAAAATTTTTATAATTCTTTTTTGTTCAGAAAGAGGCGGGATGGGGATTTCTATATTTTTGAAATTACTGATAGAAACTCCACCAATAATTCCATTCATTTGATGTTTAAAGCTATTAAAAAATACGGGCGTTAAATACCAATAATAAACAAATTTAGGATCGGTATGCCCGTTGGTTTCAATTGCAAATAATTTATTACCAAAACAAATATCTTTTTCATTGAAAGCTATTTTTTTGCCCGCACTTCCGCCTTCAGAACAAATTAAAATAGAATTTTTATGAGCAATCTTAAAGGACTTTTCTATAAAAGGAATTTTTACACCGTTCTCGTAATTAATTATATGGGTTTCGAAATCAACATCTTTTGTTGCAATAAAAGGAAGACCCTCTCTCAAACCAAGATATTTTTCTTTTTTAATCTTCTCATTAATGCTATTACCATTGAAAATAGTGCCTATCTCACCTAGCTTTTTTATTTGCCAATTAATTTTCATAATTATTTTATAAATCCAATCCATTCATTATTTAAATCAAAATAATTAAACCCATCTCTAGAATCTGATTCTAGATGACCAATCCACTCGCCGTCTAAATTAAACACAACGTAACCATTTTGTGAGTGTTTTATGGCGTAATTTGTTTGTTCTCCGCTAAAATCAAAAAATAATAACATATGTTGATTAGACTCCGGTATAACAAATTCGTATGGGGTAGAGTTTAAGTCGTAGCAGTAAAAACCAACAAAATTCGGATTAAACCTTGGGTTTATTAGGTTGTTAAACCTTGGGTTTATTAGGTTGTTAAACCTTGGGTTTATTAGGTTGTTAAACCTTGGATTTATTAGGTTGTTAAACCTTGGATTTATTAGGTTGTTAAACCTTGGATTTATTAGGTTGTTAAACCTTGGATTTATTAGGTTGTTAAACCTTGGATTTATTAGATTGTTAAACCTTGGATTTATTAGGTTGTTAAACCTTGGATTTATTAGGTTGTTAAACCTTGGATTTCTATTTGTGTTTATTGGTGCAATACTAAGAGTTAAATCAAGGAAAACGAGCACGGTATTTTTATGTTCGTCCTGTGTAAAATTCAAGAATAGCCTTAAATTTCCAATTTTATAAAATTGCACTGAGCCCAATACAAAATGAATACTCAAATAACCAGCAACGGATTTTGCATCTAAGTTTTTGATACTATTCAAAACTTGATAAAAAGCTTTTTTGTAAAATTCATCTTGAGATTTTAACTTATTCTCAAATTGTTCTGTTGCTAATATTTTCATATCTATAAATTTAAATCCGACATTAAATCTTTTAATTGGTTCTTATCTCTTCCTTTTTTAATTAATTTATTTGTCTTTTTTGCCATTTCCGGAAGACATTGTTTTCTCATGTACGCCTTACAATATTCATCATCTTTAAATTTTTCAATTGATTCCTCAAAATTAAATTGTAAACGAAAATAAAAGTACATTAACAAACAACAAAAAAGTAATAAATAAAAAGACGTGGCTTTATAAAAAGAACCCCACTCAATCTTCCCATTTATTGTAATTTCTGCGATGAAGGCACCAGAAAGAATACCAAAGATAACAATACTAAAAACACCTACAAATGTTTTAAATAACGGCGACGTTTGTAATTTTTCTTTTAAATTTAAACACATACCTCTATAACTTGCATTCAATATTTTTAAGTTCTTTTATGCTTTCTTTATCTAGTCTCTTAATTTCTTTTAAAATTTCCTCCGGCTCTCTCAAAACTACTTCCCCGCCTTTATTTGGATTTTTAACAGATAAATCGATGGCATTTTGATCAATCTTTGAAATATCAACACTCCACGAGTTATCTGAGTCAGCTTTTATCTTTTGCAATTCAACAAAATCTTCAAGATCTTCTTCGTTGAGTGGATTTGTTTTGCCTAAATTTCTATCCAAATTTAATTGGTAATACCAAATCTTTTTGGTCGGCTCGCCTTTTGTAAAAAACAAAACAACGGTTTTAACGCCAGCGCCCTGAAAGGCTCCACCCGGCAAATCAAGCACGGTGTGAAGATTACAGCTTTCTAAAAGAAGTTTGCGAAGCGATACAGAGGCATTATCTGTATTTGAAAGAAATGTATTTTTAATGACAATACCCGCTCTGCCCCCAGCCTTTAGAATTTTGATGAAGTGCTGAAGAAAAAGAAATGCCGTCTCTCCCGTTTTGATCGGAAAGTTTTGTTGAATTTCCCTGCCTATTCCAGCGCCAAAGGGCGGATTGGCAAGGACAATATCGTATCTATCTTTTTCCTGAATATCTAAAATATTTTCGGCCAAGGTATTCATGTGTCTGATATTCGGAGCTTCTACACCATGCAAAATCATATTCATAACACCGATAATATAGGCAAGGGATTTTATTTCTTTCCCATACAATGTCTTTTTTTGGATAATCTCATTTTGTTTAGTGGAACGATCTTTATTTTCTCTAGTTAAATAATCAAAAGCTTCCACTAAAAAACCAGCCGATCCACAAGCTCCATCATAAATTTTTTCACCAATTTTAGGAGCAACAATTTTCACAATCGTTCTAATAAGCGGACGCGGAGTATAATATTCCCCGCCATTTCTGCCTGCATTACCCATATTCTTGATTTTGCTCTCATAAAGATGAGAAAGCTCGTGCTTTTCCGCATCAGTACGAAAATGCATGCCGTCTACGATATTTAAAATCTCACGAAGCCTGTGCCCGCTCTGAATTTTATTTTTAAGCTCAAAAAAAATCTCACCAATTTTATATTCAATAGTATCCGGATTTTCTGCCTCAGTTTTAAACTTTTTAAAATACGGAAAAAGTTTATGATCGACAAAATCCTTCAAATCATCTCCGGATAAAGCGGAATTATGATCTAATTTCCCATCTTTAGTCTTAGGCATCGCCCAAACCTCCCAACGATAAGAAGCGTCGATTATAAAATCATATTTCTTACCAGCTAAAGCTGCTTCAGTCTTTTTATCTTTTTCTAAATCATCTAGATACTTCAAAAATAAAATCCACGAAGTCTGTTCGATATAATCAAGCTCGGTCGCGCAGCCAGCATCTTGATGAAGAATATCGTCTATATTTTTTAGTGATTGTTCGAACATAATGTTTATATTATACCAATATTTTATCTTATATTTTTAGATTGCAACCTACTCAATTAAAAGTCAATGATTTTAATAATCTAAATCCCTGTCCCCAATAAACACACTTCCTGCCAAGATTTATAAATACTTGTGAAAGTCTGCCTGCTCACATCACCATTTGCGTATTCCACCGTATAATCCGCTTCCGCGGTAAGGCCGTCTCTGCGCTTTTCCGTGCATTTTTTCTGTCCCGCCAACAGATCGGGCGAAAGAATATATTTTGTATCTGGCGGAGAAATTTTGTCTTTTATACGCACATCGGAAATGGTCACGTGCCTTCCGTCTTTCTTTCCGTAAAATTCAAATATCAGATTTGTGCCCTCTACCATCCCCTGCAACAAAATATAGTTCCCCGTATCGTTTACAAATTTCAGATCGGGATATGGGCCATAGATTGTGGCATCCAGTCCCGGGCCGTAGTAACCCACCACATAACTATGGTTCTGTCTTTCCGTAACAGGTAGGCCCGCATCTAAAGCCAGCCTAAACAAAGTGGTTCCTACCTGGCATAGCCCGCCGCCGTATTCCTCTACGCTTTTGTCCACCTTAATCACAAATTCTTTCTGGTACCCCGCCTCTTCGGTCACTTCGCCGATGGCCTTAACAGCCGAAAATTCTTCGCCCGGAGCCAACAAAATTCCGTTGAGCTTGGAAACTCCCACTTTTATGTTGTTTATCCTTGCCGCCGAACTTCCCAAAAAACTGGTCTGCGCACGGCCTATCAGATCCGTGATTTTATATTTATCTATAGTTTCTTTGTTTATCTGCGGCTGCACTTTTTCCACCGTAAAATTCACGTTCAATGTCTGTGCCTTTATTTTACCGGCCAGATAATTTTCATAAACAGTCTGCAGCTGACTTTCTGTATCCGCCTTCAATTTATCAAAATTCACTTCCAGCCCAGGCTTTCCGGGCACAATCTGCACCAGCTTGCCGTTTTGCATTTCAAATCGTGCATTAAGAGATTTTTCTTCAATAGGCGGATAGTCCACATTCAATTCAAAAAAGTTTCTAAGCTTTTCGGGCTTTATTTCTATTTTTTCTTTGTTGTTTTCGTTTAACGTAATCCAGTCGGCAATCACAGCTCCCCTGGCTCGCCACCAATACGGACCGTTCCAAAATTCTATATTCACAGGCTTGTTTATAAGGTCATTCACAAACTCCAACCTCAATTTGAGATTGGTGGAAGTGATTCGCGGAGATATGAGATTTACCCCAAACCACAAGCTGCTTTTATCCGCCCTGTTCAAAGCATCTTTCATGCCGTCCAATATTTTGTCGTAGTCCACGTCTGCGCCGTTTCTTCCCTCGGATATAGCTATTTTACCCTTGTCCCACACAAACTCGGCATTTTTCGGACCACTCAAAAATCCGTTCAATTCACGGTCCAATAAAGAAACAACTGCTTCCCTCTGTATGGCAAAAGGAACTTCGTATGTTTTGTCCCAGAATAAAGAAGAAAGGCGGCCCAACCATCTGTCCCAAAAAGAAGCTTCCCTGCCGCGGCCATAGGCATCGCTAAAAGATTTTTCTATATCACCGATAGTAAAATATTCCACCACGGTATCGGGCGTAAAGCCGGATGCAAAAGACGGGATGTTTACTTTTCTGGTATTTGTCTCGCGGGCAAATTCCAGATTGAATCCATTTGTCTTTATATCTTCAAAAAAAGAAACAATTTTCTTTTCACCCTGGGCATAGGTAAGACCACTCACGGACACGCCGTTTATGAATGTATGCGGGTAAAACTTGTCGGAATAATAATATCCGAACAAAAGCGCAAAAATAAAAACGGAAACAGCCGCCCTAAAAACATATTTCCATTTTATTGTCATATAAAAAATTATTGTTTCGGTTTATCCAATTTGTCCAAGCCGAGTCCCTTTACTCCAAAATAAACTACCAGAGCTATAACCAAAAAATTTATAAACACGCTGATTAAATCTCCGTACAAAACTTTTGCCGGACCGACACTAAACGAAGCCGTGGCCAAATCCCCGGCCATACCCAGCAGGAGACTGAGAAACGGGTTAATAAGATCCGTAATTACGGCGTTAACCAATTTGGACACCGCGCTGCCGAGAATGAAACCAACAGCCAGACCCACAACTCCCTGCTGACGTATAAATTCTATAAATCCTCTCATATTTTAATTTTATTTAATTACAGTTTATTCGAATTCAAATGTCTTTATAATACTTGGGATCTGATTGTAGTAGGAATCCAAAACCGAATCCGGAATGTCGTTTGGATTTGGCACGTCTCTGTAACTGCTGCCGGTTTTAAGCTGCTCTAGGGCAAAGCAGACATTATTGTGTATTGTCCTGTAACTCACGCCCTGAACATATTGCATCATTCCCGCATTTTGGATAATAAACTTGCTGAAAGTAATGCCTTTTATTATTTCCGTACCCGTAGCGGTTTCGTTGTAGGCCGACAGGCAAGCTTCAAGATCTTTCGGATCAGAGCTGGCGCCAATCCTGAGCTCGGCATCAAAATACATTGGATAGCTTACGAATTCCCCGTTTTTACCCCTATTCTCAATTCTATAAACCGGAATACTTACAATGCCTTTTCCGGAAGTTTCGGGAAAGGCGTCGGCTCTCCAATCGCTATTAAGATGGTAATAACTCTGGAATGTTGTAGTGGCGATTAAATTTTCCGGGTAGCTGATTTCAAATCCATATTCAGGATTTTGGTAAACTTTCAAACCGGATTGGCTATTTTGCGAATAACTTTCTTCCGAACCTATTTGGTACAAAAAATAAAAAATCCAGGCAATCAATCCCGCCAAAGCCAGAATTATAAAAACTCTTAAAATTATGATTGATTTTTTATTCATAAAAACAATATGACTAAATTCTATCAATTTTTGCCAATAATTAAAAAGGCGCAGCTCAATAAGACCGCGCCTTTAAAAATGAATTAATCCTCAACTTCTTGAGAGGTTGAACCCGATTTATTTAATTCCTGATTTAATTCGAGGGCTCTTTTTTGTTCTTCATACATTTGTTCCGCTGCTTTTTTCTGCTCTTCAATAATTTGCTCAGAAGCTGACTTTTGTTCTTCATTTAACTGTTCTCCTTCGGTTTTAGCCGACTCACTTTCTTTTTCAGCCTCTTTCTCGGATGATTCTTTTGCGCGTTCAAGGGCGCTTTCGGCTTGGTGCGCCAATTCTTTGGCGGCCTGATAATTTTCTTTAGCAAAAAGATCTTCTGCGCTAGAGATGGCTTTGTCGGCCAAAACAAGATCCGCGGCAGTTAACTGGGGCATTTCCACAAGTAATTCAGCTCTGGATTTCTTGGCATCGTCGATAGCGCTCTGCGCCTGCTCTTTCAACGAAAGAGAGCTATCGGCTTTTTCGTCTTCGCTGTCGAAATTCTGAGAACTCTCATCTTCATGCTTTTTGAGCGCGTCTCTTTCACTACCTACAGAAGAAAGATCCTTTTCCAGCTCCTGTGCCTTTGCGGAATCTCCGGCTTTATTCGCTTCGGAAATCTTTTCCTGTAAAGACTTTTGCTGTTCGGAAAGACTGCCATCTTCCCGATTAAATACTTTTTTAAGGGCTAATTTTTCCGAAGTAATTTTATCACTCACTTCTTTAGCTAGTGCAGATGTATCTTTTCCTGAATTTTTTATGCTATCCACGGCAGCGGTAGCTTTTGCCAAATTGTCGGCTAAACGGGCTTTGGCAACATCGATTCCCGGTGCGGTAGCTCCGCTATCCACAAGCATTTTTTGAATTTCGGCTATACGCTCGGCGGCAAACTGAAGTTCCAATCTGGCCTTCGCTTCCGGATTAAACGTGAAAAATTCCTGCAACGCTTCACTTACCCGGTTTAAGAAATAAAGCGGGCTGCTAGGGGTAAGTCCCGCGGCCGGCAAAACTATTTCCGGTGTAGTGGTCGAAGTTGTGGCAACTTGGCCAAAAACCAACACCGGCATCATTAAAACAGATACAGCCAATATTTTTAAAGTTTTCATTTATTTTTTTATTTTTTTATAAATACCGCGACATTTTAATTATATCAAATAAATTTAAAAAAGTCTGGAGACTATGGCTACCATTGTTCGATTCACCCAAGCATGAGGGGAATCATTTATGTAAGATAAAAAATAAAAAGCCGCCCCTCGGGGCGGTTTTTTTTATTTTCCACATTTGGCTTGCACTGAGCTTGCCGAAGTGCGGAGGGTACAGGATTTCCTTCAACAAGTTCAGGACGAGACATCCTGTACATTACAAAACTTCAGCAAACTCAGCACAAATATTATTTCCCAATTTACCATCAATCAACATTTGCTTCTTTGTGTGAGACCACCCCTTTATTTGTTTTTCACGTAATGCAGCTTGATGCCTATTCAAAGATTTTTCACAATAAACCAATTCAAAATCAGAAAACTTTTTAGTAAATAAAGATTTTTTATTCTTATGATTCAAAATGCGGTTCTTTAAATTATTTGTGATTCCGACATAAAAAGTTTTCTGATCACAAAGAAGCATGTAAATATACCACATATTTTTTTAATCTCCACATTTGGCTTGCACTGAGCTTGCCGAAGTGCGGAGGGTACAGGATTTGAACCTGTGATCCCCTTTCGGAGAAACCTGCTCTCCAAGCAGGCGCACTAGACCACTATGCGAACCCTCCATTTATATCTACATATAATAAATGCAAATAGAATATTTTTCAACTAAATTTTCATCCCACGTAAAGCGGCAACCCGCTCTTCAATTGACGGATGCGTCTGAAATAAATTTGTAAACCAAGATTTTTTTTGATTTTTCTTGAAAGGATCCTCCAGCCATAAATGAGCGGTAGTATTATTCGCTACAGATAGCGGAACCGGATCGCTGGATATTTTTTCCAAAGCCCTAGCCAAACCATCCGGATACCTGGTAAGCAAAGCACCCGAAGCATCGGCCAAAAACTCTCTTTTTCTGGAAATAGCCAATTGTATAAGTGTGGCCGCAATAGGAGCCAAAATCATCAGAACTAAACCTATAACCACAACTAAGCCATTGGAATTTCCCTCCCTGTCGTTGCGGTTTCTACTTCCGCCCCAAAACATAGAACGCATAAACATATCTGAAGCTATTGAAATAAAACCAACCAACACCACGACCATTGTAGAAATAAGCATGTCGTAATTTCCGATATGAGAAAGCTCGTGTGCCAACACGCCTTCCAATTCGGATCTATCAAGTTTTTCCAAAAGACCGGTGGTTACGGCCACTACCGCATGCTCGGGATTTCTTCCGGTTGCAAAAGCATTAGGCGCCTTTTCGTTTACGATATAAATTTTCGGCGTAGGAATACCGGCTGTAATCGCTAAATTTTCCACGATATGATAAAGCTCTTTGGCATTTTCATTAGAAACAGGCATGGCGTTGGCCATTTTTAAAACTATCTTATCGGAGTACCAATAACTCAGAAAACTCATAAAAATACTAAATAAAACCGCAATTATCAAAATTCCGGAATCGTTATAAATATATGACAATGTATATCCAAACCCAATAATCACTACAAAAAATAGCGTAAAGAGCAACCAAGTTTTTCGGATATTGGAATCCTTATTTTGATACAAATTCATATTTTTCCGCTTAAATCAGAAATTAAAACTTAACCTTAACGCTTTCTCTTTCGGCTTCAGCCGCCACCTCAAAAAACTTCTCTTCTTTGAAACCAAGTTTATTGGCAAAAAGATTAGCCGGGAAAACCTGAATCTTATTATTTAGCTCCATTACCACGCTATTATAAAATCTTCTGGAAGCCTGCATTTTATCTTCTGTATCGGCAAGCTCTCGCTGCAAATCCAAAAAACTGGCATTAGCCTTGAGGTCCGGATAATTTTCGGAAACGGCAAACAAAGTTTTCAATGTATTGGAAAGCTGATTCTCCGCGGCCTGTTTTTCTAGGGCAGTTCCGGTGCCGGCCACAGCCGAGCGAGCCTTGGTGATATTTTCCAAAACTCCTTTTTCATGTTGCATATAACCCTTCACCGTTTCTACCAAATTTGGAATCAAATCAAAACGCCTCTTAGACTGAACATCGATATCGGAAAGGGCTTCTTTTACCCTATTTCTCAAAACTACCAAACGATTAAATAAAAATACCAAATAAACCACCAATAAACCCAAAACTAACAAAACAATATTTAATGTATTCATAATTGGTATTTTATCACTTTTTCTTATTTTTATAAAATAAAAAGCCGCCCGATTAGGACGGCTTTTTTCTTCCTGTTAAAAAAAGAATTGTGTTCCTTAAAGCGCACAATGCCTTTACGAATAACAAAGACACTTGGTACAAACGCGTAGCGAATGTCTTTTGGGGAAAAAGCAGATAATCTATCTGATCGCCATAGCGAAGATTGGGATGATCTATACTTATTTTTTTAGCTTTTAAATCACGCCTCAATTCCGCAGGCAGCTCTTTCATGTTTATTTTAAATATCGGCAAAGCGGACATGCCTTTTCGCCAATATTTAAATAACTCAGGAAGCAAAAAGCTTCCCGATTCGTCGCTTTGACCCGGAAAATCTCTGGGGGCCAGACCGAAAATCACCTTTTTGAAATTTAATCCCCTGAAGTAATCAACCGCAGCCATGCCATAGCAGCAATCGTTTATGAGAATCAACGGAGCCGATCTTTTCTTGAAGTCCATAAACTCGGCCAATTCTTCATAAGCAATAAATAGCTCGTTAGTAAAATCCCAGCCGCGCTGATCGCCATGGCCAGAATAATAAATAACAAGTGGTTCTTTTTGGGTCAGATCGCAAACGCGGAAAAATATATTGTGAAAGCTTATTTTCGCCGCATACTCTGCAGGACCATAAAAAAAGATGTCATCTTTGGTCAGCCCGACTTCTTTAACCAGATAGTTAAAAAAATCCGCGGCATCAATATAAGAGAATATCTTTTTATCGCAGCTAGTTACTATTAAAACCTTCATTTTCCCCACCTCCTTTTTTAAAGAATCTACTTTTAGTTATACTGCTTGTGGCAAAAAAATCAATAGCAAAAAATAAAAAGCTCCGATGCGAAATCGGAGCTTATTTTTTTGGATACAGCAAGTAATCCAAGTCTGTACCGGCGCGTAAATTTACTTTCTTCATCTTGTAAGAAGACAGAAAATAAAATTTACGGAATCCTCTTTTTCCGTTTGGCTTAAATCCATAAAATTTCTTGTTGTAACTCTTGAATCTTAAGAATTTCAGCAAACGGCCATTGCCATTGTCGTATTTCGGATTGGCTGGTTTGTTCCTGGACCAGTAAAGCATCGCCTGCTGGCCAATGCTTCCATAGCCAACTCTGGTTTGCGGAGCAAGGCCTATCAAAAGCCAGGGATAATCCAGCTTTTTGAGCTCTTTCCGTATAGACATGCCGTAGCAGCAATCCGCCACCACTATAAGCGGCGCATTTCTTTTCTTCAAAATGCGGATCAGCTGCTTAAACTTAAAATAATAAGTCTTTTTCTCTTTGGTGTGAGGTCTTAAATTCCAATAACCCGCTTCTCCGTGTCCGGAATAGGAAACGAGCAACGGTTCATTGGGATTCAGCCTTACTATTTCCTTGATAGTCTCAAGAAGACCCCAGAGACGCATCGTTTTTATGGTTCCCGGCTTTAAAAAATGAACATCTTCAGTTTTTAAGCCTACTCTTTTAACTAAATAACGGATAAAGAACTTGCAGTCCCTCATAAACTCCGAAGTAAGAGCTTCTTTTTTGCTGTTTCTCCTGCCGAAGCCACACATCACAATAGCTTTCATTTTCCTCACCCCCTTTAGCTTTTCAGCCAATATATATTTTTAAGCCTCTACTTTTATTAAACTCTTCTCTAAAAGTAAGTCAACCCCACACTTAAAAAATTAAGTATGGGACAAGCCCCACAAAAATAAAAATCCTCCGTCTAATAACGAGGGGGATTTATTTTTAGTGATAAAAAATATATGGGAGACCATCCACCATAATGAAAAAACCGTAAGCTAAAGCAAAAAGTATTGCACATATAAAGAAAAGTGCTATTAAAAAAACAAGAGATATATACAAAAAATTTGCTATGTTCAGCAAAATTTTTCTGACACCAACTTTACGCTTAGTCATTGCCTTCTCCTTTTTAAATCAAAGTTCTAGTTTAAACCTAAAACAAAAAATATTAACAGTCAATAAAAAAATCTCCCCGAGTTCATCGGAGAGATTTTTAAAACCTTGCTAGTAACCCATACCACCCGGCATTGCCCCATGATTATGATTTTCCTTCGACTCTGGTTTTTCGGACATAGCCGCGCCAATTGTCAGATAATTTGAAGCTACAGAAATAGCATTTACAAAAGCTGTTTTCGTAACTTTCAACGGATCTATAATTCCAGCCTCCTTCAAATCTCCAAGTTTATTTTGTATAGCATTAAACCCAATCCAAGCTCCGCCTTTTTTCTTTTTGGCTTCCAAATCGGCCACAACTTTAGAAATAGATTCGCCGCTATTAATAATAATCGATTCAATAGGGGCTCTTAAAGCCTTGCCCAAAATAACCCAGGCTTCTTTGGTAACATCGCCTTCGGCTTTTTTGGTAAATTTATCCAAAGACAAATTAACATTGAACAAAGCCATACCGCCGCCAGGAACAATGCCTTCTTCCATAGCCGCGCGAGTAGC
Organism: bacterium; assembly: GCA_021786945.1. GTDB lineage: Bacteria > Patescibacteriota > Minisyncoccia > UBA6257 > 02-FULL-45-10c > JAHILT01. The sequence continues at coordinate 125,057 of JAJYMK010000003.1, read as the reverse complement.
AGAAACGGCGTCTTCAACCCTTTGTTTCAATTCTTTCTGAGCGGATTCGGTAGGAGCGCCAACTTTTATAACAGCAACTCCGCCAGACAATTTACCCAATCTTTCCTGAAATTTTTCTTTATCAAATTCCGAATCGGTTTTTTTAAGCTGAGCTTTTATTTGAGCAATCCTTTCCTCAATTTCTTTTTTAGCGCCCTTTCCGCCAACAATCGTGGTGTTGTCTTTTCCAGAAACTACACGATTGGCTTGTCCAAGATCGGCAATTTCCACATTTTCAATTTTCTTTCCAAGATCATCGGAAATAAATGTAGCGCCGGTAACAATAGAAATATCCTGAAGCATTTCTTTTCTTCTGTCGCCAAAACCCGGAGCTTTAACGGCCAAAACTGTAAAAATTCCGCGAAGTTTATTCAAAACCAAAGTAGCCAAAGCCTCGCCTTCCAATTCTTCGGCAACTATAAACAATTCTTTTTTACCGGATTGGATCAACTTTTCCAACAAAGGCAAAAGTTCGTTGATAGAGGTGATTTTTTTGTCGGTTACCAAAATGTACGGCTTTTCCAAAACAGCTTCCATTCTTTCTTGATTGGTAATCATATACTGGGAAACATAGCCTCTGTCGAACTGCATTCCTTCAACCAAATCGTATGAATTACCAACTGTATTTGAATCTTCGATAGTGACAACGCCCTCTTTACCGATCTTACCCATTACCTCGGCTATCAAAGCGCCGATATTTTTATCTTTGGCGGAAAGAGTGGCAACTTCCTGAATTTTTTTATTGTCGTTTATGAGCTCTTTTTGAGATTCCAGAGCTTTAACCACCTCTTCACTGCCCTTTTTAAGCTCTTCGGCTAATTGAATTACATTAAAACCTTTTTCTTTGATAGCTTTTTCACCGGCATCAATTAAAGCATGCGCCAAGACAACAGACGTGGTTGTTCCGTCGCCTACACCATCATTTGTTTTGTCGGCAGCTTGCTTCAAAAATTCAGCACCGAGATTTTCAAATTTATCTTCCAATTCCACTTCTTTGGCCACAGTAACGCCATCAAAAGTAACCTGCGGAGCGCCGTAGCCCTTTTCAATAACAACTGCACGGCCCCTTGGACCCAAAGTCATTTTTACCGCCTCCGCCAACTTGTCTATTCCTTTTTTCAAAGCCGTCCTGGCTTTGTCATTAAATAAAATTTGTTTTGCCATAGTAAATTAAAAAATAATTGCCAAAATATCGTTTTCTTCTCCGACCAAATATTTTTTACCGTCTATCATAATTTCATCCGGACCGTACTTCCTGAAAAGAACCATATCCCCAACCTTAACGGACATTTTTATTCTATTACCCTTTTCGTCCATTTTTCCCGGCCCAGCGGCAACTACAATACCTTTTATCGGCTTTTCTTTCTCGGCCGACTCCGGCAAAACTATACCCGACTTGGTCATTTTTTCTTCGGCGACCGGTTCTATAAAGAGATGGTCATTTAAAGGTTTTAAATTTAACTTCATATATGTAAAAAATTATATTTCTTACGACTACATTATTTTAATTTGCTGGCAGTCTAGCGTCAAGAGTGCTAAAAAAAATCCCGCCGGTTTTACGGCGGGATATTTATCACTTTCCTTTTAAAAATTCCTCCACTTCCTTCAATATAGAGTCCAGCACCTTTTCCGGACGCTTTTTATACATCTCAACATCCACGAAAATAATGAGATTTATTTTGGGATGCTTCTTAAGGTGTTTCAGCCGGCGATTTTCGTTGTCTTTGGAAGAGGCCTTTACCTGTATGGGTAAAATAAGCCCGCCCTTCAAATAAACAAGAAAATCTATTCCCAGCTCATCCACCTCGCCGTTCTTCTTGTTCTGATAAAAGCCGTTTATTCCCCTTTCTTTCTCCATGATGCCCAGAGCTTTTTTGACGGCTTCTTCGGCTTTGGCCCCTCTGTCGTCGGACTCCATAAATTTTCCCCCTTATACGGAAATTCAAGATTCTAATTTAAGCATATACCTCTTATTCCGGATAATTCAATAGGCTTGTTTTAAATTAAAAAAATCCCGCCAATTTTATTGGCGGGACATGGACTGCTTTATAAAAGACTTTATTTCTTCCTTTATGTAACGGGAAGCTGTTTCCGGACGGCGATTATAAAATCCAATCTTTATAAAAAGTACGAACTTTATAAGCGGGTGCCTTCTGAAATGCTTATCTATACAACGCTTATGATTCCGTGAATGAGTTTTGACCTGAACGGCAAGGGAAAGATCATTTTTCAAAAACAAAAGAAAATCTATACCCTCCATATCAAGTCTATCGTTCTTACGGCTTTGTATGAACCCGGAAATCAGATCGTCTTTCTGCATTTCCAGCAAAACTTCTTTCAAAATCATTTCTGCTACATTATCGCGCTTACGTAGCCGCGGCCGACTCATATAACCACCTCCTTCGTCTGGAAGATTTATATTAAGTTTCTACCTAAAGTATATTCCTAAAACTCCTTACGATTCAACATCTCTTCTATGCGGCGAGTATCTGGATGAAATTCCAGTTCCTGATTGTTAAAAATAATTCTTGGCTTGTATTGCTTTTCGGTTTTAAGACTTTTTTCTATTTTTTCTACCTGTATATTTTTTAACCAAACTTCCAAAATATTACCAAGTTTTCCTCCAAGTATTTTTTCTAAAAATATTTTTATATAACCCGGCTTTAAATATAAATGCCTCACGTCCTTGGTATATATCTTTTTATTTTTCATCCATATACCATTAGCGTCATAAAATTTTTGAATTTTTTCTTTTTCTCCATAAACTGGAACAAGCGAAGAGTACAATTTTTCCCAATAGATATTATACGGACCGGATAAACCGTATTTTTCCGGAGTTACAAAATGACTAAAACAAAATTTGTCTTTAGCCCTAGTTCCAGTTTCGGATCTTCTTTTTCTCCAGCCGAACACACCAAACATAAAAATACAAAAAGCCCGGGCGGTAAAAATCCTTCCGGTTTTTACGCCCACTATAACATCGAAGTCCGAATTCTCTCCTGCGGTCTCCATAGCCATTGATCCAGCAACAAAAACGATTTCCACGAAAGGAACAAAGGAAAAAAGACCGGCGCGGCTAAGAAGCTTATTCCATTTTAAATCCAGTACATTTTCCATTTTTTAATTATAAATTAAAAAACCCCATACATAAATTATGTAGGGGGTAAAAAACTTAATCCGATTTTTTAGAATCTAGTAATTCGTTAATATCATTATCTATCTGAGCAAGGGTAAGTTTTACATCCTTATAAAGAGGAATAAGAGTGTCAACCTTGGCATTCTTCTTCACTAAATCGGAGATAGAAGCTATAGACTTTTCGGCTTTAGCCAAATTAATAAAAATATCCGGTGAATTTTCCTTGTTTAGCTGTAAATCTTTAAGTTTTAAAGTTATGCCATCATAGTGAGCTTTTATGGCGGACAAATCATCCTGACCGCAAGAATTTTTATCCAAACTAAATTTTGAAACATAATTCAAACCGGCGCTAGCTGCCGCAAAAGAAGCCGAAGCCTGACCAAAAGCCTGACCATAATTATTGAGATCTAAAGCCTGTTTGGCTTGATCTAAATTAAATTTGGCCTTAGTAAATAATCCCGAAATTACAGAACTCTTGGGTGCCGAAGCGGCGCTTAAACTATCTTGAAAGTCGCCTAAAAGAACTGAAGCGCTATCAATCATTTTCTGAGCCTCGGCAGCTCTTATTTCTTTTGTTTCGACGGCATTATCCAAAATATCCTGCCTGGCTAAATTTAATTTTGTTTTAATATCGTTTACGGAAACTCCCTCTCTTATCTCATCGAGAATTTTTATTTTTCTGACGGCATTTCCCGGCAACTGATTCAAAATATCGGAAATAGCCCCGGAAAAATCTTCTGATTGAAGCTTTGCCTGAAAGTTTATTATAAGATTTTCTTTTATTTTCAATAATTCCATTCTTGTTTCTTTGGAAATTTTTTCATCGAATCTATCCAAAACTTCAGAAATAGTAATGTCTTTCAATAAATTTTCATCCTGACTCCTGATTACATTTTCCAAACGACACCTAAAATTATCCGGGGTTTCCAATTCGGATGGAACCTCAGCCAAAATTTCCGCAATCTTTTCTTGCAAAGCCGATATCTTTTCGGCGTCCTTGTCACCAACCCCGCCTTTAATTTCGGAAAAAAGTTTAATATGTTTTATAACACTATCCGCCAAATCATTCAAAAAAGCGTTTGTATTATCTGCGGAAATACCCTTTAAAGAGCCAATTTTATTTCTTAGTGAATCCAGACCCTTATCGTAACTATCTAAAGCTTTAGTAAAAGTTTTTGCGCTTGAAGGCAAAAGATCATTTAATTTTTTTATTTCCGCGGCTTGTTCATTTACAATCTGTAATTGAACTTCGGCTTTTTTGACGGCATCGAAAGTAAGATTCTTTTTAACTTCTCTGGACCATTCTTTTAAAAAATAAAACGGGTTGCCCGGCAAAATTCCCGGATTGGAAACGCCTAAATCATCAACGGTAACTTCCTGATTTTTAACTATCTGAGCCGCATCTTCTTGTGCAAAAACCACGCCAGTAAAAAGCGTGCCTAAAACCGATATTAAAAATAATAAAGTTATCTTTTTCATATTTTTAAAATTAATAGCCCTCAATCATTCGGGACTTTTCATGACCCTTAATCCTGGCCAAAGCCTTGGCTTCAATTTGCCTGATTCTTTCGCGGGTAACACCAAATTCTTTTCCGACTTCTTCGAGCGTATGAGTAACTCCATCTTCTAAGCCAAAACGCATCTGTAAAATTTTTTGTTCACGAGGAGTTAAATCAACCAAAATTTCCTGGATTTGTTCCTTAAGCAATGTCTGTGAAGCAATTTGAGACGGATTTAAATTTTTCTCATCCGGAATAAATTCCGAGAGGGTAGAATCTTCGTCGTCATCACCTACCGGAGATTCCAAAGACACAACGTCCTGAGAAATCTTCTGGATGTGATGCACTTTCTCAATAGGCAAATTCATTTCAATAGCGATTTCTTCCGGTAAAGGATCTCGGCCCAATTCCTGAGTAAGCCTTCTCTTGGCCTGAGAATATTTAGAAATTGTCTCTACCATATGCACTGGAATCCTGATAGTCCTAGACTGATCAGCCAAAGCTCTTGTAATAGCCTGTCTGATCCACCATGTAGCATAAGTAGAAAACTTAAAACCTCTCCTGTAATCAAATTTATCGACGGCGCGGGCTAAGCCAATATTTCCCTCCTGAATCAAATCTAAGATACTTAAATTTGGAGTCCTGTTTACATAACGCTTAGCAATGGAAACAACAAGCCTTAAGTTGGCCTGGATAAACTGGTTCTTGGCTTCTTTATCGCCTCTCTCTATTCTTTTTGCCAATTCTTTTTCTTGGTCAGAAGTCAAAAGCGGAGTTCTGCCTATTTCTTTAAGGTAAATTTGAACAGAGTCTGGCATCTCACCTTCAATAACTGTGGCCTGATGTAATTCTTTTTCGGAAATAGTATCTTCTTTCGGCAATTCAATTAATTGGCTGGTTTCAACAACTTTAATATTGGCTTTCTCCAAATCACCATAAACTTTTTCCAAAAAATTAACGTCGTCCTCAATGTTGGGAAAATAATGCAAAACCTCAGTATCGGTAACAAAACCTCTGCCCTGCCCACGGCTGATAAGATCGGCAAGCTGGGTATTTAAGGATTCGGTCTTAGCTTCTTTTTTGGAAAGCTTTTTATTAGCAACAGCCTTCTTGGCCGTCTTTTTGGCGGATTTCTTTTTTATTTTGGAACGCAAAATCTTTCCGGCTTTTTTGACCGCTTTTTTGGCAACTTTTTTATTTCCGGATTTTTTTACAGCCCTCTTTATGGCTTTTTTGATTTTTTTTGTCTTTTTAGCCTTTTTCATAATAAAGAATATTAAAAACCGCCTTTTGACGACTTTTTATATTAAATTTTATTTTTATAAAGCAAAATTACTAAGTTAATTTGCAGGAACCTAGTCCCTCATAAACAGCTTATTTCAACCCTGCCCTTATATTATGCATTTCTTTAGAAACAGTGTCAAACTCCTTCATCTTGGCGGCCAGGCCGTCTTCATCCCCGGATTGCTCTAAAACCTCGATTTCAAGCCTTATTTTCTGCTGTTTTTCCTTAAAATAACCCAGTTTTAGCTCTCTTATAAGCTGATCAAACTCCTTTTCCAGGCCATCTTCCTTCATATTGCCACTTTCAAAGCTAAATCTAAGGCTAATAAGCTCAGAAATTTTCTCCATAGAGCCATCCAACTTACCGCCCTTATAAAGTTTTTTATAAAATTCCGGGAAATATTCAATATATTCCGGCATTTTAGCTTTAACAGACGGGTCATTCAAAGCTAACCCAATTAAACGCTGGCAAATAAGATCGACTCTCGAAAATTCCTGCTCGGGCGAAGCCAATACCTCATCTTCGGGTTTATTTATTGGAGCGGACTCCTTAAGCGATTCCATTTCTTCTATAAGAACCTCTTCGTTGACCTTAGAGATTCCGGACAATTGTTTTATCCAGTGATTTTTTTCTATAGAACTGGAAAGGTTTTTTATTTTAGAAAGCACCACTCTCAAGTTGTGCTTATTTTTTTTAAAATCAATCGCCCCTTCTTTATCGGAAAGATATTTATAAAAATAATATTCCATAGCCGGCTTCGCGGAAATTAAAAGTTCGGAAATATGTCCCGGCTTTTCTTTTACCACATCCGCCGGATCCTTAAATTTCGGATCATCGATAATAAGAAGTTTTACCGAAAAATCTAAACCGGAAGCAAGATCTATGCTTCTTTCGGCAGCGGCTTGACCGGCGGCATCGGCATCAAAACTTAAAATCAGATCTTCGGCTAGCTTTCTTAAAGTCTTAAGATGATCCGGTGTCAGAGCCGTACCCGAGGTAGCCACAACATTTTTCACGCCATCCTGCCACATCATCAAAAAATCCATCTGACCCTCAACCAAAATAGCGGCCTTAGCTTCGCGAATATCGCCTTTTGTTTTGTGAAAACCATAAAGAATTTTGGATTTTTGAAAAATCGGAGTTTCAGGACTATTTACATATTTACCAGTATTTTTATCATCACGCCCAGGAAGAATCCTGCCGGTAAAACCAACAACTTTGCCGACATGATTATATAAAGGAAACATTAACCTGCCACGGAAACGGTCCCAATATGTTCCCCTTTCGGTTTTGAAAACCAGACCAGCTTTTTCTATATCGCTAATACTAAAACCTTTTTTCAATAAATAACGGGATAAAGCATCAAAATCATCCAATGCCACACCAAGCTCAAATTCTTTCACGGTCTCACCCTTCAATCCTCGGTTTTTCAGATAATCTTTTACTTCATCGGATTTATAAAGATTGAGCCTAAAAAATTCCTTGGCAGACTCCATTACTTTATAAATAACGTCGTAAGTTTTAAAATCCCGACCGCCCAAAATATCCAAATTTATTCCCGCTTTTTCGGCCAAAACCTTCAAAGCATCAAAAAATTCTAAATTTTCATAAAGCATCAAAAACTTAATTACGTCGCCGCCATTACCACAGCCAAAACAATGCCAAATCTGCTTGTCCGGTGAAACCATAAGTGACGGAGTTTTTTCCTTATGGAAAGGACAAACCGCCCTAAAATTTTTTCCGGCAGGCGTTAGCTTTATGTATTGGCTCAAAAAATCAACTACATCTATTTTTTCTTTGATTGTGGAAACCGCGTCTATCATACTCTTTATTCTAAACTTAAAATTAAAAATTAAAAAGTTATAACTAAGTTACAACAACTATTATTGACGATTAATACAATTAAATATATAATATATGAATTATGAAATCGTGTTCTATTTGCAAAAAAGGATATTACGTAGGCGGCACCCGCAGACTTCTCCGCGGACACTATAATCCGACCACAGATTCCAGAAAGATGCCCAATTTACAATGGGCCAGAATTCCTGGAAAACCGGGCAGATATAAAGTTTGCGCCAAGTGCCTTAAAGCTCTAAAAAAGAAATCCTCTAAATAAAACTGAAAATAAAAACGGCCTTCAATAAAAGGGCCGTTTTTTATTATATATTTTTTGGTATAATTTATATGTCGTTAAATAAAAAAAATAACATTTATGTTTATCTCTGAGCAGTGGGTAGCTATTTTAGGAATAATTGCGGGCTTCCTCTTTGTCTTTTTAACAATTAAAAGCCAAAAAACTTTGCTGGGATCGTTTTTCAAGGTCTATTACCGCTATTTAGTTATGGCCTCTATTTTATTCGGTCTTGGATGGATAACTGAATTTTTTAATTACTTCGGCATAACATCAATCGGTGCGGCCAATACTATGCATCATATATTTCTATTATTATCAGCCTTATTATTTATCGGTGCCAGCTATTACTTTCCAAAAGAAGCGGCCAAGCTCATGAAAGAATAAACTTATAAAAACTCCCCTATTTGGGGAGTTTTTGTTTATTCAAAATAATTCAATTTCATAGCACGCCTTACCTCTTCCAAAGTTTCCTGAACTTTTTCCCTGGCGGCCAAAGTACCGTTTTCCAATATCTCCTTTATCTTGTTTGGATTCCTAGCCAACTCTTCTCTTCTAGCTCTTATCGGACCGATAATATTTTCTAAAATACCAATAAGTCTCTTTTTAAGCACTACGTCTCCAAGTCCTCCTTTTTTATATTGTTTTTTGAGTTTTTCAACTTCTTCTTTATCCGAATCAAATATATCCAAATATGTAAAAACAACATTACCCTTTACATGTCCGGGATCACCGACTTTCAGATGTTCCGGATCTGTATACATCATCATTACTTTTTCGCTAATTTCTTTTGGAGAATCTGAAAGATAAATAGCATTTCCTAAAGATTTGCCCATTTTCGCCCCACCATCTATTCCCGGCACCCTTGCATTTTTAGGCACAACAGCTTTAACTCTATCAAAAACATTTCCATAAACAGCATTGAATCTGTCTACGATGTCGTTTGTCTGCTCAATCATTGGCAGCTGATCTTCACCCACCGGGACAACCGTAGCCTTAAAGCCCAAAATATCAGCAGCTTGACTTACTGGATACATCACAAAACCGGCAGGCACCCCCCGGCCAAATTTCTTTTGTTTTATTTCGGTCTTTACGGTCGGGTTTTGTTCAACTCTGGCCAAAGAAACCAAATTCATAAAATAACCAAAGAGTTCGGCCAATTCGGGAATCTGAGATTGTATTAAAATAGTGCTTTTTTGGGGATCTATACCAACAGCCAAATAATCCAGAGCCACATCAAAAACCGCCTGGCGTATTTTTTCCGGATTATCGGCATTATCGGTTAAAGCCTGAGCATCGGCAATCATTATAAATTGCCTATATTCATCCTGCATTTTTAACCTGTTTTGAAGCGAGCCGATATAATGCCCCAGGTGCAACCTACCTGTCGGCCTGTCACCGGTTAATATAGTTTCTTTCATAGATTTTAAGATTTATTTTTTTCTTCCAATTCTTTAATTTTATTTTTTAATTCCGTCATTTTAATTTCGCGGCCAACCAAAAATTCATTCATCTTTTTTAAACTCTCCTTATCGTTTGTATCTTCAGTTACATCAATAATGGTGGATAAAATATATTGCTCATTACCAACCTCAATAACATCAGCCCAAGTTGCGCCAATAATTATTTTTCCAGACTTAGTCTTGTATTTAAAATTATAATTCGAGATGCTGCCTCCGGCACTCAATTGATCAACAAAAATCTTCCTATCATCAAAATTTAACCAAATACCCAATTCTAAAGTTGTTTTACCCACAGCTTCAGAGCTTGAATAACCCATCATCTCGGAAAAAGATTTATTGATATCAACAATCTGGCCATTGGAAAAATGCGTAAACAACACGGCATACGGGGCCTCGCGGAAAGCAGTTCTGAATTTCTCTTCTTGAAAAGCAACTTGAACCGACAAACGTCTATTTACCGATAGAATTAAATTATAAGCAATTAAGATTATTAATAATGAATAAACAAAAACGATCCATGTATCAAATTGATTTGAAGCAAAAAAATCATTACCAATATTTTCGGAACCGGTTATAGCCACAATGATTCTCGCCAAATTAGCTAAACAATAAACAATAAATACAAATCCAATTCCCGCAGTTAACCTGCGGAGGCTTCCTTTAATGGTGTATAAAGAAAACCAAACCCATTGCAAAGAAAAAAATAAAAATATTCCAGCCAAAGCCACGGTGCGAATATATAAACTAGGAGTAATGGCTGAAAAATAATATATAACACCTCCAAAAAAAGCCAATAAAATATAATTTACTATTTGCCTTCCTGGTTTTTCCATAAAAGCTCGGAATCCAATATAAAAAACCAAAATACCGCCAACGATAAATAGATTTGCAATTACGATGGATAAAAAATCAGGAATGATTCCACGCAATAAAATAAGTAATGATCCTAATAATTGAGCAGCCATTCCTGCGACCCAAAGAGAAAGCCCTCTGAAAATATTTTTATTATCTAACCATAGAGATACAAAAATTAACGTGCAAATAAAAGAAATCGCTATGTTTGAAATGAAAATAGTTTTTAAATCCAAAAATATCATATATAAATTATAACATTTTTAAAATCTGGTCGGACTGCCGGGAGTTGAACCCGGGTCGCACCCACCCCAAGGGTGTATACTACCGTTATACTACAGTCCGATTTAATGAGTTTAACAAAAAATCACCGGATGATAAAATAATATCATATCTCTATGAATAAAGAATCGGGGTCTATAAATCTTGCTTCGCCAACCAGCATTACCCTTGCAAAGACTTTAGGCCCGGCCTCAATAGTCTTTATGGGTATAGGCTCCCTTATTGGAGGCGGTATTTTTACTTTATTGGGCCCGGCTGCAGGAATAGCCGGTCCCGGACTTATGTTATCAATGGTTCTAGGTTCCGCCGTGGCATTTTTAAACCTTCAAATGTATTTAGCCTTAGGAACGACATTCCCGGAAGCCGGAGGAGGATACTTATGGGTAAAAAAAGGACTTGGTAATTTCCAGGGATTTCTGGCGGGCTGGCTAAGCTGGTTTGCTCATGCTTCAGCTTGCGGAGTTTATGCGCTCAGCTTCGGCTTTTACGCCCGAGAACTTTTTCATATTTTGAATATCCAATCTGATACCTTCCCCTGGCTTACCAGTGCAAAGTTTATAGCATTTATAACAGTGTTAATCTTTGGTTATGTAAATTGGAAGGGTGCAAAAGTAACCGCAAAAGCCAGTAACGTAACAACTGTAGCCTTGTTGGCCATACTTTTACTTTTCCTTATTTTTGGCTTTTGGAAAATATCTATAAATCCAGAGCCTTTAAAAAACTTCACTCCATTTTTGCCTTCGGGTTTGTTGGGTGTAATAGCCGCGGCAAGCTTTTTTTATATTGCATTTGAAGGATCGGAGATACAGGTACAAGCCGGGGAAGAAACAAAAAATCCGGCAAGGGATTTAAAAATAGGATTAATAACCTCATGGGCTATAGTTTCCCTGCTGTATATTTTAATAACCTTTGTTGTTTTGGGCGCCACGCCTAGCGGCGGCACGCCGATCTGGCAAACTCTAAGTTCGTTCGGAGAAGGAGCGATTGTTAAAACCGCACAGACTGTTTTACCCTTCGGAAAAATACTAATGCTCGTCGCCGGTATATTGGCAAACCTGGCTGCACTTAATGCAACAATTTATTCATCTAGCCACGTTTCTTTTGCTCTGGCCAGAGACAAAAATATTATTTCCCATATATCTAAAATACATATTAAAAATTTTACTCCTTATGTAGCCGTGACTGTTTCAATAGCTCTTATAGAAATAATGATTATTTCGCTGCCCCTTTTCGATGTAGCCAGTGCGGCAAGCTTACTTTTTATAATTCTTTTTCTTCAGTTAAATCTCGCGGGAATAAATATTCACTTTAAGTGGCCGAATACAAAATGGGTTTACAAGATTCCCTTATTTCCGCTCACTCCGATATTAGCTTCGTTTATCTATATTCTCCTGGCCCTTACGATGCTCAAAATTAATATTACAGCTTGGATAGTAACATTTGTTTGGCTACTGATAGGACTGGTAAATTACTATTCCTATTCCCTGGCACAAAGCCGTGAAAAATTCGAAAATGAAATAGTCTACGAAGAAGCCTTAAGAGTTGGGCCAAAATCAGGCAAGAGAATTTTACTTCCTATTGAATCAAATTTAAGCATCGAGGAGCTTAAAAACCTGGTTGAAATTGCCTTTGCATTGGCTAGTTATTTTGACGGAGAAATTATAATAGCCAAGATTCATGAAGTACCACAAACCCTTCCTCTGCTCGAGGGCGCAAAAATGGACCATGACAGACAAATTCTGGACAATATCAAAGATTGGGCCGAAGAATTCAATGAAAAAATGCCGGGCATTAAAAAGGATATTAATTTTCACAATCTCCTGATGGCTGGCAGAGACTCCGTGGAAACTATTTTGGATATAGTAAAAATGGAAGATTGCGATATCCTTCTTTTGAATTGGGAGGGCTATACACATACCAAAGGAACTATCTTTAATTATAAAATTGACCAAATTCTCAGAGAAGCAAAGTGTGATTTACTCGTAATTAAAAATCCTAAACCTATAAAATCATTGATCGTAGCCGGCAATCCATCGGGAACCGGAGCTTACTCGGAAAAAGCCGGAGAAATATTTAAGGGCATAACAAACTATTTCCAGCCAAAAACAAAACTATTAGGAATTATTAACATTGATATTCCCCGCTATTTCAAACCAGACTATGGGCCACTGCTCAAATCCCTAAAGCTTAAAAAGAAAGATTTTAACGAAATCGAATTTGCCAGATCAAAATCAATAGTTTCGGGAATAATAGAAAATCTAAAAAAAGAAGAAGCGGATTTGTTGATTATAGGCGCAACGGAAACAAAGTTTTTGAAAGAAATAAGATTTGGAGATATTTCGGAGCTTTTAGCCAAACATTTAGATGTGCCGCTTATGATAGTAAAGGGATATGAAAGTTTTCCAAAAGCCATCTGGAAGAAAATTTGCGACAAAATAATAAATAAAAAACCCGCGGAGCAATAACTCCACGGGTTTGTTTTTTATGGCCAGTCTACCTGCGATCCAGCATGTGGATCTGGTTGTCGATATCGTTGAAGGCCAGCGAACACTTCCAGTCCTCCATGAACACGTGCCTGAGCTCGTCGCGCACCGCATCCTGAGGAAGAAGGCAGTCGGGATTTTTGGGCTTATATATATAAGCCCCCACCTTTACGCCTCTCAGGTTATTATGCAGCGCCTTGAGCAGATAAGCATACCAGCGGACATAGAGCACCCGCTCGATAGGCTTAAGCTGCACATGCGGTCTCCGGTTCCGCTTCCTTCTGTCGCCCCTCTTCCACTCCGGCTGAAGTGTCTGAACCATAAATTCCTCCTTATGTTAAGTTGCAATTTAAATATAATATAACAAAATTTAAAATTAGTCAAGACAATTTAACAAATAAAAAACTCCGTTTCTACCCCTAGCTAATTACTAGGTGGGTGGGTTCAGCTTATTACCTCAGTAATAAGCACTTTACCCTCCCTTTATATAACGATTAATCTGGGGGATAACGGAGTTTTCTAAACCTATTTAAAGGTTAATTTAATTATAGCACATTTTTATAATGCTTTCCTCAGAACTGTGGATATCTTTTTTAACAAAAATAGCGCTTTTTAGCGCTATTTTAATGAGTTTTTGCTTTTTTAATCGTTTATATTATCCAAATTAACATCGTAAAGAATCCTGTCCCTTACATTGTTGTAACTATAGATTTCTTCAGGTTTAAACCAGACATCTATCTCGTAACCGGAATCAAACTGACTTGAAGAGGCGTGGATAAGATTCCTAACAGCCCTATTGTCATTATCAGCTAAAGTATATGAATCTATAGTGTAGTCTCCCCTTACAGTGCCGACAGCTGACTGCAAAGGCTCTGTGGAACCAACAAGTTTTCTAGTAATAGAAATAGCCTGATTGCCCTCAAGAACAAAAGCAACTACCGGTCCTGAAGACAAAAACCTTACCAGCCTGTCGATAATCTGCTGGCCCAAAGTTTTCGGATCTTCTTTTACCTCTATCCCCGATTTCTTTTTTCCCTCAATTGAACGGTTACCCAAGGCTACGATTTCAGCATCATTTTTTACATAATGCTTGAAAGCCTGGTCTTTGGTTGGTACCACAAACTTCATGGCAATTATTTTTAAACCAACCCTCTCAAATCGGCCGATAATTTCTCCTATCAAATTTCTCTGGACTGCATCCGGCTTCAATAAAACCAAAGTTTTTTCTTTTTGAAACTTCATATTTTTATAAATAATTATTACTAATAAAAATACCACTAATATACCCCAGTAAACAAATTGTTTCTATTTTTCCCGCTATAGCGAGAATTATGGAAACATTTTTTATTTATAAAAATTAGGGGTTGGGATAGGAAAAAACTTTAAGGTCATTCCCCTCTCTTATTATTTTTATAAGCCCCTGATCGTAAGTATTAAAAATTTTAGAGCTGATCAAATTTAATTTGTCCAAAACTTCCTTAGCCGGATGACCATAACTGTTCTTTCCTACCTCAATAACCGAAACTTTTGGGTTAACTTTTTTGAGAAAATCTAGATCCGAAGAATATTTCGAACCATGATGGCTTACTTTCAAAATGTCCGCGCCAATATCCTCGCTCTTGGAAATCAATACTTCGGTAGCCGCGTCTATATCCCCAGTAAACAAAGTCTTTATTCCATTGCTATTTAACAACAAAACTAAAGCGGAGTTATTGGTGTTTGGCCCAAAATTAGCCGAATTTAAGGCTTTAATTGTATTAAATCCATAATTAACCATCTCATCCCTTAAAATAGCAATTTTGGGTATTTTTTTAATATTAATAAGGCTTTCCAGTGCCTTCCACGAACTATCAGAAGAAATCTCACCATTATAAAAAACCCCTCCTATTCTGTAGTTTTTAAAAATTTCAATTAAACCGCCGAAATGATCGGTTTGCGGATGCGAAATGAACACCAAATCGATGTATCGGTCACTTCCTAAAATTTTTTCCAAATTTAAAGCAAGGTTACCATTTGCCGGACCACCGTCTATCAAAACTTTTATAAACCCGGTATGATTTTCATCTGTCAATAAAGCCATAGATGCATCTCCCTGCCCAACCTTCAAAAAATAAAGTTCAAAATCAGATAATGATTTGGGAAATAAAATAAAATACCAAATTACCACATCCAGTAAAATCAATAATAAAATCAGCGACTTCAATAAATTAAATTCTTTCTTCATTGTATTTTTTATTACCAAACAAAATAAAAAGAGCTATAACTGTATAGTAAATTAACCAAAATATAATGCCCGTACCCAAAATTTTAATCGGAATGGAAAACCTAGAAAATAAATCTATTGTAAAAAACTCATACGAGATAAATATATTCGCCAATAAACCTAATATTTTAGCCAAAAAATCAGAAAATAAACCAAATAAAACCAAGGAAAAACCTATAGCCATAGTTAAAGGTATAAATTCTAAAATTAAAATGTTAGCCAATATTGAAGTCAAAGAAAAAACTCCAAAATTAGCAATTAAGATAGGCAGAGCCATTATCTGCGCCGCTAAAGTCATTAGTGCGTTTTCTTTCCAAGAAAATAAACCCGGGGACTGAAATTTAAAAATCTTTTCCAATGCGGGCGACAAATAGACTATCCCCAAAAGCGCCGCGAAAGAAAGCTGAAAACCGACATCGAAAACCAATACATTTGGATTGAATAAAGCCATGATAAATGCGGCTATAATAATACCGTTTCTGGCGCTAAATAACCTCTCGGACTGCACGGAAAGAATCATTATCACGCCCATAATAGCCGCTCTCACCACAGAAGCTTCACCCCCGGTCATGATCACAAATAAAATAACCAATAAAATACTGAGATAAAAAGAGACCGAAATGCTGAAATATAAAGAAAAAATGAGTCCGGAAATTAAAATCACTATAGAAATATTATACCCGGACAGCGCAACTAAGTGAGTTGTGCCGCTTAAAGACATTTTATCCTTAAATTCTTTGGAAAAATCCTCTTTTCCGCCAATAGTTATTCCGGCCAAAAAAGCGGCTTTTTCTCTTGGCAAGCTTGAATTAAAAATATTTTTTAACTTATTCCTAAAAGATAAAAGTCCAGATTTTATAAAATTTCCATTATTCCTGCTTATAATTTCAACTTTCTTAGAATCCGATTCACCAAAAATATTTTTACTTAAATAATAATTGCGGTAATCTCCGGCTATTTGCTTTATAACGCCTATAAATTTTATTCTATCGCCATAAGATAGTTCGGGATATGAACCAGTTTTTAAATTTATATTACCCTTATAATTTCCGGTTAAAGAAACTTTCAATTGCTGCCCGGAATAACCGCTTTTTGTGTCTAAAATAATTCCTTCAAAATCTCCATTTTTTTCAAAAGGAATATTTATATTTTCTAACTGATAAAAATTAAATAGATAGGCATATAAAGATCCGGCAATAACAAACAAAAATAAAAGCGCCAAATCTTTTTTACTTATAGTCAATAAATAAAAAAACAGCAAAAAAACAATCGAAATAATAATCAATAAACTATTTAGAAAACTAAATAAAGCGATTCCGATTAGGAAAAACAAACAAATCCAAAAAGCTAAATCATGTATATTTTCTCTTCTGAACATAAGCAATATCTATTATAAAACAAAAAACCCTCAACGTTTTTCGTTGAGGGTGGGAATTTTTTATTTTCCTATACTTTCAACTTCTTTTTGGATGTACTTATCTATCTTTGCAATATTCTTTTCCAGTTCGGCAATAACAAATTCATCGTCAAATGTCCCTTCTGTTTTTATAGCTTTTTTCAATTTTTCCAAATCTTCTTTAATCATATCCCCAATCTTTCCTATATCTTGTTTTGTAATAAATATTTTTCTTCCTATTTTCTCAGATCTTACTTTGTAAAAATAATAACCGCCAGCAAAACTACCGATAATAAATAGGGCTAATATAATAACAACTCCAAATAAATCTAGTTCGAAAGCTCCAATCTTAAAAATAGGTTTGCTTTTTACGGTTATGTTTGACTTTACCGCCAAACTCAATGCACCCCTATCATCTTGGGATCTGGCAATAACCGTATATTTTCCATTTTGAAATGTCTGAGAAAAATTATATTCCCACTGACCTGATTCATCGGCCCTAACCGAACCGGAAGCAGCGATTGTTCCATCGCTCTTAACCACCGACAACAAAGTAATTGAATTAGCAATTCCAGAGCCTCTCACCAAAAGAACATTATCAGAATCGGAATAAAACGGCTGCGTCACAAAATTAATTTCAGGAGAAGCAATCGGCAAAATTTCAAAATCAAGAGATGCCTCGGCATTATTTCCGGCATTATCAAAGGCCTTAACCAAAATTGAGTGTTTACCGGGCTCTAAAAGAGGAAGTGTTAAATTACCGACTGTGTTTTTAATCGGGGTGCCGGAATCAATAATTACCGAATAAAAAGCTATACCCGATAAACTATCATTAGTATCAAAAGTTATGGACGGAGAGGGATTGTCGGTTTTAAGACCTTCTGGCATTTGAACTTTAAAATCTAAGGGAGCGGTGGTGTCTAAAGAAATTTTATAAGTAGAAACCTGGCCAACACCTATATTGTTTTTAAATCTAACATGCACATAATTAACCCCTTCTTTCAAAGCACCTATATCTTTACCATTATAAAGTTGTTTTTCAAAAGTGGTCGGAATACCATTTGGATTTTTATCGACAGAGACAGCAACGCCGATAATGTCTTTGGGTAAATCCCAGAAAATTACTGTATCGCCAATTTGGCTATACCATTGTTTCTGATCCGGATACAAACTAACGGAAAGTTTTGGAGCAGAGGGTAAGCCAGAAGCAACCGACGGCGCCCTTTCAACCAATTGTGGCTGTTCCACTGGTGTGACGGCCGTACCAGAAACTACGGTACCGGACACGGTAATGCTTGTTTCATTTACGGTGGCTAGAACATTGGTTCCCATGCCGTCATCAGCGGTTACAACGCCATTAGAAAATTTAATCGCAGAAGTTCCAATACCAACAGCCTTAAATTTCATTGTTAAAATCTTTAATCCGGTTCCCGAAACACTTTTCGGATTTCCTCCGGTAAAACTCATTGTACCAACATCTCCGGAAATAGTAGGATCTTCTACCCAAAAATTAAATATTGAAGCACTGTTATCTACTGAAGTCATTTTTAAGACGCTCGGGGAAAAACTTACAACTCCTTGAGCGGCATTTATTTTTACATCGGAATCAATCAATAAAGACACGGAAAACTCCTGATTTAAACCGACGGTTTTGGTATCAGGACTTAAAGTTATTGATGAAGCCGCAAAAGCGCTGTGGAAAACAAATAAGCATGCAAGCGGCAAAATAGTTATTATTAATTTCGATAGTTTGTTCATTTTTTAAATTATTTTATTTTTTTTGTTATTTATTTTAAATTATATACCCTTTATAGCCTTTAAGAAAATACTCAGGTCGGCTATATCTACCTTACCGTCAAGGTTTAAATCATCAAAAGCGCGAAGAGCCGGGGCGGCCTTCCACCTGAATAAGAAAATGCTCCAATCTTTTATATCTATGACCCCGTCATTATTAAAATCGGCCTGGGGCACATTCAATGCCGAAACTATAAAGTTTTTTGGAGCGGAAAATTGACTTGCGATATTTTTATTATCGACCTGTCTTGCTTCAACAAAATGAGTTTTCGAAGAAAATCTTTGAGTGTTGATTATAACTTCATAATATCCAGACGAATCTGAGGTGGATGTCTGTTTTAATACATTATCAATCCTCAATTCTACAGTTGTGTTTGGATATGCGTATCCAAATACTTTTACAGTCTTACCTTTAGTAACAGACTTATTATCAAAACTAATTGTTGGCGGTAAAAAAATATTAGTTGCATTCAAAGTATTATTGGAAAGTAAATCGGTAGTAAACGACACTATTCCCCCACTTACACCATTTTTATCTGTTCCTTCCAGAGCAAATAAATAATTGGATTGTAAAAGACCTGTAAAAGTCTTACTAAAATTACCGTCGCTACCTACAGTTATATCAAAATCAGGCAAGTATTCATTTCTAAAAATCTGCTCTATTAAGCTGCGTCTGTATACCCGAATTTTACCCTGAGGATAACCTCTTCCAGAAAAAGTTACTCCAGTAGGTTCAACTATACCACCGTTTCCCGAAACAACAGCAGACGGTGCGCTATATTTAGCCGCGCAAAAATCAGAAAAACCAGTCGAGGTAAATTCACAAAAACCATTACTTACTATGCAAGTAGTTAGTTGAGACCAGGAAGAATCTGTTGGAGATTTTTTAAAAACATATAAAGTCTGGCTATTATAAGACACACCAACATAAATATCGATAGTTACCGACTTATCGGCTGTTAAAGAATTAGAGGGTAATCCAAAGTTAACAGCGGAAATCGAAGTGTAATTGGCAGGCAAACCTGAAACTGTAACCGTACTGGTTGCAGCCAAAAAACTAAAATCAACGGTCGCTCCGGCATTCATAACAGTATTTATTGGTACAGTCATTCTAGAACTTGAATCAAAATTTATCTGAACTTGCTTATTAAAAGTAACGAAGGTAGAAGAGTTTAATGTATTATTAGGAACTATTATTCCACTAGAAATTGAAGATTGAATTTGATTATATGAAATAGTAGATGAAGCCGGCAAAGTAATAGTCACGGAAGCGCTGAGACTGGAAGAAATATTTCCGGCGGCATCTTTAGCCCAGGCATACAAAGTTTTGGATCCGGCCGTCGCGAAAATATAAGAAGTCTGAGCTGTGCTTGACCAGCCAGAATCACTTCCCGATGGCGTGGAAGCGGTTTCGGTTAATAAATAATCTGTAACACCGACATTGTCCGTGGCGGTAAAAGTTGTAATAGAAACTGTTAATGACGAAGATGTGCTAGGAATTGTAAATGCTGTAACAGTAGGGGCTGTGGTGTCGGCCAAAGTAATAGTCACGGAAGCGCTGAGACTGGAAGAAATATTTCCGGCGGCATCTTTAGCCCAGGCGTAAAGTGTCTTAGCACCTTCAGAGGAAAAAATATAAGAAGTCTGAGCCGTGCTTGACCAGCCAGAATCACTTCCCGATGGCGTGGAAGCGGTTTCGGTTAATAAATAATCTGTAACACCGACATTGTCCGTGGCGGTAAAAGTTGTAATAGAAACTGTTAATGACGAAGATGTGCTAGGAATTGTAAATGCTGTAACAGTAGGGGCTGTGGTGTCGGCCAAAGTAATAGTCACGGAAGCGCTGAGACTGGAAGAAATATTTCCGGCGGCATCTTTAGCCCAGGCGTAAAGTGTCTTAGCACCTTCAGAGGAAAAAATATAAGAAGTCTGAGCCGTGCTTGACCAGCCAGAATCACTTCCCGATGGCGTGGAAGCGGTTTCGGTTAATAAATAATCTGCAACACCGACATTGTCCGTGGCGGTAAAAGTTGTAATAGAAACTGTTAATGACGAAGATGTGCTAGGAATTGTAAATGCTGTAACAGTAGGGGCTGTGGTGTCGGAAGCTGTATTAACCGTAAAAGTTTGAGCATTTGAGGTGCCGCCACCAGGCGTTGGATTGACAACTGTTATATTAAAAGTTCCCGCCGAAGTAAGATCAGAACTAAGTATTGTGGCAGTTAACTGAGTGGAATTAACATATGAAGTACTGCGAGCAGAACCATTGAAGTAAACCGAAGAATTTGAAATAAAGTTAGTACCATTTACGGTTAATGTAAATTGCGCATCGCCCGCAGTTTTAGAAGTAGGAGAAATAGAACTAGTAGACGGAGTAGGATTGTATTGTCCAATTTGAAAATCGCCAAAAGCAGTAAGTCCGGAAGCTTGTGAACTGGTAGACGTAAGAGTTCCCATAGTCGGATAAGTCCAGCTCGAACTTGAGTATCTGCCTATTTTAAGATAATTAGTGTTTACACCGCTATCCAAATCACCAGGATTAATAAAATTAAAAGTAGCGCTGTAATTAGTAAAAGATATTGGTGAACTAACAGAATTAGTAAGTGTCCAATATCTATTTACCGTCAAACTCGAACTGAATACCGATGTATTAATATTCGGGTGATCGCCCGCAGTTGTAGATACCGTCAAATCTCCTGCGGTGGTTACGCTACCAAATGAAACTGTTACCGGTGTGTAATTACCAGAAGCATCACCAATTTGAAAAGTTTCGGTTGTGGCGATAGTACCTATATACTTTCTGAAATTACCCACCACGTAGCCACTCGTCCTAGTAACACTTCCAGTTGAATTTATATAAAGATTGTTCGCACCGGTCACAATATTACCGGATAATAAAGTAAGTACTCCGCCAACAGTCGTAACCCCTCCCAAAGTAGCCGATCCTGCAGATTGATTAATTTTAAGACCACTATAAGTACCCGAGGTTATTGTTTGCGAGGAGCCATAATATTCAACCGTGCCTGTGCCGATAGCCAGTCCATTTGTAGTTCCAGAAAAACGAATTGTTCCTCCAGTATTGGCAATAGACCCGGAAACAGACAATGTATTGCCAGACATATCAAAAACAGAAGAATTGGTTAAATTACCACCTACGCTTATATTGCCGCCGGAATTTTTTTGTCCAACACCAGACAAAACAAGATTATTATAATTTAAAACTGCAACTGTTTGAGAAGAAGAACCATTATAAGTTACCGTTCCCGCGTCTTTTGTAAAAGTCCCACTATTAGTCCAATTTCCTCCCAGAGTTATATTTCCAGTTCCGGAAGTTATGGCGCCAGCACCGGTTACATTGCCAGTCACCGTTACATTAGAATTGTTGGTATTCAGGGCCGCGGTTCCGCCATCAACGTTCCAATTACCACCAACCGATATAGTTCCCGCAGCCGTTGTTTTGGTGCCGGCGCCAGTAAAACTTAAATTTTGATATGATGGCGATGCGGATATTGCCTGAGCCACGCCTGAAGCATAATTAACCGTAGTTCCAGAAGAAATATTGGCAGTTCCCCAAGAGGGCCAAGAAGTTCCCACTGTTCCCGATCCTAGCTGATAAGTACCGCTAGTTAATGTCAAAACGCTGCCGGTTCCCGGAGTTATTACGTATCCCCCATCACTAAAAATACTATTGGAAGTACTGTCGCCAATTGTAAGATTTGTGATTGTAGTAGCCCCAGACAATGTCACACCTGCGGCATTGTTGGCTTTAAAAGTATAATAAGTTGCGATATCGGCAACCTGAGCGGAAGTTCCATTATAATTAACAACGTTTCCGCTAGCTGATGCATTTAAAGTAATGCTGGCAGATGGAGTAAAGGCTCCGCCAATATTAACAACCGCATTTGTACCCTGAGTCCAAACCGCGGGTGAACCAGTAGCCAGATAATTACCACTTAAATTAACCGTACCGTTATTAGCGACGGTTTTTTTATTTGAATCAATTTGAACCGCATTCAATGTTCCGCCAGAATTTATTGTAAATGTATTCGCAACATTAATTGTGCCATTTATTGTAATATTCGCCGTTGAAGCAATTGAAGTTGGCTGCTGTATTAAAACGGTATTGTTAATCGTGCCGCTTCCATCAATAACTGAAGGATTAGCATTCATCTTAAAAATTCCAGTTGATCCATTTACGGTTCCGTTTATAGTAGCTTTTCCGTTTATCGTTAAAGTAAAAGCACCGGTAAAAGCAAGGGTTGCCCCGCTATTGACGGTTATATTGGCAATTGTTTTATTTGCAGAAATAGTTACACTATTTCCTCCAGTAGTTGCAATTACTGCGGTATCAGCATTGGCCGGGACAACTCCGCCAACCCATGTAGATGCGGTTGCCCAATCGCCACCGGCAGCTGTTGAAGTTACGGTAGCGGCATGAGCCGGCAATACCCAAGAACAAATGAAAATTAATCCCGAAAAAATTAAAAAACCAAATAATTTAAATTTAGTTTCCGACAATAAATCGTTAATAAAAAAATTATTTGGTTTAAACATATTTAAAAATGACTTCCCTAATTAAAATTCCTCCGAAGGAACTTTAGTCATTTTTTATTTTGCCCGTTATTTCTTTTTTATTTTCTTGGACGCAACCGATCCAGATTTCTCCAAAAAACCCTGAACTTTTTCTACAACTTCAGAAATGGGGTGCTGAGATTTAACAAAATAATCTGCCGCACCAAGTTGAATAGCTTTTTTGATTTCATCATCCTGACCAAGATTAGACAAAACTATTACCGGAATTTCCGATAAATTATCAACGGAGTCCTTTTTCATTTCTTCCAAAACCTGAAAACCATCCATAACCGGCATTAAAATATCAAGTAATAAAAGATTTGGTCTTGTAGACTTAGTTTTCATAACTTTAAGCGCCTTCAAACCATTGGCTGCTATAAAAGTCTCAAATCCGACTTCATCGAGCTCGTCTTTTAAAACATTGGCAAGTATTTGTTCGTCTTCGGCTATTAAAATCTTCATAAAAAATACTATTACTAATAATTAGTTTATATATTAGACATTATAACATATCAGTTTTTAATGAGAAATAGAAAGTTGTCCCCACCCCCAATTCGGACTCAAACCAAATCTTTCCGCCGTGGCTTTCTATATAATACTTACTGATATATAGTCCCAACCCCGAACCATTGGCCTGAGACGTTGTAGCATTCTCGGCTCTATAAAACTTTTCGAAAATTCTATGCTGATTTTCCGGCGGAATTCCTATACCGTTATCATTTATGGAAAACAGAAACTTTCCATCTTTTATTTGAGCCGTAATTTCCGAAAATCCGTTTTCCGGCTTTGAGTATTTGATGGAATTGGCTATAAGATTTAATACCGCCTGATAAATCTTGTCATCATCGATACCTAATGCAAAGCCGGATGGCAAACGATTATTAAAAATAATTTTAACGCCTCTTTCCTCGGCAAAAGAATTTAAATTTTTAATAGCTCTTTCAATCAACGAAGCTATTTCAATCTTTGCCAAATTAAGCAATGTGGATTTTCCGGAATCAATTCTGGAAATATTCAATAAATCATTAACTAGCCCAATCATTCTTTCATTATTTTCATAAACATCTTTCATTTCAGAAAGCTGCTTATCACTCAGATTATTTTCTTTATTTTGTAATATGGATTCCATAACCCACTTATTCCCGACAAAGGAGTTTTCAGTTGATGCGAAGCTACGGAAACAAACTCAGACTTCGCCCTATCTATTTCCTTAAGCCTGGTAATATCTCTTTGAATACCTACAAAAAATTCAACTTCGTTTTTATTGTTCAGTATAGGCGAAACCTTTACCTCCGCGTTATACAAAGCGCCATTTTTTCTTTTGTTTACCATCTCGCCCACGAAAGATTGCTTATCAAGAAAAATCGTTTTCCAAAAATTTTCATAAAATTCCGGCGGCATTTGCCTGCCCCAAATCGCCGGAGTTTTACCGATTATTTCCTTTAAAGAATATCCGTTTGTTTTTTGAATTGCGGAATTGGCATATAAAATAACACCTCTCGAGTCGGTTATAAGTATATCGTCCGAAGCATTATCAACGGCCAATTTAAATTTAACCAAATCCGTATTTGCCCTCTCCAGCTCCCTGTCTTTTTTTATCACGTCACTTATATTCGACATCGCACCAAGCATTCTATAAGCCCGGCCATTTTGATCATAAAGAAAAACCCCCCGATCCTGGACATCAATAAAATTACCTTTTTTATTTTTAAAACCATAAACAACTTCAAAAATCGTTTTATTTTTCTTACAAATATCAAGTGCTTTAACTACCCGAGATCTATCACTGGGTTTTATAGCCCTCTCCCAAGCTTTAATATCAAAGGATTCAAATTCTTTATCCGTATAGCCTACAACTTTTTTAATCGGTCCATTCCATTTTATGTGTCCGGTCAATAAATTATAGTCATAAATCAATTCCCCGGTTTGTTCGGCAATTATCCTATATCGCTCCTCGCTTTCTTCAATAATTTTTTCGGTCTTTTTGTGATCTGAAATATCCGAAAGAACCAATAAGGTTGCCTTCTCACCCTCATAATCAATATCTGATCCCCTTACTCTAACATCAATGTCTTCTCCAAATTTGTTTACTACTTTTATTTCATACTCGCCAACCTTTTTCCCGGCACTTCTCATTTTAATACTATTTAAAACGACGTCATGGTAGTCTTTTTCTACATAATTCAAAACTTGAGTTCCTATTATTTTTTCCTTAGAAAGGCCTAAAAATACCGGGACATTTTTGTTTATCCAAATTAGCTTTCCATTTCTATGCACCAAGACATACTCAGTCTTCGGCAGATTGGAAATTAAATTCCTGTATCTTTCTTCGCTTTCCCTTAATCTTAATTCATGAGTCTTCTTCTCCGAAATATCACGAACAAAAGACTCTATAATACCGCCATTATTTTTTGAAACCAGCTTAGCGCTAACGCTAACCCAAAAAATAGTCCCGTCTTTTTTTCTATGTTTACTTTCAAATACAAATTTACCCAACTTCAAAACCTTTCTTATTCTTTTAGGAATAAATTTAGCCTCATCGGGCGCATCTATAATAGCAGCATTTTTTCCAATCAATTCGCTGCAACTATATCCGGTCATCCTGCAGGCATTCTTATTAACATCCAAAATCTTTCCTTTAAAGTCATGAAGATAAAAAGCATCATTTACATTATCAACTATAGTTTTATATCTTTCTTCACTTTCCTTTAATTTTTTTTCAATATATTTTTGTTTGGTAATATCCCTAAAAATACCTTGGAGGTATTTTTTTCCACCAATATTAATTATTGAAGAATTTATAGAAACCGGAACCCTTCTATTATTTTTAGTTAAAATCTCAGAAAAAACTTGCTCAAGCCTTCCTTTTACTTGCCTATTAAAACCAGCCATCGTTTCGGTTACTAAATTTTTAGGATGAAGCTCTTCCGCTCTCATCGATAAAATTTCTTTTCGGGAACAACCCAATAATTTTTCAGCTGCTTTATTGCAATTTATCAATTTTTTAGTAATAGGATCTGCTATAAAAATTGCATCAACCGCATTGTCATATAATGACAAATATTTTTCTTCATTTTCTTTTAACTTCAATGACCATCTCAAGCTTTTGATTCCAAAGGATAAATCAGCGGCAAGCTGTTTTAATAAATTTATTTCTTCATTGTTAAAAACATTCAAATCCGGCGAGTATACATTAACCACTCCCACCAAATCATCAATAAATATAGGGAGACTAATACTTGATGCATAACCTTGTTTTATAGCAGCCTTTCTCCAGGGGGCAAACTTCCGGTCATGCAAAATATCCCTACACACAACCACCTTGCCGGTTCTAATCGCAGTTCCCGTTGGACCGCGTCCCCGCAAAGTATCAGACCAAACAATCTTAGCAGACTCAAGATAACCTCTTTCAAATCCCGCCTCAGCCACCGGACTTACGGATTTATCCTTATCGTTTTGCGCATATCCAATCCAAGCAAAATTATATTCACCTGAATCAACAATTATTTTGCAGATTTTATTTAGAAGCTCTTTTTCGTCTTTAGCGCGGACCAAAGCCTTGTTGCACTTACTAACCGTCTCTAAAGTCTTGGAGGTTTTAATTAATTTTTTATCCAACTCTCTTTTTTTTGTTACATCGCGAAAAACCAAAACCACTCCCATTATTTTCCCGTCGGTATTTTTTATTGGAGATGCGCTATCTTCTATTAATATTCTTTCACCCCCCTTATTGATCAATACTGTATGATTTCCTAAACCGATTATTTTCCCGGTTTTTATAACCCTAACTACCGGATCTAAAACAGCCTCACCCGTTTTCTCGTTAAAAATTACAAAAATTTCTTTTAATAGCCTTCCAACCGCACACTTCTCTGACCAGCCAGTAATTTTCTGAGCAATTTCATTTAATAAAACAATTCTTCCTTTTTCGTCCGTAACTATAACGGCATCACCGATACTTTTTAGAGTAATGGATAATTTTTCTTGATTTCGAAGCAACTCCTCTTCGTATTGTTTGTTTTTGGTTTCATCTGTATAAAAAACAGCGACGTCTCCAGAAGATAATTTAAATATATAGTTATCCCTCCATCCGGAAATTTTTTTATCCCTATAGAAAGCCAATGGGAATCTTTCCGATTTTCCTGTTTTATAAACCCTTCTTAAAACGGCAAGAATCCCGAATTTTTTAACTCCCGGAAAAACAGCGGTAATTTTTCTGTTTATTATATTGCTCGCTCTTACACCCTCAATCTTCTCAGCCGATTTATTAAAATACTTAATAATAAAGTTTCCGCCGCCATCTATAGCCTCATAAATGGCAACCGCCTCCGGCATATTCTTAATTATATTTATTAGTTTTTGCGAAAGATTATCTTTTTTCATTTTATTAATTTATTTTTAAAGCAAAAGAGAAATTTGAACCCTCGCCCTCTTTCGACTCAAACCAAATTCTTCCTCCATGACTTTCTATATATGATTTTACTATAAACAAACCAAGCCCGGTTCCTTCGGTTTGACTAAGACGGGCATTGTCGGCTCGGTAAAACTTTTCAAATATCCTTCTTTGATCCTTCAATGCAATTCCTATACCATTATCCTTAACCGAAAAAATGAATTCGTTATTTCTGACTTCAGCCAAAACATCAACTTTGCCCCCGGATGGCTTAGAATATTTTATGGCGTTACTAATCAAATTATTCATCGATTGGCGGATTTTTTCTTCGTCTATATTCAATGTAAATTCCTTAGGCAGGGCCACAACCGAGCTCAAAGCCGCCCCTTTATTTTCGGCAACCGACTTAAGCTCTTTCAATAAGTCACCGATTAAATTAGACATATTTACGGCTTTCAAATTTAATTCCTGAAGACGACCCCCCTCAATCCTGGAAACGCTAAGTAAATCGTTTACCAAATTAATTACCCTGTCATTGCTAATATTGATATCATTTAAGGTATTAATTTGTTTTTCGGTTAAATTATGCTCCCTATTTTTTAATAAAATTTCGGTTAACCATTTAATGCCGGTTAAAGGAGTTCTTAATTGGTGCGAAGCTACCGAGACAAATTCCGTCTTGGCATCATTAATCTCTTTAATTTTTGTGATATCCCTTTCGATTCCGACAAAGAAAGCAACTTCACCCCTGCTATTCAAGATAGGGCTAATATTAGCTTCAGCTATATAAATTTCCCCATTCTTCCTCCTGTTTTTTATTTCACCGGTAAAATTCTGCTTATTTTCTTTAATTATTTTCCAAAGATTTTCATAAAATTCTTTAGGCATTTGCTTTCCCCATAAAGAAGTTTTTTTACCAACCACCTCATCTATTTTATAACCTGTAATATTTTCCACTCCTTTATTCGCAAACAATACAATTCCATTGGCATCGGTAATCACGATATGATCGGAAGCATTTTCTACGGCAAGTTTAAACTTCTGAAGTTCTTTTATTAAATTTTCTGATTTATTTTTTTCAAATTCGACATCTTCCAATACGTTCAATATAGCTTTTTGTGATTTTTCCAATTCCTCATTTCTTAAATTAACACCCTCTCTTGATTTAATAACATCATTTAAAGCATTTTTTAATTTTTCCGACAAAAAAGAAACCTCGTCCTTACCCGGCAAATACAAATCGTTAACATTGGCCCTGCCCGTTTCTACTTCGGAAATTTTTTTAACTAAAAGTGTTATTTTTTTAACAACTAGAATATTAAGTAAGTAAATAAAGGCTATTATATTAAAAATGGCAGCTAAGATTAAACTAACAACAAGACTCCAGGAAACAACAACGCCTTCTTTATAAACATCTCTCAAAACTGAAATTTTTATAACAAGATCATTATCGGTATCCAAATCTCCGGGAAAAAGCTGATATGCATAAATAACAGCGCTATTACTCTTATCCATATAAATACCGCTATTATTCGAAAGAAAATCTATCGCAGCCTTAGAAAAAATGGGATTATTTAAATCCGACGCCCTAAATAAACCGAAGTCGAAAGAAGTAATATTGCTAACCTTTTTAATAATTTCATCATCAATAATTCTTCCAAAAATAAGTTTTCCGGCAACCGGTCCCGATCCATCTGTTTTTAAAATCGGCCTAACAGCTAAAATCGTAGGCTTAAAACTTTCTGTACAAAATATTCCGCTTGTAATTTCGGATTTAGAAAAAAATGAAGAACTTAAAATTTCCGGTATAAATTGATCTGGGGGGGGGAGAAATTTATTATTTTTTAAATCAAAATATCTGAAATAAACAACTTTATTGGAATTATCCAAAAAAATCATATAATTCACCCCCAGGGAGGCAAATTGATTTTCAGAAATATTTATTTTTATAAAATCGGGGAAATCACCCAAAATGTAATTATAAGTATCTGTCCATTCTGCCCAATCTTTAGAAGAAGTATTAATGCCATCTATAGCTGAATCTAATCCAACAATTGATCTGTCCATCGCCTTACTTACAGATAAATTTTCCAAATTAGAAAAACTTTTCCAAATATTAAATTCAACTGTACTAATTACAACAATTATAAAAATTGATACAAACAAAGAAGAAAATAATAAAATTTTTTTTCTTATAGACATTGCTATTCTTTTTTATATTTTTTTAACTCCTCCTTCAATTCAATCATTTTAAGCTCTCTGTCTATCATTAATTTATTAAACCTCTCTAATTGCAACATCTTGTCTTCAATTTCTTCTTTCTTTTTTTTCTTCTCCCTTAAATCTCTTAGGGATCCAACAGCGTATATCTTTTTTCCTAAAATTAAAGGACTGGCGGAAAGTTCAACGGGAACGATATTGCCATATTTATCTTTTACCGAAAGTTCAACAGCGTTATTTAAAATCGGGCTCTGTCCAGTCTTCATGAAATTACTAAGCGCCAATGAATGTTCAACGTCGTATTTTCCCGGATTCAACAATTTGTGTAAATTTTCTCCTAAAACCTCCTCAGCGCTGTATCCAAAAAATTTTTCAGCTGCAGTATTCCAAAAAGTTATAATTCCTTTATCATCCATTATTACTAAAGGATCAAATAAAGATTCGGTAACTTTCCTGAATTTTTCCTCGGTCTCCTTAAAAACTTCTTCATATCTTTTTCTTTCGCTTATATCTCGGTCAATACTCAATACGTATTTAAAACCATCAATTTTAATGACTTTTAAAACAGCATCCAAATAAATAATACCTCCATCTTTTTTAACTCGTGCGGTTTCAAAATTTAAGCTATCTTTTTGGGAAAGCTCTTTGATTCTCAATTCAAACGACCTTGCATTTTCTGCGGTATCTAACTCAGTTATCTTTTTATTTAAAATTTCATCTTTAGAATAACCAAATGCATTACAGGCCGAATCATTAACATATATAATTCTACCGGTAAAATCATAAACAAAAATAAAATCCGGGAGATACTCGATGTATTTGTTAAAATCAATTTTATTTTCCAAATCCTTATCCATTAATTTAATTATAACAATTTTAAATTTTGAATGCCTTCGCCTTAAATATCCTGAATACGTTAAAAATCGGGAAAAAGTCAGTTATAAAATTATAGGCCGCAGCACCATCAGGGCCGACAATGCCATTGAATACCAAAACTAATCCAGCAATGTTGGAAATCGCCCAAATAATAAAATTTTCTTTTACTATAAGAATAGCTTCCCGGCTCAACTTAATGGCTTCAGGGATTTTTCCTAAATCATCGTGCATTAAAGCAATATCAGCGGCTTCAATAGCGGCATCCGAACCCTTTACGCCCATAGCCACACTCACGTCAGCTAAAGCCAGGGCCGCTGCATCGTTTACGCCATCACCAATCATAGCCAAGTGCTTATCTTTATGCTTAATTTTTTTAACAGTGGCCAATTTATCCTCCGGCTTCATATTGGAAATATATTCATCGATACCCAGCTGATTAGCCACCCTTCTAGCCACATTTTCATTATCGCCCGTCATCATAATCCAGCGTTTTATACCCAAAGACTTGGTTTGAGTAATAAGATGTTTTGCGTTTGCCCGAATTTCATCTTCAAAACTAAAAAATCCTATTAATTTTCCGTTTGCGCCTATAGCAACAATACTTTCACCCTCGGCTTTCTTTTTATCTACGAGATCTCTCTGCTCTTTAGAGAGGATAACTCCATTTTTTTCCAAAAAATTAATTTTTCCGGAAAAATACCTGTCACCTCCCTTTTTTATAGCAATTCCGTCTCCGGGCATCTCATCAAACTCGTCCGGAGCAACGATATCTATATTTTCTTTTTTTAAATGATCAATTATAGAAAGGCTCGTGGGATGATTGGAGTTAATAGCGCAAATTCCGGCAATTTCCAAAAATTTTTTCTTATCAATATCAAAAAAAGACGTGCTTACAACCCTTGCATCTCCTTTGGTTAGAGTACCAGTCTTATCTGTTAAAAAAACATTAACCTTATTTAAACGTTCAATAATATCGGCGCCCTTAATTAAAATACCGTGTTTGGCGGCTTTTGATATAACAATTGTGAAACCCAATGGAATAGCCACTGCAATATCATCTGCACAAGTAATAAGCAGAATACTTAAAACCAGATTAGAATTGTGAGAAATTAAATAAATAATAATCGAACCCACGATTGTTAAAACGATGTACCAGGCGCTAAATCTGTCGGCTATTTTTTCGGTTTTAGTTTTCGATCTGCTCGCTTCTTCAACCAACCCCACAATCTTTGCGAAAGTAGTGTCTTCTCCAATCTTTTCTACCCTAACAACCAAAGATCCAAATTCATTGAAAGTAGAGCTTAGAACCTTATCACCAACCCTTCTGACCACTGGTTCACTCTCGCCGGTCATAGCCGATTCGTCTATACTTGCCTGTCCGGAAACTACAACGCCATCAACAGGAATTCTGCTTCCAGCCGCAACAATTACCAAATCGCCTATTTTTACTTTTTCAATAGGTATTTCACTTACAATATCACCTGTTTTTACCCTAACCTTATCCGGTCTGAGTTTGAGGAGTTGGTTTATTATATTCTTTGTTCTTGTGGCCACGAATCTATCGAAAAGCCTGGCAGATGCAAGCATTAAGTTTATAAAAGCAGCTGATACCCACTCACCCTTCAAAAAAGTAAAAAACAAGGCAATGGCAGCCAGGAGATCAACGCTAATTGTTTTTTTGATTATAGAAAAATAAACACTTACTATAACAGGCAGAAAACCTATCAACGAAATTATTCTTAATGCGGAATTTATAAAAGAATCATTCAGTAAATTAAAAAGGCTAGCCAAAAGTCCGGCGACCAAAAAAACAATCAGAACGATATCAAAAATAATTCTCCAATCCAAGAAATAATTTGATTTGCCTGGTAAATAATTTTTCATAATTATTTATTTAATATCCATATATTATATGTAAGATAAGTGGCGAAACTTACCCATAAAACATAAGGAATTAATAAAGATCCGGCTAATCTATTTAATGTCCATATAAGGATTATCAAAACCAAAACCGAAGCGCCCAAAACTCCCGCCTCTAAAGCCGCCCATCCCATGGAATGAATTCCAAAAAAAAGATAGCTCCAAAAAATATTCAATAAGGCGTTTAAAATAAAAAGTCCAATAATCCAGTAAAAATTATCGGATTTATTCCCGGAATTCCAAACAAAAATAACGGAAATTGCACAAAGAATAAAGATAAAGGCCCAAACCATTCCTATGACCGAGCCGCCCGGCGTCCATGAGGGAATTTTTATTGTTTTATACCAGTCCATACCACCAGAAGTTATTCTGCCGCCCAAAAAAGAAACAAATAATACTAATAAAGGAATGATTATATAATTAAGTTTCATAATTTATTTTGATTCAAAATTAATTAAAGTTATTTCTGAGTCTTTTGATGTTCTAGCCGTAGGCCCCCAAGTACCTGCGCCGCTTGAAGTATAAATTGAAAAATCCCCATCTTGGTGAAAGCCATAGTCATATCCCGCATATATTATTTTTGTTATAAAACCCAGTGGGAAAAGCTGGCCAACATGCGTGTGTCCGGCCAAAAACAGATTTACCCCCGCCCCTTTCGCCTTTTCCACACCCATTGGCGCATGATAAAGCAAAATGCTCGGCTTGGAAGAAGTAAAACCAAGAGAGGGCAAAACCAAAGAAAAATCCCGGCTCTCCCTTATTTCTCCGGAAGGAAAAGATAGTCCCACCAATTGCATGCCATTAATAAATTCCAGTTTATCATTTAAAATTTTTACATTTGTCTTGCTCAATGCATTAAAAGCTTTATCGACTCCCAGATAAGTTTCATGATTACCGGTAACAAAATAAGTTCCCCAAACCGGATGCAGTCCATTAAGCGGAGCAACCAGCTCTTCCAAATGGCCGTCCATACCGTCTAATAAATCTCCTGTTATAAAAACGATATCGGGATTTAATCTATTTACTTTATCTACTAAGGATTGCAGATAATCTTTTCCGTATACATAACCCAAGTGAACATCGGAAATTTGCACAGCTTTTTTACCGTACCATTCCTCAGGCAGATCTTTTATACCAACTGTAATATTTTTAATTTTTAGGTCATACGCATGCCAAATTCCATACAGTACAAATAAGACCGAGCAAATAATTCCGATCCATCCTAAAATTTTAAAATCAATATTTAAATTAAAGTATTTGGATAGCCCAAATAAAATCCAAATAGCCGTAAGTGCAACAATTAAATTAAGAGCTAGCGCCAGCCAAAGGCCGGAAATAAAATAAAAAGCCCGGAAAAAATAATTAAAAAAATAATGAGCCAAAACCGAAGAAATAACGAATAAAAGAGGCAGCGCTATAAGGACCGCCGCAAACCAAAGCCTATAAACCCCAAAAATACCAATAAAAAAGGAAATTGATTTAAAAATAAAAAAATGGCTGCCGAAAATTACCAGTAAAAAAAGACTTAAAAATAAAATTTGTGCCATCAATTTAATTATAACCTTGAATAAAGTCCGACAAATTCACTTTTTTCCAAAATCAAATCTTTCATGGCGGACTCGACATCGTTTTTGGTAGATCCATCCGGAATGAATAATTTCTCACTCAAAGCAAAAATTTTAAAAAAATACCTATGCTCGCCCCTAGAGGGGCATGGTCCCCCATAACCTCTTTTTCCGAAATCATTTACTCCGCTATTCGAACCTGCAGGTAGCTCACCTTGCTTGATAAGGCTGATTTTGGGATCGATATTCCAAATAACGCAGTGACTCCAATTTCCACTCGGCGAATCTGGGTCGTCCACTATTAAAACCAAGCTTCTTGCTTCTTTTGAGACGTCTTCTATGAAAATTTCCGGATTTATATCTTCCCCATCGCAGGTAAATTTAGCCGGAATTTTTTCATTGTTTTTAAAAGCGCTGGTAAATACTTTCATGTTTTTAAATTATAAAATCTGTCTTGAACGCTTCGAAATATACTTCGACAAAAATATAAAAAACAGGATACCAATAAGTAATCCGACTTCAGCAATTTTCATATAATGCTTTATAAGAGAAAAAGAATAGCTTGAAAAATATCCTAATCCTCCAACAACAATCATCCATACCACAGTCGAAACGGCATCATATCCTATGAATCTTCTTATTGGAAATCTAAGCATACCGGCGCGAACCAATATTGCATGATAAGTACCGTAAGTAAACTTCGATATAAAAATCGTATGGAAAGTCCTGGATATAAGATGACCGTCGAAAGGAGCCGCTATTCTTTCGGCCCAGTCCACTAATTTTCGGGAACTGTGTTTATCTATTTTTATCCCAAGCCAATACCACAATAAATCACCTATCAATACCCCCAAAAAAACAACGACGGACAAAGTGGAAATTCTTAACACCCCTTCATGAGCAAGAAAAAAGGCAGAAAACAAAAAAGGATCGCCCTCAATAATCATGGCTAAAAAAATTATTATATAATTCCACGCACCCAAACTTGAAATTACGCCTAAAATAATCGAGCTCATGCAAAATCGGCTATTTGTTAAAACAAGTTCATTCCCGCCAATTTTTTGGCGGCGCCGACCTGGGCTTTTTTCATAGCCTCGTTAACGCATTTTTTTACAACTTCGGCCTGTCGTTCAATGTCTAAAGATTGATTTAAAACAATTTCTTCAACGGACATTGCGCCATTTACCACGACTCTTACACCGTCAATTTCCGCGGAAAAATTTTCTTTTGCTATTTCATTCTGTAATCCTTTAAGCTGGGCTAATTGTTTAAATTTATCAAACATGTTTTATTTATTTTTTAATAACCTCTCCTCAACGATTCTCCAATTTATTGCCTTAACAAAAGCCTCAATATAATCGGCTTTTTTGAGACCGTAATCCAACATATATGCATGCTCAAAAACGTCCATAACCAAAAGCGGAGTGCAACCGGCAAAATGCCCGGTATCATGCTCATTTATCCAAACATTAAAAATTCTTTGCGCCTCCCGATCGAAATACAAAACTATCCATCCTATTCCTCGCATAGCAGCCATTGCTTTAAAATCTTTAAGAAACAAATCGAAAGATCCAAATTCCGAAACAATTAATTTTGCCAATTCTGAATTATCATCATATTCCGTTGGCTGTTTTGATAAATTCTCAAAATAATATTCATGAAGCCTCATTCCGTTAAATTCCCAGCCAAACCTCCTATTTAATTCCGAATATTCAGGCGTTGCGAATTTATCCGATTTTTCCAAATCAATCAGAATATCATTAAGTTTATTGAAATTATTAACATAGCCCTGATAAAGAGCAAAATGGTTTTTTAAAAGATTGTCGGAAAAACCATACAAACCAATCAGGCTATCGAAATTTTTTATTTCATATTTCATATTAATACAAGAATTTAATTTTAATCTCCAATAAGCATTAAAATGGCAGCCCTCATTAAATCTGGCATAGTTCCGCCTACAACATGCTGCTGTCTCAAATCGTCCAAATGTATAGTGCGACCGCTATTAAAATACAGGTTATTTCCCTGGGTAAATCCTATTTTTACTCCATCCGCACGATAAATATCATTGTCGGTAAAATAACCCAGCTTCCTGCCTTCATGATTTTTTATGTCATTTCCTTCAACCCAACCCACCTTCACCCCGCCCCGCCTTATGTCGTTTCCCGTAATTTTTAACATAATTTTATTGATTTAATTTTAATAATTTAATTATAACAATTATTCTAAAAAACTTCGGCAACCCTCATCAATTCTTTTGACTTTTTTATTACAACCTCGGAATCAATGGATAAATCCAAATGATTCTCCTGATTGTCCGCATAAACCACGGCTGGGCCACGTATTATTTTCACTCTAACGTTTCGTTCTTCGCCCAAAACCATATGATCAAACTGCTCGGTGCTATTGTTAAAAGCAAGGCCGATCCCCAATTCGAAAAAGCTGTCGGTGATACTTCTGTAATATCCGGTCGATCCGAAAGGAGTCGCAATAACTAAACCGTCTCCAATAACATCTTTGCCTATTTCTTTATCGTCAATCCAGACCCTATATCTAATTGCGTGTCTCGGGTTTTTATTGTGAACAACTATATCGTTTACTGCCAGCAGTTTCTTTTTATTGGCCTCCGCCTCAAGTTTAAAATAATTTTTAATTTTGTATTTCTTTTCTTTAATTCGCTTCAAAACTTCTTCATTTGTGAAACTACTAGCCTTTTTACAAATTAAGCTACCCTTTAAAATAATCTTTGGAATCCCGGGAAATTTATATTCAGACTGCATTAAAGTCCCGTCACCACCATAACTAATCACAAAATCCGGCTTTGATTTAACAATTTCAATACCTGATTTTTTTATTAAAGGTTTTATCAACTCTAAATTCCTGCCAAATAAAATCGCCTTCATAGTTTTAAATTAAAGTTGTCTGAGTTTTTACTTTTTTGGTTTTTGTTTTTCGAGATGGCGCATCCGGCTTTATCTCCTTCTCCTGAGCGGCAAATCTATAATTACAATAATCACATTCCGCCGCAGCTTCCGGGATATCGTCCAATAACAGACATTTTTTGGCGTCCATGATCGTATCCTCTATCCAACTATCGCTTCCAGTATAAGGAATTATTTTTACATCAAATTCCAACTTGCCGTCAAAAGCTTTCATATCCCTGCGGCCATTACAATAAACAAAATATCCCGTATCCGAAACCTTAAAACCATTATTTCTTAAAAGCCACTGATAAAATTCCATCTGATTTTTATAGCCCTCCTGCCATTCGGCGTCTATATTAACCTCACTGTCTTTACTGGTTGATTTGTAATCAACAACATAAACCACTCCCTTTTTATCAACCCAAAGATCGTCCACCGCTCCGGTTAAAATAAAATTAGAAGGCTCATGAAAATATTGAACGCCCTTAAAATTTTCCCTCCATTCATCCATCTTTTCGTGATTAAATGGAATCAAATCAAGGCCGTATGTCTTCATTAATGGATGAGCCTCGCCACTTACACGGTGTAAATCAAATTCTTTTTTTAATAAAAAATCTACTGCGCTGTTAAGATTAAAAGGAAAACCAGGCGGCCTGCCTATGCCCAATCTCCTGTCCATGTAAAAACACCTGGGACAATTCAAAAACAATTCAATTTTAGATCTGCTTAACTTAAAAGCTTCTTCGCTTTCGGGATTAAAAATATTTTTTGTTCTTCCGGGATTATAATATTGAGACATAATTTAAATTTTATTTTTTTCCAATATTTTCTTCAATTCAACTATTTCCGATTTTAAAGAATTCAATTCTCTTATAATTTTTGCGTCATCTTCAAATTCGTGGGCAAGATCCTGTTCTTCAGCTTCAACGATTTTATCGACAAGTTTTTTTTCTTTTTTATTTCCGGAAATAATTATTTCATTTCCAATAAAAGATGAAATAAATGTACCTATGGCCAAAAGAATAATAGCCCCAATAACAATGGATACATAACTATTCTCCAAAAAAGGCGTAGTGTCGGCCGCGTGCCAAATACCTCTCCAAAAAAGAATAATACCGGCCCCGGTCAAAAAAGCGTAAAGAATAGGACTGTGGCTTAATCTCATCCTATTTTTATCCTCAAATTTATCAAAAAATTTATATATATATTTGAACATATTAATTAAAATCTTATATTTATTTATTAAATTATATCATTTTTTCGGCAATAAAAAACCGGCCAACAAATGGCCGGTTTATTTTTAAACTAAAGATATATTATACCGATTCCCAATCTTTTAGCCTGGATATGCTCCCAGGTCGCCCCCAGGGAACTTTCCCATCCATGCATAAAGTAAAGATTTTTTACCAAACCGGATTCAAAAACCGGAAGATAAAATCCTTCAAGGGTATGACAGCCGCCCTTATAATAAGGAGTTTTTTGAATCTTCCAAATTGGCTCTTCAAAAGGCATTTGACTGAAAACAATTATGCCTTTATCCGAAAGATCTTTTATTGTTTTTTTGAAAACTTTAAGATTTTCCTCTTTCGAACCAAGACCGCCTGAAGTTATGGGACCACATACCATTGCGATTGGCTGCGGCATCCGAAACAAAACCGATTGAGCAATGCCAAACAAAGCTTCAAAGGTTTCTGCATTTCTAAGATCAAAAATATCAAACGGCGTCCAATATTTCGGCAATCCCGGTAAATTAAGCATTTATCCCCCTTTTTTTATTTTTAAATTAACTAAATATAAAATGACACCAAATAATACAAAAGTCAAAAATTAAAATTTTCTGATGCGCTTCCGATTAAAATTAATCGCAAATCTATGTGCCTCGTTCCTGATTTCCTGAAATATCTTTTTAGAACCAGAAAGCAATTCCCTAGTTGATTTTTTAGTATTAGTAATTATTAACTTGTCCTGGCTATAAGCACTGGCACTGTGGCCACCCTTCTTAGCTAATCCAACCACCGGTATGATAATATTTTTATTTTTTAAAATATCTACGGCGGCTCTCACCTGATTAATTCCACCATCAACAAAAACAATATCGGGAAAATTCCACTCCTTATGATTGAATCTTCGTTCAAGAACTTCTTTAAGCATATCCACATCACTATAATTCTTGCCTTCTTTTAAATTCCTGATATTAAATAATCTGTAGGCATTCGTATTTTTTTCCCCGCGCTCAAATACAACCATAGCGCCAACTGGATTTTTTCCCGCCAAATGGGAAATATCATAACCCTCTACCCTTCCAAAAACTCCGCCTTTTTTATAACCGCCAATTTTTTCCGATTCTTGTAATAAAACAACGTCGTTCACGTGTTCTAGGGCGGAAATCTTTTCTGGATTCTGTTTTTTTAATTTAGCGATAAGTCTCTTTTTTTGTCCACCAAAAAATAAGATGATATTATCAATGTTTTTTTTATAATCTTTTGGACTAACAGCTCCTATGCAAATTCCGGGACATAGACCTATTTGATAATCAAAACATGGCCTTCCCTGATTGGGGGTGCACTTTCCGAAAGGAAAAATTTTTCTGATTAAAGACAAAGCAGCCCTCAAAAGTCTCAGGCTTTGATACGGACCAAATATTTTGGCATTCATTGCCCCATATTTTTCTATTTCCCGTCCACGTACCGTTAAAATCTTGGGGTATTCACCTTTTAAAACAACCAAATAGTCAAAAGAAGTATTATCTTTATCGACGATATTATATTTCGGCCAATATTTTTTTATTAAATTTGCCTCAAGAATAATTGCTTCAAGAAGTGTTTTTGTTTTCTCGAATTTCAAACCATTGGCCAATAAAACCATCTCTCCGATACGCGGATCTTTTGTCCTAAAATAACTGGCAATTCTTTTTTTAAGAGAACCCGCCCGGCCTATATAAATCGGTTTCTTGTTTTTATCCAGGAAAAAATAAACTCCGGGTGAATTCGGGAATGTTTTAGATATTTTTTTTATTTTTTCATAAACAGAAATCGGCATATTTTCTATATATTAACTATATAAATTCAAAAATCAAAACAAAAACGGCATTTATGGCAGCCGTCGGACCAGAGGGTTAAAAACCCACAATTTTTAAGGAATCCCGAAAATGGCGAGGTGTACATTTTTATACCTCTCATCTTCGGTAACTTCAATGGCGTTATATTCTTTCGGAAGCTTAAATTTCCGAGCCGTTTTCTCATCCGGGAATTCTACTTCTAAAATAACCAATCCCCGTAAAGATCCGAGATAGATATCTATCTCGAATTTCAACCCATCGGGACCATCTATAACATAACGGCGTTTTTCGATCCTAACACTTCGTGTTTTAAACCAAAGTCCGCCGAATACCCAAAATGGAATTTCCACTTCCCACTCTTCCCGGATTAAACTATCTCCGGATTTGCAGGTCATGAAATACTTCCCTTCTTTTTCCCGCAGTCTTAACTCCACCTCCTCATCAAAATAAAGATAACCCTGTCTCACAAGAACTCCAGGAATTGTTTTTATTTCGTGAGGGGCAGAACTTAATCTGAACTTCCTCTCAATTTCTGCCATTTATTCCCCCTTAAAATATTTAGAGCTTCTTTTATAGTCCTAAAAATAAATTACTTAGTCAAGTATGGCTTCAAATATTTACCGGTATGGGATTTTTTGTTGGTCGCTATCTCTTCCGGAGTTCCGACGGCCACAATTTTTCCTCCGCCCACACCGCCCTCCGGACCCATATCAACAATATAATCAGCCGTCTTAATCACGTGCATATTATGCTCAATAACCACAACCGAATTTCCTTTTTCAACTAATTTTTGTAAAACTTCTAAAAGCATTTTAACGTCTTCATAATGAAGACCTGTTGTCGGCTCATCCAAAACGAATATTACATTACGGGCCATCGGCTTAGCTAATTCCTTGGCAAGCTTTATTCTTTGCGCCTCACCCCCGGAAAGAGTTGTTGCGCTTTGACCTAATTTTATATAACCCAAACCAACTTCTTTTAGAACCTTCAAAACATCGGTAATCTGATAAATTTCCGAAAATAAATCATAAGCCTCGTCTACGGTCATATCCAGAACGTCCGATATACTTTTATCTTTATATTTAACTTCCAAAGTTTCTTTGTTAAATCTCTTCCCATGACAAACATCGCATTTGACCAAAACGTCAGGCAAAAAATGCATCTCAATTACTTTCATTCCCGCGCCCTCACATGCTTCACATCTGCCACCCGGCCTATTGAAAGAAAATCTTCCCTTACCGTAAGCCCGTTCCTGAGCGTCTGGCAACATAGAAAACAAATCTCTTATCGGACCCCAAACTCCGGTATAAGTAGCGGGATTGGAGCGCGGGGTTTTGCCTATAGGCGACTGGTCGATTTCTATAATTCTTTTTGCGTATTCGGTTCCGAAAATTTTTGAAATTCCTTCAAAATTGGTAAAGCCGCTTAATTTTTTCTGTACATTTCTGGAAAAAATATTTTCTATCAATGTCGATTTACCGCTGCCCGAAACTCCGGTAACACAAACAAATCTCCCTAAAGGAATTTCAAAATCAAGATTTTTAATATTGTTTGAAGTTGCTCCTATGATTTTTATAACACCCTTATCCTTATCACGCCTTTTAGCGGGAATTTCTATTTCTTCTTTTCCGGTAAGATAATCTATGGTCAACGATTTACCCGCCGGAGTCTTGAGTATAGCGGGCATTTCTCCAGCCCTAACCACTTGACCGCCTTTTACACCAGGACCGGGGCCAATATCCACCAAATAGTCCGCACTCAAAATAACTCTTTCGTCATGCTCAACAACAATCAGCGTATTGCCATAATCACGCAACTGCTTCAAAAGCTTCAAAAGCCTTTCGTTGTCTCTTTCATGTAACCCGATTGTCGGCTCATCTAAAACATAAAGCGTTCCCGAAAGCTTTGATCCAATCTGACTGGCTAAGCGGATACGCTGAGCCTCCCCTCCGGATAAGGTTCCCGATTCCCTATTCAGGGTAAGATAATCTAATCCAACTTCCAATAAAAATTCCAAACGCGATTCGATTTCTTTAATAATATTTTTGGCGATGGCCGTTTCATTTTCTGAAAAAATATCATGAAGATCAGAAA
Source organism: bacterium (assembly GCA_021786945.1). Taxonomy (GTDB): domain Bacteria; phylum Patescibacteriota; class Minisyncoccia; order UBA6257; family 02-FULL-45-10c; genus JAHILT01. Next base: position 82,809 of record JAJYMK010000003.1, on the reverse strand, counting down.
AAAATTCATATGCCTTGTCTATAGTCAAAGAAACTACTTCGTGGATATTTTTATTGTTTATCTTTATAGCCAAAACTTCCTTCTTTAGCCTCGCGCCATTACAAACCGGACAAATTTTTGTTTCATCAAAAAAATCCCGGCCCAATCCATGACAAGCTTCGCAAGCTCCATATGGACTATTAAAAGAAAATAATCTTGGCTCAATTTCGGGAAACGCAAATTCATCATGCGGACAAGTCCAATGAGAAGAAAAAAGAATTTCTTCTTTATTTGAAAAAGACGCGATCATCAAACCCTTGCCGTATTCTAAAGCAGTTTCGATTGCCTCAAAAAGCCTGGTTTGATCATTAACCAAAACCTTATCAACAACCACCTCAATCGTATGCACTCCATATCTTTTCATTTCTATTCTTTCATGAAGAGACTTTATTTCTCCGTCTATTCTTACTTCACTAAAACCTTTCTCAAAAAGATCCTGAAGCAGCTGAAAATATTCACCCTTTCTTCCCCGGACAACCGGCGAAATAATAATGGCGTAGTCGGATTTATTTTTAACCGCATTTTTCTGGACCGATTCAACCATTTCTTCCAAACTCATTTTCTTTATAGCTCTTCCGCATTCCGGACAAAATGGCTGGCCAATTCTTGCGTACAAAATTCTTAAATAGTCATAAATTTCCGTTAATGTAGCAACAGTCGAGCGTGGGTTATGGGAATGTGCTTTTTGATCTATCGCAATAGCCGGAGACAAACCGCTGATTTCATCCACATCCGGTTTTTCCATTTGACCCAAAAATTGCCTTGCATAAGGAGACAGTGATTCTACATATCTTCTCTGGCCTTCAGCAAAAATAGTTTCAAACGCCAAAGAAGACTTACCACTTCCAGAAAGCCCCGTAAAAACAACTAATTTATTTTTAGGTATCTCAAGATCAATATTTTTTAAATTATTAACCCTGGCGCCTTTTATAGTAATTTTATCTTTCATAATTTAGTCAAATTCCCTAATTTCTTTTTTAATCGACTTTGGCGTAATTTTATATTTTTTGTTGTATTCCAACTGAATCTCTCTTCTGCGTTCACACTCGTCTATTGCCCGCTTCATGGATCCCGTTATCTTATCCGCGTACAAAATAACCTTTCCCTCTACGTTTCTGGCGGCGCGTCCCATAGTCTGAATAAGCGAAGTCTCAGAGCGCAGAAATCCTTCGCTGTCGGCGTCCAAAATAGCCACCAAAGATACTTCGGGTAAATCCAAACCTTCACGCAAAAGATTAATACCAATCAAAATATCAAATTCTTTTTTTCTAAAATCAGCCAAAATCTTTGTTCTGTCTATAGTCTTGGTATCGCTATGCATATAGGCCGATTTAAATCCCTTTTCTTTCAAAAAATCATTAAGCTCTTCCGCCATTTTTTTGGTTAAGGTAACAATCAACGTCCTCTCATCTTTACTGGCGGCTATAATCGCTTCAGCCATTACATCGTCAATTTGGCTTCTATTTTTCTCTTTGTCGAATACCGGCCTTATTTCTATTCGGGGATCAGTTAAACCCGTTGGCCTGACAATCTGTTCAACGACTTTATCGGAAACTTCTTTTTCAAAAATTCCCGGAGTCGCCGAAGTAAATATCGTTTGACCTATTCTTTCTTTAAATTCCTTAAAATTAAGCGGCCTGTTATCCAATGCCGAAGGCAATCTCCAGCCGTGTTCGGCCAAAACCTTTTTTCTAGCCTGATCTCCTGCGTACATTCCGGAAATTTGCGGCACGGCAATATGGCTTTCGTCTATAACGGTCAAAAAATCTGGTTTTCCGTCTTTATCTTTAGGGAAATATTCTAAAAGAGTATCTGGCGGTTCACCCGGAAGCTTTCCGGCCAAATGCCTGGAATAATTTTCTATTCCATGGCAAAAACCAAGAGTTTTAATCATTTCTAAATCATATTTGGTTCGCCTTTCAAGCCTTTCCGCTTCCAAAAGCAATCCATTTTTTTCTAAATATTTCAGTCTTTCTTTAAGCTCCTCTTTTATGTCTTTTATGGCCCGTTCCCTATCCGGAATACTGGTCACGAAATGTTTTGGCGGAAAAATAATCAGATCATTCAATTCTTCTTTTATCGTTCTAGTTGTTTTTTCCAATACCGCCAAGCCAATAATTTTCTGGTCTTTAATTTCTACTCTATAAATTAATTCTTCAGAGGCCGCAATTATTTCAAAAACATCTCCGCGCACCCTAAACTGTCCACGCTTAACAACGGTATTGTTTCTAGTAAATCCAATTCTTATTAATTGCTTTATCAGATCTCCCCTAGTAATAAGTTGTCCGACATTCAATTTTATAATCGACTCAAAATATCTTTCGGGTAAACCAAGGTTATAAATACAGGATACCGACGCAACCACAATGACGTCCCGCCTGGTTAAAAGGGCCGAGGTGGCCAAATGCCTGAATCGGTCTATCTCTTCGTTTATCATTGCTTCCTTATCAATATAAGTATCGGTTACGGGAATATAGGCTTCCGGCTGATAATAGTCATAATACGAAACAAAATAGCAAACTTTATTTTCCGGAAAAAAAGCTTTGTATTCCTGATAAAGCTGAGCGGCAAGGGTCTTGTTTGGGGCAATAACCAAAGTCGGTTTTTGTATCTTTTCTATTACATTTGCCATGGTAAAAGTTTTACCACTACCAGTTACACCAAGTAGAGTTTGATAACCCAATCCTTTTTTAAGACCCTTAACCAAGCCATCAATGGCTTCAGGTTGGCTTCCCGCCGGTTTAAATTGTGATTTTAGTTTAAATTTTTCCATACACACAAAACCCCCTCGTTTTGTAACATAGGGGTGTATAGAATCTATTCCAATAATAACTTCCAAACGCGATACAAGTAAATTTTATACAGAACAAGGAGCGAGGAGGAAATTTATAGTTTTTTAACTATATTTCCGACAAGCGACGCTGGTTATGTATATAAATTTACTGTATCCCGAAGGGTTGCTGCCTAAGACCTAAGAATTGAAAATTTCTGTGTTATGCCTCCTAGCTGTGGTATACACCACTAGCTCGTCGGCATGCCTTGAAATTTTCAACTTATCCCAGCAACGCGTTTAGGAATTATTATTGGGATAGATTCTGTAATTTATTTAGTTGAAAGATAACACCAGCCTAAATAAAAAGCAAATTTTTCTAAAAAAGCAAAGAAATTGCAAATAAAACAAGGCTTATCATTACAATAGATGCTCCCGCCGGTATATTTAAAATTATAGATAAAATAATGCCCGCCAAAACCGAAAAAATGGAAAATATAGCCGCAAGGAAAATAGTCGCTTTGAATCCGGCTTTAAATTGTAGGGCTGTTGTAGCCGGAATTATCAAAAGAGCAGAAACAAGCATAACACCAACAACTTTTACGGCTAACACGGCGGTAATTGCGGTAAGAACAACCAACAAAGAATTTATAAGTTCGGTTTTAACTCCGGTTGTTTTTGCATAATCTTCATTGAAGGTAATCGAAAAAAGATCGTAATAAAAGAAATAAACAATCGCCAAAACTATAAGTGACAATGCTATAGAAATAATAACTTCAGCATTACTTATCGCCAAAATATTTCCAAATAAATAACTGAATAGATCAACATTGAATCCTCCTGCGATACTGGCAATAATAACACCGCCGGCTATTCCCGTGGCCGAAACTATACCTATAGCGGTATCCTTATAGAGCCTTCCTTTCTTGGCTAATTTTAAAATCAAAACCGAGGCCAAAGCCACGACGGGCAGGGCAAAATATATAGGGTAAATTCCAAAAAATATTCCGAGGGCTACTGCACCAAAACTTACATGCGACAAACCATCGCCTATCAAAGACATCTTTTGAAGAACTAAAAATAATCCCAAAATTGAGCAGAGCATGGCAACAAAGCTACCGGCTATGAAAGCTTTCTGAACAAATGCGAATTGTATTATTTCTAGGATATTCATAAATAATTATAAATGTTTATGTCCAGATTCTTCATCATGCTGATGGCAAATAAAATGCTGCAAATGTTCGCCGAAATAATTTTCCATTTCTTTGGATTGGCAGAAATTCTTAAAAGATCCAAAAAACACTTCTTTTTTATCTATATAAAGAAGCTTTTCTGCATAATTACCAATATGACTAACGTCATGACTTATTAGGAGTATAGTAACTTTTTTATCCCTGTTGAGTCTGCGAAGAGTTTCAAAAAAATTTTCCCTAATTTCCGGATCCAGCGCCGTAGTTGGTTCATCCAATATTAAAATTTCCGGATCACTTACTAAGGCGTGGGCCAAAAAGACACGTTGCTGCTGCCCGCCAGATAATTCTCCAATCAATTTATCCTTAATCGATTCAATTTTTAATATTTTTAAAACTTCCAATATTTTTTCGTCATCTGAACTCGTAATTCTTTTCGGAAACGACTTCCTGCTTAAAAGACCGAGAGACACGACCTCTTTAACCGTAGCGGGAAAAATTGATTTTGAAAGTGTCAAACTTTGAGGCAGGTAGCCAATCTTATACCAATCTTTAAATTTACCAGATGGAACACCATCTATAAAAATCTCTCCTTTTTGCGGCTTAATTAAACCTAGAATTGATTTAATTAAAGTAGTTTTACCGGATCCATTCTGCCCCGCCACACCGACATAGTCACCTCTTTCTATATCAAAAGAAACGCCCGAGAAAACCTCCCTGCTTCCGTACCTAAACTCTAAATTTTTTACGGAAATTATCGGCATTCCAATCCAATTTTAATATTATTTAAATCCTCTTTCATTATATCAATAAAAGACACTCCTTTATTTAGATCTTCCCTACTTACATTATGCGCGGCATTCAAAAATAAAAGTTTCGCCCCCGTTTCGACAGATATAGTTTCGGCAATTTTAGGAGAAGAAAGCTCTTCATAAAAAACATATTTTATTCCATTAATCTTTATTTCTTTTATTAGATTAGAAAGATCCTGGGCTGTCGGTTCGCTATCCGGCGCCAAACCTTGAGCGGCATAATAATTTAAACCATACCTTTTAACTAAATAGCCAAAGGCATAGTGGCCCCCATAAACCAAGCTTTTTGTGCGACAATCCGATAAACCGCTTTTAAAACTCTCGTCCAAATCAGCCAAAGATGCCTTCAAGCTATCCGCGTTTTTAATATAAAAATCTTTATTTTGCCCATCCTTTTCCAAAAAAGCCAACAAAATATTATCTACGATTTTTTGAGAATTGGTAAAATCCAACCATATATGCGGATCAATTGCTTTATTCGTTGTCAGTAATTTAATACCGTCCGATGCTCTTACCACAAATAATTTGCTATTATTTATTCCATCCAAAATATCCTTTGGCCAAATTTCCATAAAATCACCCGTATAAATAAAAATATCGGAATTATTTATTTTTAAAATATCACTAGGCTTAGGCTCAAATGAATGCGCCTCTACACCAGGAGGAAGCAATAAAGAAACATCTGCTTTATCACCGCCTATAATACGGCTAAAATCGTAATAAGGAAAAAGTGTGGTTACCACCTTTAATTTTCCGGTAGGCTGATAAAAAATTCCCTCATATTTTAAAACCAAAAAAGAAACCGCCGAAGTTAAGATAACCAATATTAAAATAATTTTTAGTTTCATATTCTAATTACAATAACTATTCCCGCTATTAATTCTTTGATAGTGCTTTTGAATATCAGTACCCGAAAGGGCTTGATTATAAATAGCGAGTTCATCAATTAAACCAGAAAATAAACTGCCAGAACCCTGACCTAAACGAAAATTAGATGAATTGATATTAGGACTTCCCGGATTATCCGAGCCCACCACATTTCCATTCGAATAAATTTTTCTAGAAGTACCATCAAAAGTAGCAACTATATAATACCAGGAATCAGTTATGGTTGCGGAAGCGGTTAAATCATTTGCCCACCAATAATTAACAATAGTATTATTATTTATTTTTATGGCATTGGTTTGATTTGCAGAACCAATTCCCCAGCTAATTATCACTCTATTATCAAATAAATTTGGTTTTATCCATAACTCAATAGTGTAAGGATTAGATCCCGAAGGAAATCCGGTCATACTCGCTAAACTCATATAATCATTTTGACCAATAAAATTTAAAGCATTGCCAAGTTTGCCGGCAACCCTCGAAGACAACCCCGCTGTTAACGTGCCTGGATTTGAGCCATAAAAATCGGCCGCTGATGTTCCTGAAGATTCATTGAATTTCCAATAGCTAACCAAACCAAGGGTATCGCTTGCTCCACACGTAGGCACAAACCCAGGTAAATTTGCATTCAAACTCAAATCATTTCCTTTTTCGAATCTGGTAGCTGATTGTCCTCCGTCATTGGTAGCATTAGCAGCAAGGTATTTTTCTGATTCCATGGTAGCAGAAAGAGCCCAGGAACCAGGGATATAGGTGTAGTAGTAACCATTGGCTACGGTATTGATTGGATCTATAGGAAGACTGGAAAAAAGAGTTCCGGCAGAAGATTGGACAGAAGCTAAATTAACCGGAATCCAGCCTGTACCGTCTATATTTCTGTAGTTTGCAGAGGTGGAGCAATGATAGCTACCACTACTGAGGGCTGGAAGACCGAGGTCGGAACAATCAGCTTGGGCGCTGGGTAAAGACACATAGACATCTCCATGAGTACCCATGCTAGTGCTACCTCCGAAGGATTGATACAAAAGAAGAGCTTGGTTGATAGATGTCAGCTCCGTGATTCTATTGGCATCTCTGGATTGCTTAACTAACTGAGCTGGGTTTATGACTAGAAGCACGGTTGTTGCTAAGACTGCTAATATACCTATGACTATCAGGAGTTCTATCAATGTGAAGGCTTTAGCCTGAAAAAGCCAAACATCAATTGCTCCGGCGCCGCCCTCATTCATTTTTGCATCCCTAAACTTTAATTTTTCTTTTCTGAGAATTTCCTGAACAAATGGCTTTAAAATGCTTTGACCGTTTTCGGAATTCAATCCCTTGCCAGTAATTATTCTTACTTTATGAAATCCTAAAGAATAGGATTTATCCAAAAAATCATAAAGTTCCACTTCGGCCTGAGGCCTGGTAAGCATATGCAGATCAATTTCAGCACAAACCTTCTCGGAAAAAAAAGACTTAGGCATTTTTTACCAAAATATCGCTGATCACGTTAGCGGCGGCCACCACTCTATCCGCGGCATTGGAAAGATGTCTATAAACCTCTCTTGTTTTAAGGATTTTTATAACATCATTTGTTTTAAAAAGCTCAGCTAAGGCTAGCCTGTAAAGCTTTTCTATTTTATGCTCGGACTTTCTAGCTTTAATAACATGCTCGATGCATACACCCGGATGCTCTTTTATATTTTTTACAGCCAAAGCAACACTGTTTGAAGCTTCAAGAAGAATTTCAACGAGCTGTTTTATATTGTTGTCGGGCTTTATATCCAAAACAAGCATTTCTTCAACCGTTGTTTCGGCATAGTCCAATACATCATCAATTGATCTAGATAAAGAAAAAATATCTTCTCGGTCTATTGGGGTAACAAATGTCCTGTTTAAATCATCAATCAAGACTCGCCTGATTTCATCTGCCTCCCCCTCCAATCGGCTGACATCGTTTCCGTTTTCCTGAGTAGGATTATTTATAAATTCAAGCAAAGCCGCCACACCCTCCCGCGTTTTTTCCGCCTGATCAAGCAGTAATTTATAAAAATCTGTTTTTTTGAAAAAATTGAAATTCATATTTTTGTATTTTGATTTTACCGAAAACGTATATTAATAATACTCTTAAAAAAGCTTATTTAAAAGCAAAAATGATAGCCCTGCAATAGTTCCACTGATAGGAATCGTAATAAACCAAACCACCACCATATCCTGGGCTATTTTCCAACGTATCATTTTTGGACGAAAAGCCGCGCCGGCGCCCATTACCGAAGAAGAAATAATCTGTGTTGTAGAAACCGGAAAACCAAAAATGGAAGCCGCATAAATTATTAAAGTAGAGGCTGTTTGCGAAGCAAAGCTATGAATTGGCCTGATCTTGTAAAGCCCGGAACCCAATTTTTTTATAATCCGCTTTCCACCCACCATAGTTCCAAAAGAAATTGCTAAAGCACAAGAAACTATAATCCACGTAGGAATAATATATTGGCCTTGAGGAGGCGTATATAAACCCAGAATTACAAAACCAAAAACAATAACACCCATAGCTTTCTGAGCATCATTTGTACCGTGAGCAAGGGCTTGGGTAATTAAAGAAAAAAATTGTAAATTTTTAAAAACTTTATTTATTTTAGGACTAGACCATTGACTAAAAATTAAAGTTAGCTGAGTAAAAATATAAGTAATTATAAACCCTATGATAGGTGAAATTATCATAACGGTAATAATCATAAAAACCTTAGTCCAATTTATCGGATTCGGCCCCCAGCTAAACAAAAAAGAGCCTACCAAACCTCCGATTAAAGCATGTGAAGAGGAAGACGGGATTCCAAAATACCAAGTAACCAAATTCCATAAAATTGCACCGATTAGTGCGGCTAAAATAACTAAAACGCCGGATACCCCTTCCTTCATAAGACTCGGGTCAACGATTCCCGAACCTATTGTTTGTGCAACCGCTGTGCCTAAAAAATAAGCACCGCTAAAATTAGCTACAGCCGCAATAAAAAGCGCTATCTCTGGCTGTAAGGTTCTTGAAAAAATTATAGTAGCAACTTGGCTGGCAGAATCATTAAAGCCGTTTGTAAAATTGAAAAACAGCGCAAGCGCTACCACCAAAATAGCCATAAAAATAACTAAGCTCATAGTAAGAAATTATTTTACTCCGCGTTCAACCAAGAATTTGGTATATTTCTTATCCATTATCAAAATATGTTGTAAAAGCCACTCTCCTGAATACGAAGCTGCTTCATTCATAATTTTTTTAATATCCTCCCCTTTTCTAGCTCTGTCCATAAATTCATTAACTTTCTTTCTAAATAAATTATGTGCATTAACATGCTCTTCTTTGCCCTCGAAATTATATTCATCAAAATAATTTTCTTCGGTGTCTAAGTGATAAAATGCATAATTACCCAACTCCTCCAAAGACTCAAAAAGATCACGTCCTTCCGAAGAATTAGAATCCGACATCTCCATAATCTTATTTGCTATATCGAAAAAATGCTGATGCTGTTCATCAATAGATTCTATGCCCACGCTATATTCCTGAGTCCAAACAAATTTTTTCATAAATTTTATGATTGGTTTATTTAATAATTATAACAAAAACTGTAACTTTGTTAACGCCGTCAATTAACCCAAAGGGGTTTATTTTTTTTATATAATTTGTTATATTATTTTTATCTAAATATTCCGCGATAGCTCAATGGTAGAGCGGCGCCCTGTTAAGGCGATGGTTCCAGGTTCGAGTCCTGGTCGCGGAGCTAATATACTGTATGGTAAATAGCTTCTTAAATGGGGATATTTTGATATAATTAATGCATGAAAAATATTGCTTTAAAATTTAAATATTCACCTGAATGTGAAAAGGAGCGTATTAAGCATACATTGGATAAGTCCGATTGGTATATTAAAAACGGTTATTCGAATTGGATAAAGCTACCAGAAAATATTAAATTAACAGATATTGATGGAAACAAGTCCATAGATATTTTATTAAATAAAGCTGAAAAAGAATACAATCAAAAAGACTTTAACGACGTAGAAGAAATAGTCAAAAAACAATGGGTTAAATTTTCGCCAAAACTAGAACAATATTTTGAAGAGGCTTCTTTGGTTCCGGAAGATTTTTACTTAATAGAACTAACAAAATATGGAAGTGCTGGAAGTTATAATCTTCCTAATAAAATAATCGTTAATATTCAAGGTAGATTCGGCATAGGGGTTTCCAAGGCCTTGATTCATGAAATGGTGCACCTATCCATACAAAAACTTATTGATAAATATAATGTTGACCATTGGGTAAAAGAAAGAATTGTAGATCTAGTTCTTTCCAGAATAATTCCCGATGTAGCAACTATGCAAAATATTCCTATAAAAACTAATGGGGTAGATACAATTTTCAATAAATATTATCCAAATATAGAAGGTGTTGTAAAAAACCTAACATAAAAACTGATTCTGACATTATCCGATCTGCAAAGTTTCTTATGATTTGTATATGGGTCTTTTGAGGAAAAGTTGTTTTTTTGTGTGGAAATAAAAATGCCCCGCATTCAGAATATTAATCCTGAACACGGGGCGGACTTCTTTAGGTCTGGGAGACCTATTGAAGTGGGTGCCACGGGAGTGGCTATTTGCGAACGGCTAAGAAGTAGCAGGTCCAACCCAAGCCATCCTTCCCTTTTTTGACCAGGCTGAGATGCAGCCACTTCTTTCTCTCAAAGACACTTTCTGAGAGATATGGGAATTGTCGACATCCGTCCGAATTCCGACAGGCAGAGCCCAGGGCTATCAAGAGCCCCGTACTCCACAAGTATTCGGGGTAGGCATCCTCAAAAGCCAAAAGCTCACATAGCTTAGCGGGGCGGTAGCCCTGATTAGCCATTTCTGCTTTGACTTCTTTCAAGGTCACGTCTTTTTCCCAAAACTCACCTTTAAAAAGGTATTGGGATAAGAAGCCCTCTCTGTCTTTTGCTTTACTGTATTCCTCCAGAGTCCTCTTTTTCCTGAAGTGAAAAATTTTCATTTCCACTTCTTTCTGACCACCTCTCTTTGTTGGGAAGTTATTCTCGGTAATCTCGTTATGTACCCACCTGTTGTTCACCAAGTCATATTTCCCCTTCTTAATCAACTTATCGACACCTAAGCCGTAGTTGACCGGGCAGCGAAAGACAATATCCGTAATCCCCTTAATCACTCCCATAAATACTCCTAAAGTAAAAACAAGGTACTATCATAAGATTCAGTGTCTTAGACACCGTTCCTACAATTGTTATATATTAACATACTAGGCAATATTTGTCAATATAACCTAAACTTACTCGCCCACCCTCTCTTTTACCCCAAAAAGGGTTCCAACATCGTCCCAGACAGCGAGCCCAGTCGTGAGTCTCTGGAAATGCCTCGAAATTTAATTTCGGGGTCTTTTTTAAATTTAGATAATTGATATAATTTTTATATGGAAAAATTTGAACAAAAACAACAAAAAGAAGGGGTAACAAACAACGATGTTGAGAAAATTAAGAATATGATGCTCGATGCTTCCAATAGATATTTACCGGAAAAAAGTCCGATTAAAGATTATATTTACAGTCACTACTCAGACTTTAACAAGTTAAAAGAAGAAATGTCTTTTCTTTATAAAGATTTAAATAGCGCTGAAATCAAAAAAAATATTGAGGAATGGGATAGTGCAATTAAAAATAAAACTTTATTTATAGAAAAATTTCAACGCTTAAGCGAAAGAGAAGATTCTTTTAAAAGACGTGAGCAAAGGCTCGTGGAGAATCCCCTTGCCGACGAAGAAGAACTTAATGCCGGCGCATATAAAGATGAATTAGAATCCCAGGTTAGTAACGCTGTATTTATGCTAAGAAAAAAGGGATACAATACATTTCAATCGGGTTTTAAAGAGTCTTCAATTAGGGATCAATTCGTAGATGTTTATAATAAAGAAGTTAAAATACCAGAATCAATTATTGAATATTTTAAAAATAAAAAAATAGAAATATCTATTAAAGAATCCAATGATAGAACGACCATTACACTTCATCCATTAAAAGAAGAAGCGGTAATTCTAGAAGAGTGGAAAAATATTTGGGATGATTTTGCTGATAAAATCCCAGGAATTGAAAATACTAAACCGGAAAAAGAGCCAACGGCCCATACTAATTTCAGGGAAAAACAAAAAAATATCAGAGACGGTAAAAATACATATCTTGGCCCGGGAGTTGCTTTTGTAAACGGTAAAACTGTTTCTATGAGTTTTAAAGAATTCAAAGAAAAATACGACCAAAATATTTAATTTCTCCAACACGACTTGGCGAGCTCTGAAAAATAACCTATTTTTATGATGGTTATTTTTATATCCAGAAATATAGTTAGAGCTTTTTTAGTAGTATAATTAAAATATGAACAAAAAAATTTTGTATCCATTGTTATTAGTCATTGTTTTAATTATTACAGCAATAGCCGTAAATTGGTTTATCCTAAAAAATATCACTAAACCGACATCGTCCGCAAATAATTCCGGTAATCAAAATCTTTCTGTGGATAAGAATAATTATCCGCCAAGCACCGCTAAAACCGGAGATGCGGAATCCCAGGGCGTAGTGGGAACGCTAGGCGGTAAGAAATGTATGGAAAAATTCACCGTTGAACGAAATGTCATTACACCGGAAGAAAAACTTCCGCAAACGATCTTTGAGATCGCTTCTCTGGAGACTTTTAATAACGGCGCGTTTTACGGTAAAATAAAAAATTATTCTCCAGATAATAACTATCAATTGACCGAATTAATAGACAAATTGATGCAAGAGCAAAAAGTCAGCACTTATGAGCATCTAAAAGCCGACATCTGTTTATATTACCGTGATTTTCTCAATCCGAACGGCGGCGGAACCCTGAGTTATTACATTGAACATTATTATTGCACTAATCATTGCCAGACCGGAAATTATGGGCTTACAGTCAACCTGAATCCCGACGGATCATTTGTCGGCTATCGCACCAATTTTAATTATTAAAATTTATTTAATAGAAAATTTTAATAATTGGGCACGCGAAACGTGTCAATTAAAAAAATAAACACTTACTAGGATTGACGGTTTAGGGCTCAGCACGAAATAGCTCGCCTCGTTAACACTATTGATTTATTATTTTTCGATTTCCTAATGCCTTATCTAAATAACCAGGAGCTAAATATTTATAAAACCATGGCACTTTCCAATCCAATACTTTATTTAAATGATTTATCGCGTTACTGCTGCAACTATTGTAGAAAAGATTAAAAAATTCCGGACCACCTTTAAGTTGATTTAACCGAATACAAAAATCTAAGAACAATCGGCATTTTTGGTCTTGATCTAAATTTAGTTTGTACTCGACAACACGTTCATTTTTTCGATGCTTATTGCGTAAATCAATTACATCCGATCTCGTCGCAACGACATACATAAGCTCATAATTATTAAATGCTGTCTGCCAGGCGATGAATTTCTGGTCTTTCTGCTTGCGGACTTCAATTGAAAAAACCACCGATTTACCGTCCGCAAATTCAAATGTAGTTAGAATATGAGCTAATAAAGGATTCTTAGAGAAAGCGACAATGCCCAAACTAACATCAATTAACCTATCTATCTCAAAAACTTGGCTACAATAATCAACTTCGTAATCGAATTCGGAACGGTATTTAAAATTACGGATATTAAACAAAGAAATTTTGCCGCTCTCGATCATTGCATGCGCTAAAATTTTTTGATCTTTTTCCCAATCCCTATTATTCGATGGCTGCTTAAACATGTTTTTATTATATATTATAAAAACGAACAAAGCTTAAGAATTATCAGTTCTATGACTCAATAAAACAAAGTAATAAAAATTATATTTTTATTTAATTTATTTTTTAGATAAAATACAAATATAGGTACAAATAAGTATTTATAATAAATAAATTTACAATATGGACTTAAAAGTAATAGCCAGGCAAATTATGCTGGAGCGCGGATTTATTCCAGATTTTCCACCCCAAGCCCTGGAACAATTATCAGATATAAAAAAACACACACAGCCCTTAACTTTCGAAAAAGGTGTCAGAGATTTGCGACATCTGCCATGGTCTTCAATTGATAATGACGATTCTTTGGATATCGACCAAATTGAAGTGGCCGAACCCCTAACAAACGGGATGGTTAAAATTATGATAGCCATAGCCGATGTTGATGCGCTCGTTCCAAAAAATTCACCCATCGATATTTACGCCTCAGAAGAAACTACAACGGTGTATGCAGGCATACGCACTTTTCCAATGTTGCCAAATGAACTTTCCAACGATAAAACTTCGTTGGCGGAAAATATGAACAGACCAAGCATTGTAATAGAATTTACGGTTAAATCAGACGGATCCCTATCTTCTAGCGATATATACAGAGCTATTGTCAGAAATCATGCACAGCTTACTTATAACTCCGTAGGAAAATGGCTCGAAAGTAGCTCTCTTGCCCCTATAAAAATTTCCGAATCGAAAGAATTGCAGGAGCAACTTAAATTGCAAGATAAGATAGCTCAAATACTTAAAAATAAGCGGCATGAGCACGGAGGTTTGTATCTTGAATCCATACAAATTCATCCAATTTTTTCCGGCACAAAAATCGCAGACATCGCCAACCAAGAAAAAAATCGCGCTACAGATCTAATAGAAGATTTTATGATTACGGCAAATGAAGTTGTTGGTAAAAAACTTGAAAAATTATCAATATTAAAACGTGTAGTAAAAACACCAAAACGATGGGATAGAATTGTTCAGCTTGCTGCAAATTACAAAACAAAACTACCAAGCGAACCGTCAAGTAAGGAACTTAATGAGTTTCTTATTAGTCGAAAAACTATTGATCCCGATCACTTTGCCGATTTATCCTTGGCAATAATAAAATTAATTGGTCCTGGGGAATATATTATGGAACGCGGAAGTGATAATAAACAAGGTCATTTTGGACTCGCTGTCCAGGACTATACCCACTCTACCGCACCCAATCGCCGCTTTGCGGATATTGTTACCCAACGAATTATAAAAGCAATGCTTAACGGTGATAAAAATCCCTACTCCGACGAAGAGCTTGTTACTATAGCAAATAACTGTACATTAAAAGAAAATTTAGCGAATAAAGTTGAAAGGGATATGTCGAAACGTATTGCCGCAATGGTGATGAGCCATCGTATAGGAGAAATATTTAATGCGGTGGTAACCGGCGTAACCACACACGGAACCTTCGTCCGCATACTACATCCACACGTTGAGGGATTGCTAGCTCAAGGAGAAACCGGTTTAGACGTTGGAGATATTCTTAAGGTTAAATTAATTTACACCGATGTTAACCGCGGCTATATAGATTTTGCGAATATTAACCGCTGAAAAATTTAATAATAAAACCGCCCATATAGGCGGTTTTTTATTATTACAAAAAACTAACTTATCTAAACGCAAAAGCCATTAAAATAATTGTTAAGGCATTAAAAACAACCCATGTTTTATAAAGATTGATTATTTTCTCTGCCCGTGCCGATATGAAAACTTAAATAAGCCAAAAAGATTGTTATAACGACACCTAAACCATTAAGCCAATAAGGAACTAACCAAGATCCAATAATAAATCTCCATCCGAATAATAGTCTGCTTAAATGCAGTATCGCCACCAAAGCAAATATGGTACCGGCTATATTGTGAAAAATTTTTTCTTTACTGGTTCTCTCTCTATCTCCTACTCTCCAAGCATAATGAACCAAAAACAAAAAAATAATAACATCGAAGGCCATCCACAAAATAATATTCTGTTTGGTAAATACAATGCCTAAAAATGAAATAGGCGGAATAACGCTAAAATATACCCATAAACCACATAAAAAATCAGCGGCTATAAGTCCCGATGCAAACTTAGCTAATTCTTTTAAAGTTTTTTTATGCATTAATTTAGTTTTTTATTAATTTTAAATTATTTTAATTATTTTTTTCAGCCGAATTTCCATCTTCCATTTTAGTAATTTTATTTTTTAATTCCTTCATCCTTAATTCCCTTGCTACCATAAACCTATTCATTCTTTCTAATTCTTCTTCTTTCTTTTTGCTATCCGATATATCCCTCACGATTCCGGCCACAGCAACCACCTTTCCATTTACATCCTTTACTGGATCCAATTTTGAACTTATAAATACATATTTATTCTCAACCATAACTTTTTCTTCAACGGACAAACCAATTCCTGTTTCAAAAACCTTTTTTAAGTTTTCCAAAAAAGCAGAATATGTTTCTTCGGGAAAAATATCAAACATAGACTTACCAATAATATCTTGGGGGATTTTTTTAATACTATCAGCTAAAGCCTTATTGACGGTTAGATATTTATAATCAGCTCCTATCATAAATATCATATCCTTAGAATTCTCAATAATATTTTTATTTTTCCATTCACTCTCTTCCAATCTTTTTTCTTCTTCTTTTATTTTTTTAGTTACCCGTCTAACCCTAAAATTCAACAAAAAAATAAAAATTAATAAAATAAAAACTAGGACGCCTAAAGCAACTAAAATCTCAACTATCCAATCCGGGATAACGGGCAATTCTTTTGGTAAACCCCTAAGCCATTTTTGTTCGGCTTGATCATAAATTGAATTATTTTGTTGTTTCCATTCCAAAATATAGCTATCCAAAATTTTTAATAAAGCCTGATTTTTACCCTTAGCAACCGAAAAATATAAATTTAATGGGTTAAATACCACCCCCGTCGATTCCAATCCATATTTGATCTCGTTAGCCATGCCAAAAGTAACGCCAACAACACCGGCATCAACTTTATTATTAACAACGGCATTAAAAACTTCATCGTAAGTTGAAAATTCGGAAAATCTTACTTCAATATTAAATTGAGAAACGAGGGTCTGAAAATTTTTGTAATTAATATCACCCGTCAAAACTCCAATATTTTTACCGGCAACATCTAAAACCCCCTTAATATTAGAAGAGGGCAACGCATACAACTCCCCCCAAACAGTTAAAATTGGATTTTTGCAATAATCCATATACGATGCGCGTTCATCGGTATATGCCACGCTAGTCAGCATGTCAATTTCTCCGGATTTAATACGATCTAAACCATCATTCCAAGTGCCAAAAATATATTCAAAATCAATATTTTCTTTTTTTCCGATGTCAGCCAAAAGATCCGGATAAAAACCCTTAATAACCCCATCGGAATCTTTAAAAATAACAGGATAATTATCAAAAGCCCCCACCTTTACTATTTTGGATTCGGCGGCATAGGAAAGAGAAGCCGAAGAAAACAGTAAAATAATTAATCCGAACAATAAATATATCTTCTTATAAAAAAAATTATTCATAATCCTTATTATTAATTATATCATCCGCGGGAAAACAATGCTTACAATAAATATCAAAAATTTAATATAATAATTATATGCAAATACAACCTAAAAGCTCATTGAAAATAAAACGAATTGTTTATCTAGCTGCCGCATCTATATTTGGATTACTCATAAACTATTTTGTATTGTTTTTTGCACAAGTACTGGTATTGCAAAAATTGCTGCATTCCGAAAAAAATATAATCTGGTACAGCGGCTATCCCCCTACCCTCGTTTTCTTAATAAGCTTTTTAATATTCGGAATTGTATGGGGTTTTTTTGCCGGACGATATTGGTGGAGAATAATTTATACAGAAAAAAGATTTGGTAAATTACCTAAATAAAATATTATTTTTTACTGTATAATATAGCTATATAACAAAAATGAAACATACAATAACAATAAGAAGTGAAAAGGATGAGGGAATGATAATGTTGGCAACGATAATCGGTGACGGTGACGAAAACGTAGCTAAAGAATTTGTAAATACCGCTAATAAATTACTGGATAAATACCAAAATAAGAAAGTATGCGGAATAGTTGATATGCTTCTATCTGGTACTTCTGATTACAAGGGTATAAAAATTTATCAGGAATTTCTAAAAGACAAGAGATTGGGCCCAACGGCTTTTGTAATAAAAAATCCGGTGGTTAAAGCATTTGTAAAAATAGCTACTGAATTTAAACCAGATGTAGAATTTTTTGAATCAATAGAATCCGCCGAAGAATGGTTAAATGAAAAGTGCTAGTTATTTTTTTAAAAAAACAGCTCGATAAAAACAGGTTGTTTTTTTGTTATAATTTATATTATGAAAAAAATACAAATAATCTTATTGGCTACCCTTTCATTGTTTTTAATGTTTTACTGCCCAGCGGAAGCTCACCAGCCAAACTTCATAGATAAAGCCAAAGAAATCACGGTTATAAATCCAGAAATTTCTCAGGCTTTTTATGGATTTTTGGATGGGCAACCGGTAAATTTTTCAATAGATTCAGCTTCGGATTTTCAATTATATATACAGCTCTTAACTCCGGATGTGGGTAATCCGCAAAATAATCTATTTGCTTCAATAACAAATGAAAACGGAATTGAAATAAAAAAATTGGACGGCTTAAACAATTATACCTGGACACATTGGTATGAAGAATTCGGGGGAGATTGGTACTGGATGGGTCCGGAATTTAAAAAAGAATTACCCGCCGGACAATATACGATTTCAGTTTTTAATCCCGGGAATAAAGGAGAATATGTTTTTGTTGTCGGGGAAAAAGAAAGTTTTCCCTTAATACAAATGCCCAAAATGTTTAGCGAGCTTTATAAAATTAAAACTGTGTTTTTTCAAAAACCATGGTACTCGGTATTTCAAAACAAACTTGGCGCTTTTCTTGGTATAGGAATATTAATAATAATCATAGTTATCTACGGCATTGTATTCTTGATAAAATTTATCAAAAATAAAAAGATAAATGCCAAATAAAATCATAACTGTAAGCGACTTAATGCAGAAAAATTATAGCTATGCCCTATCCGAACCATCCGGAAAAAATTTTGATCCAAAATTTAAACCTGAGCTAACCCCAAAACAAATGCTGGAAATAGGAATTTTTGGCGGAAAATATATGACGGACTGTAAAAAAGAATTCCCAAAAAGCTGGTTCAAAAAAGCCAAGCTTTGCCACGAAAAACATGATCCAAATCTTAATTTTTTTAAAGTAAATGCCAGCCAACCCCTCTCGGTCTGGAAAAAGAAAGGTTGGATTTATAAGGAAGATCCTCGGGGATGGTTCCAGTGGTATTGCCGATATTACATGGGCAGAAGAATTATCAATGAAGATAACAGGCAGATCAAAAGATGGCGCGCTATAAAACGACACATTGCACAACTAAAAAATAATTGTAAATCCAAAGATTTATTATGCAGAGCTAAACAAAGGCAGGCTGTTTTGCATTGGGCCTATGATAGTAGGCAAATTTAATATATTCTTAAAGAACTATGACTGAAGAAATAATATACCCAATAAGGATAAATAGATATTTAGCTCTTAAAAGTGTAGCTACCAGACGCGAAGCGGATGAGCTTATCAGCTCTGGCTTAGTATTTATAAACGGGAGAAAGGCTGTGCTCGGTGATAAAGTTTCGGAAACTGATGATATTAAAGTCCTTCAAAAGGGCAATGTAAAAAAATTAATTTATCTGGCTTATTACAAACCCAGAGGTATAGTCACCCATTCTCCTAGACACGGGGAAAGATCGATTGAAGATATTTTAAATATTCCTGGTATTTTTCCAATTGGCAGATTAGATAAGGAATCCGAGGGTCTAATTATTTTAACCAACGATGGTCGCATAACCGAGAGAATTTTAAGTCCAAGATTCGAACATGAAAAAGAATACGAAGTGATAGTAAGAGAAAAAATACCAAATAGAGCAGAAAAAGTTCTTGAAGCCGGAATAATTACCGAAGGAGAAAAACTTACGGCCAAAACAGTAAATATTATTGGTGACCATAAGATGAATATAGTTTTAACCGAGGGCAAAACTCATCAAATAAGACGCATGTTAGCGGCTCTCAGGCTTACCGTAGAAAAATTGAAAAGAAAAAGGATAATGGATATAAGACTAGGCGATTTAAAACCAGGGGAAAAAAGAAATATAGAAAATAACGAGAAAAAAGCCTTTTTGGGAAGTTTGGGTTTAAAATAAAAAATGGGTTTGACGATTGGGCTATCCCCGCTTTAATATAAAAACAGATAGAGTTCTTTAAAAAGGAGGGGGTATGAAAGAGTTTTTAATGATTCTTTTGATATTATTTTCCTTAAATTTAAGGATTTTTGCTGAAGACGGCGGCACTCGCGGGGCAGTTTACGACCTTAACGGATCAACTTTAAGCATAACTACGAAATCGCTTAAAATGATCGACCGGCTCGACGATGGAAATCATGCGGAAAAAATATTAAACGGAAAAATTCCGCCTATCCAAATAAAAGAAGCTCTCGAGAGAATTCAGGCTTCCCACGATTTGGAAAAAGAAAAAACGGCTATGTTCAGCCCTGCTTCAAATTTGCTTATAGAATTTGAAGGGCGCGTAGCTAATCTCGTAATGACCCATATTTGCCGAGGTAAAGACGGAAACTATCTGGCTGTCTATGTGCCCGACATATACTACGCCGAAAACGTACCAGTAAACATAAACGGACAGGAAAAAATAATAAAGCAACTGATGATTTCCACAGATCCGAGCAATGCTCTTCTTCTCCAAAAAAAACTTTTTTGGGGTGCGGTCGGAGATTATTGGCGATTTTTCCTGAAACAGATAGATTACGACAAAAAATTCAAAGTTTTAGGTCTCGTCAATTATGCCGGACAAACATCGGATAAAGACGGTATCCAAAAACTTGAATTAATGATAGTTGTAATAAAAATAAGCCCCATTCAATAAAATAATCCCCTCGTCTTTTTATGACGGGGGGATTTTTTTGACAAAAAATAATTCAAAAGTTACTATATTTTTAGTTCCCAATAATAAAAAAGGAGGGTTAAAAAATGAATTTCGTCCAAAATCATCCGGCGGAATCAGTAGTTCTTTCATTTGTACTTTTCATAGTGGCCTTACTGCTTATAAACAAGTACGCAAACCCCTTAAACAAAAAGGCGCCTTAAAAGGCGCCTTTTACTTAATTAAACGAACTAAGCAATTTCACATTTTCCTCCCATACAAGCCAATTCTTTGGAGCCCTGAGTTTCATCATCTTTTTCATAAAGTAAAATCTGGGCAAAATCTATCTTGGGCATTTTTTTCATCATCATTTCATAAGTCTCCTTGTCTATTTCTTCATAAGGAGCCATAGCATAAATATGCTCTTCTCTCGGAAGGAAAGAAAGCCCGCCAACGATGTTCCAATTTTTATAAACCCAATTTGCAACATCAATCCACTCATCGGTACCAACGGAAATTGTTACCGAAGGATTATGCTCTGTATAATTTTCTTTAACCAACTTCCAGTATTCCAACTGTTCCAATGCAGATAAATCATTCCTAAAAATTGTTCCCTTTGGCGACTTTATTGGAAATTCAAAAATATAGCTGGTAGCACTATCATAACTCTGTCCAACCTCCGGATAATAAGGCATTTTTTGGTCTTTAAGCATCTTAAACAAACTGTCGGTAGCGGCAACCCTTACACGCCTAATGTAATAAGGCGAATATCTAGGATGAAGACCCGAGGAAGCATCAACCAGCTGGGAAACAGTTCCCGAAGGTTTGACACAAGTAACAGCCAAAGATTCATTTATTCCTATTTTTTTCGCATAAACTTTATTTATTTCAACGGCTTTATTTTTAAGCCTTTCTAAGACAGCTTTATTTCTGACAACCGGACAATCCCATTGGCCTGTTATAGAAACACCCAAAAGCCTTTCTTCTTCGGCATTTTCTTTCCAATCTTTAGACAAATACGGAAAATCCGTTAAAGTTGATTGGAAAGTCCCAAGAATAGCGGCTAAGCGAATTTTTTCAAGAAGCGACTTCTCCGTATCATTGGCCCGAGCTACAACTTCTGAAAGATTACAAAATCCCTTTGAACGCAAATTTATTTCTCCGCACGGATTCACGCCAGCGGTAACCCATTTGTCACCCATTTTTTTCCAGCGCCTTTCCGGAATCTGATATTTTAGGCCGCCGCGGTTAAAAATACCTCTTTCACCGGATCCGCTTTTTGCCAAAGCCAACCATTCATCCAAAAATTGAGCCGCTGAAGGTTTGTCCATATAGGCCACAGAATTATTAGCCATGCTCCTTTGAGGATCGGTTAAGTAAAACATTCCTTTTTTAGCATCCCTCAAATCTTCATCATCCAAATCGGAAAGTGAAAGCAAAGCGCTTCGTCTTACGCCACCCATTACCACTACCTCGCCTATCTTACACAAAATGTCATGCACATCCAAAGATGTAAGCCTTCTACCCTGTCTGGCTAAAATTCTTTCACGAGCGAACTCCAAAGCACGTCTTAACGGATCAGGACCGGAACTTTTTCCGCCCATTGTTTTCAATCTGGCGCCCATAGGTCTAAGATTTGAATAATCAAAAACAACGTCTCTTCCGTCAAACCACGTCTTTAAGCCAAAATATAAAGCGTCTGCCCAGCCCTCCTTGCTATCTTCAATAGCATAGGACCTGGCTTTTTTACCGGACTGCCTCTTTATTTGTGGGAGTTTCTGAACTGTTTGTTGCTCAACAGAAAAACCGGCTCCGGCCCCACACATCAAAAGGTACATTAATTCCGAAAAATCTTTAAGTTTTGAGACGGCAACATAAGAACAATTGTATGCGGCGACATTGGTCTTTTTTACGGCATTTCCAGCGCTCCACATCAAACGCATGGAAGGCATGACTTCTTGATTTAATATGGCCTGATGTATCTCTTCATATTCCTTCTCGGTCAACTTTTTTCCCAATTTATCCTTCATAAAATTCATGTATCTGCCAACGGTTTCAATCCAAGTTTCTCTCCTACCCTCCTCTTCAATCCATCTGGAATAACTTCTGTAATAAACGAATTCCGCCAAAGGATTTTTAAAATATTTCTTACTTTCTTCAGCTAATTTCTTTACATGCTCCGGTATCTCCCTTCGTTGTTCCCTAAGCTTGGCTCTTTCTTGTCGATAAAGAATATAGGCTTTAGCGGCTTTGGCATAATCCATTAAAATCAAGTCTGTTTCAACGACATCTTGGATATTTTCCACGCCGGGAAAACCGTCTTTTGTATATTTTTTAACCAAATCTTTAATAACTTGATCGGTAACTTTTTCCGAATCTTTTTCCGAACCCTCCTGAGAAGCAACCATGGCTTTCAAAATAGCGGCTGAAATTTTGTCCCTATCAAAAGCAACTATATTTCCGTCTCTTTTTTTAATAAATTTTATCATTTTGTTGGTAAATCCCACACTTTTTTAGTGTGGAATTAATTAATTTTAATATTTTATTTTTTACCCTTTCTTAAAAATGCCGGTATATCCCACTCTGAAGTTTTCTTTTTAATAGGCTGTTGAATTTTTTCTTTGGAAGAAACTTCATTTTTTTCTGCCGATAATTCATTTTTAGATTCCTTTATCCCAATCTGAGTCTTACCAATATCATGCGAAACGGAGCCAAATAAAGTAGAAGAAGATGATGATCCTATTTTTGAAATTGAATTTCCGGAAAAACCGGTAGCGATAAGAGTAACTTTTATAAATCCGGGTCTCATTTTCTTGTCGCAATAAGCTCCAAAAATAATTTTAGCTGTAGGGTCAACCGACTCCGATATGGTTTTAGCAATATCATTTATTTCACTCATTTTTAAATCTTTTCCACCGGAAATTCCAAATAAAACACCTTTAGCCCCATCAATCGAAACTTCCAGAAGAGGAGAGTGTACCGCCTGTGTTACAGATTTCATAGCCCTTCCCTCACCAGAACTCATTCCTATCCCGACAATTGCGGTACCCGCATCCTGCATAATGGCTTTTACATCGGCAAAATCTACATTTACTATTCCGGGCATAGCGATAAGATCGGCGATTCCCTGAACAGCATATCTTAAAATTTCATCAACTATTTCAAAAGCTTTAATAAGCGGAGTGTCCTTATCAATAACCGAAAAAACCCTGTCATTAGGAATAACAATCATTGTATCTACCTTTTCTTTTAATTTCTGAAGACCTTCATCGGCTATCCTTCCTCTTTGCCCGCCCTCGAAACCAAACGGCCTAGTAACTACAGCGACAGTCAAAGCCCCGGCTTCTTTAGCTAATTCTGCTACAACCGGTGAGGCTCCTGTTCCGGTACCACCACCAAGTCCAGCCGTAATAAAAACCAAATCAGCTCCTTTTAAAGATTCAATAATTTCGGCTTTGGTTTCTTCGGCAGCCTGTCTGCCCAATTCCGGATTCATACCCGCACCTAAACCCCGGGTTAAATTTTTGCCTATATGAATTTTTGTTTTTACATCACAATAATCCAAATCTTGAGCATCTGTATTAATAGCTACAAAATCAATTCCTCTTTCAAAATACTTCTTCATTCTATGAACAGCATTTCCTCCTCCACCCCCCACACCAACAACTTTTATGCTGGCCTGGCCATGAGCAATCGGCCTATCATCGCCTATTCTTTTTTTATTGTCATTTGTCATAAATTATGGTTTCAAAGCATTTATTATTTTACCAAGCCAACCTTTTAAATTATCACTCTTCGTAAAACTTCTCTCAGAACCCTCAATCAGGAGACCTGCCGCACAAGATAATTCCGGATCTTCCACCTGCAAATTTATTTCGCCATTTGCTATATCCAATGAAGTCGTTTCTGGAATTCCTATTTGGGCGGGAAGTTTAAGTTCTTGTTTGGCCAAATCAACTATATTTGCCATCTTTGACCCCCCTCCAACTATCACTACACCCGCAGGTAACTGACCAGCCTTTCCTATATTTTTAAGTTCACCGTTTATAAATTCAAATATTTCAGCCAGTCTTGTTTCTATAATTTCGGCAACTTTCTTTTTGGTGGTAGTATTTTTTGCATTTGGATCTATTTTTCTTAAATCTATCACCTCTCTTCCCGAAACCTCTTTAGCTAAAGCGGTGCCAAAAGAAAGTTTTATTGCTTCTGCTGCAGTTACGGAAGTTTTCAAAACAATTGCCAGATCGTTGGTTATGTTACCGGAACCAACCGGCAAAACCGCAGCATGAATAAGTTTATTTTCTTCATAAACACATATACCGGTTGTACTAAAGCCAATATCCACCAATACAACCCCTAAATCCTTTTGATTTTTAGATAAAACCGAACGCGCACTGGCTAAAGGACTAAAGATTAACCCGCTAACTATTCCTCCGGCCATTTCCACGCACTTAGTAAGATTCTTAACCGCGGGATCAAATACATCAATTATAAGACTATTTACCTCCAATCTGTTTCCTATCATCCCCATTGGATCTCTGATGTCTCCAATACCGTCTACTATAAATTCTTTGGTAATAGCATGCAAAACTGCTCTATTAGCCGAAAGTTTTACAGACTGAGAAGCCTGTAATGCCCGGTCCATATCATCTTTATGAATCTCCTGATCGGCTCGGGAAACAGCAACAATTCCCCTTGAAAACTGTGTATGTATATCAGGGCTTTCAATATTTATATAAATATTTTTTAAAGCATTTCTAGAAAAATTTTTTATCTCACCAAAAATTTGAGAAAGGCTTTTTGTAAGCTCGGAAAAATCGTCAATCACGCCCTTTCTAATTCCGGCCGAAGGCGATTTAAATACCTTTAAAACAGAAATTCGGCCGTCTTCATTTACTTGGCCGACTATCGCTTTTATATTGCTGGCTCCAATATCTAAACCTGTAATAAAATTATCAGACATAAAAAATAAAAAGCCTAACCGCTGGCTCGCAATTGCTTATCCGCTGATTTTTATAAACGTTCAAGGAATTGCGAACGAGATGTTCCGCCAAATTTCAAAAAAATTTTTCTCTCTAATTTCTCCATCTTTATTCTATCATTTTTCTTCTTATGATCATAGCCCGCGATGTGCAAAAGTCCGTGAAAAAGCATAAATAAAAGACTCTCCCCATTTTCTTTGATATAAAATGGATTCAAATAAATTTCACCCAAATATTCATCCTTAATATCCGGCCTGAAAAATGGTAACTTTCTGTCTTTATCAACATAGGACAAAACATTCTTCTTCATCTGTTTATTGCCAACCAAAAATATCTCAATATATCCGTCTAAGTCCAAAAAACTCGCAACCAAGCGAGCTTTTTGTGAAATAATTTTTTTATATTTTTCGGTTTTTTTATCAATAACCCAAACCTTTACCATTATCCAATTTTTTCTTTTATAATTTCAGTAATAATTGCCGCGTCTACTTTGCCCTTCAATTCTTTCATTACCTCTTTCATAACCAAACCAAACTTACTCTTATCGGTTATTCCCGCTAAAATTCTCTCAACTTCTTTGACCGCGTCCTCCCTACTCATTTGCTTAGGAAGATACTCCTCTATTATTACCAGCTCATTTTTTTCACCGGCCGCCAACTCTGGACGCCCGCCATTTTCAAAAGCAATTATAGATTCTTTTCTTTTTTTGGCTTCCTTGGCTAAAACCTGCAAGGCCTCTTCATCGGTTAAAACAGCATCCCTGCCCTTTTCTATTTTTTTATTTTGTAAAGCAGAATTTATCATCCTCAAAACACCCAAGCGAAGCTGATCGCCGGACTTTAAAGCAGACTTTAAATCGTCGCTTATCTTTTTTTGCAATTCCATACCAGGTCAGTAGAAATTCAATAATAATTAGTTAATTTCGACTTAAATTGAAATAATCGTATTTGTTGCCAAACAATAATTTTTATTCAATAACCGGCCGCTTTTGCGGATCAATTGAATTTTCACTGCCTGGCATAAAAAATAAATTAAGCCAAACCCAACTTTTTCATTCTCTCTGTCTCTTTTTTCTTGGCTACTCTATGAAGAGCAGAAAGTTTTCTTTTAATTCGAGAAACCGGCCTATCATGGCGCTTTCTCTTTTTTGCTTCACGCAAAATTCCGCTTTGCTGAACTCTTTTGGAAAAGCGATATAAAAGCGAACTTACCGACTCCCCTTCTTTTCTTTTGATTAACATAGGTTTATATTATTGCAGATTTGAAACGGTTTGGCAACTATATTTATATTTTTAAATGTATAGTTTTATGATCAACCTCCGTTGCCTTTTTCCAGCCTCCCAATAAATGAAGATGGAGGTGGTCTATAACCTGGCCTCCTTCACGGCCAACATTAAAAACTAATTTATACCCCTTAAGACCCAATTTTCTGGCTTCATTTTTTGCTGCATAAATAAGCTCAGCCAGAACCTCCTTATGATTGCCCTCCAGATGGGCAATAGATTGAATATGCTCCTTAGGAACAACTAAATAATGAACCGGTGCAGACGGATTAATGTCTTTAAAAATAACTAAGTCTTTATTCTCAAATACAAAATCAGAAGGAATTTCTTTTTTTATAATTTTACAAAAAATACAGTCAGACATGATTTAAACCCTCCTTTTTATTTCGGCAACAACTTTTTTGAGAAGAATGGTTTCCTGCACTCCGGTTTTCATATCTCTTATAATAATTGATTCTTTAAACACTTCTTTTTGGCCAAGAATAAGAGCTAGCACAGCTCCTTCTTTATCAGCAGCCTTGAGCTGGGCGCCCAAAGAATTTTTTCCCATTGATTCGCTGATATTTATTCCGGATTTAACAAATTCCTCTACCAGTGACATCCCTCTTTTTTTTGCTTCTATACCTATAACAATCAAAAAAACTTTATTTTTTTGCCTGACAGGAATATTTATTTTTAATGATTTTATAACTTCGGCGATTCTTTCCAATCCCAAGGCTGCGCCAACGGCAGGCGTACTCCTTTGACCAAATATTTCAAAAAGATAATCATATCTTCCGCCTCCACCCAATGCCAAACTCAAAGATTTTTCCCCCTCAGCATTATTAATTTCCGTAAAAAATTCAAAAACAGTTCTATTGTAATAATCGAGGCCCCGAACCACAAACGGATTAATCTGATAAGGCAATTTCAATTCTTCGGCATACTCCAGAACTTCCTTAAAATGCCTTCGACAAGTAGCGCAGAGATCGTCGATCATTATCGGCGCACTCTTTTTTACAACCTCGCATTTTTCATCCTTACAATCCAAAAGCCTTAAAGGATTATCATTCATTCTCCTGTTACAATCCTTACAAATTTCTTTCTTTTTACTCTTGTAATAACTGAGAAGTTTTTTCTTATAAATAGGCCTGCATGTTTTACAGCCAATGCTATTTACATGTATGCTGATATTTTTCAATTTCAAACTTTCCAATAATCGCAAGTTGGCAAGCATGACCTGAACATCATAAATAGGATCATTCTCGCCTCCGATTATCTCAAAACCAGCCTGATGAAATTGGCGATATCTTCCGGCTTGCGGATTTTCATATCTAAAAAATGGGCCTTCGTAATAAACCTTGAGGGGTTGGCCTACATGTGAGAGTCCGTGTTGAATATAAGCCCTGGCAATAGCCGATGTTCCCTCCGGCCTTAATACAAGCTTATCGCCACCCTTGGTAGTAAGGGTAAACATCTGCTTCTCCACAATATCGGTAGCCTCTCCAACACCCCTCTGAAACAAATCTAAATTTTCAATAATAGGAGTGTCTATTCTGGAAAAAGAATAGGTTTCAGCCACATCTCTTATTTCTTTTCTGATTTTTTCCCAGATATATTGCTCAGACGGCAAAATATCGTGGGTTCCTTTTACCGAATAAAAATTTATATTTTTTTTGGCCATATTTAATAAAATTTAATTAATTTACGGAACCATAGTTAAAGGCCTGGATCGATCCGAGTGGAAAGAGCCTAAGTCTTACTATACCAACAATATTATCTTTAGGAAGAAAACCCCAGCTTCTAGAATCATAACTAAAATTCCTATTGTCTCCCATTACAAAATAATCATTTTGGCCCAAAACCTCATCGATATTGCCAACGGTAACCAAATTCGTTCCCAGATAATTTTCCTTTAAATCAAAGCCATTAGGATTGGCATTGTTGAATATTTTTACCTCGCCATTTTTTACAACAATTCTCTCTCCAGGCAAAGCTATTATTCTTTTTATATAATATA
This sequence comes from bacterium, assembly GCA_021786945.1. Classification (GTDB taxonomy): domain Bacteria; phylum Patescibacteriota; class Minisyncoccia; order UBA6257; family 02-FULL-45-10c; genus JAHILT01. The sequence goes on along the minus strand of JAJYMK010000003.1, from coordinate 54,009 downwards.
CGGACGGATCGTTTGGATATTTAAAAACAACAACCTCCCCCCTTTCCGGAGCCCTCATTCTATAAGTAACTTCATCAACTAAAAGATAATTATTGGTTGAAAAATTAGGCTCCATGCTGGCACCACTCACCAAAAACGGCTGCATTACATAGTTTCTGATAAAAAAAACAGTAACTACAGCTATTAAAATAACCTCCACAACCTCCCAAAAAGCCGATAAAAACAATTTCATCCCACACATAACAAAGATTGAAAGCCCTGCTTTCTTTACCTTGTTTTTATATATTAATTACTTATCTTTCGACATTAATTATCTGGCCATTTCCACACACTAACAACAAATATCTTTGTTATGTGTGGGATTCATTCCTTATATTTTACTATATTAAAAAGAAAATACAATGCCTCCAAAAATAGCCTAATTTAAGGCACCTGCTATAATAAATACATGGATTTCAAAGCAATTTTAGGACTCGGAAATGAAGGAGTTAAATATAAAAATACCTACCACAACGTAGGCCAATTAATGATAGATTTTCTAACTAAATCCGATATTTTTACGAAAACCGCCATACTCGCAAAAAATCAAGGATTTATGAATGAATCCGGAACTTCGGCCATGAAAATATTCAAAAAAATAGGAAATAAACCAGAGCTTCTGCTTGTTATTCATGACGATTCAGATATCGTTATCGGCAAATTTAAATTGACGATAAATCAATCATCGGCCGGCCATAAAGGAATCCAGGACATAATAAATAAACTTGGCACAAAAAATTTTTGGAGATTAAGAATTGGAATAAGGCCACTCGAAGAAAAAGGGAAACGAATGAAGGCCGAGGAGTTTGTTCTTAAAAAAATAAAAAAAGAAGATCTAGAAATTATTAATAAAGTATTCGCTGAATCGCTATCGGCAATAACAAAAGAAAAATAAAAAAACGGGCCAACAAGGCCCGTCTTTTTATTAAGTTATATATTTACACCCAGCGTCATTGGGAAATTAATAGTTCCGTCAGGATTGTTGGTGGTACTAGTAAAAGAAAACTCCACGTTCCTGAATTCGCTGCGGCTAGAAAGATTGTTTTTAAAATTTATAACCGCCTGATTGCTTTTTGCTATAGCTGTTATCAAAACCGTAGCCCTATCAGTGTCGAAGACAATTTTTTGTATTTCGATATCAGTACCTGCCAACTGTTTAAAAATATCAAAAAACCTAGACACTTTTCTGCTGCCCTGTTTTGCAATTAAGGCTTTTGAAATAAGACTGTTAAACTCTCTTGCTTTATTTTCAAGGCTTGTTATTTCCTGGCTTTCCGGTCTGGAAACTATTGTTGAAATTTGAGCCTGTAAACTATTTGAGATTTGCATAAAAAACATATCTTCCAAAAAGAACAAAAAAACAACAACGCCTAAAGTCGACAAAACTATTGTTCGCCAAATTTTTACAAAATAACTAACCCGGCTTTCAAAAAAACTCTGTTCAGTACCAACATCCATAAGACTAATAAAAATATCATCCGATCTTGAAATAGTTCCCCTTATTGCACTGCCTAAAGCAGTGTACCAGGAAGGATTTAAACCAGAGAATTTATCGTTCAATATAATTGGTTTTATATTGATAGCCGGAAAATTTTTTTTGATTATTGCTTCTATTTCAGAGTAAAGACCATGAGTAATTAAAACCAGGTCGGAAAGCTGAGCGTTCCAATGACTACTATAAAAATTCAGAACTTTCTTCATTTCCTGAGTTAAAATAGTATCAAAATCGGAAAGGGATATTTGCCTACCCTCAACCGATGTCCATGGAAAGAAATAATTGAAATAGAGCTTATTGTTTTTTAAAACAAAAAATTCTGGGCCATCACTTGAAATAGAAAGAACTACCTGTGGTTTTTCCAAGCTCGCATTAAAAGATTCGTCTTTTATAAGTCTGGCCAGGGACAGAGATGAAAATTCAATAGCCACCACCCCAAAACCAGCCTCTTTAAAAACCGATGTAAATTCATCCACCATTACCTTATTAGCAAAAGCTCCAAGTAATTCTATTTTACCGCCCTCCTCCTGGGTTTCGCCTATTTTTTCCCAATCGGTATAAGCCGTTTTTATATCAATAGGAGAAATAAGCTGCAAATTAAGCTTTGCCGCTTCATTAACCAATCTTTCCTCTATAGCTGGAATATTAAAGGATTGTGTATAAACATTGTCCGGAGATAAAGAAACAATTACATGAATATCCTCTTTAGGATTACCCAATTTATTCCTTAAGGCTAGTAATGACTTCAAAAATATGTCTCTGTTTTTTAACCTGCCCGCCACAATAACCCCAGGCTCCAAAACAACTCCAATCTTTTCGATTACGCCTTCGTTTAATCTTATAAAACGTATCGCCGTGCTGCTTATGCTAATTCCGCCGATAATATTTTCGGATTTTAAAAGCTTAATGATTTTCTGCCAATATTTTCCCAATACAGGATATTTTTTAGAAAATAAATTTAAATCCATATATCAATATAATTATAACGCTACCTCCTTCATGCTTTCCAATTTTGTAATACCCGTATCCGGATCTACGGCAACTATCGCCTCCATTTTCTTTCTTCTGGTAAAAGCCGTACCGATAGAATCTATCTTAAACTTTCCGCTGCCTCCGCACTCAGCAGAGTCGCGGCAAATAGTTATAGTAGCGGTCTGATTTCCTATATTCAAGGTATAGTTGGCACTAATCAGGGATTTATCTCTTACTACTTTCATCAAACCATCATAAACCCCAGATTTAGCGACAGAAAGGGCCTTTAAAGACAAATTTGCGCCAGATGTGGAATTAATATACAAATAGACGGAAGCCGTTAAGGCTATAGAAATTCCAGTAATAATTCCCCCAACCAAAAGAAGCGTTGGTAGGGCGGCTATTCCTCTATTTTTATATAAATCCAACCTCACAAAATATTATTTTTTATTAATAAGCTGAACGACCTGGCTATCATCACCCAACTTCGAAATCCATAAAATATTTTTCTCATTTAGTTCCAATTCCTTAATCGGACCCCAAACAACACTTTTACTAAATTCAACCAAGCTTAAAACCGGCTGATCTTTTTCGCTGGCTTGCTCCCTCTGGATCATTCGCACGTCGGTCAAAGTATGCGGTTCGAACCAGCTTATTTTTCCGAAATATAAATCACCGCTGGTTAAATAAACAGCATAATAACAAGGCCTTGTTAAATCGGTTAAGAAATTTGGCTTCCAAAAAAATAAACCTAAAACCACCAACAAAATCAATACAATAGCCGACAAAATTATATTTAATTTACTCATTTTTTTTATAAAAAATTAATTAATATCCCGACATTGGATTAATTTAATTATAACAAATTTAACTAATAAACGATAAATAAACTACCTGCTCCAAGTAACCACAACGCCGGTAACTTCCGGGGTAAGGCTTTGGTATGTATCCGAACTTAAGAAAATCTTATATCTAAAATATCTTTTGTTTTTATAAAGAACGGGGTTCAAAGCTATAGAAACATCTGGGCCTATTGGAGTATAAAAGGTTGTATCCGTCCCATCATAACCGCTAAAATTCCACGGACCAGACGAACTATCTGATGTAGCCAACTGAAGTTTCACCTCTGTTCCTACCGGCTTCGTACCGTGATATAGAACGGTGTTGTAAACAACGCCCCCGGCAACACCCGTGTCAAAGGTGCTAGAGATTAAGGATCCTGTTAAAGCCACTTCCGGCAACCGCTTTACCTTATAATCTACCGTCGCGCAAGTTCCGGAATTCGTACAATTAAAACTAATCCAACCAATAATATCATTCCAAGCGTAACCAATAAATTCATCCCCTGATAAAGTTACTTGATAATTTGATGTAAGGCAGGTGTTAGTGTTGTGGCAATCAAAACTAATCCAACCAATTTGATCATTCCAAGCCCAACCAGAAAGAGATGAGCCGCTTCTTGTTACGTGCCAATCAGGAAAGGTGGTAACACAATCCGTGGGCGGGGTCGGTGAACTTGCGCAATCAAAAGCAATATATCCAATATCTGAATTTGCATAGCCGGTCAGATTAGTTGTAGAAAGATAAACATTTCCGGTGCTATAAAAATTTATCCAGCCAATTATATCATTCCAGGCATAATAATAAGGAGACACCGAAACAATATTTGTCGCAGCCGAAGCAAAATCAGAAAAAAATCCGAATCCAACGGTCAAAAAGGTTAAAAATGAAATTATTTTTAATTTTTTATTCATATATCACATATTTATATTAAAGCCCCGATACTTTAATGGTACCAGAAGCTGTTACCGAAATATTTGATGCGCTGTAATAATCGGTTCCGAAACTGGAAACCGAAGTATCAACACCGCTGGTGCCGCCCCAGTCATTTTGCGCCGCTGCACTATTCAACCACCTAGTAACATAAATATAATTTTCCAAAACCTGTTTTACACCCTTTAAATTCCAGTATGTTCCTACTGTAATTTTTTGCGTGGCCGGATCTTCGCTAACACCGCTCGTTCCAATACATGTGCTTTGGGCACTCGTAGTAATATTTCCGGAGCCACAAACATCCCTATTCACATTATCTACATAAAAATATCTCGAATAAACCTGGCTGTTATAAATTTGGGAAATTTCACTAGCCGATAATTCACGGTTGTAGATACGAACATCATCGATAAGACCAGAAAAATAAACAAGTCTTACTCCTATATCAAGTTTATAAACAGATGGGCCAAAATTTTGAGACGGAGAAACTGTAATGGAGTTAGCGTCCTTAATGCCGTTTATATAAACGTAAGCTTTTGACCCATTATAAGTAGCCACAATATGCGACCACTTATTAGCCTGAATTGAAGCTGTCGTATTCATAGCCTTAGCAACGGTATCTGCAGTTCCAATATGCCAATAAATAGTTCCTCCGGCATTTATTCTAAGCCAATAAAGATCGCCCGAATACTGCCAAGTTTTATTTAAAATATCAAGAGCTGAAGAAACTGAGGTGGGATTAACCCAAACTGAAACTGTTAAGGCTGATGTTGGGGTAAGAACGGCATTGTGAGGAATCGATATATAATTATTTGTTCCATTAAAAACCATACAACTCCCAGCCTTACAACCATTCATATTATAAAGCCTCGAAACTTCAGTTGCGGTTAGGGCTCTGTTGTAAATACGAACATTGTCGATAAAGCCATTAAAATACCTAGATAAAGTACTATCCCTACCAATAGTTAAATTATTGCCATCAGAAACATTTATTGATCCGCCGGGATTATTTGAATATCCCATCGTTTCATTAACATAGCAACTCAGAGTCGTTCCGTTCCATGTTAGGGTATACAAATTCCAATTTGTAATATTTGCAGCACTACAACTAACAGATGTCCAAGCTGTTGTATAAATATAAAAACCAATACTATTAGTTCCTTGAACCGGGTGAATAATATACGCATTTCTCTTACTAACCAAAAAACCATAATCATTCCAAGTAGAAGTATTACTCTTAGCCCAAACCGAAATTGTTAAATTATTGGGATTTAATGAAGGAGAATTATTAACTTGAACATATTGATTTAATCCGTTAAAACCCAAGCATCCACCCAATCTGCAATTTAAACTATCAGTCCATGTCGGAGAATTTACCAAGGTTCCCGTATTATTATTTCCGGAAAAATCAGTTACAGATGCACCCGATCCTTCATCGAATTTCCAATATCCAACAAGCCCGCTGTTTAAATCTGGTATATTCGTTAGTGTTCCCAAATTTCCATTACCGGAAGAATCATAGGCATAACTGCCGCCAGCTTCATCGAATTTCCAATAGCCAACCAAACCGTTCGTAACATCCTGCTCCAAAACGCTTTCATCTCCCGCAACGGGAGTTGGGGTGGTAGTAGAAGATCTTACAAGATAGTAATGATTAGATAAAGTTTTTTGTAAGTTATAAATCGAGTTCCAATTTGCCTCGGCTAAAGTAGAAGCTGATTCCAAAAGACTGTTACCTATTAATCCAGCTGCTTGATTTTGCTCGGTGGTAGAGCTGGTTCTTAAAACAGTAACCAAAGCATAGGTAGAAGTACCTACCATTATTGAGATAATTCCAAGGCCAATCAAAATTTCCATCAACGACTGGCCGCTTTGAAATCTTTTAGACATTATTAATATTTTAACACTTTATTCTAATAGCTAAAACCGAAACAATCCCCAGCTCAATAATAAAAACGGGAGAGGTTATAAGTCTCTCCTGTTTTTATTCTGTCGTTATATTTCGATGCAGTAAATATGCAAATTTGTATAAGCGCAGCCATATGCACTCCCACCCATGTAATAGCCATATAAAGTTTCGTCCGTACTTAATGGACCAGACGCATTTTTATAAGGAGGACCTGCAGCAGAAGAAGATGTCCAGTCGCTACACATGTAGGTATTACTATCGGTTTGTCTTAAGCCAGTAGTTAAACAACCGGTTTCAATACTGTCAAGAACCCTGCTAAGCGTACCATTAAACTCTGTTTTGTTTAGACTGTTAGCTATAGTACCGTCAAACAAATCATTTGGAGAGCTTGTATTTGCGCTAATATAAACTCCATCTACACGTACAAATGCGCTATTTGTACCATAGGTCGGGACCGATCTTGCATCTTGAGTAGATGAACATATAAGAGCCTTCCAAGTACCTCCAAGAGAAGCCGCATTAGCACGGGTCTGACAAATACTATTAGCCCCAGCAACACCACCAAGATTACCATTGTATGCTGTGCTAGTTACAAATATTCTTTTCGCTCCAGGATATCCTAATGCTTCAATTGAAAGACTTCCTTCGCCGACCGAATTTACCGCAGATACTTTATAATAATACGTTATACCACTTGTATGACCCGTAGCTGTATAGGTCAAAACATTACCGATGGTTGCCAATAAAGTCTCTCCCCCACTAGTAGTTCCCCGATAAATTTTATAACCAGTTATCGGTAAGCCGCCATTGTTTGATGGAGCTGTCCAACTTAAGGCAACTTCCGTAGCAACGCTGCTGCGAAGAGCTAATAGATTTTCTGGAGCGGAAGGAGCGGTTGGCTGCTCAAAACAATAAAGGAACTGTTCAATTGGGCATCCTAATCCATACCAATTTGGATCGTACGACCAAGTCGAATCAGATCTTCTTGTAAATCCATGCCACATAGAATATTGGTCATAATTAGAAGCATATGTCCAATCGCTGCAAGTATAAACAGATTGAGTTGCAATTCGTGTGCCATTAGCATATGTGTTTGTATGGACAGCTAAAGATGTCGGATTAGGGTAATATTGATCGGTATATTCAACACCAAACTCATCATATTTTATGGGCATAATAAGATTGCTACTGGTTAACCCAGTCCAATCATTTGCAACGAGATTGCCTAAAATATCAACATAAGGAACTGTATTATGAAACAATCTAGCCGAAGCATCTGTAGTTGAATCACTAAGCCACGCCTTCCATATTCCACCTAAACTAGCGGCATCAGCACGAGCCTGACATTTGGCATCGGCTCCGGATAAACCACCTAGATTACCATTATATTTTAAACTCGTTACAAAAAGTCTTGAAAAAACGGTAGGCAAAGTAACGCTACTAGAAGGAACCGAGGCTGGACCGGTACCAATAGCATTTGTAGCGGTTACAGTAAAAGTGTAAGGGATTCCGTTAGTTAATCCAGTTACTATGATTGGGCTAGCTGAAGCGTTAGCGGTAATATTTCCAGGATTAGATGTAACTGTATAACTAGTAATAGGACTACCACCGTCGGAAGACGGAGCTGAAAAAAGAACTGATACGCGACTGTTTCCTGCATAAACCGTATTGATAGTTGGCGCATCCGGAGCACTAAATGGAGGCTGCTCTACGCAATATAATGGAAGGCTGGTATTGCAAGAATTGGTTCCGTTATACGACCACGAACCCGTTGTACTAGTAACAATACCCGATAATCCAGCATCTCCGCCAGTTCCGGTTGTAGAAGTCCACGCCGTACAATCTTGGCTAAAATACTTAGTTCCGTCGGAATAGCTACCAGTCCAAGCTTGGCCAGCCGTAGAAACCCCGCTCTCATTATATTGAATCGCAGATGTTAAACTTCCATCAGTTAAATCAGTCCAGTTATTAGCGACTTTATCATTATTCATATTTACATATGCAACGGTATCATGATAAAGCCTATCTGAAGCATTTGTTGTTTCATCACTGAGCCAAGCCTTCCAAGTCCCGCCAAGACTAACAGCATTAGCCCTTGTCTGGCATAACGAATCCGCGCCGGATAATCCTCCTAAATTACCCGAATATGAAGTGCTAGTTACAAAAATTCTACGCCATTCAGTTAATGTAGTCGCGCTGGATTCTGAACTTTGCGTACCAATACCAATAATATTTTTAGCCGCAACTTTATAGTAATAAGTCGATCCATTTGCCAATCCTGAATCGGTATACGTAAGCACACTACCAACTTCTGCTAGAAGTGTTTCTCCTCCGGAAGACGCACCTCTATATATTTCATAATTAGTAATTGAAGAGCCGCCATTATTTGATGGAGCTGTCCAATTAAGAACTATTTTTTGTTTTCCTGATATTGCAGCAAAATTTTGAGGGGCTGTAGGCGTTGTAAATGTAGTCGCGCTAGATTCCGAACTCAAAGCTCCTTCTCCAACGGAATTAACTGCAGAAATTTTATAATAATAAGTTGTGCCATTTGTAAGACCGGAATCAGTACAGGTCAATACACTTCCAAGACCAGAACACCCTCCGGAAGTAAGCAATGTTTCTGCGCCAGAAGTTGTACTACGATAAACTTTATAACTGGTTATTGTGGCACCCCCGTTATCAAGCGGAGCTCCCCAATTCAAAACTAATTGTTGGTTGCCGGAAGATACGGCAAAATTTTGAGGGGCTGTAGGCACCGAAGCCGGAATATAACTTATTTCCGAACTCAAAGCTCCTTCTCCAACGGAATTAACTGCAGAAATTTTATAATAATAAGTTGTGCCATTTGTAAGACCGGAATCAGTACAGGTCAATACACTTCCAAGACCAGAACACCCTCCGGAAGTAAGCAATGTTTCTGCGCCAGAAGTTGTACTACGATAAACTTTATAACTGGTTATTGTGGCACCCCCGTTATCAAGCGGAGCTCCCCAATTCAAAACTAATTGTTGATTTCCAACAACAGCGCTAAACGAAGAAACGAATCCCGGCACCGAAACTCCAATCAATGTAAAACTATTAGCTAAAGTTGCCGATTGTCCGTCAGGATTTACAACTACTGTATTCCAAGTTCCTCCGGATTTACCAGTAACATCACATGTGCCGGTCAATAAAGCCGAATTAACAAAAGCCATATTTGTACAAATCAAATCAGGATTTCCGGATTTTGTTAACTTCAATAAAGCACCCTGCTGAAAACCCGTTCCCACCAAGGCTGTTATATTTACCGGGGCTGAATTTAAGGCGCTATTTGGAGTAATAGAAGAAAGTGTCGGTCCGGAGCCCAAATTCTCAGAAGAAGCTATCAAGCCCGTAGACATATTAAAAGAAATTGTTCTTGCTAAGGTACTATTTCTTTTAGAAACAATTATTAAAGTATAGTCATGATTCGGCAAGCCGGTAGATTTTGCGAAATTTATTTCGGAGACACTACCTTGAGCCGGAACTAAAAACTCCAGATCAACCGGCAAAACAGTCTTTGAAACAACCGTCCCCGTTGATCTGCTATTACCGTAAAATAATTCATAATAATCGTTATCGTCGGAAACTGCATTGATATAAACACCCCAAGCCGATTGCTGATCTTGAGAAATCGCTCTCTGTTGAGCATCCCTTAAATTACCCAAAAGCTCGTTGGCGGCTCCATCAATACTTACAGTGGATTGATAACTAAAATAATTAGACATCGCAACGCTACCCAAAACCACAGCTATTCCCATAGTTACCAAAAGCTCCATCAAGGTAAAACCATTATTCTTTTTATTGAACATTGTTTTTAAAATTAGTGTTAAACAATTTTAATTATACCCCTCTCTACATGCCACCAACAAGCTGATAAACCGGAACTATAACAGCTAAAGCGATTGTTCCAATTATCAACCCTATACCTAAAAGTAAAATAGGTTCAAGGAATGAAACGAGGTTTTTAACCTGTCCGTCAATTTCTGTTTCAAAAAATTCAGATAATGTGCTCAAAATATCCTCTGTGTGTCCGGCCTTCTCGGAAACAGCGATAAGATTGGTAACCGTCATGGGGAAAAAAGGTTCTTTTCTGAAAGCCTCGCCGATAGTAAGTCCCTTAGCAATTCCCTCTCTAGAGATTCTAAGCAGGGCTTGTCTTAATTCTTCAGAACCAACTGAATCAGCGGTAATTTCTAAGGCATCTAAAATCGGTAAGCCGGCACGCATCAAAGAAGCAAGTGTTGAAGCGAATCTCTGCAAAGCCATTTCTTTGATAACCTTATTTACAATAGGAAGTTTGTTTATAAATCTGGAAATTATTTGCCTGCCCGGAACCGTCTTGGCAAAGAAATAATAAGAAACAACCACAAAAATAAATAATAAAGGAAAAATTATGAGTTTATAATCATTTATAAATAAGCCTATAGAAAAAACTATTTGTGAAAAAAATGGTACTTTAAAACCCGATTTCAAAAAAACATCTGCCACTTTCGGCAAAGCAAAGCTTACAAGCAATAAAAGGATTAAAGCCGAAACCCCCATCAAAATTATAGGGTAAATAAAAGCTGATTTTATGCGCCCGTAGAGCTCTTGGTCTTTTTGCAGAGAAACGCTTAAATTATAAAAAACCTGTTCAAGGTTACCAGAAAGCTCTCCGGCTTTAATCAAACTGACAAAAACATTTGAAAAATATTTTGGATATTTAGAAAATGTAAGATAAAAAGGCTGTCCCTTTTCCAAGGTATTCCTAATCTCAATCAAAAGAGCCTTCAAAACCGGTTTTTCAAAATCCTGAATAAGGATAGTAATGGCCTTGAACAAATCCGTTCCCGCCTTCAACATCAAAGACAAGTATTTCGTCAAAAATATTTTATCTTCAATGGTAACAGTTTGTCCAAAAAATTTTTTTAAGTTTACATCAACACTTCTTACAACCTTAATAGAAATCGGCCTTAAGCCCTTTTTAGCCAAAAAATTCAAAACTTCATAAGAGCTTTCAGCCTCATAATTATCTTCATTTATTCTTCCTGTAGGATCGGAAGCTATGTAGTGAAACTTCATACTACTCTCTTATAACCCTCAAAATTTCTTCGACGGTTGTCATACCACGCTCAACTTTTCTTAATCCATCCTCAAACATGCTTACCATTCCATGAGCCCTGGCTGAGTTTCTTAAAGTATCCAAAGAAAAATCGGGACTAATAATAGCCTTTCTGATATCCTCGGTCACATTCAATATTTCAAAAATACCGGTTCTGCCTCTATAGCCAGTACCGCCGCAAGCCTGACAGCCCTTTCCGGCATAAATTAATTTCGGTATTTTAAAATTCTCAACTCCCAATTCCTTAAGCTGACGTGTAATTACATCTATTGTTTCTTTATCCGGCTCCATAGAATAAATACATTCAAGACAAATACTTCGTACAAGTCTTTGAGCCAAAACCATATTAACAACAGCTGCAACCAAAAAAGGAACAATATTCATATCTATCAACCTTGGCACTGCTGTCGGAGCATCGTTCGTGTGCAAGGAAGAAAGCACCAAATGACCGGTCAAAGCTGCCTGCACGGAAATATCGGCAGTTTCTGGATCTCTGATTTCACCAACCATGATAATATTAGGGTCTTGCCTCAAAATAGATCTTAATCCGCTGGCAAAAGTAACTCCGGCCTGAGGATTGATCTGTGTTTGATTTATAAATTTAATATCGTATTCAATAGGATCCTCAATGGTAACAATATTTACTTCCGTTTTATTTAAAAGGCCTAAAATTGAATACAGAGTAGTTGTTTTACCGGAACCCGTAGGACCACAAACTAGGATCATACCGTAACTCTTTTTTATATTTTCCATCACAATTTCCGCATGGTCTTCAAGTAAACCAACCTCCTTTAAAGACAGCGGCCTTTGAGCTGCAGCCAAAAGACGCATTTCTATTTTTTCGCCATAGTATGTGGGCAATATGGAAACCCTTACGTCCAACACATCCTTACCTCCAGAAATTCTATATCTAAAACGTCCATCCTGCGGCTTATAATGTTCATCAATTTTTAAACCGCCCAAAAGTTTTACACGAGCAACGATAGCGGAATGAACTTCTTTTGGTATCTTCATAATTTCATGCAAAACACCGTCGATCCTGTAACGGACAAGTATTCCGTCCTGAAAAATTTCAAAATGAATATCTGATGCACGGGAAGCCAAGGCGTAAGAAACTAGATTATCTACAATGGCAACAATAGGAACCTCCGTAGCGGCCTCATCGCCCTTCTTCCCCATTCTTAAAGACTCCTTAATATTTGATTCGATGATTTGTTTAAAATCCTGAGATAATTCCTGACCATACAAAGCAAAGCCTTTATTCAAATCTCCCTCCAAAGCCAAAAATGGCTTTACTTTACCGCCCAAATTTTGCTCTAAAAATTCTATAGTCAACAAATCGCTCGGGTCCTCCATAGCCACATCAAAAATTCCCGAATCTTCTTTGGCGAAAACAATTACCTTTTTTTGCCTAGCCATTTCTTCCGGCAAAAGCTGTAAAATATTCTTATCAATTTGCCTGGAAGCAAGATTGGCTTTTTCAACGCCAAAATAAGAAGAAAGCAAATCGGCAAGATAGTCATGCGAAACAATGTTTTTTGAAATCAAAACATCAGCTACATTCTGGCCTAATCTAGCAGCTTCTTCCGTCAAAGCATCAAAATCGGCTTCACTAATAAAATTCTCACCGACAACGATCTCTTTTAGTTTGTGTATAGGAATCTGCATTTAATTTTATTATAACAAAAAAGCCGTGATATAAGCACGGCTTTTTATCCACCTTTCGAATAAATTACATATTCAAACCAGGATCATTACCAACCTCGTACAATGTAGCCGAATTTCCCCCATCCTTAGACTCCTTATCATCTGAACCGGTATACGAATATTTTTGACTTTCCAAGTTTGCATCGATCTCATAAGTTGCGGCTGCATTATTACAGCCATATGAATATGCGTATCCAGTAGCGCCGGTAGTATTGGTAGGATCAATCGGCAAATCACTTATAGATGTACCCGCCAGCATGCCGCTTGCAAAATTTACCGGAATCCAGCCAGTCCCATCAACATTAGTAACGTTGGCTGCCGAAACAGCAACCTGAGAACAGGTTCCGGCGCAAATCAAGCTTGTAGTGGCACCCGCAATAGTTCCGGTGTAAGCCAATGATTGGGTACCGGAAGTTCCGCAAACCGAAAGCGCAGAATCAAGATCTACGCTGCTAGTATTTAACAAATAATATCCTATAGCTTTACTGACAGTTTCCAAATCAGACATTCTTTGCGAATCTCTCGCTTGGGCAAATAGTTGACCAGGGTTTAAAACAACCACCGTGACAGTAGCTAGAATAGCCAATATACCTATAACGATTAAAAGCTCAATTAAAGTAAAACCTTTTGACATTTTTTTATTTATAAATCTTACAAACCCAAACCAGGAGTATTTCCGACTTCGTAATAATTATTGTTTGGGCCTCCATCTGTGCTTTCTACATCATCACTGCCGGCACCTCCACAACCGGAATTATTATAACTATATCTGCAGCTTTCCATTTTCGAATGAAACTCAAACCATTTACTGGCATTATTACAAGCATAAGAATAAAAATACGTACTTGAATTTATGGGGTCCCTAGGCAGAGCGCTTAAAGGAGAGCCGCCGGAAATTGTAGATAAATTAACCGGAATCCAGCCCGTACCATCTACGGCTGCCGTAAAAGAAGGGGCGGCTGGTAAAACTAAAGAAGTAACGAAGGTATTAACTGCGCTTCCGTTGGTGGCCCAAAAATTTGCTGCGCAAGTTCCACCACCACCCTCCAACGATGGCAATGTGACAGTTGTTAAATATAAAGCTACGGCGCTATTTAAAGTAGCCATATCATTAATCCTCTGAGAATCCCTGGCTTGAGCAAACATTTGAACCGGGTTAATAACAATCAAAACCACTGTGGCTAAAATAGCCAAAATAGCGATAACGATTAAAAGTTCAATTAAAGTAAAACCCTTTGCCGATGTTTTATTCATAAATTTAATTATAAACTATTTTAAAAAGTTAATAAATGAAAATGTTAACAAAAATCCCGCACAATTGTGCGGGATAAAAATATTTTTTAGAATCGGGTTTACAAACTGGCAGAGATATTGGTACCGGTTTCGTAATAAGCGGCATTTGTACCACCGTCAGTTGATTCTTTATCTTCTGTACCACCGTTAGAATATCTGGTGCTTTCCAATTGTCCTACTAATTTAAAAGTCATCTGAGTTGTGCTGCAGGCATAGTAATAAGCTGTAGCGTCATTTGTATTTGTACCATTCAAAATATTGGAAGGATCCAACGGCAAAGCACTAATTGGAGAACCTCCAGACATTGTATCTAAAGGAACAGGAATCCATCCGCCTAGGCCAACGGTAGTTGTGGCAGAGGTTGGAGATTTAAATGTCGTTCTGGCGGAATTACCAAATAAAGCGGCGCCAGCTGTAGCTCCAGTGGTTGTTGCAAAAGTACCCCAAAAATTTGTAGCACAATCAACACCATTGGTGCCTGTAGCTAAAACCGGGGAAGACGCTGTAGATAAATACAAAGAAACGGCGCTCTTAACTGTATTTAAATCGGAAATCCTCTGTGAATCCCTGGCCTGAGCAAACATCTGAGCCGGATTTAATACTAATAATGTTACGGTGGCTAAAACAGCCAAAATACCAATAACGATCAATAATTCGATTAAGGTAAAACCTTTTGTTACTGATTTACTCATAAATAACTATATTTTTTATTAATTTTAATTGTATATATATTATAAACTATTTATAAAATATAAGGAATATTAAATGTTGATAACTATTAAGTTCCTATAAATTCCTTTGCTTTAGAAATTAAAGTTTCAATTGATGTCCTGGCTTTTATAAGATAACCCACAGCGCCAAGCTCCTTACCTTTCTCTATATCACTATCTTGTCCTAAATTGGAAATTATAAGAATAGGAACCTTGGGGACCAACGGATCCATATTTAACTCTTCCATAACTTCAAATCCGGACTTACCCGGAAGAATAAGATCTAAAAGAATCAAATCAACCCCGCCTTGTTTTGCAGCTTGGATGCCTGCATCACCGGTTTGAGCCAATACGATTTCATAACCCTCCTTAATAAATCTATTTTTTAATAAAGAAGATAAAAATGGGTCGTCCTCAATCAATAATATTTTCTTTGCCATTGTTTTTATATTATATCACAAGACTTTATTTTTTTAAAAATAAAAAACGCCGACAAGGCGCTTTTTATTATTCATGCAGTAATTGAGTCATTTAAAAACTTTTTAGTTACCTCAACCTTACGCGCTTCAAAATAAATTGAATTAGCGAATCGTGACTTAGAGCTCCACGATCAACACTCATATACTTATCAAAAGATAAATAATCGTACTTAAATTTTTACCGAAGTAAAAATTTTAAATAAAATGATCCACGCACAGCTTCCGCTACGCGTGCCTTGTTACGACTTCTTCCATGTCACCGACACTACCCTAACCCCGCGCGAAACGAAGCTTTAGGTATTTCCGGCTCCCCTGAAGTGACGGGCGGTGAGTACAGGACTCGAGAACGTATTCACCGTGGTATAGCTGACCCACGATTACTAGCGATTCCGGCTTCATGAGGGCGAGTTGCAGCCCTCAATCTGAACTGGGGCCATTTTTCTGGGATTAGCTCCACCTTACGGTTTGGCAACCCTTTGTAATGGCCATTGTAGCACGAGTGTAGCCCAAGGTATCAGAGGGCCATGCTGATTTGACGTCATCCTCGCCTTCCTCCCCCAAAAAGAGGGCAGTTTCCTATGACATCTAAAACATAGGATAAGGGTTGCGCTCGTTACCCCACTTAAGGGAACATTTCAAAACACGAGCTGACGACAACCATGCAGCACCTGTCCAGCCGTCCTTGAGAGACAACCCACCTTTCGGCAGGTCTTCGTCTGGATTTCAAACCTTGGTAAGGTTCTTCGTTTATTGTCGAATTGAACCTCATGCTCCACCGCTTGTGCGAGTCCCCGTCTATTCCTTTGAGTTTTAGCCTTGCGGCCGTACTTCCCAGGCGGCCAACTTAACGCGTTAGCTTCGACACTCCGAGGGTCGATACTCGAAATATCCAGTTGGCATCGTTTAGGGCGTGGACTACAAGGGTATCTAATCCTTTTTGCTCCCCACGCTTTCGTGTCTCAGAGTCAGTAATGCGCCAGTTAAATGCCTTCGCCTTTGGTATTCCCCACGATATCAACGGATTTCACCCCTACACCGTGAGTTCTATTAACCTCTCGCACACTCTAGTCCGATAGTATCTGTTGCAGCTCCGCCGTTAAGCAGCGAAATTTAACAACAGACTCACCGAACCTCCTACACACGCTTTACGCCCAATAAATCCGGATAACGCTTGGGGCCTTCGTATTACCGCGGCTGCTGGCACGAAGTTTGCAGCCCCTTATTCCCATAATACAATCACAAAAGTTTTTCTTATAGAAAAGCAGTTTACACCCCGAAGGGTTTCTTCCTGCACGCGGCGTCGCTCCATCAGGCTTTCGCCCATTGTGGAATATTCTCGACTGCTGCCTCCCGTAGGAGTATAGCCCGTGTCTCAGTGCTATCGTTGGGGAACAGCCTCTCAGCCCCCCTACTGGTCATAGCCTTGGTGAGCCATTACCTCACCAACTAGCTGATCAGACCTAAGCCAATCTCAAAGCGACTTTCGCCTTTAATCCGATAAATCGGATACCATCAAGTATTACCCTATCTTTCGATAGGCTATCCCTGACTTTGAGGTATGTACTAAGGTGTTACTAACCCGTTCGCCGCTAATTAATTCTTGATGTAATCGCAAACTAATCCGCGCGACTTGCATGCCTTATCCACGCCGCCAGCGTTCATCCTGGACCAGGATCAAATCCTCTGAAAAAAGTTAGTTGCAAGAAACCCATCGAACGAGTCGCTCGCAACCAACCTCAGTATTGAAGTAACTAAAAAATCTTTAAACTCAATTTTGTATTTCTACAAAATTATTATTGGACTCAACAATTTAATATTCAGGTAAAATATTAAATTAATTATTACTACATTGAACGTTATTTAATTATCAAGGTAAACCCTCTCACTTATTTTTTAAGTGTGGGGGTGAAGGTATATCGCCTATCCATTTAGGATAAGAAAATACACCTGCCTCGCCCGACATTTGAAATGTAAATCTCAAACGAGGTAGATGTATTTGACTAGATGTTTTTATTGATTTTTAATCAGCAGCTATTTAAGTACTAATAATTATATTCAAAACCCAAAATCTGTCAACACCCAAACAATAACTTGCAAAAATTAATTTCCATATTATAATCCTTATATTATGAAAAAAGACATACACCCAAAATTTAACGATAAAATAAAAGCCAGGTGCGCCTGTGGAGCCATATTTGAATTTGGATCTACGCATCCAGAAATCAACGTTGAAATCTGCTCCAAGTGCCATCCGTTTTTCACCGGTAAAGAAAAATTAATCGATACCGCCGGTAAAGTAGAGAAATTCAAAGCCAAGAGAGCCAAAGCCGCTGCCGCTCCGAAAAAAGCTAAAAAAGTCAGAGTCGCAAAAAATAAAAAGAAATAGTTTAAATAAGCGATTAGCCAATTAATTTCGGCTAGTCGCTTTTTTATTTATCAAAACAAAAACATGGATATAAATAGCATCAATAAAATAATTATGGAAATCCGCCCGGGTGCCGGCGGCGACGAAGCCACAATTTTTGCCGGCGACTTGGCCAGAATGTACCAGAAATATGCCGCCAAAAAATGCTGGAAATTTATGATAGCCGATGATTTGGGCGGCTCAAAAACTTTCGTTGCCAGAATAGAAGGAATTGGTGTATATAAAGAACTTCAATATGAATCCGGAACCCACAGAGTACAAAGAGTGCCAAAAACGGAAAAAGCCGGAAGAGTCCATACTTCCACCGCTACCGTAGCAATCCTTCCCGAAGTGGAAGCAAAAGAAGTACAAATAAATCAAAACGATCTTGAAGTCACCTTCTCCAGAGCCGGAGGACCTGGCGGACAAAATGTAAACAAAGTAGAAAGCGCCGTAAGAATACTGCACAAACCAACTGGCATTGTAGTCAGCTCCAGAGTAGAAAGAGCCCAGCACGCCAACCGTGAAGCAGCTATGTCCATTCTCCGCGCCAAACTTTTTGAGATTCAGCAATCTCAGGCCGTCGGAGATGTAGCCGCTAACCGCCGCGAACAGGTAGGCACCGCAGACAGATCGGAAAAAATAAGGACATATAACTTCCCCGACGATAGAATTACTGATCACCGCTTCAATGTAAAAGTTCACAATATCGAAAAAGTCATGGAGGGAGATCTGGATATGATTTTGAAAAAAATAAATAAAACTTCTCAATAAAAAACTCCCCTTTTCGGGGAGTTTTAATTTAATTACTGATTGGCGTTCAAAATAGCAATCTCGTCGGCAAAATCATCGGAGCGCTGAGCCACGCGATATCCATATCTTCCGACACTCATATAAGATTTCCAATAGCCGCCCGCATAATATTTAGCGGCAGCACAATTTTCCTGAGAAAAAATAGTTTTATATATAGATTTGCACCCTGTAAGATTGTCTTTTAATAACAACGCTGTGCCGGTAAAAGCATCTGCATTATTAAATGGTGAGGCGGGTTTATTGCCGGTGATTCCTGAAATTTTATCATCGTAAAGCTGCCAAGTAGTAGGCATAAATTGCGCAGGACCCATAGCTCCTCCATAAGCCCCATCGGAAGAAATTGGGCACGAAACAGGAGTCTTATCCGGATCCATTTTTAAATCAGACATTATTTGTAAAAATACTGGTTTCTGGGAATTACTCATCACGGTTCCGCTGGAATTATTCCTTGGAGTATTATAATAGCACTTTCCCAAATTGGCGCCGATCACGCCAGAAACAGAAGACTCCTGAGTAAGAATAGCCATTATAAAAGATGCTCTTACACCTGTTGATTTTTCGGCTAAAGTGGCGATTTTGACTGCATCTCCAAAAGGCAACTCACCTCCGCCAAGAAGCTTAAAGATTTGGCTTCTTATTTCAGCGGCTGTTTTTTGAGTTTGCTTCAAAAGATCCTGATACTTTGATTCCTGGCCCTTTGTGGCTGTTAATAAATCCGCTTTTTCTTTTTTTGTGTTATCAACAATTTGCTTTTGGCTAAGCTGATATGCTTTTAGTTGGTCAGCGTCCTTTTTTTGTAAAGATAGCTGAGTCTGCTCGTCCAATAACTGGCTCTTCAAGTCCATAACTTTTTCCAACGTTATTCTTAGGTTATCCTGTACGTCAGTCAAATTTTTTACGTCATCATAAAAATCAGAAACAGCAACATTTTTCAAAAATACCTCTATCATGGAAGTATCTCCGCTGGCATAAATACTTTGTAAGGTATAAGACAAAATTCTTTTGTTTTTTTCTATATCTGTTTCAGTTGTTTTTATTTGGGATTTATTGTCAGCGATTTCATCATCCAATTTTTTAATTGATAAAGTTGTAGCCTTGACCTGCAAATTAAGGGATGCAATTTTGGCATTGAGCTTATTAATTTCACCCTGCAAACTTTTTCCCTGACTCTGATATTGAGTAATCGTATCCTGATATTGGCTAATTTGATTTTCTAAAGAAGTAAGTTGGTCCTCTAATTGTTTTCTTTCGGCTTCATTTTGCGCAGCTAAAGAAAGATTGGCTTTGTCTATTGGAGCCAAAGCCGAGCCGAAAATTAGATATAAAGAAGCTGCCAATAATCCTAAATATTTAACAAATCTCAGAATTGGCACTCTTAATATTTTTTCTTCACGCAAATCCAGCCTCGAAACTTTTTTCGAAAAAATATCAATCTGAGATTTTTTTAAATCTATAAAAATTTTGGGCCTGATACGCATATATATTTCATATTATAACAAAAAATCCCCTTTTCGGGGATTTTTAATTATTTGGTTATTTAGCGGCTTCAACTGTAGGAGCCCCAGGCTGAGCGGCGGCTTTAGCGGCATCCCTTTCAGCTTTCTTCTCTTCAGATTCAACCTTAACGGATTCAACTCCGGCACCAGCGGCTTGCTGCATGGCTAATTCTTGCTCTTCAGTAAGTTTAGCTGTAACGGTGACAACTACAGTTTCCAGAGAAACCGTGGTTTTGACATTTTCCGGTAAAGCCAAATCTTTTACGTACAAGCTTTGTCCGATTTCGGTAATCTTCGAAATATCAATCTGCAAAGAATGAGGAATGTCTGCGGGCAAAGCCTCAACTTCAATTTCATGCAAGGACTTAACCAAAAGACCATTTTTTTCTTTTATAGCCGGGGAAACACCGATAAACTCCAAGGGTACGCTGATTTTAATTTTCTCATCCATTCTTACCTGATACAAATCAACATTTAAAATATCGCCGGAAACGCTATCATAAGAAACCTCGTGAATAATAACCGGGTATTTTTTACCGGCCAAAACAACATTAACAATTGTGTTTTCACCGGATTCTTTAAAAACTTTTTTAAATTCCTTTGTGGGAATAGCTAAATGTAAATTTTCAACGCCTTTTCCATAAAGCTCGGCCGGAACCAAACCAGACCTTCTTAAAGCAGCGGCTTTTCCAGAACTTTCTCTTTTTTGAACTTGTAATTCCATAATTAAAAAAACCTTAATAATTTAGTTTGTTTATTATACCAATTTATTGAATAATTGCAAGCGTGATTTAACCACTGATTTTACGCCTTCAAAAGACGGTTTAAGTATTTTATAAGGAGCAATTTCGTCTTTGTTTGTCAGCAATGAACTCTCCAGAGCATTTTTCCAAGCCACTCGTATTTCTGTGTTTATATGAATAATATTTATTCCGGCATCAATCGCGGCTACGAAATCTTCATCGGATGTTCCAGAACCACCATGTAAAACTAATGGAGTTTTAACTGTGTTTTTAATCTCCGATATTCTTTTTATGTTTAACGGCCTAGGAACGGAATTTGCTTTCCCCTCTTTATCGGCAAGCATGAGCATTCCGTGCATACTTCCTACTGCTGGAGCAAATAAATCAATTTTAGTTTCTTTCACAAATATAGCCGCCTCTTCCGGCTTTGTAAGATCTTCCGAATTAATAGCTAAATTTTTCGGCAATTCCTTAAGAAGTTTGGAAGAATCGCCTAAGTAACCAAGCTCTCCTTCAACAAGTATATTTTCTGATTTGGATTTTATATACTCAACCGCATCCTTGGTTTGTTTTATATTTTCTTCAAAAGAAAGCTTGCTGGCATCAAAAATAATAGCATCATAACCGGCATCGACTGCTTTTTTAACTTCTTCAAGGCTGTGAGTATGATCCGAATTCAAAAATATTGGAAATTTATTTTCCGACCTCAATCTTTGAACCATAGCAGAAGCTAAATCCCTACCAATAAAACCAGCTTCACCCTCGGAAGTTCCAATGATTACCGGCACGGTAAGTTCTTTGGCAGATTCAAAAATCGCCTTTAAAACGATCGAGTCCGAGACATTAAAGTGGCCTATACAAACCTTGTTTTTCTCCGCACTTCTTATTAAATCAATTAAATTGTCCATATATAAATATTACTACATAAACCCTTAAACTCTAAGTTGAGTTAAACCTAAAAAATTAACCAAATAATTACCCAACAATAAAACAATTAAAGCCGCGACTATTAGCGGTACACCAATCGTGGTATAAGCCTCTTTCAATACCACCGCTTTAAAAACAGAAACCAAAACAATACTCAAGAATACCAATGGTAAAAATACTATGAAATTTGACCAACCCACCATTAGAGATAACAAAAAACCCAATTCAGTTTCTCCTTCAATAAAAAATCTATCTTTATATTTTTCAAGTAAAAGCAAAAAAAGATAAAAAACCGAGGCGGCCAATAAAGATACAAAAATTTCAAACCAAAATCTCCCCCAAGAATAAAATAAGAAATAACCAAAACGGTTATTAAGCAAAATAAAAAACTTACCAGAAAAATCTCTTAAAATATCCAGGTTTATAACACTTTTATCTAAAAGAAGTTTTGTCAGGTTGTTATTGGACCAGACATAATACTGCGCCCATGTTTCGGCTGATGCATATATTATTTTAAAGCCCAACACCAAACCAATTAAGAATTTATAACTTAACCGATAAAAATACTTAAACCATCCAAATCTTTTATTGGCAACAATTAAAATAACCGCCAAATAAAAACAATATTGGCCCCAGCCGATAAAAGGCATTAAAACATTCGAAAAAACAAAGCCCATAAACTATTTTCCGCTTCCCTCAAGAGTGCTCTTTACCCTCTCTACTATATCGTCCATTTTCCAGTCGGTTTTAATAAGATAATAGCAAGGCTCCAATTCCGTAACGGCTTTGGTTATTTTTTCATCGGCGGATAAATTTGTAAGTAAAATAACATTAGCCTTCTTTCCCCAATTGTCCTCCCTGAGTTTTTTCAGCATTGTAAGTCCGTCCATTTTAGGCATAACTATATCCAATAAAATTAAATCAGGTTTGTGCTCTAAGGCCAATTTCAAGCCCTCGTCTCCCGTTAAAGCGGAGATTACGTTGTATCCTTCAGCTGAAAACCGATCGCACAAAACCGAAAGCAATGGTCTATCATCTTCAACAACTTCAACCACTAATATTTTTTTATTACCGTTGCCGTTAGACATATTTTTATTTATTTAAATATTAATTTAATTATAGCAAAAATTAAAACCTAATTATCCCCTTATCAAAATTCTCTATAAGCAAACTTTCCATTGCCTCTTCCCCGCCGGCATATTCCGAAAAAATCCTGGTCCACATAGCCTCTCTTTGATGATAGTTGAAATTCTCATTCCTTCCTTCCATAAAAGAAACGAGGGACATGGCATTGTCTTCCAAATCAAAACTAATTACCTGATCCTGCTCACCCCGAAAAACACCGCCCACCCAATCCATATTATTCCATATTTTCAGATTCAATCTTTCATTTTTTTCATCGGCATTAAAGAATGAAAAGTCTCTCTCTCCTCTTAACCAATGAAGAGATTCGGGATTGACTCTGGGTAAGAATAAGCGAGGATCATTAGGATTCTCTTTAGATAAATATCTCTGGACTATCAGCCACTCTCCGGGATCCGATTTTAAAATTTCCTTAACATCGCCTCTAAGTAAAGCCTTCAAGCGTTCGGCAAAATCGGAAGCGTTTTCATAAAATTGAAAAAGTTTGGAATAAAATTTTATTTCATAACAATAGTGTAAAAGCAGGGCAAAATCCCTCAAAAATTTTCCTGGAATATTTTCTTTGATTGGGTTTATAAAAATTACGCCAAACTCCTTTAAATGGCTTACGTTATGGTGTTTTTTTGCAACAAATTTTTCGGCAATTTTTACCCAAACATCGCTTAAAACTTCAATTTTAATTTCTCTTTTTTCGAAATCAGCGGGAGTGAAATTGCTATAGGCAACTTCAAAGGTCTGGTGCATCCACTCGGTACTCTCAATAAATCTTAGAGTTGCAAAAATTTCCGTAACATCAAACTGATTTAAAGCCTCGTCGATATTTGAAAGCTTTAAATATTTAAGAAGATTTTCCGGCGGTCTCTTTTTTAAAATCTCGATGGCTTTTTCTTTTTTAAGAAAAAATCCGCTTGGCACCTTAACTAATTTTTTAGCTAAAATAGCCGCTTTTTCAAATTCGGTTTTACCCGGAGCATTTTTTAATGCATCCAGAACTTTATACTCATGACTCAAAATGGCTTGGCGCAAAATACCCTGAACCTCCGGAGCGTTTCTATCAACAGAACCAAAAATATTTAAAGTCGAATTAATGATTCGTGTGTTTTCATCTACAATTCTTTCTAAAACACCAAGCTTGCCGGTTTTTTTAATCATCGACTCCTCCATTTTTTCCAATAAATCTGCGCTAACCCCCAATACATTAGAAAAATAATTAAGTTTTTCCATTTTTATATTTTTTCTATTTTGATTTCAAAATCTTTAAATCTGTCTTCTTCAAAATCTTTTTCGGTAATAATACCTTCGGTAGCACCAACGTGTTCAACCACCGAAGTAGCATTTGCGCTTCCTAAAACTATAGCATGTTTAATACTATCAATAGAATTAAAATCTTCTGCGTATTCCATAAGCCCAGCTGTAAATCCACTGCCAAAAGCATCTCCAGCCCCGGTCCTGTCGACAACAAACCTCTCCTTAAAAATTCCCGCCCTAAAAATATTTTTACCATTGGAAACGGTTACGCCATTCGGACCATCAGTTACAGCCACTATTCCCGGCATGAGTTCATCTATTTTTTTAAATACTTCTTTTTCTTTTTCGAAAGAAATTCCAACCAATTCGGCAGCCTCGCCTTCATTCAAAACCAAAAAATCAATATTCTTTAAATTATCCAAAATTTCCTGTCGTTTATGCTTTATATGATAACCACTCGGATTAAAAGCTACCTTTATTCCCTGTTCTTTCGCAAAATTTATAAGAGGAATAAAAAAATCGGAAGAACTTCCAGCAAGAGAGAGATACCACCACTTGGCTTTTAACTTTCTCCAGGGAATATCTTTTTCCATCCATTCATTTGATGCTCCATGATAGCCCAAAATAGTACGTTCGCCATCTTTTAATAATAAAGTTGACTGAGCTGTCTTTTTGTTTTTGACAACAGCAAAAATAGGATCAACACCATCCTCTTTAAGCCATTTTTTTATTTCTTCTCCGGCTAAATCCCCGCCTATTTTTCCAAAACAAGCAGTCTTAAATCCAAGCCGGCTAAAAGTAACGCTAGCATTTGCCGAATTACCACCCAATACCGAATGGATGTCTTTCACTTCCAATTTTTCCCCGAATGGCAAAGCAATCGCTTTTTTCAAAGGCGTTTTTGGCCAATCAATAATTTCATAATCAACCTCCAAAAAATTATCTTTTGTTATAGAGCCAATGGTTACAATATCCTTCATTTTTTTCTTTTTAAAACTTTTTTAACGGCTTTTTTAATATCTCCAACGCCCATTCCGTATTTTTCGATTAATTCGGAAGGGTTGCCAGATTCTCCGTAAACATCCTTCATTCCAATGAATTCCATAGGTGCCGGATAATTTTTGACCAAACATTCCGAAACTGCGCCACCCAACCCGCCTATTATCTGATGCTCCTCAACCGTAACAACGGCTTTGTATTTTTTTGCCAATTCAATAATTTGTTTTTCATCTAAGGGTTTTATGGTATGGCAATTTAAAACTACGGAGCCAATTTCTTCTTCCTCAAGTTCTTTGGCGGCAACCAAGGCATTGTATAAAATAGGACCACAACCTATTATCAAAACCTCCGGCTTTTTTGATTCCCAAAAAATTTCCGCCTTTCCCGGAATAAATTCTGTTTTTTCCGAAGTCATAACAGGACTTTTTTCTCTGGCAAATCTTAAATAAACAGGCCCCCAAATTTTTGCCGCGGCAACCGTGGCTTTTCTGGCTTCGATAGAGTCGCACGGAACAAAGACTTTCATATTGGCTATCACCCGCATTGTAGCGATATCTTCTATGGCTTGATGAGTGGCACCGTCGGGACCAACAGATACTCCAGCGTGAGCACCGGCAATTTTTACATTGGAATCATTGTAAGCAATAGTAGTCCTTATCTGTTCCCAATTCCTACCCGGAGAAAAAGTAGCATAAGAAGAAATAAACGGAATTTTTCCGCTAATACCCAAACCAGCGGCAACCGTAGCCAAGTTTTGCTCGGCAACACCTATCTCAAAAAATCTTTTTGGAAATTTTTTAGCAAAAGCTTCAGACCTGGTAGACTCAGTTAAATCAGCGCAAAGAACAACGACGTTTTCGTCGTGCTCTCCAGCCAAAACCAAACCCTCTCCGTAACCATTTCTAGTCGGAAATTGTTCGATATCTTTTTCAAAAACCTTTGGATTAAGTTTTAAATCAGGATTAATCATTTTTATTCATGCTCGCTTTTAATTTTTCCGCCCAATGTTCTAAGCTCATTTAAAGCTTTCGCAGCCTCCTCGGCTGTTGGTGGTTTACCGTGCCATGTATAATCATTTTCCATAAAACTCACACCCTTTCCAGGAATAGTATGAGCAATGATTACGGTTGGTTTATCATGAATTGCTTTGGCTTCATTAGTTGCATCTATAAACTGCTCAATATTATGTCCGTCGATTTCCACCACATTCCAATTAAAAGCTTCGAATTTTTGTCTCAATGGTTCGAGCGGCATAATATCTTCGGTATTTCCATCTATCTGAATATTATTTCTGTCGATTATAGCTACAAGATTATTCAATCTGTTTTTACCGGCAAACATAAAAGCTTCCCAAGTATTCCCCTCTTCCAATTCTCCATCCGACATAGCGCAAAAAACTCTATATTTTTTATTATCCAATCTTCCGGCTAAAGCCATGCCAATAGCCTGCGACAAACCCGAACCCAAAGGGCCGGATGTGGTTTCAACTCCCGGTAAAATTTTTCTGTGAGGATGGCCTTGTAATCTTGAATTTATTTTTCTCAGAGTCAGTAATTCCTCTATCGGAAAATAACCAGCTCTAGCCATAGCGGCATATCTTATCGGACAAATATGGCCATTTGATAAAACCAAACGATCTCTGTCCGCCCAATCAGGATTCTTTGGATCATGATTAAGAACATGAAAATATAAAGCTGAAAAAATATCGGCCATTCCTAAAGGCCCGGCGCTATGTCCGGAGCCAGCCTCCAGAAGCATTTCAATAACATCTTCACGCAAAAGATTGGCCATCTCTTCCAAAAATTCCATTTTTTTCTCATGAATTTCCATATAAAAATTAAGCTGCTTTTAATTCTTCGTAACCTTTTTTTGGATTAAGATTATTCCAGATATACGAGGCCGAAACTATCGCATCAGCGCCAGCCTCTCTTACTTTCTTGGCGGTTTCCGGATTAATACCACCATCAATTACTATTTTACCACCAAATCCCTTCGTGCGTAGTTGTTTTATTTTCTCAATAGTTATTTCTTCAAATTTCTGTCCGGCAGAACCAGGTTCAACCGCTAAAAGCTCAATGTTTTTATATTTTTTTATATCACCTATTGAATCCAGTGCTGTAGAGGGATTTACGGCCAAAACAAATTCTACTCCGTTCTTTTCGCACTTATCCAAAATTAAATCTATATTTTTTATTGTTTCAAAATGAGCGACTATAGCATGCATTCCGGCGCTAAACCAAGAATCAATAATCTCGTCTGGGTTATTTACCATCAAATGAACACCTAAATTAAAATTAAAATTATTGGTAATAAACCTGAGGTTAATAAGGTCGCTAACATCATTCCAGGTTTGGTGCGCCGTAAATTTACCATCAGTAACATCGATGTGCACCCTTAAAGCCCCCAATATATCTCGGGTCTGAAAAATTTTTTCCTTTACTTTTTCGAAAGTCGGCTCATTAATAGCTGGAATAACTTTCATAAAAAATTATTTATTTTTAATTTTTATTTCCAATTCTTCTATTTTCTTTATCCTTCTTTTGTATTTTTCTTCTCCGGAAAATACCGTAGTAAGAGAAAGAGAGATTATCTTCTTACTTGCTTCAACAGAAGTGTAATCGGCCGCAATTGTTAAGATATTTACATCATCATCTGTTCTGGCATCCATAGCTTGTTCGGGATCGCAAACCAAGGCCGAACGAACTCCGGGAAATTTATTAGCCACAATATCCATACCTACTCCAGAACCACAAATTAAAATACCCAAAGATCCGCCCAATGCAACTTTTTCAGCTACCCTTTCAGCAAAATCCGGATAATCATCGGATTCGTCATACTTTTCATTTCCCATATCATTAACCGAATAACCAAGACTAACTAAATAATTTTTTATTTCTTCTTTATGTTTAAAACCTCTGTGATCGGCGGCAATATAAATAACCATATTCATATTATATCTTAATTAGCGATATCTTGTCCGCCAACCAAACCATCAAGCTCAGCCTGAAAATCTTTGTTTATAATTGTTCCTGATATGCTCCAATCTTTTATTTTTTTATCCAAAAGCTTTATCTTTACCAAATATCCCGACATTGTTTCTTCGGAGAAGTTTTGATCGAAAACAAAATTACCCAAACTATAAAAAATTAAACCGTTTTTATAGGATTCAAATTGCTGAACAACGTGAGGATGATGGCCAATAATAATATCCGCTCCCGCATCTATAAGCTGTCTGGCTATTTCTTTCTGTTTATCTGTAGGAACATCCGCATACTCATCTCCCCAATGCAATGAAACTAATAAAAAATCTACAGTACTACTGGCCTTGGCCTGAGATATTTTATTCAGAATATTTTTCAGATCAAAGTTGCTTATCCCAGGATAATTTTTTCCGGCCTCAAAACTTTTTGGATATAAATCCGTGTAAGCCAAAAAACCGATTTTATTTCCCCTGACTTCTTTTATAGCCAATTCATTGGCTTTCGCAGAGTTTTCACCAGCACCAACATATAAAATGCCGGCATTTTTTAAATTCTTAAAAGTATCCAACAAAGCAGATTGCCCATAATCCCAAATATGATTGTTTGCCAAAGACAAGACTCCGAAATTAGCAAAAACCAAACCATCAATTACTTTAGGATCTGCTCTGAAAGAATAAACACTTCCCTGATTTTTACCGCCATTAGAAATAGGTCCTTCTAAATTAGCGAAAACGAAATCTGCGCCCCTTAAAGTATCTGATATTTTCAAAAACGGAAAATTAAAATTATTTACAGAATTCATTTTTTTACCCACAGCACGAGAAAGCATTATATCTCCGACTAAAATTATATTAGCCGTTCTGGAATCCTGAGCTTTTTTAAGATTTTCAGCCTCAAAAGCTTTAATAGCCAATATTTTTGCCTCTAGGTCCCTATTTATCGAATCCTCATAAGCAACGGAAATCTGCCTTCCAACCAAAATAATTCCAAAAAATAATCCAATCAAAAAACCAGTTAAAACAAGGTAATTTCTCATAAACTATAAAGTCTCGGATGCTTTTTGAATATGTTTCATTAAAACAGAAACATATCCGGCCTCGTTGTCATACCAAGAAAAAATCTTCACTAAATCACCGCCGACAACTTGTGTAAATTTAAGATCGATTATGGCTCCATACGGCTCACCTATGATATCCGATGAAACAATCTGATCTTCTGTTGTTTTAAATATGCCCTCCCAGCGTTTTTCTTTCTCGGCTTTTTTAAAAATTTCGTTTATCTCCTCAACAGTGGTGTCCCGCTCGGCAATAAAAGTAAAGTCAACCAATGACCCGGTAATGCTTGGCACCCTGACAGCTACGCCGCCGAACTTTCCATCAAGTTCTGGAATTGCGCGGGCAACGGATATAGCCGCACCGGTAGTAGAAGGAGAAATATTTTGTGCTGCCGCCCTGCCCCTTCTAAAATCTTTTCCCCTGACCGGACCATCGACTATGCTTTGTGTAGCTGTATATGAATGCACTGTATTTAAAATTGCTTTTTTAATACCAATAGTTTCCTTCATAATTTCCGCAACCGGAGAAGTAGCATTGGTAGTGCACGATCCATTTGAAGTAATTTTACAAACCTTAAAATTAGCCTCATTAATTCCCATTAAAACCGTTTTAGCGTCATCTCTTTCGGCATCCTTTGACGGAGCGGTTATCACAACTTTTTTAGCCCCGGCTTTCAAGTGTACTTCAGCTTTTTCGTAAGAATCAAAAACCCCAGTCGATTCAACCACTATATCAATTCCCAAATCTTTCCAGGGCAATTTTAACGGTTCCTTTTCTTGTAATATCTTTATTTTTTTGCCACCAACTATCAATTCCCCACTACCCGTCACTACCTCTTGGTTAAATTTTCTGTAAACCGTGTCATATTTCAATAAATAAGCCAGGTTTTCAATATCACCCAAATCATTTATGGCTACAATTTCAAAATTATCATCTTTCCACATCTCTCTAAATAATAGTCTACCGATTCTGCCGAAACCATTTATTGCAATTTTTATTTTCATATTTTTATAAATATTTATTTATATTAATTATAACAAAAATTAACCTTTTTATTAGCGGTAATCCAAAAAAATAAAATTAAGCCACGCCTCTGTTCTTGTTTAAATTAATAAACGAAAAGAGTCCCACTACCATCATAAAAACTCCGTAGGCAAATGCCGGAGCCGAACCGAAAGATGTCCAAATCCAACCCCCAATCAAACTCGAAAGTAAAGAGGAAATACCGACTGCCGCATTCAAAAAACCCTGCCCAGCAGCCAATCTTTCTCTAACGACGAGTTTTGTTGTCAGAGCTCTTTCAATGCCATCAGTCATAGCCGAATAGACACCGAGCATGACAAAACCAAAAACAACAAAATAAATATTTTTAAAAACAGCGAGGTTTACATACCCGATAATAGCGGCCAAAAATCCCAAAACCAATATCTTTCTCTCCCCAATTTTATCCGATATTTTTCCCGCAGGAATAGCAAATAAAGCAAAGGCAAGGTTTGTAATGAAATACATAAGGGGAATAGAAAAACTGCCATTCGCAACCTCTCTTGATTTAAGAAGAGTTAAGGCAATAGGCATTTGGCCTAAACCAAAAATGAATATCGAAAGAATAAACATCTTAAATTCAGGCGTATATTCTTTTAAAGAAAAAATTTTCTTGAAATCAAGAGCTTTAACTTCGTTTTCATTTTTTAATTCAGACTTACGTCCCCCTATTTCTTTCACAAAGAAAAATGACATAACCGCAAAAATTCCAAAAACAAAAGCGATTTTAAAAAGCAGTCTGTAGTCATTCAATATTATCGGCAAAATAACAATTGCAGACAAAGGCCCTAGTACCTTTCCAGCAGTATCCATGGCGCGATGATACCCAAAAGATCTGCCTAAATCTCTCTCCTCAACCGATTCCGAAATGAGGGCATCCCTAGGAGAGTCCCTCAGTCCTTTTCCGCTTCTATCAATAGCCCTTAAAAAGAAAACTTGCCAATAATTTGAAGTAAAAGCCAGAAACCAGCGAGTGGTTGTGGAAACGGAGTAACCAATGACGGATAAAATTTTTCTTTTTTTAATCTTATCGGAAAACCAGCCAAAATAGATTTTAAGAAAGCTGGCCAAGGCATCAGCAAATCCCTCCAAAAAACCAATTAAGATAGGCGGGGCTCCGAAAACGGTTGTTAAAAATCCCGGCATTACCGAATAAACCATCTCTCCGGAAAAATCATTCATCAAACTAACAACTCCCAGCCAAAAAACATTGGGCGTCAAACCTATGATCTTTTTCGGTTTTTCCTCGTTCTCCATTATCTTAGGATAACAAAATTATCTCCTATTTTTATACCCAATTCATCGCTAAGACCCGCGCTTATCTCAACAACCTTATCAATTGCTTCGGGGGGGTAATAAATTTTTAAAGCCGATTCCGGAGTTCCCGCGACCGGAGCCGGAACATTTTTTTCTATACCAACCACTATATTATTTTTTATCCAAACTATATCTATAGGGAATTTCATACCCATCATCCAAAAACCGTATTTATCCTCTTTCCCGAAATCAAAATACATCGCACCCTTTTTATCCAAGCTATCCCTATATGAAAGACCCCTTGCTTTTTGCGCCATCGATTCGGCTACTTCGGCATCAAAACTATTTTCCCCTATTTTTATACTTACAACTCCATATTTATGGCCTACAAAAAAATAAATAAATCCCAAAATAGCCGTTAAAACAAAAAATCCGGAAAATAAAAATATTCGCTTTAATCTAATCATTATTTTTTCTAATTATTTTCAAAAATTCTTTTTCATAATTATCGGCCATAGTTTTAAAACTAAATTGCGCCTCAACGCTAGAACGGCATTCCTTACGGTTTATTTTTTCAATATTTTTTATTGCAACAATCATTTCTTTTAAATTTTTTACAACAAATCCATTTTTTCCATTTCTAATAATTTCGGGAATAGAACCACGGTTATAAGCTATTACCGGAGTTCCACAAGCCATGGACTCCGTCATAGTTAAACCGAAAGGCTCGTCCCATTGTAAAGGAAACAAAAAAGCCTTTGCGTTTCTATAATATCTAAACAATTTCTTTCTTGGAACATATCCAATATATTTAATTTTTTTTCCGAGATACGGCTTTATTTTTTTATTCCAATAATTATCTTTTGATGTTGGTCCAATAATCAAAAGTTTCTCGTTTAATTTTTTGGCTATCTGAACTGCTTCCGCAACGCCCTTTTCTTTCATAATCCGACCAACAAAAAGCAAATAATCCCCCGATTTTTCCGAAAAAGGAAATTCTTCCAATTTTATCCCGTTATAAATCGTCTTTAAATAATTTAATTCTGGAGCGGGCTTTTTTTGAGCATTACTGATAGGCACATAATATTGATTCTTACTTGAAAACAAATTAAATATTTTTGCTCTCCATGAATAAATAGGATCGTGTAAGGTATAAACCACCGGAACATCAAAATTTTCAAGGGCAAAAGGCAAAGCCCTATCAACCGGATGAATATGAATTAAATCATATTTTTCTTTTTTGTGATTTTTAAATATTAATGAAATTAAATATTGATCCCACAGAGAAAAAATCTTGCAAAAATCAGCATTTTTTTCAAATTTTTTTATGACTTTATCTAGAGGTGATAAATTTCCTGAAATAATTTTACTTGCCTTCACCCTAGATCCGGTTGGCGCATAAAAATGAACTGTATGCCCGCGCTTTACCAATTCTTCGCTTATATAAGCGGCTATATCCATGGGTGCGTAAACAATATTTTGGGGCTGAGGAATGGGAAATTGCCCCGCTACCATCATTGCTATTTTCATTTTTTATTTTTTGGAAATTAATTCGTAATAAAAATCTTCATAATTTTTTACCATAATTTCCTTACTGAAAAACTTTTCAACCCTTCTCCTCACCTCGCCTCTGTCAATTTTTTCAATTTCTTTCATAGCTTTCAATAATCCCTTAAAATCTTTAACAACAAAACCGGATTTGCCATTTTCAATCAATTCCGGCATAGAGCCGCGTTTATAGGCTATTACCGGGGTTCCGCAAGCCATAGATTCGGCGACAACCAATCCAAAAGGCTCCTCCCAGGCAATCGGATAAATAAAAGCCTTTGCTTTTCCATAAAAAACCGAAAGCTGATCCTCGGTCAATTCACCAACATATCGAATTTTTTTATTTAAATGCGGTTTAATTTTTCTGTTAAAATAATTCACCTGGCTTTTATCCAACCTTCCGGCCAACAACAATTCTATTTTCATTTTTTCAGCCGCTGCTATCGCAGTTTCGATACCCTTATAATCATCGACTCTGGAAACCCAGACGAAGTGATCACCGCCCTTGGGATTAAATTTATATTTATCAAGGTTTATGCCATTATATATAACCCTGTCTTTTTTAAATTTAATAGCGGACTGTTTTTTAGCCGACTTACTGATAAAAACAATGTTGGTTTTTTTTCTTTCTTCATTAAAAAGTTTTAATCTGAAATCCTTATTTATTTCTACTCCGGTTTTATAAAGAGAATTATGCATCGTGTGCAACGTCGGAACTTTTACTAAATCCTGAAAAAGCAATGTCCATATATCAAGATGTGAATGAACGATATCGAACTTGCCGATATCGGCTAATTTATAAGCCTTGGATAAATTTCTTAAATTCCAAAAAGGATCGGACCAGGAAACTCCGGCCTCTATCAGTGGTTTTGGAAACACACTAACTAATTTAGCTTTAGTTTTACTTCCCGGAGCGGCGAAAAGCGTAACATCATGCCCTCTATCAACTAACCCGTCACAAAGCTGCGCAACCACTCTTTCGATGCCGCCATATTTTTTAGGAGGAATCGGAAACCAAAGCGGAGCAATTTGCGCAATTTTCAATTTTTTCTTATTTTTCATCATAATATTTTAATACTATAACAAATACAAAACTATCGCACCCCGCTAAGCCACTAAATAAGTAAAAAAATGCTATTTTTTTATATTTCCGTATCTCAAACCAAAAACTACGATTCCAAAACTCACACTGACATTCAAAGATTCTTTTTTTCCCAGCATAGGAATTTCCAAAATTTTATCTGATTTTTTAAGGACGTTTCTAGAAACCCCGTCCACTTCGTTTCCAAAAACCAAAACTACTTTTTCTAAATCCGATTTTTTCAATTTAAGTCGAAAATAAGGAATCGATTTTTTATCCTGCTCTACCGCAAAAATTTTATAACCTTTCTTTTTTAAGTCGTTTAAAACTTTTATACAACTCAAACTATATTCCCATGGCATTGTTTTTTCGGCACCTAAAGAAACTTTGGCCAATTGCGGGCGAATTCTTCCGAATCTATCAATTGGTTCCGGTGTAATGCCGCACAAATATATTTTTTCGGCGCCAACGGCATCAGCGGTCCTAAAAACCGTGCCAACATTAAAAAGGCTACGAATGTTGTCTAAAACAATAATCATATTGTAATTATACATTATAAAAAAGCCCCGTTGTTAAACGGGGCTTTTGTGATTGATAAGCTCAATCATGAAAGCTTTTAAGGAATTATGTCTATTTCCAGAACCACTTTAGGATTGTTGGGCCAAAAGTAAGTTCCGTTTATCTTTTTGGCTCCCTCGGCGTCCTCGCCCTCTTTCAGCCTAGCTACCCAGAGCTCTTTTCCTTCTTTTACGGCATCATCGGCACACTGGGCCTTCAATGGCACGACCACCTTCTTTATCGAATCCTTATTCATAAAAGCATGATCAGATTCGGTATAGATAAATTTCCAATTCTTAAACATAAACAGCCTCCTCTTAAAATAAGAAATAAGGTTCTAATGTGGAATTGTGCAGTCTATCAGAACAAAAGTCAAATTAAAAACTAGTTATTCAAATGATGCTTCTTGGCTATAAGCATTGCCAACTGCTTGAATTTTTCGTTAAGTTCCTCGCTACTAAACGGAAGCTGATCAACTGCTGAATCTATCTCGGTCCAAATCTCATCCAATTGTTCTTCTTTTTTATCCATATCGTCCCCGATTTCATTAAAATTCTCCCATTCTTCCTTAGTTCTAGGTACGTTTTCAAGCATAGCCTTCTGTTCATCGGAAAGCTGATCAAAAGCAGCCTGCAATAAATCAAACTTTTTTGTTAATTCTTCAATCCTTTTCTGATTTTCCGGCTCTTTTTCGAATCTCTTAGCCTGATCATCAATCAATATTTTCTTATACTTTTCCCAGTCATTAAAAAGTTTCATGATAACTATATTATGATTTTTTGGAACAAAAATTACAAATTAATATACACCTTATAATTAAATTGCTTCTTGAGTAGTTGATGCTAAATCAAAACCATCACTAACTGGCTCCGGAGCCGGAATTGGTTCGGTTTCTACTTTTTTGTTGATTATCAAATATAAATCCCCCTGATTAATTCCGGATCCGATTAATCTTCCGTCTATCAAAGAACCATTTGTTGATCCTTGCATATACAATCTAGCGGCTCTACCAGTATTAACCCTAGGAACAATATTTAAGGACAAAAGATAATACTTCTCAAAATCCAAATTTATTTCATTGACACCACTAAGCTCCCATGTTTCCACTACTGGTCCTGGATAATAAGTTGTAGGAATCAAAAATTTAGAAGTTGTTGTAGCCAATAAAGCGCCAATTGATCCAGACAAATCATTCCCGTTACCATTCCACTCATAAATACTCCAGTAACTATCAGCTTGAACTTCATTGGGATCGCCGGAAATTATACTCATTGTTAAGCTATCAATATTTCCAGATACCAACGGCCTAAATATCTGACCCGAAAAAGAATCGCTCCAAATCCCACTGTTATCAACCTTATTTTGATTCAATAACGTCCCCTCTTTAGGAGTGGCTCCAAATACAGAAAAATTTATTTCTGTTTTTTCAGAATCAGACAAATAAATCTTTAATTTAAAATAACCTAAACGATTTAAATTTAATCCACCAATTTTCTCATGCCAACCAATTTCTTTGTCATCATCACTTAAATCTATAATCTGATCACTAACCAATTCTTCCGTATAAAAATCCCTCAATTCAATAAATAAGCTATTATATTTATTTTTTAAGGGCTCTATGTATTTAACTGCAAAATTAATATTTGTATCGTAATAAACATTGTTGCCAATCGGGTTATTGATAACCACCTCTCCATCTTCGGCGGCTTTAATAATTACATATAAGTACTTATCACTTGAATTCGGTGGGGTCGATAAACTCCAAAACAAAACTAGATTTCCCCGAACAGAAACCGAATTAATTTGTAAATAGTAATACCTGTTTGGATCTAGTGCTATCTGATTATTATTATCAAAGGTCCATACATAATCTCCGGAATTATTGGCATAAAATTGTTTTGAAGAACTTACTGCCAATTTTTGACCCCTTCCAATAATTGGATTTGTAGTAGTGCTATCTCCAACCCAATCATATAATTCAACTGTTACATCTGAAATCCCCTGAAGATCCCCGTAATTAATCGCATTAAATAAATTTAAAGTTACGGATTTAACAATGCCCAGGGCTTGAGGTTTAAATAAACGACCAAACGATCCCTGGTCAACGCTTAATATTTTATCTTGATTGAAGATAAAGTAATCTACATCTTCTATGGAATTACCTGCTATAAAAATAGTTGCAGTTGAAATATCAGAAATTATCCCAAACTCATCTATAGCCTCTATACCAAAAACATATTCCCTATCAAATACATCGATAGTAGAAGTTGCCGTTGTCGAAGCCGTCACCACTATATCCGAAAGCAACGGCTCCACACTTAAATCCTTAATTCTATAAACCAAAGTAGAGGTCGCGCCCAAATAATCTTCGGATTCCTCCCAATTAAACTCAACTTCTTTGTTGATTTTATTATATTGTGCCAAAAAATTTGAAACTTTTTTGGGTTTATTTAATAATTCCGTTTCAATATTTATATTTTTAGAAATAGTAGAAGTTGCATTTTTATCATCATAAACCATCAAATTAACGGAATACGTTCCTGTGGAAACATAACTGTGAGTTGATGTAGCAATAGTCGAACTGGCAACTGCGCCATCTCCAAAATTCCATTCATATAAAACTATAGCCCCGTCCGGATCAGTTGAAGATGCGGCGTTAAAATTTATCTCCTCGTTTATTTTTGGCGTAGTTGTAGAAAAGTCAAAAAAAGCGCTGGGCGCTTGATTTGAATTTTCACTAACAACACAGGAATTCGATTGTGCTTTAGGACTTGGGCATGTTTTTATTTCAAAATCAGCCGAATTATTATTTGTATCCACAAATATTCCGTTTTCTACTTTCCTCTGGATACTATTATTAGCCGCCGGATTTTCAGAGAAATTTAATCGTTCCTTAAAAATATTTTCGGCCTCGCCCCAAGCAACGGAATCTATAATTACTCCTGTATCTTCCGCGCCAAACCTTAAAGCAATACCATTATCATTCGATAACGTACCAGAAGTTGTTACGTCAGGAATTGCGACAATTTCCGAATAATCACTATTCGCCCACAAATAAAAACTTTTGGGTTCGATAAAGGTATCCGACGTCCATGATTTTATACCCGTATCCGCGGTTCCGGATTTTGTTCTTTTAACTAGTCTATAGCCATTTAAATTAATCCTAATATCCCCTGGATTATAAAGTTCTATAAAATCATTGTTTGTTTTGCCGGTACCCCCGGTTATCTGAATTTCCGTAATTAAAATTTTTTCTGGTTGAGTGACAGTATTTTTTGATTCAGGGGTTGAATTATTCTGCACCGGCGCAGTTGAAACAGACCCCCCTCCTGAGTAAACAACTTTAACACTGTTTTCTTTTTTAGGAGTTCCTAAAATCAACGCCTCCCCGACTCCTTCCCCGGAACCATTATATGTAGACCAAGTTAAATCAGCTTGTTTTTCCATCGTCCTTTTATTTGACGAATCACCAGCCGGCCATGTCGTGCCCGCCAAAACCTCATCAACCAAATTGCAACCATTATCAAACAGTCTCAAGCCTTCA
The DNA here is from genome assembly GCA_021786945.1 of bacterium. GTDB lineage: Bacteria > Patescibacteriota > Minisyncoccia > UBA6257 > 02-FULL-45-10c > JAHILT01. The sequence continues at coordinate 15,669 of JAJYMK010000003.1, read as the reverse complement.
TCGGAATTTGAAAGTGAGCCGGTATAAATATAATCAGCCTTAATGTTCGGGACGGTATTGTCGTCAGTTCTTTCCAAGAGCAAAAAACTATTTGGCGCAATTTTAGACTTATCCGGAAAAATCACTTTAACTTGCTCTTCTTTATCCAATAATTGCCAATTAGAAATATCTATTTCCAAATTTGAGGTATTTTTTAATTCAATCCATTCATCACTGGAACTTTTTATACTTCCCATCCAGGCCACCTCATTAATCAAAACGTTCTTTCTCGTTAAGGCTTTGTTTGTTTCAAAACCGCATGAAATCACGGGACTATTTTGAATAATGGGCGTTGTGGTGGCAGCAATCTTTACAACCACCTCTTTATTTTCCGTTTCCGGAATAATATCACTTTCTTTTACTATTTCCTCCTCATTAATTACCTGTTCGGGACTTTCAATAACAGAATCATTAATATCCGGGGTGTCTAATAAATCAATAGGGCTGTTTTCCACAACTGGATCTTTGGTAGTGTCTTTGGAAGCAACGGAAACCAAATTATTGGTTTGCGAATCTCCAAGGTTTATTTCGGCAACAACATTAGAATCCTGACTATTATTTCCGCCAAAAATATTTGAAATTACTTGCTTTGTTAAATCAACTACCTGAGCAAAAAATGAATTCTTTTTTGCAAAACTAGAATCATTTTTCAACCTATCCGCCTCACTTAAAAAGAATTTTATTGCGCTCGCGCTATATTGAACTGATTTGGTAGACAATAAAGACCAGTAATTTTTATTTATAATCTCATTATTAATAGTAATCGTTCCCTCGGAAGCAAAAATAACACTACCAAAATTGGATTTTTTAGAAAGTAAATAATATTTTTGACCATCTAAATATCCTGTATAGTAATAATGATTATCAATTAATTCAAAATCGTTTATTTCGGGAAGTTGATAATTCTTTAGAATGGTATCAGCGCTATAAAAATTATTATTTGAATATTTTGCCATTCCGGTAAAATACAAATCTAGACTATTCAAACCAACCAAGTCTTTATCTTTTAACCTAACCAATAAATCATTATCCGGATTATCTAAGGAATATTTACCAGCCCAAGATTCAAAAATACTTCCATCCGGATGAGGATCGTTTCTTGTGTGATCTGGTACCGAAGCGTCTTGAATTAAATGCAAAACATGACCAAGCGCAAAAGCGGCTTTCTCTTTTTCGCCGTTCATCCAGTAATACAAAGCCTCATTCCAAGTAAAATTAGTTTCGGCGGATAAATCACTTATTTTCCCTTGTTGAATCGCGGTTAAAATAGAGGCTATAGTTGCCGGCACTTTATATTTCAGCTGATTCTGCGTATCGGCATTCACAGCCCAATCCTTAGAAGCAGACCAAGAACCCAAAACTGAATCAGTTAGTCCCTTACTATTAACTGGATCATAAAAATGATTCATCCATCGCGGAATATCGTCCTCTCTTCTCGACCCATCAATTAAATAACTTTCAAAATCAGTCATGGTGCTGGTCGCCGCCTTTTCAGAATAAAATTGAATTGCATCTTTAGTTAAAAACGCATGAGTGTTTGTTTCATAAGCGAAAGCATCTCTGGCAGTGACAATAAAAAATCCCAATACTAAGCATATCGGGATTAAAAATTTTACATACTTTCTATTTTCCATGTATTAGAGAAAGTATTTAATTTTAAAATAATAGTATAATCTGCAATTCCATCTTTATTTAATACAGAAAACCACGCCGATTCCGCCCAAGACGATTTTGAATCAAATTTTGCTTTTTCAACTATTTCGATAATACCGGGCAGGGCGCCATCCTCCTTCGCAGCCTTTAATCCTTCAATCCATTTATTTCTTGTCATGAAATTGGGATCTTTTGTATCGGTTTCCAGATAGAAATATTTAGCAGCTAAGTCTGTATCACCCTGCTTCAAAGCATCAACAAACATCTTCAAGGTTTCTTCCGGAGTCTTACCGCCATAGTTATCCTCTGTCATTATTTTATTAAAATCATTCTCCCATGCAGCATATTTTTCATATTGAGCTTGTTGCTGCCTAGCTAATCGCGCATTAGTACTAAAATAATTACCCCAAACAAAATACCCGCCACCAACTATCAATAAAACTCCAAAAAATATAGCAACGTGCTTTGCATAACTATATTTATTCCACCATCCGGCATTATTTGCCGAATTGCTAGAATTTTGATTATCCATTTTTCAAAATATTTTTAATATTAATAAATACCCTACAAACAATTCGGCAATTTAAGGACTAATTATGTTTTGCCGAACTTTGCCCTGTTTTATTTTGTTTGCAAAATATTTTTTATAAACCTCCGGTTGCCGAATTCTTTAACTTCGGCTTTGCCGAATTGCCGAATTTTTCCAAAAATAAAAACGGGGCGCTCTACCAAGCGTCCCGATTTCTAATTTCTTTTAGAAAATCTATAAATTTTAAAAATTGAAGTATTTTTCACTAAAATATTTAAAACTTTACAAAAAATATTACAAACAAACTAAAAACATCTTAATTTTAATCCAAAAAATTACAAAGTCAAATTGTTTCCATATTTTTCGCTATAGCGAGATTTATGGAAACATTTTTATGTGATATAATTTTCACGAAAAATATGATAAACAAAAATAAAAAAATAAATTTTACAAAAGATACGCTCTTAAAAATTGCCGGGGTGGGAATTATAACTTTAGCCGCCACAAGCTCCCCTTATTTTTTACACAAATTAGTAAAAAATTATTTTAAAGATAAAACTGAAGCGGATATAAGGAGAAGATCAAAAAAACTGGCTGAATTCAACAAAAAGAAATTGGTCAATTTCAAAGAACTTGAAGACGGCACTATCAAAATAGAGCTTACGCAAGCCGGAAAAAATATAGTGCATCAATATAAATTAGACGATATGAAAATTCCAAAACCGGCTAAATGGGACGGGCAATGGAGAATTGTTATTTACGATATTCCACAGAAATTCAAAAAGGTCAGCGATGCATTCAGAGGAAAAATAAAACAATTGGGAATGTATCAATTGCAAAAAAGCATTTGGGTGTACCCCTACGAATGTATAAACGAATTGGACTTTCTATGTTCGGTTTTTGGCCTACCCCTTGAAAAATGCGTACTTTATTTCAAAGCGGATAAGCTGCCCAATAACAATAAAATAAAAGAGTTTTTTAATTTAAAATAAAAAGGTATTAATTCGGACATCAAAATGTTTCCATAAATCCCGCTATAGCAAAATTTATGGAAACATTTTTGTATATTTTTATAAAGCTAGCGGCGGCAAAGTAGAGCTAAAAACTATTCGAGGTGGATGTTTTGAGTGAATTGCTTGAAGCGCTCGCCAAGCAAAGGATTTTTGGAAAAATCGGGATCGTTGGAAAGAATTTCTTCGGCGGAAACCTTGGCGGCTTTTACCAATTCAATATTTTTCAAGGCATCCATGGCGATATCCGGAAGTCCGGTCTGCTCTTTGCCCAAAAATTGGCCCGGACCGCGGAGCTCAAGATCTTTTTCGGCCAATTCAAATCCATTTTTGGCGATCAAAAGAGAATCCAATCTGTATTGAGTAGATTCAGACTCGGAATCCGTAAACAACAAACAGAAAGACTGATGCTCGCTGCGCCCTACCCTGCCCCTAAACTGATAAAGCTGAGCCAGACCAAATCTGTCCGCCCCCTCGATCATCATGATTGTGGCGTTGGGCACGTCTACACCCACTTCCACCACGGAAGTAGAAACCAAAATATCGTATTTCTTATCCTGAAAATCTCTCATGATATTTTCCTTTTCGGAATTTTTCAGTTTTCCGTGAAGCATGGCAATTTTGAGGTCGGGAAAAATCTTTTTGGACAATCTTTCATATTCCTCCTTAACCGATTTCAAATCTAATATCTTTTGTTGGGATTCGGTCAAAACTTTTCTTTCCTCCTCGTCTTTAGTTCCCGGCTCAATACGCGGGCAAATAACAAAGGCCTGCCTTCCCTTCAGAATCTGGTCTTTTATAAAACCATATGCTTCCATACGCTTTGTAGGAGAAACTACCTTTGTGATAATCGGTTTTCTGCCAGCCGGAAGCTCATTAATAATAGATAAATCCAAATCGCCGAAAATAGTGAGTGCTAAAGTTCGCGGAATAGGAGTGGCGGACATGGAAAGCAAATGCGGAATTAAAACACCCAAGCCCTTGTCTTTTTTAAGAAGCGAAGCTCTCTGCTCTACTCCAAAGCGGTGCTGCTCGTCAACAATTACCAAAGCCAAATTATTGAACTTAACCGCTTTTTGGATAATGGCATGGGTACCGATAATTATTTTTGTCTGCCCACTTTCTATCTTATCGTTCAGACTTTTCTTTTGTTTGGAAGCGCCAGTCAATATTTCTATTTCACCTTCAAAATTTTTAAATAACTTTGTAATTGTTCTGTAATGCTGCTGGGCCAACACTTCGGTCGGAGCCAAAATGGCCGTCTGCTTGCCGTGCTTCGCCGTCAAAATGGCCGCTATAGCCGCAATAACTGTTTTTCCGGAACCGACATCGCCTTGAAGCAGTCTGTTCATTGGACGAGACTTCTGGATATCGGAAAGAACTTCATGCAGAACATCTTTTTGGGAGTTGGTTAAAATAAACGGCAAATCAGTAATTAATTTATCCAAAAAATCCTGGTCAACAGGAATGGCTTCGCTTTTTTGCTCAGCTAATTTTGATTTTATTTTAAGATTATTGAGCTGCAACAAAAACAGCTCTTCAAAAGCGAATCTTTTTTTGGCGAGTTCGGCATCCACGGCTCTAAGCGGAAAATGAATTTTCTTCAAAGCAGAATTAATTTCCGGCAAACTATTTTTTACCAAAACCTCTTTCGGCATAAAATCCTCAATCGGCGGGATAGAAGAAAGAATTGGTTTTAAAATAAACCTCAAAAATTTTGAAGTAATACCCCTGGTTTCAGGATAAACCGGAATTAAACCCGCAGTATGCCGCGGACCACTTATAGATCCAGAAATTCCGTGACTGGAAGTGATTTCATAAACTGGATTGCTAAGATATACGTCCCCTTTTGACTCAATAATCTTTCCGGCAAAGTTGGCCTGCGTACCGGGCTTTAAAGTTTTTAACAAATACGCCTGATTAAACCACATTGCGCGCACCCCGCCTGTTTCATCTACTATAATTGCCTCAACCAAAACCAATTTCTTCCTAAACGTCCTGCGTAAACCTATTTTCTGAATAACTCCATGAATTGTGGCGGGCTGATTGGGCACCAATTCGGCAATCGGGCTAATTTTCGAGAAATCGTCGTATCTAAAAGGAAAATGCCAAAGAAGATCTTTGGCAGTTTTAATACCCAGCTTATTTAGCTTTGGGATAAACTTCGGTCCGATACCGCTTATTTTATTCAGCTCGGTATTGAGATCCATTTGTTTAAATTGTATATATTATACCAGAATATTCTTTAATTCAAAAGCGTAAAAAATATTTTTAACCAAACAAAAAAATGTTTCCATAAATTTTGCTATAGCGGAAATAATGGAAACATTTTTAGTGAAGAATAAATATAAGAATAAAAGTTATTTACTACCAAGAATCTGATTGATTATCTGCTCAATCTCCGAGGACCTTGATGGGTCAATAGTTACAATCATACGAAGAGACTCGATGGCTAAATCGACTCTACCATTCAAAAGATAGGCGCCGGCTAAACCTTTATAAAAATTTATATTTTTAGGATTTTGTTTTACCAACTCTTTCCAAATATCCAACATTCTGTCGTACTTTTTAACAATACTATAACTCTTTAATAAAATATCATCCGTAACAGTCGTAGTTCCAAATCCTTCAATAAGAAGCTGGTCGGCTTTAGCCTGATCGCCCATCAAAATATAAGCTGCGGCTAAATCAATTCTAGCATTCGGATTGGTTTGGTCTTCATTGAATGTTTTTTCTATAATCGGCAAAGCTTTTTCAAAATCATTCTGACCCAAATAAAGCCTAGCTAAATTCAAAACAATATCTTGTTTGTGCGGAGAAATTTTTACGGCCTCCTGCATATTTTCAATGGCTTTATCTATTTGGCCAACACTCTCGTAGAACAAACTGGAATACATAAACGGCCTCGGATCCAAAGGATTTTGACTTTTTGCCGTATCCAGCTCTTTTACTGCTAAAGAAACGATTTCCTGTTTTTTGTCGGTAGACAATGTCGAATCTTTTACAGCCGAAACGGCAAAAGTTACAAACTGGCCGACTGTTTCGTCTCTACCCAAAAAAGTATTTTCATTAAAAGCTTTTTCGTAATAACCTAAAGCGGTTGTAGGATACTTGTCGTACATCAATGCATTCATTAAATCAGAATTAGCAAAATAAGGCTTTATATTCATCTGATAGGCATAGAAAAAGCCCAACAAAACGACTCCGGCGATAACCAATGGCGAATAATTTATATCTAAAGCCGGCTTTTCTTTTTGCGAAACCGCCCGCTCCTCTTCGGTAGACACGCTATAAATCCAAGCCAATATGGCAAAGAAAGAAATATAAGTAGCGATATTGTCGAAAACAAAAAGATTCTGGAAGAAATAAGCTACAAAAAGACCAAGCACCAAAATCAGTTCCTCAAAAGATATTTTTTTGTTCTGATAATTTTTGTAAAGTTCACGACTGGCAAAAAAGAAAATAGACAAATAGCTCAATAAACCCAAAATACCCGCATTGATAAGCCAATCAAAAACAATGTTGTGAGATCTATCAAACCAAGGCTCCTGTTTCCACATTTCCGGAGTATAGTATTTTGAAAATACTACGACATAATTTTCTGGTCCCCAACCCAAAAGCGGCTTTTCCAAAAATCCTTTCCAGCTCATCTGCCAAATACTAAACCTGGAAGTAATTGTTGTATCGCTAAAAGATAAATTGGTAAGCCTGGAAAGCGTCGGATTATTTTTTATAAATCCAACATTTTTGAATCCATAAATCAGTCCCGCCACCAAAACCAAACCAACCAAACTCCAAAGCAAGGCTTTTTTAATTTTTTTATCGTTTTCGGTTTCAATTTTCTTGAAAAATAAATACCCCGCTCCCGCTAAAATCAAAGCAATAAAAATACCCAAAACCGGACCACGGGTTGCCGTAAAATAAATAATCAACAAAGAAAACAATCCCGAAGCGGCATAATATATTCGGCCAGAAACATTCTTTGTCTTCAAAAACAAATAAACACAAAAAGCGGCGACAAACATCATAAAGGCCGCCAAATATGCCGGATTACCTATTGTTCCATCAATTCTGTTTCCACCCTGAGGAGATGCAATTTTACCAATTTTCTGCAAAACACCGTAGCAACCCTCAATTAAACCCGAAGCTATAAAAGCATTGAACATCCAAAACCAATCTTTCTTTTTGAAAACATTCCCAAGAACCAAGAAATAAGCAAAAAGATGAATATACATAACCAACCCCTCCATCCTCTCGAAATTAGACCAAAAACTTCTGAGGGGATTTATGCCCACAACGGTAGCTAAAGTAACAACAGCAATAAAAATAGCTATACAAAGCAAATTATTTTTCTTTGGCCTGAATTCCTTATAAAAAGCAATTAATATTAACCAAGCTGCAAAAACCAATTCTACAATCCCCCTAAAAAGAAAAGCTTTACCGGTGATAAACGGGAAAAATAAGCCAGCGGCTATGTAAAGCGGAATAAAAGGCACGATTAATAGACCGATTCTTATGGTCCAAACCAAAATATTCTTGAAAGTATTTGTTTGCATACGTTATATAATATACTAAAAGAAGGCTCGGGCAAAATGACTTTAAGACGGCAAAAATAGTTTAATAATTGAAATGAGAAAACACATAGAAAGAATAAAGGTTAAAACACATAATTTTCTGCGCTGGACCGAAAAATACACCAAAACCGATATGGTTTATTTAGCCAAAAGCACGTTTTGGATAAATTCAAATACAGTGGTAGTATCCATCTTTTCTTTTTTGCTTTATATAGCATTTTCAAGGTTTCTACCAAAAGAAAACTACGGAACCTATCAATTTATTTTATCTATTGGATCAATAATTGGGGCGTTCACACTAACGGGGATGAATACGGCTATAACCCAAGCTGTTGCCAGAGGGCTAGAAGGCTCATTTAAAAAATCAATTTTAATACAACTTAAGTACGGAACGATCCCCTTTCTGGTTTCGGTCGGAATTAGTACTTATTATTTTTTAAATAATAATTGGCAAATAGCCCTAGGCATACTAATAGTTGGTATCCTCACACCACTCATTAATACCTTTAATACTTTTTTAGCTTTTTTAAACGGAAAAAAGAATTTTGAATCGTATTTTTATACATATCAAATACTAAATTTCACCTACTACCCAATTTTAATAGTTAGTCTAACTATTACAAAAAATCCTGTTATTTTAATTTTTGTAAATTTAATTTCAAATTTTATAGCTAATTTAATCGCATATTCTATCGTTATAAAAAAATATCAACCAAACAACCTAGAAGATCCGGAAACAATTTCTTATGGCAAACATCTAAGTTTAGCAAACTTTATAAGCACGGCCATTTTACAACTGGACAATATTTTAGTTTTTCATTATTTGGGCGCAACCAAATTGGCTATTTATGCATTTGCTACAAATATTCCAGACAGAGTTTATGGTTTAATAAAAAGTGTTCAAGTTATAGCATTACCTAAATTATCTTCTCATAGTCAAGGAGACGACAAAGTACACCTTATTAAAAAATCATTTATTTTTTTTATCGCATCATTAACAATTACAATAATTTATATTGTATTAGCAAAACCAATATATAATCTTTTTTTTCCACAATATAATTCTTCAATATTATACTCACAAATTTACATGTTAATGCTTTCTCTGATTTCTCTCTACATACTTCCTATGACAAATGTTTCAGCAACAATGGAAAAAGAAAAAAACTACATATTCAGTATTCTAAGTCCATCAATTTCTATTGTTGTAATGATTTTAATGATTAATTTATTTGGAATTATTGGTTTAATTGTGGCTAGGGGTATAAGTAACATTTTCAATATAATTATTTCTTATTATCTAATGTTTAAAAAATCTAGGTAAGCACTATTTACCTAAAATAGAAATATAGATAGAACAAAAATAATATTTTTTCTCAAATCAACAAAATTTACATTAACTGTATTTACTGTCTATTTTTTTATATAATTACTACACTACTAATATTCAAAACATTCTTTCCTCAATATATATTATCAATCATCTATTCGTAGATCTATACGATAATGGTAGCCATTGGATCATTCAATGTGCTTCCAATGACCATGCTTTTGGTAAGTAAGACAAAAAAGAAAGTTATATTTTAATAAAATCAGCCCAATTTTCTCTGGCCTTATTATTTTTTTTATGAATAAAAATTTCAGAATAATGGGTATTATATTTTCTAAGGGTACAATTAACACTTTCCATCTATATTATTAGATCTCGGTAACCCCTCAAAATAATCGAAAAGCCAAATCATCATTCCTGATTTATATTTATTTGTAATAAAAGCCATTACCGCTGCGGCCCCACCCCTCCAAATATCACACTCCACAAAAGCTCCGTGTATATATTTTTTTCAACATCCTCAGCAAGATTATAAATATTGCAAAGACATTTATAATTAACTTTACCTTTTTAAAAAAGTAACCATTTTTTAAAATTTTTTGCTTTCCATAATATTTTTTTAATTCAAAATATCCATCTTTTATTTTTTTCTTCCTAAATAAATTAGATTTGGTTTAAACTTTTTTTTAAAATTAATCTGCTCCATAAAATTATTTATTATATATTTAACCTTATTAAATATTCCCCCGGTAGTAAAAATAGTTTCTTTACAAAAAACTCGTTCGAAACCATGGCTAGACATAAGATTTGATAATTTCTCTACAGAAAAAGAGTTCATGTGTTGCACCCTATGAAAAATACAACCACACTCCGGACAAATTACTTTTTTTTTCTCTAAATTTTCTTTATTTGGGGTAGTAATTAAAATATAGCCGCCTGGCTTTACTATCCTATTCATTTCTTCGAGTGTATTTTTAAGGAATTCCGGAGAAACATGTTCTATAGTCTCAATAAAAAACACGAAATCAAAATTTTCTGTTTTGATATCTTTGTTTGGAATACTAGTTGATAAAATAACATCCTTTAAAAGTGGGTTATTTTTAAATTTTTCTTTTATATTTTCTAAGGAATCAGGGGAAGAATCTAGCGCAAAACAAGAAATATTGTTTTGAAATAAGTAGTCTAATAAATACCCCGGACCCGAACCATAATCTAAATTTCGACCATCTTTTTTTATGTATTTTTTTACAAATTTTACAATCCCTTCTCCGTTCTGTTTAGCAACCGAATCTTCAAAGAGATCCTTATTAGAAGCACAGTAATCCCAAAAACGACTAATCTTTTCATTGGTCCACTCTATATTATGTTTTTTAAAATTTATATTATTCATAATCAAATCTTTTTTAAATAAATATATAAACCGAAGAAAATCACATACCTTTTAAAACATATCTCAGCCGCTCAAAACCAAAACCGTATCTCGAAGCAACCAGACTCTTTATGATTTTTTCTATTTTAAAACCGAAGCTAATAAATAACTCAACTCACTTCTCTTTTCCATATCTTATAAATTCTTCAAAATTTGAAGAATAATTACCATGCGGTATTGGCCATAATATCTTTCTAAGAGTACCATAGTTTTTATTTAATTTTAAATTATTTCTTAATTCTTTTTTATTTTTTAATACATCTAAAATTAAAGAAATTTGTTTTGCTCGTATATTATGTAAATAGCTTCTCTAATCAGCTTTAAAAATTATTTTTGAGTTATTTTCCAATTTGAAATAAGAGAAAAAACAAATCTTGGAAATTTTTTTAAAAATAATTCAGCATTCTTTGAGTCGATAAACCCCTCATTCAACCCAAAAATATCTGCATTTTTTTGATGAAAATTAAGTGCCTCTATTGAATCATTAATAATTTTTTTATTTCCGTAAATATCAAAAGAAAAACCGAAACCTTTTTTATCTCGATAAACCAATTCTTTTGGCAAATATCTTTCTAAAACCTTTTTTATAAGTATCTTATTATTATATTTTTTTGAAAGCAAAAATTCAGGCCTTATTTTAGAAAAAACATTATTATAAAAATTCTTATCCAGAAAAGGAGTTCTCGCCTCTATTGAGCTAGCCATAGAAGAAATGTCGTTTTTATACATTAAATTACTTGGCAAATACAAAAAAAGATCAAAAAATAAATTATTAGGAACAAATTTGTCAGTTTTTTTATTAAAAAATTCGAACAAAAAACTCCTGGTATCATTATAAAAAATAGGATAATCAATATTTTTTATTTCTTTCATATAAGACCCAATTAAGTCATTTTGAAAATTATTCAACGAAACATTTCTCAATCTATTAATAATTGGATTTAATACTTCCAAAGAAAAAAAAGATTGTCCGGAACCCAAAAAATTAAATAATTCTAAAATTCCATTATCTTTTTTAATTCCATCCAATCCTATCAAATTTTTATGTCGTAAATAGCCGCCAAAATATTCATCACCCCCCTCCCCACTCAAAACAACCTTTGTGTCTTTATTTATTGTTGAATAAATAAGAGAAGTCGGAATAACCGAAATATCGGAAGTTGGCTCGTCTAAAATAGACCAAATTTTATCATACTGATCAGACAGTACCTGGTTATTCATTTCATAACTTTTTAATTCCAACCCTAAATGATTTGCGATTTTATCAGCATAATAACTATCAGTACTTCCTTTTATATCCAAATGATAAAGTGTTGGCTTTTTGCCAATTTTGCTAGCGGTAGCGGCGATCAAAGAAGAATCATTTCCGCCCGAAAATAAAATACCAACGGGAACATCAGATACAAAATGAGACCTTACCGAATCCAATATTGATTGATTTAAAACATCAATAGTATCTTCGAAATTATTAACTAAATTTTTACTATAATTTCCTATTAAATCAATTTTTTGTGATTTTAACTTTTTACCAATCAAATCCCAAACCAAAACCTCTCCTGGTTCAACTTTTTTGACCTCTTTATAACAAGTATTCGGGGCAACAAAAAAGCCAAAATTAAAATACTGATAATAAAATTCTTTATTTGGTGACAATTTTAATAAATTTTTAATCCCTTTTATCTCAGACGAAAAGAAAAAATGATTATTTGAATCAATAGAATAATAAAGAGGTTTGATGCCAAACAAATCTCTGCTTAATATTATTTTTTTATCTTTTTTATCATAAATAGCAAACGCCCACATCCCCCTCATCTTAGAAAAAAAACCGATCCCCTCCTTTTCATATCCCCTTAATATAACCTCGGTATCACTATTGGTCTTAAATTTTACACCGGATCTTTCCAAATCCATTTTAAGATCTTTAAAATTATATATTTCTCCATTAAAAATAATAACCGAACCTCCATCCTTGCTTATCATCGGCTGATTTGCAAAATCAGATAAATCTATGATAGACAATCTATTGTGACCGAAACTTACATTCTCATCAAAATAACAACCGGAATTATCCGGACCACGATGAGCTATTTTTTGAAGTGATTTTTTTAAATCAACTTCGTTTTTATACGAAAAACCAACTATTCCACACATAATTTATTTTTTAACAAATAAAAATTGATTACATCCAATATAATTTGTTGTTTTTATATTTTTTAATTCCATACCATATTTGTCGTGATAAATTTTAAAAATTTCCTGTGGTGAGGCGTATTCATAAGGAAACCCACCAAGCCAATCGATCAAATCGGTTCTCCAATTCATCCCTCTCTTCTTTTTATATTCATTCATGACTCTAAATGGATTTTTAAAACGTAAAACTAATTTCAAAAAATTAATAAAGATATAAAATAATTCCATTATTTTTTTGATAAAAAAACTAGATTTATTATAAAATCTTTTTATATTCCACCAATATTTTGAACCCCGCATTCCCTCAACCTTATTATAAATCGCTACAAACAATTCTCCGTTTTCAGAAGTTAGCTCCTTTAAATTATATAATGCCTTATTCATATCTCCGGTATGATGAGCTACTCCCCAACAATAAACAACATCAAAATGCCCGAGGCTTTTAACAAAATTATCGTCAATAAGAGAGCCCTGTAAAATATCCCAATCATATCCATCGCCTCTTTCCTCTTTTATTTTTTTACAGCATTTAACAGAATCTCCGTCAAAATCAATGCTTACCACTTTTTTTGCGCCAAGTTGCAGAGCTGCCAAAGAATGAATGCCACTGCCACAACCAAAGTCTAAAAAAGTTTTATTTTGCAAAGGATTTTTACCTAAAAATTCCTCTAAACCCCCTTTACTTATTTCAATTGCTTCGGAAATTAGATTATTTTTTAAATAAGCACTCCAATTCCTTCCAAAAGCAAATCTAACATCTTCATTGATTATTTTTTTCATATTAATTTAATAAATATTTTTTTAATTCGGAAAGGTGTTTGTCTCTAGAAAACTTATCAATTATCCTTGCTTGAGATTTTTTTTTCATTTCTTCTTGCAGATTCTTAGATCTTAATAATTCTTTTATATATTCTGCCATCAGAAACGGATTATTTCTAGGCACGATAAATCCAGATACTTTATTTTCGATTATTTCCGGAACTGCCCCAACTCCCATAGCAATACTTGGCAACCCAAACGACATCGCTTCTAATAAAACATTTGGACAGCCCTCCCAACTTGAAGACAATACAAAAATACTAGCTTTTTTGTATTCTTCAAAAACTTCCTCTTTTTTCTTTTTTCCCAATAAAAAAATCCTATTTTGTAATTTTTTAAACAAAATAATATCAGACAACTCATCTTTCAAAATACCGTCTCCCACGATATGTAATTTAACTTCCGGAAATTCATTTGCTATTTTTTCAAAAATATCAATTAATAAACTATGGTTTTTTTTAAAAGTAAGGCTACCAACAGTCAAAACCACCGTCTCGTTATTTTCTTTGTTGAAAATGTCTGGGATATCAACGCCATTATAAACAACGATAGTTTTTGATTTATTCCAAGGCTGATAAGATAAAAAAGAGTCTTTAACACTTTTTGAAACAGCCACTAAGGTATTTGCTCTAAAATTCATTAATATATCAAAAAATTTATGCAAATAACTTCTATTTTCTGCTGTATTAGCTTCTCTTATAACTAAAAATATTTTTGGAAAAAAAATAGAGATACATCGAGAAACAAAATTAGCATCATTCAGAGTTGAATACAGACACAATCTATTTTTTTCTTTCAAAAAGAAAAATAATTTTTTAAAAATATTAACATCGTATCTATTTCTAGCTTTTAAAAAAATGATGTTTTGTAGGGGAATTTTTAATTGTTTAACTAAAGGGTTAGCTTCTGACTCTCCATACAAAATAATAAAAAAAATTTCAATTCCTTGTTCAAAAAAACTATTCGCATCGTCGACAAAGACCCTTTCTGCCCCACCAAATCCTAAACTATTAATTAAAAAACAAACTTTTTTATTAGAATTATTCATATCTGCAAATAAAAAACAAATCAAACGCAAATAAATTTGGAAAGATTTTAGCCAAAAACCCAGCTCTTCCCAACCCAACAATCTTCATGTCCCTAAAATATTCATCCATTAAATTTTTAATATTTTTATAGGAAAACTGATTTATATGCGTCGGATCTTCTAGTGGTGTATTTTTCTTTTGGCCGAATAAATATCTCAGCCTATTTTTTAAACTAAAAGCATTCGGAACGGAACCAATAAACATACCCCCCAAAACCAAATGATTCTTAATTTTTTCCAATACTTTATCCGGATAATAAAGATGCTCTAAAATTTCTCCTGCTACTATGATATCAAATTTTTTATAATTTAATTCCGTCCAGTCTCCGTTCAAATCCATTTGAATTGTTTGAATTCCTAAAGTTTTATTTGCCAATCTCAATGCATTGTCATCAACATCTACACCTAAGACGTTATTATTTTTTGCGAAGTACTTTGTAAGCACGCCATCTCTGCAACCAATATCTAAAATGTTTTTATTCTGACCAACTAATTTGACTAATAAACTACCCCGTTCTTTTTCAAGCAAAGAAAAACCCGATCTATGATTAATTTCGTGATGTTTTTTATACATTTCTACTAAATTAAAATTTTTCATGTTTATATTGTTTAAATATTCCAACTAATTAATTTTATCTTTTTTACAAACAATCATCATATTACTCCCGGGCAATATATAAGAAATAATTTTTTTATAAAAAGATCGCGGAAAAGACCTGTTTAAAATTTGACTGTTTTTTTTAATATCCATTTCTTTGGTTCTTAATTCAAAATAAGGTTTTAATACATTCAAAATTTTTTTTATCTTGCAACCAATAACTGAAGAAAAATAAAATCGTTGTTCAATGATTTTAAATCCCACTGAATTAATCAACTGCTTTAAACCTCTGGGAGAAAATAAAGATAGGTGATAAGGTACACTAAAAACTCTTTTTTTAATTTCAAAATCAAATAATGTATCTACCGAAAAAAAATTAGGCACTTCAATAAATAAAATACCCCATTTTTT
>JAJYMK010000002.1 GCA_021786945.1 bacterium | reverse complement strand
TGTCCGGATTAATAATGCATTCGGACAAAAAAAAGGAAATAAAAAAAGCGAAGAAGGCGCTAAAAGAAGGAGAGGTGCACCACCTTCTTTGCGGCTGCACAGCTCTGGAAGCTGGGGCCAACGGAACGCTAGCGTTGGTTCGCAACAATAAAACTAAAGAACTCAAACTGCTCGTCTTTGAAAAAGAACCGCCTCCGATCTTCAAATTGGAAGAAGGCGAAATAGTTCCTCATGTCTAAAAAATTAGCCCCGATTTCAAATCGGGGCTTTTTTATTCTATAATCTAGTTAATATGTCAGGACACAATAAATGGTCTCAGATAAAACATAAAAAAGGTGCTTCCGATGCCAAACGCGCAAAATTATTTGCCAAGCTTTTACGCGCAATTTCTATTGCCGCCAAAACCGAAGCTAATCCTCAATTTAATCCCCGATTAAGAAGCGCAGTGGAAACAGCCAGAGAAAATCTGGTTCCATCAGATAATATCGAAAAAGCAATAAATAAAGCTTCCGAACAAAAAGATCTGTCGGAAATGACAATTGAAGCTTATGGACCGGAAGGCATCGCCATAATTATTCAAGCCGTTACCGACAACACCAACCGCACAATTTCCGAAGTCAAAAAAATACTGAGCGATCACGAAGCTAAGTTTGCAAACCCGGGAAGCGTTCTCTGGGCTTTTGATGCACCCGTAGCCGGAAATCCGGAAGCACAATGGAAAGCCAAGTTCCCGCAAAAAGTTTCCGAAAATGCGCAGCAAAAAATGGAAAAACTTTTGGAAGCACTGGATGAACACGACGACGTGCAGGATATTTTTACGAACATAGAATAAAAAAATGATTATTTTGGGCATAGACCCGGGCACAACCAGAATCGGCTTCGGTGTAATATCCGAGGAAAATGTTCCGGGTGAAGGCAAAAAACTTAAACTCATCGATTACGGAATTATTGAAGGAAAATCTAAAGAAGAACTTTCTAGGGCTATTCTAGAAAATTCCAAAAAACTTTCGGAAATAATCAAAAAATATAAACCGGATATTGCCGGTATAGAAAAAATTTTCTTTTCAAAAAATGTCAAAACCGGAATTGCCGTGGCCCAAAATCGCGGAGCCTTAATTTTGGAGCTTGTAAACAACGGCGTTAAGGTAAAAGAGTTAAGCCCCTCCGAAATAAAAAGTCTGGTAACCGGCTACGGAATGGCCGATAAAAAAGCTGTTTCCAAAATGGCTTCTACGATACTCGGACTAAAGGAAGGACTAAAAGGCTACGACGACGCTTCCGATGCGGTGGCAATCGCCATTGCAACTAGCCTTTCAAAAAATTACGGGGAATAATTTAATTTATGGGGTTGACACCATTATTTTCTTTTATATAATTCATTTAATAAATAATTATTATTAAAAATTATTTTAGAGATGAAAAAGCAAACTTCCAAAAAAGCTGTTAAAAAATCTATTCCTAAGAAAAAACATAAAAAAAACGAAGAAGAGTTTAAAGATTGGACCCGCGAAGAAGAAAAATGGGAAAAAGACGGCTTAGACGAGGAAGAAAAAGAAGAGGCTGGACCGGTAGACCACATCGATGTTGATGAAGAAGACGAATGGATTGAGACCGAAAGTGACTTAGAAGACGAGGAAGAATCACGATTAATAGACGACGACTTCCTGGAAGACGAGGATAAAGACAATTATTAAAAACTTGTAAAAAATAAGTTTCCCCGCCTAAAAAAGCGGGGCTTATTTTAATCAGATATAATAAAAATATGACATCAAGAAAAAAACTTTCAAAAAAAGATATAGCCGCTATAGTTGTTTTGTCCCTTATAGCTTTAGGGATGCTTTTTTATATATTTATTATTAAAGATCTTCCCAGTCCAAGCCAATTTGATAACCGTAAAATAGCGGAATCAACAAAAATTTATGATAAAACAGGCGAAGTTTTACTTTACGAAATACACGGAGAGCAAAAAAGAACTGTTATCCCATTTGATGAAATACCATTAACAGTAAAACAAGCTGTTATAGCTTTAGAAGATCAGACTTTTTACAGCCATCCGGCTTTTGATATAAAAGGAATTGCCCGAGCTATAATTTCAAATATAACAAACAAACAATTTGCCCAAGGAGGATCAACTCTCACCCAGCAGTTGGCAAAAAATTCTTTTCTGACTCCGGAAAAAACACTGACCAGAAAAATAAAAGAATTGATTTTAGCTATTCAACTTGAAAATAAATACAGTAAAGACGAAATTTTAAACTTATATCTTAACCAAAGCCCTTTTGGTGGCAATACCTACGGCATTCAAGCCGCCAGCAAAACATTTTTTGATAAAGACGCAAAAGATCTGGATTTAGCCCAATCTGCTTTGATAGCCAGCGTTCTTCAGGCGCCGACCTACTATTCTCCATGGGGTACACACACGAAGGAATTATATGAAAGGAAGGATTATGCTTTAGAACAAATGAATAAACTTGGCTTTATTTCTGAAGAAGAAATGACTAAGGCTAAAAAAGAAGTTTTTAAGTTTGCCCCTCAATCTACAGGAATAAAAGCTCCTCATTTTGTACTTGAAGTGCAAAATTATCTGAATAACAAATATGGCGAAGCTTATGTGGAAACAGCCGGATTAAAAGTCATAACTACTCTAGACTGGAACCTTCAACAAATGGCCGAAAAAGCAGTAAAAGAAGGTGCTGACAGAAACGCTCAACTTTATAAGGGTTATAATGCCGCATTGGTAGCCCAGGACGCCACCACTGGCCAAATTCTGGCTTTAGTGGGCTCAAAAGATTATTTTGGTAAAGCAGAACCTGAAAATTGTATACCGGGCAAAACCTGCAAATTTGAAGGAAATTTTGATGTCGCCACACAAGGACTAAGACAACCCGGATCCACAATGAAACCTTTTGCCTATGTTACCGCTTTCCAAAAAGGCTACACTCCGGATACAATGCTTTTTGATTTACCGACTGAATTTGCCGCCGGTAATCCCAATTGCCCGGCTGATGTGGACTACAATAATGAAAACACCGAGTGTTTCCATCCGCAAAATTTTGATCCTGAGTTTAAAGGACCCATTGATATGAGAAATTCATTGGCACAGTCCATAAATATCTCTGCTGTAAAAACTCTTTATTTAGCAGGTCTTAATAATACCCTGAAAACAGCTTCCGATTTTGGGATAACAACTTTAACCGAAAAAAATAGGTATGGACTTTCACTGGTTCTCGGGGGAGGTGAAGTAAAACTTATTGATTTAGTAGGCGCGTATTCTGTATTCGCCCAAGAAGGAATAAAACATCAGCAATCTATGATTTTGAAAATTACCGATTCAAAAAATCAGACACTAGAAGAATACAAAGATGTAAATAATCGCGTAATGGATGCCAAATATCCAATTTATATAAATGATATTTTAAGTGATATTGAGGCCAGATCAGCGCTATTATCTTCAAGTTTATCCTTAACTATTTTTAAAGACCATGAAGTTGCAATGAAAACTGGTACCACAAATGATTATAGAGATGCTTGGGTGGTAGGATACGCACCAAATTTTGTTGTCGGTGTCTGGGCAGGAAATAATAATAATGATGCAATGCAAAAACAAGGCGGAAGTATTTTGGCGGCCGTTCCTATGTGGAGCGCTTTCATGAGACAAGCTCTGCCAAATATTCCTACAACAACGTTTTCAAAGCCGGATCCAATCTTAACCAAAAAATCTGTTCTCAATGGAGAATTTATGCCCAATTTTAAATTAAACGGAAAAGATTACCCTCAACTTCACAACATTCTTTTTTATGTAGATAAAAACAACCCTCAAGGACCTTATCCTGCCAATCCCGAAAATGATTCACAATTCGATAATTGGGAATTTCCTGTTTTGAAATGGGCCAGAGAAAATATCCCTGATTTTGATCTTAATTACAATAAACCCCTACCTATAGACATACTTAATCAAACCGATAATTCCGATTCACAAAACATTGATATTGTGTGGAATAGTCCAAAAAATGGAGACTTTGTACAAAACACCATAAATCTTAACGCTCAAATTAAAACCGACTTCGAAATAAATAAAATAGAACTTTATTTTAACGATAACTTAATAAGCACTTGGCAAGAATTATCCGGAAAAGCATTTAATTTAATTTATAATTTCACTCCTTCACAAATAAATTCCCAAAATCTGCTTAAATTAAAAATATATAATCCTGTTAATGTCGCTACTGAAAAATCAATTATATTGTTCAAATAAAAAAATCCCCGCCATGGCGGGGATTTTTAATTAACTGTTTTTAATAGGCATTAGAATGTAAAAATAAGAAAAATCTTTTTGTGATTTTATAATTGCCGCTCTCTGGTCTCCATTTAAACCAAGAACTACTTCTTCGGAATTAAAATTTTTAAGACCTTCCAATAAAAACCTCCAATTAAACACAACCTCAAAATCTTTTCCTTTGGTTTTTATCGGAACAAGATAATGATTTTCTCCCAGATACTGGGTAGAAGAAGAAATCTCCATAACTTTTTTTCCTTCCTTACTTTCAATTTTTACGTCATTTACCTTTCCGCTGAAATTACTAGCCAAACGTACTGCATTTATAAAGCTTTCTTTGTTTATCACACATTCGGTTTCAAGCTCTTTGGGAATAATAGGATCGTAATCCGGAAAATTACCATCTATAAGCCTAGAAATCACTTCTAAATCTTCGCTTTTAAATAAAACTTGGTTGGAATCAAAATAAACATACATATCACCTTCTTTAAAAATTCTAGGAACTTCCTGAATTGTTTTTAAAGGGATAATAGATTTAAAACCTCTTGGAAAATTACTCTTATAATCTTTATCAAACAATGTTTTTTCCGCCAATCTAAAACTATCAGTTGCAGTTAATTTCAAGCTGGAAATCTGAAAATCAAACAGCATACCGCTAATTTCTGGTCTTATTTCAGAAATTTGAGCGCAATTAATTACTTTTAAAACAGCTTCATTAAAAACTTCGGTATCCACCTTAAGATTATGCTCGGAATCACCTATCTCAGGAATAATCGGAAATTCTTCCTCGTTTACGCTTTGAATTGTAGCCTCATAATTATCGGTTTTAAGAATAAGATTATTACCTTTTGATTCAAGATTAACTTTTTCGCTGTCCAAACTATTAACAATTCCATTAATAACCGAAAAAGGAACTGTAATAGATCCTGTTTCGACTATTTTTCCGGAAATAAATTTGGTTATAGCTAACTCCAAATTTGTAGCGGTAATTTTTATTTTATTATCAACTGTTTTGATAAGGATATTTTTAAGAATAGGAAGATTATTATTTTCCGATACCGCTCTGACCACAGAGTTTAATCCTTCTTTTAAATTATCCTTTAGTATTACTATTTTCATAATTATGTTTTTATCTCTTATTCTTATTATAAGTTATATATAAGAAATAGTAGCAGATGTAGTATTTGATAAAGTTGTTAATAAGCCGGTTTCGTCTTTATCCTGCCTTACTTTTTTCATTCACACCCCGGTGTTATTTATGTTGTTAATGGCTGTTGAGAAATTATTTTTGGAATTTTTTTGCTAAAACTCTCAATACTTTAATCACAGGTTTACAAATAATTTATCAATAACTTTTTAACAAAGATATCAACAACTTATTCCGTGCTCTACTCTTTCTGAATAAGATCTTTTATTGCGATTATTTTCTGATTAAGGTTCTGGTCTTTGTTTATTTCTTCCGAAAGCTTCCTGTAAGCATAAATAGCGGTAGTGTGGTCTCTTTTACCCAGTTTTTCTCCTATAGATGGATAAGACATATCCAACATCTCCCTTAAAAGATACATCGCGATTTGTCTTGGTTCGGCTACGGTATTTTTTCTGCATCTTCCGGTAAGATCATTTACGTCTATTTGGAAATAATCAGCAACGGCTTTAATAACCTGGGAAGCGTTAAGATTTTTAATGGGCTGCTGGATGGTTTCATTGATAACTTCTTCTACTTGTTTCGGATTAAGTTCGGTGTTTTTGGCACTCTGTATGAATAATATCTTATTTAATACGCCTTCAAGCTCTCTGAGATTTTTCTGTACTTTTGAGGCTATTACGTCTATAACATTATCGGAAAGAGTTACCCCTCTGTCCTGCAACTTTGTCTTTAAAATCGCCATTCTAAGCTCGTAATCGGGGTATCCTATGTCGGCTATCATTCCACCTTCGAACCTTGAACGTAATCTTTCTTCCAAAGTCGGGATAAATCGCGGAGGACGGTCGGAGGAAATGATTATTTGTTTGTTGTTTTCATATAAAGCATTGAATGTATGGAAGAACTCTTCCTCGGTAGTAGCTTTTCCGCCGATAAATTGAATATCATCAATTATAAGCACATCGATGTTGCGGTATTTGTCTTTTATGTCCTCCATCCTTTTATTTCGGACACCATAAATAACATCGTTAGTGAATTTTTCTGAAGAAACGTACCTTACTTTAATTTTGTTGTTGTATTCTTTTTTGATTTCGTTTCCTAGAGCCTGGATTAAATGTGTTTTTCCGAGCCCTACTCCTCCATAAATAAAAAGCGGGTTATATTTTTTACCCACATCTTTTATTACCGCAGTAGCGGCAGCATTAGCTAATTCATTTGATGAACCGACAACAAAGGATTTTAACGTGTATCGCGGATTCAGTCCTGTTTCGGGGTCAATTTTTAACTCTGTGAAGGATTGCTGGATTCTGACTTCGGCATCACTGGATATTTTTTGTTTGTTTTGTTTAATTCCGTGGCTGAGAGTGTTTTTATTTTCAACTAAATACTCAATTTTTTTAGCGGAATCGTCGAAATTTCTCAAAATAGAAAGAATTGTTTTATTATATTTGTTTTCCACCCACTCTTTGGCGAAATTGTTTGGAAGACTTACGAATACAATCCCGTTTTCTTTGTGCGTCAACTTGCTATTCTTCAGCCAGGTTAAAAAGTTAGGCCTGGAAATTTGTAATTCTACTTCGTTTAATGTTGATTGCCAAAGTTGTTCGAGATCCATATTTTTTGAGAAAAAATTTTAGTGACGTAATTTAATTTTAGTCCTCTATACCCGATAGTCAAACAGCGGAAATTTAACAAAATGTTAATTATCTGTGGAAAACTTAGATGGCTTCATTAATTCCCTTTTTCAACTGCCTTAATTCTATTTAGTATTCTTGTTTTTTTCAATAGCCCGCGATTTTTATGTTAAAAATGGTTTTCATTGGCTATTTTTTTGTTTAATTTTAATAGTTTTTTGTTTTGACTTTTGTGTTTTGAGCTGGTATTCTATTCCATATGTCACAAACCTATCAACCTAAAAAAAGAAAAAGAGCCAGAACCCACGGTTTTTTGAAAAGAATGAGAACTCCGGGAGGAAGGCGAGTTTTGGCCAGCAGAAGAGCCAAGGGAAGAAAAAGATTGGCGGTTTAATTGGTTTTTACCGATTATTAATTTTATGTTAGCCAAAAAATACCGTTTGCAAATTCAATCGGTTTTAAATAAAAGCGGCCGCACCTTCAGGGGCCGCTCTTTTTTAATTAAAGCTTTTCCCAATTCGGAAGTTTTTAACCGTTTTGGCGTGGTTATCAGCAAAAAAGTTGATAAAAAGGCGACAGGGAGAAATAAAATAAAAAGATTGGTTTTGGATTTTGTGAAGAGCTTTGTTTTGTCTGAAGGCGGTAAGAAAAACGATATCCTTATAATAATTTCTCCGGCCATGATTAAAATGGAAAAAGCTGATATTATAAAAGAACTGGATGAATCACTTCGAAAAATCATTAAACTATAATTATTGACATGTTTCATACTTACATATTTTTACCTCTTTTTAACGCTTTAATATTTTTATATCAAAACGCTACACAGGAAAGCTTGGGCGTTGCTATTATATTGCTTACAATTATTATCCGCTTTATTTTGTTCCCTCTTTTTTACAAAAGCGCCAAAAGTCAGCTTATAATGCAGAAGTTGCAGCCGGAAATCCAGAAAATTCAGCATAATCACAAAAACGACAAAGAAAAGCAAGCTCAGGCATTAATGGATCTTTATCGTAAAAATGAGGTAAATCCATTTATGAGTATATTAATGGTTTTCGTTCAGATTCCCGTATTAATTGCTCTTTATAGGTTATTTGCTGTAGATTTTTCCAGTATACAGGTTGCCGATCTTTATTCCTTTATTTCTGCACCGGCTCATATAAATACAGTATTTTTAAGCTTGATAGATCTAAAAAATAGAAGTATGCTTATGGTTGGTTTGGCGGCTATAGCTCAGTATTTTCAAGGCGCTTTAACCTTACCGAAAACAGAAAAAGGAAAAGAGGTTTCTCCCGCGGAAAAAATGACAAAACAAATGGTTTTTATGGGTCCCGCATTCACCTTATTGATTCTTTGGCAGCTTCCGTCGGCTCTTGGATTGTATTGGCTGGTAACCTCGCTGTTTTCCATAGTTCAGCAGATTTATATAAACAAAAAAGTAAAAGTTAAAATCGATTAATATGAATAATATAGAAAATGTTAAAAATATAATAAAACAGCTTTTAGAGACCGCGGGATTCAGAGATTTTTCTGTAGAGGCCGATGCTGAAGGTAAAAGAATTTCTATTTTTATACATGATTTTGATGTAAAGAGTTTTTTGCCAAAATTAATTTTTGATTTTGAGAGGATCGCTAAGCTTCTTTTGAAAAAAATGGATCCCACCTCCGACGACAATTTGATTTTAGATGTAAATAATTACAGAAGAGAAAGAGAGCACTTGATCGCCGAATTGGCCAAGGCCGCCGCCAGAAAAGCAATGTTAAACAAACAAGAAGTTCAATTACCGGCCATGAACGCATACGAGAGAAGGATTGTGCACATGGAATTGGCTTCCAGGCCGGATATTAAAACAGAAAGTTTTGGTGTGGGGCCGGAACGACACATTGTCATTAAGCCTTTGTAAATAAAATTAAAAACTCCCCGATCGGGGAGTTTTTAATTATTGAAGCAGTAAAGAGTAAACTTTGTTGTCATATTTATTTATGAAGAGAAGCGAATTGTCTTTTACTTTCAGGTCATAAGCATCGATGGCAACTTCGTTACCGTCAAACAATTTTGTTGTTTGTCCGGTCGGAAGATCGAGCTCCCAGATATCATCAATAAAGTATTCTTTGTTTTTATAATAATCGTCCGGTAAAATAATGCCTGATTTTATATTTTTTGGTACTCCACAATATATTTTGGGTGAAGCGATAATGCATTTTTCCGGAATTGTCAGGAAGGTAAAGTTGGCAATTAGTTTTGCCGAATCATCTACAAGGCTTAATCTTGGACTTCTTTCTATACTATTTATTTTTATTCCAAGATTTCCGGCGGAAGACCAGTTAATTCCAAGTCCATATTCGCCATTAATTATGGTTTTTAATGTTTTGTTTTTAATATCAAAAGAATACAAATAGCCCAAATTAGCTACAGATGGCTCATCGGATAGCAGAATAAAATTATCTTTTAACCAGCTTAATTTAAGCCCAACCTGGCTCATTTTTTGAATTTCTGTGGTTTTTTTGGTTGTAACATCCAGAGAATTTATTGCGGTTTGATTTGTATATATTATTTTCTTCGCATCGGGTGAAATTGCCGCAGATACTGTTCCAGCCGGAAGAGGCTGCCAGGAGGTGGAACTGGCGGAAAAAACACTGAGAGTTGGAAGCGCCGGATAATTAAATTCGGCTATAGCCAGAGTCCCGTCTATAGAAGGTTTTATTTCGTGAAGGCTATTGAGGGTCTGAGAGTTTGCCAGTTGCCTTGTCCCGTCGCTATTTATCTTTATTATTTGTCCGTTTAAATTGGCAAAGTAAACAGAGTTATTTTTTGTGTTTAGCCAATATTCAAAAACCGGAGAGTTGATGAATATGGAAAGTTTTTGTGTAACGGTTTGTGGCTGCTGGGTTTCTGTATCAACTTCGGTTTCCTGTGTCGTTGTAGCTGTTTCGCCAGTACCTGTTTCAATGACTTCTGTAGTTGGAGCTTTTCCACCACTGATTAACTCAGAAATACCACCGTTAGAATTTAACCAATTCCACAAGTAATATCCACCAACGCCAATTGCGGTAAGAATTAAAATTATTGAGATTATTTTTATAAGTCTTTTGTAGTCCATATATTCTTATTTAATTGATAAACCACAGACTTTATTTATCTCTGTTTTTTCATTGTCTGATAAATTTTTTAAATTGGCGAAATCAGTGCCACTATTACAAGCAACACAATTACCGAAAACAATTACTGAATTAGATGGGCAACAGGCCCCAGTAAATCTTCTTGTGAGGCCCGCTGTGCAATTACACTTCCCATCTTTTAAATCGTTTCCCTCTAAACATTTTTGGCATTGAAAACTGGCAGCTGATCCAGAGCTGGCAACTTGCTGGCCGTTTACATCAAAAGTTACAAAATCATTTAGGGTTCCAAGGGCTCCGCTTGAACTTATTTCACAGCCAGGAATTGAAGATCCGGTGCTTGGATTTACGGTGTTGTTACTAGTTGTTGTTCCCGAGATATAAATTTGTTGCGGTTGGTAATCTTTTAAAATAACCGGACTTATTTCTGGATTGGAAAGTTTCACCAGATCCGGATTTATTGTGTATAGAATGAGGTATGCTCCAAAGAGAAGCGCTAGGCCGTATATAGCCCCCTTCATCCAATCTTTACCATCTTCTTTTGAGGTTACATTACCGGCAGAAAGAGTATATAAAACTGCGCCGTATATGATTACGCCAAGGGCTACCAATCCGGAAATCATTAAGCCAAATTGATAAAGCCTTGTAATATAGCTGGAAATACTTGACTGCCAATCTTTTGGACAAGTTCCTCCGGCAATGTTTGTGTTACACGGAATTTCAACTTTGGCTTTATATGTAGTTGTAACCTTTCCTATTTTAGAAAGATCGGTTTGCTGAAGAGCGTTTGAGTTTGTTATACACCTGTAGCCATTTGGATCTGTTGGGCATGGTAGTTTTGTTTCGTTTGCAGCACAATTTTTATCTTTTGAAATAGAATACCCAACGGTTAGACATTGGTTATCACCCAAATCAGTTGACGTTACCGTTGTTGGCTGGCTAGTAGAAGGCGGAATGTTCTCGCAAATATTTCCTTTGGGAATACATTTTTCCGCACCCGTACACCAGGTACAGGTGGAATCGGCTATACAAGAAGATGAACTTAGCGTAGAGCAATCAGCTGCATAAATAAAATTTATCGGAACTACGTTAATTAAAAATAAAAATCCAAGCAATAAACCGGCTGTTATCTTTTTAAAATAATTTAAACTCATTATTTTATATTTAAATTAATATAATTTTGTGCAAATTCAAATTGATTTGTTAAATTTTGCACAAAAGCTTTTATTCCTACATTGGTTCCGGTAGCGGCTTGCCCCTGACTGGTTGTTGTAAGATTTAATATATCTTGCCTGTCGGCCGTGCCACTATTTTTTACCCCATCTACCTCCCAATCAACTTTTAATTGATTCAATGTGTTTATATTGAAAAAATAAGGAAGAACCTGAAAAAGATTGTCTCCTATTGTGATGTTTTTGTTCGGGTACGGGGCTTTTATGACAATTTCCGGCGACGCAATAGGAATAGTTATTATTGTATTTATTTGAGCTGCGGAATATTTTGAATCCGTATAATTTGGAATCAAAATTTCAATAACGTTTGAATTTGTAGAAGCCGTAAAAGTTATTGATTTAAGCCCGACACCTGATTTTATAAGATTATCATTTAAATACCACTCCACCTGTTGTTTAGATATATTTATAAATTTACCACTATCAAGCACATCAAAACTTATTTGAATAGTTGAATTTTTACTAGGAAGAATTTTACCTTTATAGTCTGCGGGGACGTAGTTTATTGCTTTCCAGGAAATCAAGAAATCGAAATTAGGATTGGTTAAATTAGATAAGCCGGGTATGGCCACTTGAGCTTTAGCAGGAAGAATTATTTGATTCAATATAAATATAGCAAGGCCAATAAGAATATATTTTTTAATGAAATTCGAAAAATTCATATTATATATTATTATATCTTAAATTTTTCCGGCTGTCTTTCCGGCTTTTTCGGCAAGCGCAGAAATTAATTTACCCCCAACTCTACTCTCGGTTATTTTTTTAAATTTATTCATAGCTCCCCTATCTACAGATATTGTAACGATCCAAATTAAAGTAGCGGGAACCAGTGAGCCCAAATATGGAACTAATTTTATCCCATTTACTATTAAGTTGGTCATCCATATTTCTGGCCCCATTTTTTTAAGAACAACGAAATAAAATTGGCTTATTGATGTCCTTACTGTATCCATCATTCCGAAATCATCGATGCCGGTTAAAAAAAGACTCAAATCTATTGCATCAGAAAGTAAATAAAAGGGTGTTATAAAAAATATTTCGGTTGCAGAAATTTTCGGCTTTCGGTTTTCATCGGCAGCTATTTCAGCAATTTCTGGGCTGTATTTTTTTTGGTTTTTGGCAAATTTTTGGTTCGCCACATCTTTGTTGAAATCTACTTTTAAATCAGCCATATTTTTTTAACCAAAATTAAAAACCTCTTTGTTTTAAAATTTGTTCCGGCTTTGTGGTAACGATTTTATCTTCAAGGTAAGAGGCGATTACTTTTATGGCAACGTGATTTAAGCCGGCAAAGAATAGCCCTTCCCCTATAGCCGCTTCCAAGAGCAACGTTTTTTCACCCTCGGTAAGATTAAACGATTTAGTTATAAGATCGATCATGGCTGGAGATTGTTTGAGTAGTAGCTGAAGCGAAGAGTTGGTAATAATTGGCCTGCCGTATGGGGATTTCAGGAAGTCTTCGACGTCTTGTGTGATTGTGGTAACGCCAAGGAAGTATTTTCTGCAGCGTTTTACCAGGCCGAACAAGAACGAAGCGCCGTCTTCATATTTCATAAGCACCCAAGCCTCATCAACGATCAAAACACGTTTTTTAAGCTCGGCTCTTATAAGATTCCAGATAAAATTAAGGACAATATACATAGCTATCGGCCTTAATTCTTCTTCCAAATCTCTTATGGAAAATACAATCAATCGATTTTTGATATCGATATTGGTCGGCTGATTGGTAAATCCAGCATAGCTGCCGTGGGTATATTTATATAATCTCTGGGCAATGCCTTTTCCGCCCTCCATGTTGTCGAGAATTTTTTCCAAGTCTTCCAATAATGGTGGGACGGCTTTTGTAAAGTCTTTACCAGGTGCGATATCGTGGGATGCATAAGTTTCCGAAATAGCCCTATCTAAAACAGCGTCTTCTTCCGGCGTCAATTGGCCAACCATCAGTTTCAATAAACCGGCCAAGTTTACGATATGCGAACGCAAAACATCGCTCGGGTCCTCGTCTTTAGGAATGATAGGCAGATCAAAAGGATTGATGTGATGGTCGGAAGCAAGGGATATTTTGAAATAGCTGCCTCCTATGGATGACGCCAGGGCTTCGTATTCATTTTCCGGATCAACGATTAAAACATCTACACCCATCATAAGAAGTCTTAAAGCTTCAAGTTTTGTAGCGTAGGACTTACCGCTTCCGGACTTGGCGAAAATTACCATATTGGCATTTTCCAGAGAAAACCTGTCGAAAATTATAAGTGTATTGTTGCTCTGATTGATTCCATACAAGATTCCGTTTTCCGATGTTAAATCGGCAGAGGTAAACGGAAAGAAAGAAGAAAGCGGTCCTGAATTTAAAGGATTATAAATTAAAAGCTTGTCTTGTCCGAGCGGTAAGGAAGAGTTGAATCCTTCGATTTGCTGGAATAGAGCCGGTTTTACGTAAACCAATCGGCTTTCTAGTAAATTTGTGATCCTACCTTCAAGTTTATTGAGTTCTTCTATTTTTTCGGCATAAATAGTTATATAAACACTTACATTAAAAAGCTGTTCCCTGGCTTGCTGTAAAGAATCCCTTAAACTTTCTATGTCTTGAAAGGCGGTTTCCAACATAGGATCGCGCACCATGCCTTTTTCTTGTTTTTCATAAATTTGTGACTCAACTTGAGCCGCTTTTTTTCTAAGCTTTCTTAAGGCTAAATTAGTTTCAACCGGATGTACCAATATAGAAATATCAATAAGGTCCGGCATATTTATGATTGCCGAAAACCAGCCAGTGGAAAGATAGCGGGGATAGGAAAAGATAAAAAGAGTTTTTGCGAGCTTGTCTCCAAGCTTCAGGAAGTTTGAATTTATCTCTACTGCTGCCGGAGCGATTACGTCTATTATGTTTTTGTTTTCGTTTTCCATATTTATGCTTTCTTTTCTATTGTACTTGGATTGTATAAATTAAAAAATAATTCCGAAAGCTCATCGTCGTTTAGAGGAACGGTTCTGAGACCCATTTGATTTAAGCCGTCAATTACCTCATTAACTCTCTGGTCTAATTGTTCCAGATATTCCCGTTCTGTTTGTTGCTGGGTTGTTGTTTCGGCCTGTCCGAAGCCGAGTGCGCCCAAAAGCTTATTTTTAAGTTTTCCGCCGGTTTCAGAGATTCTTATAGGATCAAACGGCACAATTACAAAGAAATTTTTTGACATAATAGCATTCTGAGCTACAAATGATTTAATAAATTCCTTGTATTCGAAAATTTGGTTTTTTAGCAATTCATTGGTTTCTTGGGTTTCTCTATCCTCTACTTTTTTAAGATAATTTTCTATGTTAAGTTTTCTTGAATGAATAAAAAATTGAAGCGTGAAATCAAGGGAATTGAGAAAGCCCTGAAACGCAAAAGTGATCATTTCTTGTTCCTCGGCCGATTTAAGATCAAAATTTATACCGGAAACTATCAGAATTTTCCTGTAGGCCCCGCTTTTTAGTTTTATTACCCCATCTTTAATTGATTCTATATTTACAAATTGCTGAGTGGCTAA
The DNA here is from genome assembly GCA_021786945.1 of bacterium. Classification (GTDB taxonomy): domain Bacteria; phylum Patescibacteriota; class Minisyncoccia; order UBA6257; family 02-FULL-45-10c; genus JAHILT01. The sequence continues at coordinate 649 of JAJYMK010000002.1, read as the reverse complement.
AGATGGTTGATTTTGCTGTATATTGGCCATAATGTAATTATAACAATTATTTATAGTCTACTCTTCTGGCTACTTCTTTTTCGCCGGTTATTTTTCTGAATACCTCATATTCTTCCTGATGTGATTGGAATTGGTTGAAAATTGCCGGGCGGTTGGTTTTTTCTCTTGTAGGAATCGGCGTTTTGGATGTGAGAAGTTTTTGCCAAATATCGCCCAAAGAATTTTTCTTTTCTTCGGTTTTTATTCCAACTCTTTTTTCTGTTTTAGCTGGAGTCATTTGTGCTTTTTTCCAAAGATAAAATTTTGGTTTCCAGAAGAAACCGATTGCCGAAGCGGCTATTGTCGGGAGAGGCATCCCGTTTACCTTGGCAAAGGCCAAAGAAAGGGTAATTGTATTTATGATCATTGCAACAATTATAAAAAGCCAGAGGCTGAGAAAAAAATAAGACGCAAATGAAATTCCAAAACCAATGGCAATATACATGAATTGCTTTATTGTTAATGGGCCGATGATTTTATCCTCGGTCTCTATAAATTGTGGAACCTGAAATTGCATATTTTATTTTTTGTCTTGTTGTTGACGCAGATCAACCGTATTTCCGGAAACTTTTGTAAAAGTAGATAGATTTATAAATTCTCTGGCCGGCTC
>JAJYMK010000001.1 GCA_021786945.1 bacterium | reverse complement strand
GTTCCGTTGGCCCCAGCTTCCAGAGCTGTGCAGCCGCAAAGAAGGTGGTGCACCTCTCCTTCTTTTAGCGCCTTCTTCGCTTTTTTTATTTCCTTTTTTTTGTCCGAATGCATTATTAATCCGGACATCAGAGTGGCGACAACCAGCACGCTGCTTATTAAAGCAGTCGCTTTTTCCGGCATTCTTATTACAAGCATGCTCAGAATGGCTCCCAAAAACAGATTGATCAGTACCGTAAGCATTATGCGTAGCATAATTCCTCCTTAAGATTTTATAGAGCTTTATATATAATACGATAAAATAAGTAAAATGTCAATTTTAAAAAAACAACTCTACACTGTAAGAAAAGTATAGAACAAGAAAGTTATTCAGTTTTTAACATTGAATAAGGCATCTTTTTAATCTAGGATATTAGTATGCCTAAAGCCGAAGATACTTTAGCGAAATTAAACAGGGAAGCCGAAGAGCGAGATGCGCAGAGAAGGGCTGAAAAACTTGGATTTCAGTATTTGAATTTATCACTTTTACCGGTGGAAACCGAAGCGCTGTCTTTGATTCCGGAAAATTTGGCGAAAGAAGCCAGAGTGGCGACGATAGAAATGAAAAGTAAGGACGTTGTTTTTGTGGCTTTCGATTCTTCCGAGGAAAAAGCAAAAACCGAATTGGAAAAAATTACCGCTAAGGGATTAACCCCTAGAGTTTTTATTGTTTCTTTAGCCAGTTTGGCTAAAGCCTGGGATTTTTATAAATATTTGACCAAATCAACCGCGCCGCTTACCGGCAGGGTGGATATCGATCAAGAAAGAATTTCGGCTTTGAAAGAAAAATTAGTTAAACTTGATGCCGTTAAAAATGAAATCGCCGCTTTTGATTATAGAAATAATCCGACCGGGCAAATTCTGGAAATTGTTTTGGCTGGCGCTTTGGCCAACAGAGTTTCTGATATTCATTTCGAGCCCGAAGAAAAAAATGTGAAACTTCGCTATCGCATAGACGGAGATTTGCGTGATGTTATGCCGGATTTAAGTTTGGATATTTACAATCATTTAGTTTCCAGAATAAAACTTTTGGCTAATTTAAAAATAAATGTTGGCGACAGGGCGCAGGATGGCAGAATTACAATCGGTTTAGGCGGAAAAGATATTGAGCTCCGTGTGGCTATAGCTCCGTCGGAATTCGGTGAAGTTATTGTGATGAGGGTTTTAGATCCGGATGCTATCAGCTTGTCCCTGTCTCAGCTTGGCTTCCGTGCAGATGATCTTAAAATTATCGAAATAGAACTTAAGAGGCCAAACGGAATGATTTTAAACACCGGTCCTACGGGTTCCGGTAAAACCACTACGCTTTATGCTTTTTTGAAACACGTGGCTTCGCCCGAAAGTAAGATTATTACAGTTGAAGATCCTATCGAATATCATTTGGAAGGAATTGAGCAGACGCAAGTTGATCCGAGTGCCGATTATACTTTCGTAAACGGACTCCGCTCCATCATGAGGCAGGATCCGGATATTATTCTTATCGGTGAAATCAGGGATAAAGAAACGGCAGAAATAGCTATCCAGGCTTCGTTGACTGGCCATTTGGTATTTTCCACCGTGCATGCCAATAGAGCTTCGGGAGCGATTCCGAGATTGGAAGATTTGGGTGTAAAAACTACCAGCATCGGCCCGGCCATGAACCTGATAATCGCCCAGAGACTTATAAAACGTCTTTGTACCGCCTGTAAACAGAAGGTTGAACCAGATCCGGAAATGAAGAAAAAAATTGAAGGGTATATTGAAAAAATTCCTTCCAGGGTAGACAAAGTAGCATTTAGGGAGTTGAATATATATAAGGCCGTCGGATGTGATAAATGCGGGGGAACAGGATATAAAGGCAGGGTGGGTATATATGAATTATTGAAAGTGAGCAAAGAAGTTGAGAGTATCCTGATATCCGGAGGCGGGGAGCTGAAGATAGAGGATTTTGCCAGGAAAGAAGGAATGGTGACTATGCAGGAAGACGGAGTTCTGAAAGTGATTTCCGGACTGACCACTTTTGACGAAGTAGAAAAGATTACGGGTCCGATAGAGGAGTTGATGTAAGTTGTACTTTAAAGGCTAATAACAAAAAACTACGCTTGGTAGAGCGTAGCTTCAGGAAAAAGTGCAATAGTCTGTGGGCAAATTGCCGTGGTAGCGGCAAGAGTTTGTAGGGCTTTATATTTTGAAAAAATATGAAGGTTAGAATTACATATAGGAGAGACCTCGCCGGAGCCAAATCTTCCGTATAAAATTAATTCCCGCCCACAGACTGTTACACTCTTTTAACGAACTTTATATAAATAATATAGCACGAATATCTGGTTTTGTCAAGTACCTCAGAAACAGCAAGAAATACAACGTATTAGGAATAAAAATATTACACCATCGGCCGCTTTCCGCGGTTTTTTTGTTTTTATTAGTAATTTTTGCTTTAAAAAAATAAAGATGGTTTAATTATGGTATATGTTTGAAAGATTTTTTATTAAAAAAGAATCTGAACCAAGAAATAAAATTGAAATTGAGAGAGGTTTTGAAGATTTTATTCCGGAAGATTTTAAAAAAGATCCATTGGGTTATTTTGAGTTGTGGGGTAAAAATATAAAAGCCGGAGAAATTAAAAAAGACGAAGCGGGAATGGTGCGTGAGGACCCTACGGCTGTTAAAAACTTTCCGGCTTGGATAAATAAAGAGGAGATATTGATGACGATTGGTAAAAAAGTGAATGTAAAAAAAGGCAAAATCGGAGAATCAAAAAACCCTTTTTATGAATATGAAATTATTAAGGCTTTAAATGAAGTAGGGCTGCCATCACCAAGGCTTATCGCTAAAGCGGAAAATAATGGTAACTATTTATTTGTGATGGAAAAAGTTCCCGGTATTAATTGGTATGAAAAAGATTTTTTGGACCAGATGGGTTTAAACAAGGAAGATAAGGAAAATATTCTGAAAGAAGCCGAAATGAAGATGGAAGAATTAAAGAATAAATTTGAAAAAGCCGGGGTTGAAAGAGGGTGGAAGTTGAAAGATATGGTTTTCGATATCGACTTTGAATCTAAAACTATAAGAAAAATAACACCGGTAGATTTTGAAAGAACAAAAATAAATAAAGAAAAATTGGCGAGTTATAAGCAGGAACTGGATAAAAACAAAGAAGGTTTAAAATAATCTATTACCTGTTAAAATATAACTATAGAGTTTATGGATATCAAAAAGACTGTAAATAAAAAAGAAGATGAAGTGATTGATTTGGCTTTGAGGCCGTCCAGCTGGAATGACTATGTTGGCCAGCACAAAATCAAAAAGAATTTGAAGACTATTTTGGATGCCGCCAAAAAAAGAGGAGAAGTGAGCGATCACCTTCTTTTGTACGGACAGGCAGGTCTTGGAAAAACCACTTTGGCATATTTGATTGCCCGGGAAATGGGAGCGAACTTAAAAATTACTTCTGGTCCGGCGTTGGAAAAGATGGGAGACCTAGCCGCAATTTTAAGCAACTTGGAAAAAGGAGATGTTTTGTTTATTGATGAGGCGCACAGGCTGAACCGAGCCATTGAAGAAGTTTTGTATCCTGCTTTGGAAAACAGAAAATTGCATTTGATAGTTGGAAAAGGCGCGGGTGCCAGGACTTTGGCCATAGACCTCCCACCATTTACTTTGATTGCCGCCACTACCAGAGCGAATTTACTTTCTGGTCCGCTTCGTTCCCGTTTTGGCGCCACCTTCAAACTTGATTATTACGAAATTCCCGATATTGAAGCGATTGTAAACAGGTCCGCCAAGCTTTTGAATTTGGAAATTGCTCCAGAGGCTTTAAATGTGATTGCCAGGGCTTCCAGATTTACTCCTAGAACTGCCAACAGGCTTCTCCGCCGTGTCCGTGATTTTGCTGATGTAAACGACGCCACAACCGTAAATGAAGAAATTGCCAAACAAACTTTGGAAATGTTGGAGGTGGACAACTTAGGTCTTGAGCCCACGGATAGACAATTACTTATGACTATTATTGAAAAGTTTAAGGGCGGCCCGGTGGGCATTCAGACCCTTTCTGCTGCATTAAACGACGACAGCGGAATTATTGAAGATGTTTACGAGCCATATCTTATGAGTGTTGGTCTTTTGGTCCGTACTCCGGCTGGCCGTGTAGCCACCCCGGAAGCTTACAAACATTTGGGTATTAAGAATCCTAAGGGAGAGGAGTTGTTTTAAAAATTAAAAATTATGAACGAAGAACTTGCTTCTAATAATAGAATTAAAAAATTATTGAAAGGTGCTCTTTTTGGTGGTTTATTTGGTATTTTAAGCGATGCGGTTCTTTTATTAATTTTTTGGGGAGCGAGCCCTCTTTTAGCACCAGCTAATTTTATATTTAGTTTTAATCAACTTTATCTTTACCAACAACAAGCGAGTTTTAGTGGTGCTTTATTGTTATCTTTATATCCTCTTGAATATGCAATTCTCGGAGTTTTATTGGTTTTTTTGTTAGATAAAAACTATAGGATTGTAACAAAGTGTATTGTTTTAATTGTTTTTTCAATTATTGTTTCTATTCCTTATTTTATTTACCAAAGTAATAGTAGAATTATTAGTGATATAAACAAAGACTTTGATATTAAAACATGTTTTTCGTTTCAGGCCACTCCTCAAATGAATCAATGTTTTTTTAATCTTGGTGTGGTAACCAATAATATTGATACATGTAGGCAAATTAAAGATTCTTATGTGCAGAATGATTGTGTTTTAAGGATCGCAAACAACACAAAAGATTTGTCTTTGTGTATTATAGCTACAGAGGGTAGTACAGTGGCTAGAGATACCTGCGTTGCTAATATAGCTATTGCAAAAAATGATGTTGAACCATGTTTGCAATATGTCGGGTCATTCGAAAAAAAATTTGATTGTATTTATAAAATAGCGGTAAACAAAGGAGATAAATTGTTGTGTGAAAATATTAAATTACCAAATGACAATATTGTCGGTAAAGATTATTTATTGAATTTTAAAAATAGATGTCTTTCTGAAATAAAATAGTTTCTTAAATTAAAATAGCTTATTAAAAATACGAGCTCAAAACTCGTATTTTTATTTGTTGGTGGTAAAATTTAGGCATGCAACGAGGTATTGCTACATTCACACTTGATTACGGAAAATGCCCTAAGTGGCTATTCGATAGAATGGTGGCTTTGGGCAGGGAAATGGTGGCTGTGATTGTGGCCGAGGAGGGCCCGGATGAATTTATAAAAAGAATTGCGGATCCTGTGTGGTTCCAGTCTTTGGGAACTGTGTTGGCTTTTGATTGGAACGCTTCGGGACTCACCACTATTTTAACCGCAGCGCTTAAAGAAGCTATCCGTGGCCGGGAAAAAGAGCTGGGAATTTTTATTTGCGGTGGAAAAGGAAAAACTTCCCTGAAAGTTCCGGACGAAATTACGAATTGGGGATATAGATTGGGAATAGGTGAAGAAAAAACCAATGCATTAATATATAACTCTAAAATGAGCGCAAAGGTGGACAGCTCTTTGGTGCAGGACGGCTATTCTATTTATCACCATTCTTTCTTTTTCAGCAGACCTTCGGATAAAAAAGGCAGTGAGGGGGCGTGGGCGGTGGTCCAGCAAGGAATGAATACAGGAAATCAGACTGCGCGCAGGTATCACTGGTATTCGGAAAATATAAACGACTTGGTTTGTGAGCCGCATTCGGGCATTTCGCAGGTGGGTGGAGTAAATAGCGACACGGTTTTAAACTTGGTGGCAAAGGACAGCGAAAAAACCAGGGAACTAAGCACGGAGATGGTTGGAGTAGGATATAAAACTTTAATGAAGGATATTCAGCTGCTCAGAAAACATAGTTCTAACTTAAGCCAGATGGCAAAATGGGGAATCGGGCCAAATCAGCTCATTTTATTGAATTTAGAAAATAAGGAATTTGATACACATCCGGTTATCAATGAGGATTTCAGCAAGAGTAAATATTTGGAAAAAATTTTATATAAAGTTTGCGATGAAAAGCCGGAAAATTACGAAAAACTATTGTCTTTGCAGGGTGTCGGTCCAAAAACTATGCGTGCTTTGGCTTTGGTTGGTGAAGTGATTTATGGCGCTAAGCCGTCATATGAAGATCCGGCCAGATATAGCTTTGCTCATGGAGGAAAAGATGCGACGCCATATCCAGTAGATTGCGCAACTTATGATTTTACGATCAATAAAATGAAAAGTTATGTGGAAAAAACCAAAATTGCCGGGCTGGAAAAAAGAAAAATAATCCAAACTTTGGAAAATGTTGATTAAAGAATTTTTGCCTAATCCCGTCGGGCCGGATAAAGACGGCGAATATATAAAAATTTTTAACGATTCCGACAAATCGGTTAATTTGGCCGGCTGGAAAATAACCGATGCTTCGGGAAAGTCTTTTTCTTTGAGCGGAATTGTTAAGCCAAAAGAAGAATTATCGCTTTTTTCTTCAACCACGAAAATTTCTTTAAACAATAACGGCGAGGATATTTCTTTATTTGATCAAAATGGAGTTTTAATTGATAAATTAAGCTATGTCGGCACAGCCGAAGAGGGGAAGCTAGTGGTAAACCAAAAAACAATAGAAATAAAATCAGAATTTCAAAATGGGCAGATAATAAACTCTGGATATAGGCAGCCTTTTGGCGGAATATTGGCTTTGGATGTATTTTTGAGCCTGATTTTAGGGTTAATTGCGGTTTATGTTATTCTTCAATTAGAGAAGAAATTAGACAGAAAATTATTTTAGTTTTTAATCTTTTTTGAAGACATCAAAAATATGAATTTTTTTGGAAAAATTTTAATATTTATTTCTTTATTTATTGGTTTTACCGCTAATGCGGCTGGTCTTGAAATTACAAATCAGGATATAGATGCTTTTAAGGGTAAATATTTTAATGACAAAATAAGAATTTTGATAGTTCCGGGGCATGACAAAGAATATCCCGGCGCCGAATTCAAAACCATAAAAGAAGAGACTTTTAATTTGCAGCTAGCCACAAATCTTTTTGATTATTTCAAAAATGATCCGAATTTTGATGCGTATATTACCCGTGATTCAAGCGGCTATTTACCGGTATTTAAAAATTATTTTACGGACAAAAAAGATGCGATAGAAAAATATGTTTCTTTGTCGAACGATTGGTTCAGCAATCTTTTTCCTGATTTTCAATGGGTTGACGGCGTGGAACACAATACCGCCAAAAAAGAAGTGGCGACGCGTTTATTTGGAATTAATGCCTGGGCCAACGAAAATAATATGGATTTGATAATTCATGTGCATTTTAATGATGTGGCCGGCAGGAAAAAGAATGTGGCTGGAGATTATTCTGGATTCAGTATTTATATTCCCGAAAAACAGCTGAATAATTATTTTTTCAGCAATGAACTAGCCAAATCTATTTTTCCCAACCTTGAAAAAGTTTTGGCTGTCAGCGATCTTCCTTTAGAAAATAAAGGAATAGTGGAAGACCAGCAGCTTATAGCTATTGGACCCAAAAATACTTTGTTTAGTCCATCGTTACTTATCGAATATGGGTATATTTATGATAGTTATGCTTTAAATAGTTCTATAAGAAAATTATTTTTTAACGAATTGGCGTATAGGACTTACATTGGAGTCAAAAAATATTTTGATTCATCAAAAATTTATGCCGAATCAACTCTTTTACCTAATAAATGGAATAGTGGTTTGATTTATGGAATAAAAAACAATAAAAATGTTTTGTCTTTACAGCTGGCTTTGGTAGGGCAAGGGGTTTATCCTCCAGAAAGTTATTCTTTAAAGGATTGTCCGATAACAGGTAATTTTTTGAAGTGTACAAAATTGGCCATTGGCCAGTTTCAGGAAAAATATAGCAGCGATATTCTAAAACCAATTAACCTTTCCGTTGCTACGAAAATATTGGGTCCGATGACGCTAAAAAAGCTAAATAGTTTATACTCTAAATAATGGTTATGGTAAGTAAATCAAAAATACAAACTCAGAAATTTGCCGCGAAACTGGCAAAAAAGATAGTTTCACAAGCCACCGGAAAAAATGCAAAGGTTTTGGCTTTAGTTGGCGACTTAGGTTCGGGAAAAACTGCTTTTACCGGAGGGTTCATAAAATCTTTAGGGATAAAAACTCACGTGCCCAGCCCGACATTTGTGATTTTCAGGAGATACCCGATAAGTGATTTAAAATTAAAGATTAAAGATTTAAAATTCAAAAATATTTTTCATTTTGATTTATATAGAATCCAGAAACCTAAAGAAATAATTGATTTGGATTTCAAAAAAATAATAAAAAATCCGGAAAATATTGTTTTGATTGAATGGCCGGAAAAGATTTTAAAATATTTGCCGAAAGACACGATTAAGGTTTTTTTGAGTCATTCAAAAAAAGAAAAAGAGCGTATAATTAATATAAAATAATATAATGAAAAAACTTCTTTTAATTGACGCGAATTCTCTGATTCACAGATCTTTCCATGCTTTGCCACCACTAACTTCTTTAAAAGGCGAGCCGATCAATGCTGTTTATGGTCTTTCAAGCATTCTTTTGAAAATTTTAAGGGAGCACAATCCTGACTATATTGCTGCCGCTTTCGACAGACCTGAACCGACTTTCCGCGATGAAATTTTTAAAGAATATAAAGCGCACAGGCCGCCAACCGACAATTTGTTGGTGCCGCAGTTAGGTGAAGCGCATAATACTTTTGAAAAATTTGGAGTAAAAGTAGTGGAAAAAGCAGGATTGGAAGCCGATGATATTGTCGGTATTTTGGCCGAGAAATTTAAAGCCGAGCCGGATATAAAAGTGGTTATTTTTTCAGGCGATAAGGATAATTTGCAACTGGTTGACGGCGATAAGGTCGTTGTCGAGCTTTTGAAAACAGGAGTCAGTAAAACGGTGGTATATAATGAGCCGGTGTTTTTGCAGGATTACGGATTTTCGCCGCGACAATTGGTGGATTACAAGGCATTGGTTGGCGATGCTTCCGATAATATTCCCGGAGTGAAAGGAATTGGTCCGAAGGGCGCTACGGATTTGATAAAGGAATATGCCACGGTTGAAAAAATTTACGAAGACATTGAATTGATTTCCAAAAAAGCCTTGAAGGAAAAGTTAGCAGCCAATAAAGAGATGGCGTTTATGTCCAAAAAGCTGGCCGCTATAAAAAGAGATGCCCCGCTGGAAATTTCCCTAGAAGATTTAAAGTTTAATGGGCTAAATAAAGAAGTTATTAAAAAATATTTTGAAGAGCTTGGTTTTAAGAGTATGGTAGAGCGGGTTTAACATGATTGGTTTTAATTTGAAGGAAAAAATAAAGGAATTGAAGAAAAAAAATAAGCCTATTCCGGCAGAAATTTTTGATTTAGGAATAGCTTTTTGGCTTATAAATCCCGACGAAAAAGAATATACGGGTGAATATTTGGTACCTAAATATTTACATAAAGAATTTGATCCTTCGACGAGTTCAGGACAAGGTTTTTCCGAAGAAGTTTTAGAAGAGTTGAAAAAGTATGCGGAAGATAAATTGGCGGAGTTTGAAATGAAGCATGTTTTTTACGATCTTGAAATGCCGCTTCTCAAAGTTTTGGCCGATATGGAAATAAACGGTATAGGACTAAACAAAAAGAAGTTAGCGGACTTGGATAAACAAATCAGTAAAAAAATAAGTGAGCTGGTACAAAAAATATATAAGGAGGCCGGGGAAATTTTTAATATCAACTCTCCAAAACAGCTTTCGGATATATTGTTTAATAAGCTCAATATCAGTATTAAAGGTTTGAAGAAAACTTCTACGGGCGCAATTTCAACAAACATAGAAACTTTAGAGGCGCTTAAAAACGAACATGAAATCATTGGACTAATTTTGGAATACCGTGAAATTTTTAAACTTCAATCTACTTATATAAAGCCTTTTCAGGAATTGGTGGCTAAAGACGGAAGAATTCATACTAATTATTTGCAGACGGGGACGGTGACCGGCCGTTTGAGTTCCGAAAATCCTAACATGCAGAACATTCCCGGCGGAACCGAACTTTCGGATAAATTCAGGGGTTGTTTTGAGGCGGAAAAAGGATACGAATTTATTTCTTTCGATTATTCTCAAATTGAACTTAGGGTTTTGGCATCATTGTCCGGAGACCCAAAAATGATAGATGCTTTTAAGAGAGATTTGGATATTCATAAAATGACGGCTGCCCAGGTAAATAACGTACCGCTTGATAAGGTGACTCCGGAAATGAGAAGTTTCGCCAAAACTCTTAATTTTGGAGTTGTTTATGGTATGGGTTTTGTGGCTTTTGCCAAAGCCAGCGGATTGCCGGCTGCCGAAGCCAAGAAATTTATAGCAGAATATTTTGATGATTTTAAGGAAATCAAAAAATGGCAGGAAAAAGTTAAAGAGGAGGCCAGGAAAAACTGTTTTGTTTCTAATTTGAACGGCCGAAGGCGATGGCTTCTGAATATTATTTCAAGCTCCCAATTTTTGGCTTCTCAGTCTGAACGTGAAGCTATAAATATGCCCGTACAGAGCCTGGCTGCCGATATTTTAAAAATTTCGATGGTAAAAGTTTATGATTATTTAGTAAAAAGAGGCTGGAATAACGACCAAGTTCGGATGCTCCTTACTATTCATGACGAATTATTATTTGAAGTTAAAAGTGATATAATAAAAAAAGTAAGGGCGGACATTTCGGAAATAATGGAATCCGCTTTTAAACTCTCGGTTCCGCTTAAAGTATCGGTAGAAACGGGTAAAACTTGGGGAGAGATTAAATAAAATGAACGATTTTTTCAAAAATTTTAAGGAATATTTAAAAATGCCGGAGATGAGAATGCTCTGGATATTTATTTTGCTTTTATTAGTTATTCTGTTCATCGATTTTTTGTTCGTGCAGATTTTATTGTGGCGTTTGGTTATTTTTATTGTCTTGCTTTGTATTGGTTTTTTAGTTTTTTTCAATAATTTGAGAGCGGCCAAACTAAATTTAAATGTCGGTATTGAAAGATCTAGATTGAATAATATTATTTCTAGTATTGGAGATGGATTAGTTGTTTACGACGTTGATTTTAAGGTTTTGATTTTCAATAAAGCCGCAGAAGAAATTTTTGGAATCAGCCAAAATAATGCTATTGGACATATAGTTACTATAGAAAACATAAAAGAGCGTGAATATAAAATTTTAGCTCAAGTTATTTATCCTTCTTTGGCGCCGACGGTTGTAAGGCGTTCCGAGCAAGGTATTTATCCTCAGGTTATTGATATTTCTTTTGATGATCCAAGATTGGAATTGAGAGTTACCACCAGCAGATTATTGGATGAAAACGGAAAAGTTTTCGGCTTTCTCAAGGTTGTAAGAGATAGGACCAGGGAGGTTGAGCTCATTAAATCAAAAAGCGATTTTATTACAGTTGCCGCGCATCAGCTTAGGACCCCTCTCGCTGCCGTAGGTTGGGTTTTTGAAACTTTAAAAGGAGAGAGTCTTAGCGATAGTCAGCAGGATGTGGTTAGGATGGGTGCTGCCGCTTCAGCAAATTTATTGAAGGTTGTTGAAGATTTACTTAATGTTTCAAAAATTGAAGAGGGAAGATTCGGGTATAATTTTCAAAATTTCGATCTTATAAAATTCTTCTCTTCTTTGCTTTCTCAGGCGGAGGCTATCGCCAAACAATATAATGTAAATGTCTATTTTGATCCCGGAGAGGAAAAAAGCGTTGAAATATATGGCGACCCCACAAAATTGGGCATGGCTGTTTCCAATCTTTTGGATAATGCTATTAAATATAATACCGCTAATGGACAGGTGACTGTTTCGGTGAGAAGAGTTAAAGACAGGCCCTATGTTCAGGTAGGCGTAAAAGATACGGGCGTCGGTATCCCCCCGGAAGATCTTAAGAAATTATTCGGTAAGTTTTTCAGATCTAGCAGCGCTTTAACTAAAGAAACAACCGGCTCTGGTTTAGGTCTTTATATAACTAGAAATATTATTAGAAGGCATGGAGGAGATATAGGTGTTGAATCCGAGGTTAATAGAGGTACTACTTTTTACTTCACCCTACCCACTGACCCTGCTTTAGTTCCTCAGAAAGAGATAGTTTACGGAGAGTAAATTAAATATAAATTTATATGCCGGAATTACCGGAAGTTCAAACCATCGCGGATGATTTGAATAAAAAAATTTTAGGAAAAAGGGTATTGAAAGTATGGCTGGATTGGCCGAAGCATTTGAATTTCTTAGAAAATAAAAACGGTGTTTTAAAATTAGTAAAAAAACCGGAGCTAAAGTATTTTGAGAAATTTATAAAAGGTAAAAAAATTCTGAAAGCTCGTCGCCGCGCTAAAAACCTTCTTTTGGATTTGTCTTGTGGTTATATGATGCTGATTCATCAGAAAATGACCGGGCATTTGTTGGTTGGAAACTGGAAAATAGTTAGCGGTAGGGCAGTGGCAATGGGCTCGGATGATATATCAAAAGATCCTTACAATAGATTCATCCACGTTATTTTTTATCTGAGTGGCGGTAAGATGCTTGGTCTTTCTGATGTACGTAAATTTGCAAAAATTATTTTGGGTAAAAAACAGGATTTGGAAAATTTGCCGGAGCTTAAAGAGCTCGGTCCGGAACCGCTGGATAAAAATTTTAAATTTAATGATTTTAGGGAAATAATTTCTTCAAAAACCGGAAAAACAAAACAAGTTCTTATGAATCCTAAAGTTATTGCCGGAATAGGAAATATTTATTCCGACGATATTTTATGGCTGGCGAGGATAAATCCTTTTAAGCCGGCCAATAAAATTTCCGAAGCGGAGCTTAAGGAGCTTTTTAAGGCGATTAGGATAATTTTGAATAAAGCCATAAAATTAAGAGGTAGTTCTATTAGTGACTTCAGGGACACTGCCGGAAAAAAAGGTGATTATGGCAGGGTTATGCTGGCTTATCAGCGCGAGGGAGAAAAATGCCTTAGAAATGATGGCGGTATAATTGTCAGAAAAAAAATTGGCGGCCGATCGGCTCATTTTTGCCCGGTTTGCCAAAAATTATAAATTTTTAAAAGATGATTATTTATTTATATGGCCCGGATTCTTACAGGCGCCGTGAAAAAATAAACGAATATATAGAAAGGTATAAAAGCAAATTTTCCGGGGCTTCGCAGGTTTTTTATTTGGATAAAAATGAGGATTGGGAAGGTTTTAAAAATTTTTGTAAATCTATGTCTCTCTTTGAAGCTTCCAAACTGGGAATTGTGTTTAATTTTATGGATTTATCTAAATCGGAACTGAAAGAATTTACTGTGTTAATAAAAAATAATCTTGAAAATAAAGATATTACCTTAATTTTAAACAGCGACAAAAAACCAACAAAAGATTTTTCTTTTTTGCTGAAAAAACCGGCTATTACGCATAGTTTTGATAATTTGGAGGGTGTGGAGCTAAATAAATTCTTGGATTTGGAAATAAAAAAAAGAGGAATTGAATTGGATATAAAAAGCAGGGAGCTCCTTCTAGCTTCATGCGGGCAAAATATTTGGAATTTGATTTCCGAACTTGATAAACTGGCCCTTCTTAACGAAAAGAAAATTGACGTTAAGATTCTGGAGAAACATATGGATTTATTGCCCGATATCGACATATTCAGCCAGCTCAATAAAATAAGGACTAGTTATAGTGTTGGCGAGAAATTAAGATTTTTGGAAGATCTTTTTAGGCGCGGGGTTGATCCGGCGATGATTTTCAATATATCTGCAGCATCTCCATATTTAAGCAGGGAGCAAAAAATAGATATGGCCGATTATGATGTTGCCATAAAAACAGGAAAGCTGGATTACGAGGAGGCCTTACTAGATATGATGCTTAACTAAAAAAATAACCCTTGTGGGTTATTTTTTATTTGCTGATTTTGTAAGGCGGGATTTCAATCTTGAAGCTGTATTTTTCTTGATAAGATTTGTTTTGGCCGCTTTATCTAAGGCTTTATATACGGCGGAGAGCTTTTCTTTGGCTTTAGCCAATTCTTTGGAGGAAACCAATTTCTTGTATTCCTTAATAAGCTTCTTGAGCGCTATTTTTTGTTTGGCGTTATGAGCCTTTCTCTTTAAATTCTGCCTATAAGCTTTTTGGGCTGATTTAGTAATCATAAAATTATAGTTAATAGAATATAGTAAAAGTGACTTTCAGTCAACTAATAATAAAAAAATCCCCATTCCGTTTAGCCGGAATGGGGATTATTGGTTTTACTTGGTTTTGGGGCCAAGTATGAGGGTAACGCGCCGGTTTTCGTTCAGCAGATATTTTTCTACCGCCTTTGATATCTGCCCGATTGTCACGGCCTTTATTCTTTCGACCCTTTCTTTTAAGGAGTATATCTTGCCGAAAAGGCTGAGCTCTTCGATTGCCGCACCAAGCACTTTCTTTGGATTATCCATGGCTAAATTTAGTTCCCCGATCAACATTTCTTTAGCCAATTTCATTAGCTTAGATGAGTTTTTATATTTTTTAATTACCTGAAGGCTTACTCTTGCGGCTTCTTCTGTCTTTTTCGGATCAGTTCCGACATAGATAAAGAAGAGGCCTAATTGAGCATACAGCCAGTGGCAGGCATGTACGGAATATGCCAATCCTCTTTTTTCTCTTACTTCCTGAAAAAGAGGTGATGACATACCCCCGCCTATCATCTGTTGAAAAACAAGCAGCGGCATCGAGTCGAGATCCTCGGCTTTAGGGACGATTGTCCCTATCGCTAAATGAGCTTGCTCCGTATCTCGGCAAATTTGCCTTACTTTTTTTACTGGAACTATGACAGCGTCGGGCCTTGCAAGAACTCTTCCTGAAGCATTTTCCGGAAAATATTTCTCGAAGAGTTTTTTTGCTTCGCTGAGCTTAAAATTGCCGACAATGAAAAACATGAAGTTTTCCGGCCGGTAATATTTATTTTGCCAATTTTTGAAATCGGCATTTTTAAAGCCGAGCACCGATTTTTCCGTTCCCAATATGTCTCTTCCGAGGGGGTGGCCCCTGAAAGATTCATTGACGAATTCGTCGAAAAGCACTTCGCTGGGATCGTCATTGCGTTGCTTAATCTCCTGTATAACCGCCTGCATTTCGGCCTTTATATCTTTGGGCCGGAGCAGCGGTTTTCTGACCAGCTGGCTAAGGGAATGAATTCCTTTTTCGAGATGCATATACGGAAGCTGGTTTTGGAAGTAGGTATAGTTTCTTGATGTATAGGCATTCAGCCATCCGCCGGTATTTTCGATATATGCCGATATTTTCTGGCTATCGGCAAAATCTTCGGTACCGCGGAAAACCATATGTTCCATGGCGTGAGCAAGCCCGGCTTCCTGGGGCCAGAGCTCATTACACATGCCAACTTTCACCACCACGCTCGTTGTGACGCTTTTGGCATGGGGCAGATAGCAGGCATACAAGGGGATTCCCCGAGACGTCATTATTTTTATGAATCTCATAATATCTCCTCATTGATTATTAAAGAACTTCTACTAAATAAATACTGTAATTAATAATATTGATTGTCAATATTAATTTTTTATTTTGAAGGAATTAAACTATAATTAAATAAATAGTATTTTTCTATGCTTTATTATTTAACCGGAAAATTAATTCAGAAAAAAGAAAATTATTTTATTCTGGAAACCAGCGGATTTGGTTTACAGATTTTTGTGTCAGCTACAACTTTAAAATCCCTACCCGAAGCCGGAAATATAATCAATATTTTTACACATCTGCACATTAAAGAAGATGCTTGGGATATTTATGGATTTTTCAGCAAACCTGAATTAGAATTTTTTGAAAAATTACTTAGCGTTAACGGTGTTGGTCCAAAAACAGCTTTAAATATATTAAATATTGATACAGCAGAGAGGTTGATGGCGGCAATTAACGAGGGCAGAGTAGATTTGCTGACTAAGGCTTCGGGAATCGGAAAAAAGACCGCAGAAAGAGTAGTTGTAGAGCTTAAAGGAAAGTTTGGCCAGATTGATTCCGGTGAAATTGCCGGAATAATGGAATCGGATTCCGATATAATGGATGTTTTGCAAAATCTTGGATATACCAAAGCTCAGGCCAAACAGGCTATTTCAAAGGTTGATTCGAAAATTAAAAATATAGAGGACAGAATAAAAGCTGCTCTGAAAATTTTGAAAAATGTTTAAAAAATTAAAAAAAATGTATCATTTTGGTCTTGCTTGGCTCGGAAGCATTATCTTTAGAAATCCCTCTAAAGATATTTTTGTTCTTGGTGTTACCGGTACCAAAGGAAAATCCACGGTAACCGAGCTTATTAATGCCATTATGGAAGCCGCCGGAAAAAGAACGGCTATAGTTTCTTCTGTAAGATTCAAAATTGGGGTTGAAGAGAAAGAGAATCGGACCGGCATGACTATGCCCGGAAGGCTTTTTATACAGAAATTTTTGCGTGAAGCCGTAGACAAAGATTGTCAGTACGCTTTTATAGAAGTTACTTCTCAAGGAGTGGTTCAGTACAGAGACCGTTTCATAAATTTTGATGCGGGGTTATTAACCAATCTTCAGCCGGAACATATTGAATCTCATGGATCTTTTGAAAATTATCGTGGCAGTAAAATAAGTTTTTTTAAAAATATCGGAATCCATTCAAATAAAAAACATAAATTGTTTTTTATAAATAGTGGAGCCAAGGATAATCAGATGTTCGCAGATGCAGTAGCCGGTACGGGAAAAACTATTTTTTATAACAAAGATGATTTAAGCAGAATGAAGTGGAGGATAAAACTTCTAGGTGATTTTAATTTAGAAAATATCGCTGCGGCTGTTTCTTTTTGCCGAAGTCAAAATATTGACTGGGATATAATTAAAAACGTAATTGAGAATTTTGATGGAGTGCCCGGCCGTTTGGAATTTATTCAAAAAGACCCTTTTTCTATCGTGATTGATTATGCTCACACGCCGGATTCTTTGGAAAAAGTTTATCAGGCGGTAAAAAAGAATATTTCTTCCAAAAAAAGAGGGGGAAGGATGATTTGTGTTTTGGGTTGCGCCGGCGGAGGGCGTGATTCATGGAAGAGGCCGGTTATGGGAGAGATAGCTTCGAAATATTGTGATGATATTTTATTAACCAACGAGGATCCTTTTGACGATGATCCCGAAATGATTATCGAACAGATTGCCGACGGCATAAAAAAATCTTCTTATAATAAGAAATTTAAAAAAATTATAGACAGAAAAGATGCTATTAGGGAGGCTATTGTTTCCGCAAAAAAGGGAGATATGGTGATTGTAACCGGAAAGGGATCGGAGCCATATATGAGACTTGCGAAAGGCAAAAAAATCCCCTGGAGTGAAAGGGAAATAATAAAAGAAATTTTAAATGAAATTAAAATAGAAATATAATTTATGAAACTAACTTTTTGCGGCGCAGTAAAAGAAGTTACGGGTGCGAATTATTTGGTAGAGAGCGGAGATACAAAAATTTTAATTGATTGTGGATTAAAGCAAAGCGGCGCTTTTGCCGATGAGTCAAACTGGGATCCATTTCCTTATAACCCTAAAGAAATTTCCGCGGTTTTGGTAACTCATGCACATATAGATCATACCGGCAGATTACCTTATTTATTGAGAAATGGTTTTGAGGGAAAGGTGTATTCTACTCCGCCGACAAAAGATTTTGCCGAACTTCTCTTGCTTGATTCAGAAACTATTTTGCACAAAGAAGCCGAAAAACATAAAAGAGAGCCGTTGTATCTGGCCGACGATGTTTTAAAATTGATGTTGCGTTGGGAAGGAGTTGAGTATTACAGAGATTTCAATATAGGAAATATAAAAATAACTTTTTATAACGCCGGACATATTTTGGGCTCTAGTATTATAGTGCTTGAAGCCGATGGCAAAAAAATTGCTTTTACCGGTGATTTAGGCAATAATCCACCGCCTATAATTAAAGGCACGGATTATCTTGATGTTGCTGATTATTGCGTTATTGAATCCGCATACGGCGCCAGAATTCATGAACCTGCAAGGGAGGGGGTTATCGAAGATTTAATTGAAGATGTAGCGCGACAAAAAGGTGTTTTAATGATTCCGGCTTTTGCCATGGAGCGAACTCAAAAAATACTTTATGAAATGCATGATCTTTTTGGAGAGGAAAGAATTCCAAAAGTTCCGGTGTATTTAGATAGCCCGCTGGCTATAGAGGTAACCGATATTTATAAAAAATATAAAGATTATTTTAACGCCGAAACAGTAAAAGAGATGAAGGAGCATTACCTGCTTTTTGATTTTTGTTGTTTAACCAAGACTCTTACAACGGAAGAATCAAAAAATATAAATTCTGTTCCTGCTCCTAAAGTTATAATTGCTGGTTCTGGAATGTCCCAAGGCGGAAGAATCCTTCATCACGAAATGAGGTATTTATCCGATCCCAAAAGTATCATTTTATTTGTTGGATACCAGACCAAAGGATCACTAGGAAGGCGAATTTTGGAGGGTGAGCCAATGGTAAAAATTCATGGAGAAGAAATTCCTATAAAATGTAAAGTAGTGGCCATTGAAAGTTATTCGGCTCATGCCGATCAAAAACAGCTTTTGGCCTGGATAGATCCAATGAGACTCAATCTGAAAAAAGTTTTTGTAGTTCAAGGAGATGAAGAGGGTGCTCCGGTCTTGGTACAAAAAATTACTGATGAACTTGCTGTTCACGCTGAAATTCCAGAACTTGGAAAAACTTATGAACTTTAATTTTAAAAATTTATTATAATAATTATATGGCTATAAAATTAAGCAGAAGACAACATTTAAAGTATAAAATTTGTATTTCGGGTGCGGCTGATACCGGTCATTGTACTGTTGATGCCGCCGAGAAGGCTGAGGAGCTTGGCAGGGAAATTGCCAGGCGAGGAATGGTCCTTGTAACGGGAGCCACCGTCGGTATCCCTTATTGGGCCGCGAAAGGAGCCAAAGAAGAAGGCGGTATAGTTTTTGGTATTTCTCCGGCCGCTTCGGAAACTGCTCATATAAAAACATATCATTTACCGACCGATTTCCACGATATGATTATGTATACGGGCTTTGAGTATTCCGGAAGAAACTTGCTTTTAATACGTTCTTCGGATGCTGTTATTACTATTTGTGGCAGAATGGGAACATTAAACGAATTTACAATTGGTTTTGAAGATCAGAAACCTATGGGTGTGTTGGAGGGAACAGGAGGAACCGCAGATGAGTTAAGAGGAATTGTAGAGAAGATGCATCGTGGTCCGGGAAGAGTGGTTTATTCAAGAGATATAAAGGATTTAGTTGATAAAATAATTGCGGAAATTGATAAAGATAAAAAGTCTAACGGTATTAAAAGGGGATAAATAATCGCTAATATGAAAAAGAAAAAAGTTAAAAAAAATTCGAAAAAGAAGGCCGCGAGAAAAGCCAAGAAAATTATAAAGAAAAAAGTTAAAAAAATAGTTAAAAAACCAACATCCAAAAGAAAGCCGGTAGGCGAAGTTAAACATTTTTACGATAAAATTTGTGTAGCAGTCATTAAATTTAATCAAGCTATGGCAGTTGGTGAAGAGGTTTGTTTTGAGGGTCCTCACGGTGATTTTTCTCAGTCTTTAAAATCTATGCAGTTTGAACATGAAAAAATTTCTAAAGCCAAAAAGGGTCAAGAAGTTGGTGTAAAAACAAAGAAGCCAGTCAAAGAAGGTTTTAAGGTTTACCGTGTATAAAAATATTTTTTTACCGGCCAGTATGCTGGCCGGAACCATAATTGGGGCGGGGATATTTTCCCTGCCTTTTGTTTTTAAAAACTACGGATTATTGGCCGGAATTACATCTCTGTTTATTTTTTCTTTGGTATATGCACTGGTTTATTTTATTTATGCGGACATCGTTTTGAGAACAGAGGGGGAACATAGATTCGTGGGTTATTCGAAAATATATTTAGGAAAAACAGGTTTTTGGGCAGCTGTTGTTATTGGTTTAGTTCAATTACTTTTGGTTTTGACGGTTTATCTTATTTTAGCGCCAAGTTTTATTGGTCTTATTTTTGGAGGTAGCCATCTTTCTCATTTGTTGTTTTTCTGGATACTAAGTTCTATTTTAGTGCTGATGAACAACAAGAATGTGGCCCTATCTGAATTTTTTATTGTAAGCGGAATTATTTTGATAATTTTTGTAGTTTTTTGTTTCGGTGCCGGAAAATTAAATTTTTCTGCATTTTCAGATTTTAAATTTAATTTAAATTCTTTGGGTGTTATTGGCCCGGTGCTTTTTGCTTTATCCGGAGTTATGACGATCCCGGAGGTGGTGGCATATTTTAAAGAATCTAGTTCTCCTCTTAAATTTTTAAAAAGATCTTTGTTATTGGGCGGATTTTTGCCGGCACTTGGCTATGGAGCTTTTGTCTTGGGAATTATAGCTTTATCCAAAACTGTTTCAGCTGATTCCGTAACCGGTTTAATCGGGCAATCGCCCCAATGGCTTATAATTTTTTTGGGTGTTTTGGGTTTTTTATCTTTGGTGAGTTCTTATGTTTTAGTAGGTTTAAATACGAGGCATATTTTGGAATATGATTTTTCTTTTTCGCCGTCATTGGCTGGTTTTTTTGTAGTTTCCATTCCGCCCATTTTATATTTATTGGGAATGAGAAATTTTACGGAAGCAGTTTCTTTTACGGGATCGGTATTTATTCCTTTAGAAATAATTTTATTGATTTTTATTTGGTTGCGGGCAAATAAAATAAGGCCAACTAACGATTTTTTTAACAGTGATTTTACTAAGGCCACTCTGCCGTTTTTATTAGGGATATTTTTAATTGCGTTGGTTTATGCGATAATTAAATAAACTATTAATTTATAAAAATATGGCTAAAAAATTTAAATCACAATATAAAAATAGGCCGACAAAGCCGGAACATGAAATGGAGGAGTTTGGTAGCGGCAAGAAGGGGTTGATTTTGTGCCCTAAATGTAAGGCGGCGTATTTCGGTAAGGCTTGGCATCATAGCGAGGTAAATTTTAAAGGCGGTGAAGATGCGCCGGTTAAATTTATGCTTTGCCCGGCGGATGCGATGATTAAAAATAAACAATATGAAGGTAAGTTGGTTATAAAAAATATTCCTAAGGAAGCCGCAGAAGAAATTGTTAATTTAATTGGAAATGTAGCCGAATCAGCTTTTGCGAAGGACCCTATGCACAGATTGATTAGTTTGAAAAAAGTTGGTAATGATTTAGTCGGACTTACTACGGAAAATGAATTAGCGGTAAGCATGGCTAAAAAAATAAAAAATTCCCACAAAAAATCAAAAATCACAATAAGTTATTCCGACGAACCGGCTGATATAGCTGTTGCGGTTGTAGAATTTTAATTATGCTTCAATATTTTTTTACTTTTGTGGTTGGCGGGTTAATAACGACTTCGATAGTTTATTTTGAGTCAAGCGGTTTTCCGCTGCTTTCACGTCTAGCCGCCCTAACTCCTGTATTTACCTGGCTTTCTTATTTGTTTATCGGAGAAATTTCCGGCCCAAAAGAAGTTTCTAGTCATGCCCTTTTTGTATTATTGGGAACAATAGTCGCTTGGATGCCGTATATGCTGACAATTTATTTTCTTGCTCCACGAATAGGATCTTTAAGGGCAATTTTAGCCGCAATAATCGTCTTTATTATTTTGGCTACGATATTTATAAAAATTTATAAGTAAAACAAACTCCGGCTTTCATAGCCGGAGTTTTTTGTTATAATCCATCTATGCAATTTATAGCGGATTTACACATTCATTCCAAATATTCGCGTGCTGTTTCGCCTAAAATGAATTTAGAAGAATTGGATGCTTGGGCTAGCGATAAAGGAATCAAATTAATGGGTACCGGGGATTTTACGCACCCGTATTATTTTAGCGAGTTAAAAAATAAGCTCGAGCCGGCAGAGCCTGGTTTTTTTAAATTGAAAAGTGAATTTAAAATAAAAAATATAAAAGGCGAATTGGCTGATACGAGATTTATACTTTCCACCGAGATTTCCAGTATTTATTCAAAAAATGGAAAAACCAAGAGAGTTCATAATATTATTTTTTCTCCGGATATTGAAAGCGCTGAAAAAATAAATATAAAACTTTCGGAAATAGGCAACCTAGCTTCCGATGGCAGACCTATATTGGGTTTAGATTGTGAGGATCTGGCTGGGATAATTTTTGGAATAAATGAGGATTGTGTAATTATCCCGGCTCACGCATGGACTCCGTGGTTTTCTGTGTTCGGATCAATGAGCGGCTTTGATTCTTTAGAGGAATGTTTTGGAAAGTATGCCGATAAAATTTTTGCTATTGAAACCGGTCTTTCCAGTGATCCGGCGATGAATTGGAGGCTTTCCAAGCTTGATAATATTGCTTTGGTTTCCAATTCTGATTCCCATAGCTTGGAAAGAATAGGTAGGGAGGCTAATGTTTTTAATTGCGAATTTTCTTATAAAGCAATGATGGAGGCCATAAAAAACAGCGCGCCGAGCCGAAAGGGGAATAAATCAGGATTTTTATATACAGTTGAGTTCTTTCCCGAAGAAGGAAAATATTATTTAGACGGCCATTTAGCTTGTGGATTTTCGTGTAAACCTAAAGAAACTTTAAAACTTAAAGAAATTTGTCCAAAATGTGGAAAAAAAATGACCATTGGTGTATTAAGCCGCATAGAAAAACTTGCTGACAGGCTGGAGGGATTTGTCGATAAAAAAAGAGTTCCCTATAAAAGTTTAGTGACTCTCGATTCAATAATTGGAGAGGCTTTAAATGTCGGAAGATCTTCAAATAAAGTTAAAAAAGAATATTGGAAATTAATCAGGGCTTTTAATTCAGAATTCGATGTTTTATTAAATGCCGATGTTAAAGAAATAGCTTTAAATTCTAGGGCGGAAATAGCCGAGGGCATAAAAAGAGTAAGGGATGGGAGATTGAGTATAAATCCTGGATTTGACGGTCAATTTGGGTTAATAAATATTTTTTCGGAAGAGGAAAAGTCTTTGTTTGCCGGACCAAAAAAACGCTCAAAAAAGCTTTAAATTTCTGTTATAATTACTTTATATGGATTACCTCGGTGTTTCGGTTATTTATATTTTAAACAGATTTTTTTTCTGGGTTTATTATTTTGGTTATCATTGGTATATCCGTGGTTTTCGCAAGTTTTTTAATTGGGTGGTGAGTCGCTTGGAAAAAATGGATTACAAGCTGGCTTTGAGGATAAATTTACAAAATATTTTTCAACCCCTTTATCAGGATTACAGTTTTTTGGGATATGTTCTGGGATTTTTTCTTAGGTCTATAAGGATAACAATTGCATCTTTTTTTTATCTAGTATTTTTGTTGTTTTGTGGATTTATTTTTTTGATTTGGATGGCCATACCATTATTTTGTATTTATAAAATAATTATTAATTTTCCAAACTAATGCCGGATAAAAAATTAGAATTATATTTTGAAGATCCAAGACTCAGAATGTCTCATATAGGAAGATTTTTTGTCCGATTGGTTTTTTATTTCAGCTTCGCTGTTTTGCTGGCTATTTGTTTCTTATCGCTAACTTCTACTATCAAGTGGTTTTTTTGGCTAGGAATTTTACTTGTATTGTTTTTAGTTGATTTTATAAGGCATTTAGGCGGAGCCGACCGTTCTTTGCGTGGTGAACTTTCGGGCAAAGTAAATCTTTCAAAATATACGGCTCCCGCCGCTTTTTCCGTTATCGAATACGCATTTGATAGGTCTTTGCTTTTAGGCGGAAATTTTTATCTTTATCTGATGAAGAAACTAGTGGAAAGAGGAGATATAAAATCGGGATTAAGCAGGATGGATATAAAAACCGAAGATTTTGTTAATAAAATAGAGGAGTCATTGGCTGTTTCATTGGAACAAAAAAAGGATTACGGATCCGGAGAGGCGCATCGTGAGGCTTTAAGGAAAGAAATAGAAAAAATATTGACATTGGCTTTAAGGCAGGCTGCGGCTTCCGGAAATAGATATATTACTCCGAAAGATATTTTTGCAACATTGAGTTATTGCGATAGTCATGGGGTTTTAAGGGTTCTTGAATTTTTTAACATAGATCCGGGAGATTTAGAAAATTCGATGATTTTCAGTAATTATTATAATTCCTTAAGTTTTCTCAGGGCGTTACCAAGTTCGTTAGACCAATTTATTTCTTTTTCTAGGCCATATAAAGTAAGGCATCGTGTTATGAACAGGGCGTGGACTGCCAGACCGACTCCGTTTCTCGATCAATTTAGCGATGATTTGACTGATTACGCTGATACTGAATCTATCGGTTTTTTGGTTGGTCATGAACAGGAATATGACAGATTAATAGATGTTATTTCCAGAGCTGGCAGACCAAACGCTCTTTTGGTTGGCGACCCCGGCGTTGGTAAAGATACCATTGTTAAGCATTTGGCTTATAAAATAACAAAAGATCAGGTTCCGCCGCAGCTTTTTGATAAGAGGGTGGTAAAATTGCGAATTACAGATTTATTGACGGGCGCGCAACAAAGCGAAATTCAAATAAGGGTAAATAAAATAGTGAACGAAATTGTTGCCGCGGGGAATGTAATTTTATTTATTCCAGAAATTCACAATTTATTAAAAATGTCAGATAAGATTGGTTTGAATGCGGCTGATATATTCTTGCCGTCATTCAATTCGAGTGTTTTTTCTGTGGTTGCCACGACATTTCCAAGAGAATTCAGGCAAATGTCGGAAAGCCAGGGGCAGTTTGTTGAGGCTTTTGAAAAAATTGATGTTCCCGATATTTCTTCAGCCGAAGCTATGAAGCTTTTAGTTTATGAAGCTTTAATTTTAGAGAAGCAATTTAAAATAACAATAAATTTTAATGCTATAAAACAAACAGTATTGTTGTCATCAAAATATTTTAAAGAAAAATCAATTCTTACCAGTTCCGCAGAATTACTGAAAGAATCAATTTCTAATGCCAAAGAAAGGGGGGATAAGGTTTTGAATGGGGATGATGTTATAGACGTGGCTCAACGCAAGATTTCTATACCGTTAAGGCAGGCTGGCGATTCTGAAGCTTTAAAGCTTTTGAATTTAGAAAATATTATACATGAAAAATTTATTGATCAAGAAGAAGCGGTAAAGGCTGTTTCTAGAGCTTTGCGTGAATATAGGAGCGGTCTTTCCAGGAAAGGCGGTCCTATAGCTACATTTCTTTTTGTTGGACCTACGGGCGTGGGTAAAACAGAGCTTTCTAAATTGTTGGCTTCCATACAATTCGGATCAAAAGACGCAATGATTCGTTTTGATATGTCTGAATATCAAGACAAACAGAGCATTTTCAAATTTATTGGATCACCTGACGGATCGATGAGCGGTAATCTTACTGATGCCGTAATGAAGAAACCTTATAGCATAGTACTTTTGGATGAATTCGAAAAAGCACATCCGGATATTTTGAATATATTTTTGCAGGTATTTGATGATGGCCGGTTATCCGACAATTTTGGGCGAGTTGCAGATTTTACCAATACCATAATAATCGCCACATCAAATGCCCACTCGACTTTTATTAAAGAAAGTATTGAAAGCGGCAGATCGATATCCCAGATCGGAGATGATCTCAAGAAAAAACTTACAGATTATTTTAAACCCGAGCTTATAAACCGTTTTTCCGGAATAATTGTTTTTAAAAATTTATCTCAGGAAAATATTGTTTCCATAGCAAAATTATCTCTTAAGGATTTAGCCAAGGATCTAATGGATTCTCATGGAATAGAGATGGAATTTAGTGAAGAAGCTGTTAAAAAATTGGCGGTCTGGGGTTATGATCCGGTTTTTGGTGCAAGGCCTTTAAGGGGAGTAATTTCGGATAAAATAAGAAGTGTGCTGGCGGAGAAGATTCTTAAAAATGAAATACAAAAAGGAGATAAATTATCCGTAATTTTGAAGGGAGAGGAAATTATTTTTGAAAGAGGTGTAAATTAACCATTAAATTTGATAAAATTTATATTATGAAAATAAAAATCGATGTAAATTTGAAAGTTGGCCAAATTATAAAAACACTTGTATTTTCCGATATGATGCTCATGGCGGGATGGGGCTTTATTTCTCCTATTTTTTCTGTTTTTATAATTAATAAAATTCAAGGAGCTACTTTAGCGACGGTTGGAATAACAACCGCACTTTATTGGCTTATTAGATCGTTGATTCAGTTGCCCATAGCTAATTTTTTGGATAAAACAGATGGAGAAAAAGATGATTTTTACGCTTTAGTCGCCGCTTTAATTTTGGCTGGTATTTCCGCTTTTGGCTATATAGTGGTACGCACAATACCGCAATTGTATTTTTTTCAAACTATTCAAGCAATCGCTTTTGGTTTATATACCCCATCTTGGTCAGGAATATTTTCGCATCATCTGGATGACAAGCGCAGATCGTTTGATTACTCCCTTGATAGTACGGCTATAGGTATATCTTCGGGTATTGCCGGATTATTAGGTGGTATGATCGCCCAAGCTTTTGGTTTTAACGCTATATTTATTTTAGGCGGATGCCTTTCCCTGGTTTCGGCTTTTATTGTAATAACTTTTCCAAAAATGGTTTTACCCCCTCAAACTTCTCCGGTTGCGGAAATCCGCGATCACAAACCTCCTTTAACGGGTTAAATATATTGCTTTGAAAGGATTAAATAAACAAATAGCAAGAATTCTCAGCGAAATTTCATTTTACTTGGAAATGGACGGTGTTCTTTTTAAACCGCATGCCTATACAAAAGCGTCCGAAGTAATTAATGATTTTCAGGAAGATTTAGATATTATTTATCAAAAAGGAGGCATTAAAGCATTGGAAGATATTCCCGGTGTGGGTATTTCAATAGCCGAAAAAATAGAAGAGTTTTTGAAAAGCGGTAAGGTTAAATATTTGGAGTATTTGAAAAAGAAGTGGCCAATAAAAATTGAAGAATTTTTAAATATTGAAGGTCTGGGTCCTAAAACAATCAGGCATCTTTATGAGGCGCTTAAGATTAAAAATCTTAAAGATCTTGAAGATTGTTTAAAGAACAATAAAATCAGTAAATTAGAGGGATTCGGAGAAAAAAGCCAAGAAAAAATTTTGAAAAGTATAGAATTTTTTAAAAAATCAGGAGGTAGGATGGTACTCGGTTTTGTTATGCCGGAAATCAGGATTATTAAAGAAAAATTTGAAAAAATAAAAGATGTGGAGAGAGTGGATGTGGCCGGCTCTGTACGCCGAAGAAAAGAAACTATAGGAGATATAGATATTTTGGTTATTTCTAAAAATTCTAAACCTATTATGGATTTTTTTACTAGCATGCCGGAAACCGAAAGCGTATTAGTTTACGGGAAAACAAAATCTTCAGTTAGGCTTAAAAATGGTTTAGATGCCGATATACGCGTGGTTCCGAAAGAATCCTATGGTGCTGCGCTTAATTATTTTACCGGTTCGAAAGACCACGGCATTGCTTTAAGAGAGCTGGCTATAAAAAAAGGCTGGAAGCTTAATGAATATGGTTTATTTGAGGGTGATAAGCAGATTGCTGGAAAAACAGAAAATGATTTATATGAAAAATTAGGAATGCATTATATCGAACCAGAGCTCAGAGAGATGGGGGGTGAAATTGAAGCTTCACAAAAAAATAAATTACCTAAACTTATTGGATATAGTGATCTAAAAGGTGATTTACAAGTTCAAACTAATTGGTCCGACGGCGTCAATTCGGTAGAGGAGATGGCTAGGGCGGCATTTAAAAGGGGCTTAAAGTATATTGTGGTTACCGACCACACAAAACATCTTACAATTGCTCATGGTTTAGACGAAAAAAAAATAAAGCAGCAATGGAAAGAAATAGATTTAGTAAATAAAAAAATGGAAAAAGAGGGATTAGATTTTAAAGTCTTAAAAGGCACAGAATGCGATATATTGAAAGATGGATCTTTAGATTTGCCCGATAATATTTTATTCCAACTCGATGTTGTTGGTGCTTCAATTCATTCTTCTTTTAATCTTTCCGAGGAAGAGCAAACGGAAAGAATGATAAAAGCTATGAATAATAAAAATGTGGATATTATTTTTCATCCAACCGGTAGGATTATAAATCAGAGGGAACCTTATAAATTGGATATAAATAAAATTATTGAGACGGCTAAAAAAACCGGAACTATTTTAGAAATAAATTCTTTTCCGAACAGGCTGGATTTGAAAGATGAATATATAAGAAAATGCATTGATGCCGGAGTAAAAATGTCTATTGATTCCGATGGTCATCTGGCAAGCCATTTTGATTATTTGGAATATGGAATTGCTCAGGCCCGCAGGGGATGGTGTCAAAAGAAAGATATTATAAATGCCTGGCCATTCGAAAAAATGTTAAAAATGTTAAAATAATATTACTAAGACATTTTTATTTTTATGAGGGAAATATCAGCCGGAATCGTTATTTATAAAAGAATAAAAGATCGTGATGGGAAAGTGGAAACAAAATATTTATTGCTTTATCACGGCAGGGGATATTGGAATTTTCCAAAAGGAAAACTAGAACAAGACGAGAGAAGTTTCGAGGCGGCTTTAAGAGAGACTGGCGAAGAGGCCGGAATTTTGCCTGGCAATCTAAGGATGGAGAGAGATTTTAAAGAATCCGATAGATATATTTATCAGCGCGAAGGTAATAAGATTTTTAAGATTGTTGTTTTTTATTTAGCCCAAACTAACCAAGCTGATATAAAGTTATCCAGTGAACATGAAGGTTATGGCTGGTTCCTTTATAAAGACGCGGTTAAGTTATTAAAACACCACAATAGTAAATTTATACTTAAAAAAGCTAATGATTATCTTGTAAGAAAGGCGAATGCCAGAAATAATTATAGAAAACCCCTGATAAACACCAGAAATAATTATCAGGGCAGAAAATCAGTTTAGACAACTTTACCTATAAGGGCCAGAACTAAAATTCCGATAAAGTTTAAAATATATGAAATGGGGACGAAATAAATAGTCCTCATTTTTGTTATTCCCATCAGGGCCAATCCGATTTCATCGGGGAGTGGACTAGCAACTATTACTGCGCCAATTAAAGAAAAAGACCAGCTGAATAGTTTTGATTCCAAAACAGATTCGCGTCTTATTTTTTTGGCTATTGCAGCAATATATCCAGAAATATTATCACGTATATATTTAAAAATTATATAATCTCCGAGAAGGGCGCCGAAGCCACCGATAAATGCTAGAAAAAAAGGATCGAATTTTTGGGCTATCTCTATAATAGTTGCTGATGCGGGGACTACGGTAAATATTGAAGTATAAAAAATTCCAGAAATAAATCCGGCCAAAATCTCGTATTCTTTTGTTGAATTGATTAATGTTGTTATTGCATTGGATTTAACCAAAATTATTGCAACAACGATGCTGAAGGCTATAATAAACAGATCTTTTGTTATTTTTTTATCCATACATTAATAATAACAAAAACCTCCGTTTAATGGCGGAGGTTTTTTGTATAATTTATTTTATTTTAGCAACCACTTTAGCGAAAACCTGAGGATTATTCCTGGCGAGATCGGCTAAAATTTTTCTGTCGAGTTTGATATCAGCTTTCTTAAGTTTATTAATAAGAACACTATATTTAACTCCGGATTCTCTGGCGGCGGCATTTATTTTGACGTTCCAGAGGGTTCTATAATCACGCTTTTTTTGTTTTCTACCTCTATATGCATGAGTCCAGGCATGGAGCAAAGCTTCCATAGCGGCTCTCTTCTTGGTTTTTCTGTCCCATCTAAATCCTTTAGTATAAGCTAAAACTTTTTTTCTTTTTTTGGCGGTCAATACGCCTCCTTTTGTTCTTGGCATAAAATTATTTTAATACTCCTTTATGTTTTAATTCATGAAAGGCTTTGATATCAACCTTCTTTGTACTCAAAGCTCCTCTTTTTCTTTGTATTTGCTTCCCTGATTTGTTGGCTCTAAAATGGTCCTGAGCCATTTTACGCCTCATCATTTTGCCGGTTTTTGTTATTCTTACTCTTTTTGCAAAACTTTTTCTCATAAATTTATTTTTTTACTATTAATATATTGAATCCTCGCCCCGTCCATTTTATATCCGAAAGTATTTTGTGTTCTGGATTTACTATTTTGGTAAAATCCCTCAATTTTTGTTTAGCCAGATCTTGATGGGCTTTTTCTCTGCCGCGAAGGTTCAAAAGTATTTCTACTCTATGCCCTTCATCCAAGAATTTATTAACTCTTGTAGCTTTTACACCCAGGTCATGTTCAGCTTCTCTTACGCTTATCTGAACTTGTTTCATCTCCTGAGTTTTTTGTTGGGCTTTTTGTTTTTTCAATTTCTTTTCTTCCTGATAGCGATATTTATCAAAACTAATAATTTTTGCTACCGGAGGATTGGTCATGGGGGAAATTTCTACCAAATCCAAACCCTTTTCTTTGGCTAGCCTAAGAGCTTCAGATGTTTCAAGAACGCCTAAATTAGCGCCTGTGTCATCAATCACTCTTACTTCTCTAACATTTATTTTTTCGTTTATTCTAACCAATGAAGTAAATATTAATGGATTTTTATTGATTTGTCTAGAGTGTCCGCTTATTTTATATCCAAGCCTTTATTTAAATAAAAATAAACCAATTTTGGGTATTTATTTTATTAAATTTGTGGAGACGGCGGGAGTTGAACCCGCATCCGAATCATTTACGGATTAGAACTGGTACGAACGTAGCCAAACTTAAATTGGGTTAAAAAGTAGAAAGTTTGGCGAAAACTTTTTAACCTATCCCGACAAGTCTTAATTCCTATTGGCGGGAGCAATAAGAAAGCATCTCGCTTATATAACACCCAAGACAGCTCTAGCGAGCATCAAGCGCTTGGATGCCACAACATTAAATGTCGTGGAAGTTAGGCAAATGCCATTGCTGGCATTCTTAACTTTGAGGAAAAGTTTGCACTTTTCTGTTTGTGGATTTTAACGAAGTTCCACGCTTCAGTTCGATTCTAATTTTTCAATGACCGTCGAAGCCCAGCGCCCCCATTTATTTATCCGACTACGCGTTTTATTTCTCTCTGCGTTTCACGTTTTTTGATTGTTTCACGCTTGTCGCGTTTGGATTTATGCCTAGCTAAGCCGATAGCTAGCTTGATTTTGCTGTTTTTTCTGTAAATTGTCAATGGAATGATGGCTAAGCCCCCTTCTTTGGATTTGCCTATTAAATAGTCTATTTGGTCTTTGTGAAGCAATAATTTTCTTGGTCTGTCTTCTTTAAAATTACCGCCTTGGTTTTTGGGCTGGTAGGGCAAAATTTGGAAATTTACCAGCTCGGCTCCGCTTGGCCTGACCAATACAAACGCGGCTCCGATATTGGCCTTTCCGGAAATTATGGATTTAACCTCTTGGCCGGTCAAAACCAAGCCCGCTTCAAAGGTTTCCAAAATTTCATATTCAAATCTGGCTTTTCTATTTTCTATAATTGGTTGAGCCATACCGGGTCAGTAGAAATTCGGCTATGAATTATAAATTGCCGCCAGGCAAGGCCGAATTTATACTGCCTGGCATATAATTTACTTTTAATATATCTTATTTTAAATAAAAAGTCCCGAACTTCCGGGACTTTTTTTGAGGCGCCACCCTCTATTTATTGGCGTTGTTTTCTTCGAGGTAGGGATCAGGGCTGTCATTTATGCCTATTACCTGATTATTGAAGGTGTAGACAGTTACGCGTCCGTTCACCGTGTTGGTGGAACATTCCACGTAGCCTTCACGTGAAGCCGTCATCATTTCGTTCTGATCGGTCCGCAGGACTGTGTCGCACATCTTCTTTTTTTCAGGCTTTACCGCCGCCCCCATAAACTTCAGCTGTTCGCGGGAGTTTTTAACTTCCATGATGGTTGCGTTGGTATAGCATACGTACCCTTTATGGACGAAGGTCTTTTTTTGCATCATCTGGCATCCGCAGAGCCAGAGAGCTACTATAAGACCCAGCATCAATAAAGTGACCTTTTTGGCGATTTTCATACCGCTCGTAGCAACGAAGAGCATGATTATCACCAACATCAGGAGCAGGGTCATATTTTCTATTTCTTTCATATCAACCCCTTAAGTGATTTTTTGCATCCAGGGCACTTCTTTATGACCTCTCCTTTTTTCTTGCCGACGAAGTAAACCTGGGTGGTTTCGTTGTCGGCGCAGAAAACGCGGGTCAGTTTGCGCCCGCATCTGCATTTAACCTTTTTCCTTATTTCCATAAACCCTCCGTAAAGATTGAAATAACTAATTTAAATGCTATTCCTCTAATAAAAATATGTCAATAAATATTTAAAATAATGATATTTGGCTAAATTTCTGATAATATTTAATTATGACTGAAAGAATAGTCAAAATACTAAAAGAGGTGATTAAGGAAGATATCGATATGGGAGTATCGGCTTCGGAGAAGTTTGGTTTTGGGCATTATTCTTCAAATGTTGCTTTTAAGCTTTCTAAAATACAGAAAAAATCTCCTTTGGAAATAGCCGGAGAATTGGCGGAAAAACTTTCTAAAAATGAATATATCGAAAAAGTGGAAGCCGCAGCTCCGGGATTCATAAATTTTTGGATGAAACCGGAATTTTTTCAGAGTGAATTGCCAATTATCTTAAAAAATAAGGATAAATACGGTAAAAACAGCAATCTGAAAGGACAGAAAATTATGTTGGACTATACCGACCCTAATCCTTTCAAGGAGTTTCATATAGGACACTTGATGAGTAATGCTATTGGCGAATCGCTTTGCAGAGTTTTTGAATGGAATGGGGCAAAAGTTATAAGAGTTTGCTATCAGGGTGATGTCGGCCTTCATGTGGCAAAAACAATCTGGGGGATTTTACAGGATAAGGAAAATTTTCCTAAAGACAGTGCTAAATTGGAAGAAAAAATTGCTTTTCTGGGAAAGTCCTATGTTTTGGGTTCCCAAAAATATGAAGATAATCAGGCTGCGGCCGGAGAAATAAAAGAAATAAACAAAAAAGTTTTCGAAAAGTCTGACAAAGAAATAAATCGTTTTTACGAAAAAGGAAAAAAGTGGAGCTTGGCTCATTTTGACGAGGTTTATAAAAAACTTGGCACAAAATTTAACCATATTATTTTGGAATCTTCGGTTATTTCCGATGGCGAAAAAATTGTCAGAGAATTTTTGAATCCTTCGGTAAACTTAGGACGAGAAAAAGTTTTTGAAGAGAGTAGCGGTGCAGTGATTTTCCCGGGCGATAAATATGGCCTTCATACGCGTGTATTTATAAATTCCCAGGGTTTACCGACCTACGAAACAAAGGATCTGGGTTTGGCTAAAAAGAAGATGGGTTTGGAAAAAAGATTGACGTCATCTTTGATTGTGACCGCCAATGAACAAAATGATTATTTCAGGGTGGTTTTTAAGGCGTTGGAATTTATTTTTCCGGAGTATGCCAAGATTTCCAGGCATATCGGACACGGCATGCTTCGTTTTGCCAGCGGAAAAATGTCTTCGCGTGCAGGAAATATTATTACGGCTGAATCTTTAATAGCTGAAGTTGAAAAATTGGTTGAAGAAAAAATCTCAGGCCAGAAATTAACAGAAAAAGAAAAAAAAGAAATTAAAGAAGTTGTTTCTATTGGTGCTGTAAAATACTCGATTTTGAGGCAGGCAATAGGAGGGGATATTATTTTTGATTTTGAAAAATCCATCTCCTTTGAAGGCGATTCCGGGCCGTATTTGCAATATGCCTATACGCGTGCCAAATCTGTTTTGGAAAAAGCCAAAGAAGAAAAGGTGAAGCCGGCATTAAAATTAATGCCGAATGAAGTTTCCGAATTGGAAAGCATGATTTGCCGATTTTCTGAAGTAGTTGAAAGATCCGGGAAGGAATTGGCTCCGCATTACATTGCTACATATTTAATAGAGCTTAGCAGGGTATTCAATGCTTATTACGCTAAAGTAAAAATCGTAAACAAGAAAGACGAATTTTCTCCGTATAAATTAGCTTTAACTTTGGCATTTATGCAGATTATGAAAAATGGTTTAGAAATTCTAGGAATAAAAGTTCCTGAGAGGATGTAGAAATATAAAAAACCCGCCTTTTCATAAGGTGGTTTTTTTATTAATATATAAGAATATGTTAAGAAAAATAAAAGAATTTAAATTACCGGAACTTGAGGAAAAAGTATTGAAATTTTGGAAAGAAAATCAGATTTTCGAAAAATCTTTAAAACAAAGGGAGGGCGCTAAAGCCTATAATTTTTTTGAAGGTCCGCCGACCGCCAATGGTAGGCCGGGCATTCACCATGTTTTGGGCCGCGCTTTTAAAGATGTGATACCCCGATATAAAACAATGAAGGGTTATTTTGTTAGTAGGAAAGCGGGTTGGGATACGCATGGATTGCCGGTGGAAATTGAAGTAGAAAAAGAGCTTGGTTTCAAGGGAAAGCATGATATCGAAAAATTTGGCGTTGCCGAATTCAACGAAAAAGCCAAGGCTTCGGTCTGGAAATATAAGGATGAATGGGAAAAACTTACGGACAGAGTGGCTTTTTGGCTGGATCTGAAAAATCCTTATGTTACATATCATAATTCTTATATTGAAAGTTTGTGGTGGGTGTTGAAGCAGATTTCAAACAGAAAATTACTTACCAGATCATTTAAAATTGTGCCGTGGTGCCCGCGATGCCAGACTCCGCTTTCCAGTCACGAATTGGCTCAGCCGGGAGCTTATAAAAAAGTCAGCGACCCATCGGTTTTCATAAAATTTAAAATAAAAGGCAGGAAAAATGAATATCTTTTGGTTTGGACCACTACACCATGGACATTGCCGTCTAACGTAGCTGTGGCTGTGAACCCGAAGCTTACATATACAAAATATAAAGTCGGAAAGGAATTTGTCTGGGCCTATAATCCGCCTCCGGAAAAAGAAAGTGTCGAGATAGAAGCCGTCGAAAAAATTTCCGGATTTAAACTGGTTGGTTTGAAATATGAGCCTTTGTTTAAAATTGCTATAGCCCAGAAAGAAAAGAGTTTTTTCTCGGTAAAAGCTGCTGATTTTGTTTCTACCGAAGACGGAACCGGCATGGTCCATATCGCTCCGGCTTTTGGAGAAGATGATTTTAATTTAATCAAAAAAGAAGTTAAAGATCTGGCAAAAAAAGCCCCAATTACTATCGATGAGAGGGGTATTGTGGCTAAGGGTCTTCCTGGTGCCGGAAAATTTGTAAAGCAGGCCGACAAGGATATTATCGCCAATTTAGCCGAGAGAAATATTCTGTACAGTTCGGGAACGGTGGAGCATGAATATCCACATTGCTGGAGATGCTCTAATCCGCTTTTGTATTTTGCCAAGTTTTCCTGGTTTATAGAGATGTCAAAATTAAGAGATAAGCTTTTGGAAAATAACCAGAAAATAAATTGGGTACCGGAGCATATTAAAGAAGGAAGATTCGGTGAATGGCTCAGGGAAATTAAGGATTGGGCTATTTCTCGAGACAGATATTGGGGAACTCCGCTTCCGATTTGGCAGTGTGATAAATGTGAAAATACTGAAGTTGTTGGCGGGCTTGAGGATTTTAATAAACTCAGATATTCGGAAAATAATTTCTGGCTTTTGAGGCACGGCGAGGCTAATCATGTACAGGCTGGGACTATTGCTTCCGGGGTTGAAACTAAAAACAACACTTCTCATTTAACTGAGAAGGGCAAAGAACAGGTTGCCGAGTCTGTGGTCAAATTAGCCAAGCAATTAGGCAAGAAAAAAATTGATCTTATTATTTCTTCACCTTATGCACGCGCAAAAGAAACCGCCAAAATTGCCGCCAAAAAATTCGGGGCAAAAATTGTGATTGATAAAAGATTAGGCGAGCTTCAAGTAGGTATGTTTAACGGACGTTTGGTATCCGATTTTCATAAGTTTTTCGAAAATGAAATGGAAAGATTCGTGAAGGCTCCGGCTGGCGGGGAAACTCTGACCGATGTCCGAAAACGCGTGATGGATTTTATGATTGATATTAATGCCAAATATAGTAATAAAAATATTTTGATTACCGGACACGGCGACCCTCTTTGGATATTGGAAAATTCAATGAACGGATTATCCGATGAAGAAACATTAAAAGCTCCTTATATTGATATCGCTGAAATCAGAAAAGTAAAATTCAATAACTACCCATACAATACCATTACCTTTGAATTGGATTTACATAAACCTTATGTGGATAGCGTTTATTTGAAATGCAGGAAATGTAGAGGAAGGATGAGCAGGGTGAAAGAGGTGGCTGATGTTTGGTTTGATTCGGGCTGCATGCCTTATGCCCAATATCATTATCCGTTTGAATCCGGAGTCAAAAAATCCGAGCAGTTGGATTTGAATAAAATAAAAACAAATATTCAATTTCCGGCCGATTATATTTCCGAGGGCATTGATCAGACTAGGGGATGGTTTTATACGCTTCTGGCTATTTCCACGGCTTTGGGTTTAGGCCCGTCTTATTTGAATGTCATTACTTTGGGTTTGGTTTTGGATAAAAATGGACAAAAAATGTCTAAATCAAAGGGTAACGTAGTAAGTCCGTGGGATATGATAAATAAATATGGATCAGATATTGTCCGCTGGTATTTTTATACCATCAATCCCCCTGCGGAATACAAGAAATTCGACGAAATGGATTTGGGCAAGGCTTACCGCAGATTTATTGCAATAATTTTCAACTCTTTTGTATTTTTGGAAACATATGGATTGTTAGGTAAAAAATTATCCGGAAATATTTCAAATTTTGATCTGATAGACCGATGGATTTTAGCCAGATTAAATAAAGTTGTTTCCGAAACTACCATCAGTTTGGAAAAATACGATGTAAATTACGCTTGTAAGGGAATTGAGAGTTTTACCGACGACTTATCCAGGTGGTATATCCGCAGATCTAGGCGCAGATTCCAGAAAGCGGAAAGTAAAGATGATTTAGAAAGAGCCTCAGCTGTTTTATATTATTGTCTTTTGGAAATAAGCAAACTCATTGCTCCATTTGCTCCATTTTTTGCCGAGGCTTTATATAAATCTTTGGACGAAAAAAATCTTAAGCTTTCCGTACATCTTGAAGACTGGCCGGTAATTAATGAAGAATTTACCAATAACGAAATAATTGAAAAAATGGAGGAGGCTAGGCGCATTGCCAGTTTGGCTTTGGCGTTAAGAGCCGAAAAGAAAATTAAAGTCAGGCAGCCATTAGCAAAATTGGAAATAAACACTAAAAAACTTTCTATAAAAGACGGTGAATTTATGGATTTAATTAAGGAGGAAGTGAACGTAAAAGAAGTTTCCGTAAATTTGCAATTAGGCGGTGAAATAGAGCTGGATACTATAATTACCAAGGAATTGAAAGAAGAGGGCTTAATGAGGGATTTAGCGCGAATGGTGCAGGATTTAAGGCAGGAGGGAGGTTTTGTACCCAAAGACAGGGTTTATCTGATGATTGAAACCGATAAAGAATTGGAAGTGATTATTGAGGCCAATAAAGACGTTTTAAAGAAAGATGTCGGCGCCAGTGAGGTTGAACTTAAAAAATCAGATAAGTTCAATGCAGAAATAATATCAGAAATTGATAGTAAGAAAATCTGGATAGGTATAAGAAAGATATAAAAAAATCCCCCGGTATCGGGGGATTTTAATATTTATCATTTGGTGCGGGTTTGCATTTTTTACACGGTCTGTATCCGGAATTTATGGCATCTTGCCACGTAAGAAAAAATACGCGGTTTTCTTTTTTCATTTTTTTACCGGACGCACAATCCAGACGTCCGAATATTTTTCCCTTCTTCCATCCCGCATATTTTCCGGGAATTAAACTTTTTGTCTTTATGCCATTTTTAGTGACATAAAAAACCTTTTTACTCATAACACCCCCTTTTTAAAAAGCTATTAATTAGATTAATGCTTGAAAATTATAAATACAAGCTCGAAATAAAAACACCTCCTTTCCGGAGGTGTTTTTATAGTAATTATTTTTTTAAGGCTCGATGATAAAAATATAATTAGTAAGATATACGAGTCCTAAGATTATTATTATCTTAAGCCAAAGCGGCAAGGAAAAATTAAATTTCTTTTTTAATCGGTCATAGAGAGGCGGTAGGGTAAGGGCTGCGCATAAGAAAAGAGTGATTGTTCCGTATGAGAATTCCAATAACTCAAAAAAAGCCGCGACGGAAAAAAGAACCCCTAAGACCCAATTTGATATTAATTTTGTTTTTTCCCAGGCCGTATTTTTGGCTGATGGGATAGCTTGAATTTGTTCGTCCATATTTTTAATTATAAATTGTTACTTAAATTATATAACAAAAAACACCGCGTTTAAACTGCGATGTTTTTTTGTCTGAGCGGGTAACGGGAGTCGGACCCGTATCTCGACCTTGGCAAGGTCGCATAATAGCCGCTATACGATACCCGCTTTCAATATAGAATTTTATATGTTTATTTACCCTTTTTCAAGAGCGTGCCCCCGTGAGGAATTTCACCCCCGCACCAATGCGGTGCGCTCGCGTGGAATCGAACCACGATTACGGGATCCGCAATCCCGTGTCCTATCCGTTGAACGACGAGCGCATATTATAATTTTTTGTTGAAATTGGTGTGGGGGCGTGCCTCAATTGCAAGATCTGCAATCTTGCGTCCTATCCGTTGAACGATGAGGGCATTTCTGCTTTTGGTTAAAAGCCGAGTTTATCCGAAATTGTATCAAGGAAGGATTCTTCGTATTCTACTTCATCTAGAAAGTTTTTCAAAACATCACGGATGTATTCCTGATCTTTCATAAAAATATTTATTTTTACTACCGGGGTTATTCTGGAATCGGTTTTTAATATGAGCTCTCCTATTTCCTCATTATCTTTTTTAATATGAAATCCGGTCAATCCTTCGTATTCGTAAAAGGCTAGTTTTCCGCACTGAATTCCGTCCTTATTTATCTTAAATTCAATCGTTTTAGGCAGTCTTTTACCCAAAATTATCGTTGTTATTTCCGCTAAAATTATAAAAATAGCCAATAATATATTTTCTTGATAAAGGGCAGCAATAAATAGTGCGGCTGCAATAAGGCCGCTTATCCAATACCAGGAAGCTTCTTTGTGGTGATATTTAAATTCGGGCGCATGCCAGATAAATTCTTTATTTTGTTCTTGGTTCATATAAAATAATTTTATCATAATAAATTGTGTAAAAGAAATTTTAAAGTAAAAAGCCCTGTAAATTACAGGGCTTTGTTATTTAGGGCTTATAGTTATGAAGTATTCTTTCGTAGATTGCGTCTCTAAGGATGGATATGCCCTCGGCAAGGCTGGTGGCCTTTTTATGGGAAACGGTCTCCACAAAACTAAGGTACTTTTTACGTTTCCTTTCTTCTTCGGATTTTTCCGGGGTCGGCATGGATTCCGGCTGCAGATCATCGACGAATATAGTCCAGGCTCCTTTATAGAATCCACCGGTAAGCTCTATGCACATGGCGAAAAGCGCCGGATTAGAGGATTCCGCATAG
Source organism: bacterium (assembly GCA_021786945.1). Classification (GTDB taxonomy): domain Bacteria; phylum Patescibacteriota; class Minisyncoccia; order UBA6257; family 02-FULL-45-10c; genus JAHILT01. The sequence continues at coordinate 90,891 of JAJYMK010000001.1, read as the reverse complement.
GCGAAGATTATATCGGCTTTCTCCCACGCTTCTTTGTCTGCGGCACGGTATTTTTCCGGTTCCGGCGGATTATTCCGCGGGTCGAAAAATTCCACTATTTGTTCCCGGGCAAGATCGTCGAGTTCCTCCATTACTTTATCCTGCCAGCTGCTTTTCATACCTCCCGCCAAATACACCAATATCTTTTTCATAATTATCTCCCTTTATCAGCTCAAATTAATAAAGACCTATATTGTTTATAGGTCTTTATTTGTTATTTTTCAAGAGTCTTTATATATTTTTTGATTTTAAAAAAAATTCTATAGAATCCTCTCCTTGAAAGTCAAATTTTGTAGGCATTCTTTCTTTGTTTAAACTACTTCCAATCATAAGGTGATATAAGTAATATTCGCCGGCGTCGCTATATTTTATTTTTAATTTTTTGGCAAATTCTGATAATTCTTTAAAATTTTTAAAATCATTTTCATGCGAATCTTTTTCAATAAGTGAACTTATTATTTTTTTTAATTCCATTGCCGTACTCAATTTATCCTCAAATTCTTTTGGTAGAGGATAGTGAATTAAAAAATCTTCTTTTTCCTTATTATTTTCTTGGGGTGGAAATTTTTCCATATGTTTTTATAATAAGCTAATTTTGTCCAATTGGTAAATAGCTTATAATTATTTTATAAATGGATCAGATCGACATACAAAAAAACATAGAAAGAATTTCGGAGGGTGACGATGCCGGCTTTGTTGAGATCCTTAATTTTTATATTAAACCCGTATTTAATTTTGTTTATAGAATTTGCGGTAATTCCAAAGATGCAGAAGATATTACTCAGGAAGTATTTATTAAATTATGGAAAAATCTTAAAAAATATAGGCCCGGAACAAGTTTTAAGGCCTGGTTGTTTAGCATAGCCAGGAATACTGCAATAGATTGGCTTAGAAAAAAGAAAAATATTAATTTTTCCGCTTTTGAGGATGAAGAGGGGGAGAATAAGCTGTTTGATTCTGTTGTAGATGAGTCTCCTTGGCCCGACGACTTGGCTATAAAAGCCGAAAATTCCGGAATGATCGAGGGATTTATTTCTAAATTGCCGGCGATTTATAAAGAAGTGATAGTTTTGAGATATAAAAATCAGCTTACTTTTGATGAAATAGGAGAGGTGATTGGCAGGCCGGCCAATACGGTAAAAAGCCAGCATCAGCGGGCGTTAAATTATCTCAAGAAGATGCTCGATGCATCCAATTAATTTTTATATACGTATTTATATATATGGCGGAATATGAATTTAAAAATTTAAAAGAAATTAATCCCCCGGAGTATTTAAGCGGGAGGATTTTGGCTAAAATAGAGCTTCATAAAAAAAGAGTTGCCAGAGTAAAGTTTTTTGTATTTCAGGCCGCGGGTTTATTATCTTTGGCTATTGCCGCAGTTTCTTTTAAATTTGCCCTAGACGATTTTTACCGATCGGGTTTTTATAATTACATTTCTTTGATTTTTTCCGATGGCGGAATAGTTATAACATATTGGAAAGATTTTATTATGCTTTTGGCAGAATCGGTTCCATTATTGTGGTTTACGGCTTTCTTAGCCGCTATCTTTGCATTATTGGAATCCATTAAAAATATTATAAAAAATAAAAAGGTCATATTTTTAACAAATAAATTTATATAAAAAATTATGAATTTTAAAGAATTAATTGAGTCAAAAAAAGATTTGTTTAAGTCAAGAAAATTAAAAATAGCTTTGATTATAATTGGTTTAGCTATTTTGATTTTAGCCGTTTTTCAATTAGGCATGCTTGTTGGTTTTAAAAAAGCAAGTTTTTCCTACCAGTGGGGAGATAATTATTACCGCGCTTTCGGTAAACCTCAGGGCGATCCGAGAACGATGGGTTTACCAAATAAGATGGGTATGATGGAAATGGGTTTTACGGATGCGCATGGTGTTTCCGGCAGGATTTTAAAAGTTATTCCTCCAAGAATAATGATTGAAGGAGTCGATAATGTGGAGAAGTCTGTTTTGGTAAACGACAAGACGGTTATCCGAAGATTTAGGGATAATATAAACATTTCCAATGTGCAGCAAGATGAATTTGCGGTTGTTTTAGGGTCCCCAAATAATAACGGAGAAATAGAAGCGGGCTTTATCAGAATTATGCCCCCCAGCCAACCCTTTTAATTATTTAATTTTAAAATCCAAATATGAATTTTTTAAATAAAATTAAGTTGTTAATTTTGTCTCATAAAGTAATCAGCGTTATTGTCTTGGCGGTTTTATTTACCGGTGGATATTATTGGTTTTCGTCTTCTTCTGCGCCTACTCAAACCACTTATATTTTAGGTGAGGTTAAAAAAGGCAATATTATTTCTTCGGTAGACGGCACGGGTCAAGTAGCCGCATTAAATCAGGTTGATATAAAGTCGGAAGTTTCTGGTGATATTACTTGGCTTGGAGTAAGTGCGGGACAACAGGTTAGGGCGGGTCAGGCTATCGCAACCATAGATAACACAGATGCATTACAAAGTATTTCCAATGCGGAAACTTCATTATCTGAAGCAAAACTTCAATTTGATAGAGATTCAGCTCAAGCACCAATTGATTATCAGAAACAATTGGAAACTCTGGCATCCGACCAGAAAGATTTAGAAAAAACTTATGATGATGTTTTTAATTCTATTTCTAATACATTTTTGGATTTGCCAACAGTTATGACTGGAGTAGAGGATGTTTTATATGGAAATCAACTTTCTATTTATTCCAATAATCAGGAGAATATAAATGTTTACAGGGATTTATTCGGAAACGACGACGTTGATGGCAAGCTAGTTAATTCTTTAGCTGATATAGCTGATAAGGATTATCGTACCGCTCTAGATAGCTATGATAAAAATTTTGCCGATTTTAAAAACATTACTCGTTATTCAGATAAGGCAGTTTTAGAAAATCTATTGACTGAGACTTTGACAACAACTAAGGCCGTAGCCCAGGCGATTAAAAGTGAGAATAATTTATTGGATACAATTGTTGATATTGCTCAGAACAAGAAACAGAAACTAAATTCAGCTATTAGTATTTTCCAGTCTAATTTGAAGAGCTATATTGGTACTACAAATAATGATTTAAGTTCTTTATTGTCACAACAGTCTTCTTTGGATAATGGAAAACAGGCCATAATTAATGATCAAAGGAACATAGATCTTCTTTTGATTAATAATCCTACCGGTAATAATCCAATTTCGCTTCAGGTTTCAAAAAATAGTATAGCAAAGCAGGAGTCAGATCTAGCTACGCTTAAATCCGATTTAGCTAAATACACCGTTCGAGCTCCTTTTGACGGAACTATTGCCAAGGTTAGCGTGCAAAAGCTTGATTCGGTTTCTAATGGAACTGTTATAGCTACAATTGTAACGAATCAGCAGTTGGCGGAAATTTCTCTTAATGAGGTTGACGTTGCCAATGTTAAACTTGGCCAAAAAGTTACTCTTACTTTTGACGCTGTTGAAGGGCTTACTATTTCCGGAAAAGTTTCCGAGGTTGATACTGTTGGAACCGTGTCTCAGGGGGTGGTAAATTATAGCGTTAAAATATTGTTTGATACTCAGGATAGCAGAATTAAACCAGGCATGAGTGTTTCAGCCTCAATAATTACGGATATTAAATCGGATATTCTGGTTATTCCTGCATCCGCTGTAAAAACTTCTCAGGGGATAAGCTATGTAGATGTTCCCGATTCTTCCGAGATTCCGGCACAGATTAGCAATAGCGGCATTGTTTTGCAGAAACCAATAGTTAAACAACAGGTGGAGACCGGAACAACCAATGGAACGAGCATTGAAATTACCGGAGGTCTTAATGAGGGAGATAAGATTATTATCAGAACAAGTGGTGGCAGCACGACTTCTTCTACCCAAAGTTCTTCTCAGGGCAGCAATCGAAGTTCAATAAGAATTCCGGGAATGGGTTTTTAACTTAAAATTAATATGATTGAATGTAAAAATATTTCTAAAACATATAGCGACGGGGAGGTTACGCCGGTATTAAAAAATATTTCTTTTAAGATTGATGACGGTGAATTTGTGGCAATCATGGGACCGTCTGGTTCGGGAAAATCGACTCTTATGCATATTTTGGGCGCATTGGATACGCCAACTAGTGGTAAATATTTCTTGGACGGTATAGATGTTTCCACTATGTCGGACGATCAATTGGCCGATGTTCGTAAAAATAAAATAGGTTTTGTTTTTCAGTCATTTAATCTTTTATCCAGAGCTACGGTACTCAGAAATGTTGCATTGCCTCTGGTTTATGCCGGTATTGAACCCTTGGAAAGGGAAGAAAGAGCCAAAAAAGCCCTGGTTCAAGCAGGCCTTGATGAGTCTCGTTTTTATCACCTATCCAATCAATTATCCGGTGGACAGATGCAGCGCGTGGCTATTGCCAGGGCGCTAGTTAATAACCCGTCTTTAATTTTAGCAGATGAACCAACCGGAAACTTAGATACAAAAACCGGTGATATTGTTTTGCACACTTTTCAGACTTTGAATCAAGAACAGAAAAAAACCATTATTCTTATAACCCATGAGCTATACGTGGCGGAACATGCCAATAGAATAATACATATTCGCGATGGGGTAATTATTGAAGATAAAAAAAATGATAATAAAAGATTTGTTCATCATACACATATTTACTAATATATGAAATTTACAGACACATTGCAGGAAACATACTCTGCGTTACTATCCAATAAGGTCAGGTCCGGTCTTACGGTTTTAGGCATTGTTATTGGTATCGGATCGGTTATAGCTATGATCTCAATTGGTCAAGGCGCTCAAAATTCTATTGAATCTAATATTCAGGCTTTAGGGTCAAATCTAATTATTGTTATGCCGGGCGCACAAAGGGGTGTTGGTATTCAGGTGAGTTCCGGACGAGGATCGGCCACTACACTAACAAACGAAGACGCTACCGCTATTGAACAGGGGGTTGGTGGTGTTCAGGCTGTTGCGCCGGACTTGTCTAGCCGCTATCAGATTACAGCTAAGGGAACCAATACTAATACATCGGTTGACGGTGTTACGCCTTCTTATTCTCAGGTCAGAAATATTACGGTTGAGACCGGCGATTTTATTTCCGATCAGAATGTAAAAAGCGTATCCAGAGTTGCCGTTATTGGGCCAACAGTTCGTGACGATCTTTTCGGAGAAGGGATTGATAATGACAGTGTTATTGGCCAGACAATAAAAATAAATAAAATACTTTTTACCATAATTGGGGTTACTAAAGCAAAAGGAGGCAGTGGTCCCAGCAGTCAGGATGATATGATTTTTGTTCCGCTTTCTTCAGCTCAAAAATTATTAGTGGGAAGTGAGCGCTTGAGCACTATAAGTATTCAGGCTATTGATCAGGGTTCTATGGCCGATGTTCAAACTCAGGTTACTGATTTATTACTACAGCGTCATAATATTTCCGATCCTACAAAGGCAGATTTCAGTATCATGAATCAGTCAGACATTGTAAGTAGCGCATCATCAATTACAGACACATTAAAAATTTTACTTGGTTCTATTGCCGGAATTTCGTTGATAGTTGGCGGTATCGGAATTATGAATATGATGCTTACAACTGTAACCGAAAGAACCAGAGAGATTGGTTTAAGAAAGGCTATCGGTGCAAAAAATAAAGATATAAGTACGCAATTCTTGACCGAGGCTATAGTTTTGACTTTTGTGGGTGGATTTTTAGGAGTGTTGTTTGGATGGTTAGCATCTTTATTGATAACAAAATTTAGTTCGATAGCGACCCAGGTTTCTTCATCGTCAATTTTGTTGGCATTCGGCGTTTCCGCTTTAATTGGAATAGTATTTGGTTATTATCCGGCAAGAAGGGCTGCGGGACTAAATCCTATTGAAGCCTTAAGATATGAGTAAATTAAAATAAATATAAAAATATGAATAAAAAAACAATTATAATTTTATCAGTGGCGGCAATTTTACTGATGAGCTTATCTTTTTATGGAGGAATTTTGATTGGGACAAAAAAATCTAATACAACTAAAAATACTTATAGTAATCAATTTAATCCTCAGAATTCAGGCATGATGGGTTTTGGTAGTCCCTCGGCTGAAAATACAAGGACCACTGGAAGAATAAATGGTTTTAGCGGAGGTGCTTCCGGTGAAGTTATTTCCAAAGATGAAAATAGCATTACTTTAAAATTAAGGGATGGTGGATCGAAAATTGTGCTTTATTCCGGAAAAACAATTGTTTCTAAAATGGCTTCAAGTACTATAGCTGACATATTAGTAGGAAATCAGGCTGTAGTTACAGGAGTGGCGAATAGTGATGGCAGCATAAGCGCCGAGTCAATTCAATTACGATAATAAATTAAAAACCGCCTTTTGAGAGGCGGTTTTTAATTTATTCTGTTGTTTTCCCGTCAAATTCCGGTCCATTAGCTTCGGCTTCGGCTTTTGTCAGACGCACAACTCCATCTTGGTGATGAGCGGGGGAATATATCGTATAAAGCTTAAGAGGTTCGGTATCTGAAGTATTAATTACATTATGCTGGGATCCGGACGGAACTATAATTGCAGAACCATCACCAACTTCATATTTATTTCCATCGATAATTACCTCTCCTTGGCCTTTTTCGAATCTGAAGAACTGGTCGTTATCAGTATGGACTTCCATACCTATTTCTTCTTTAGGTAATAATGACATAAGCACGAGCTGGCAATGTTTGGCTGTGTAAAGAACTTTCCGAAAATTATTATTTTCTAAAGTTTCTTTTTCTATATTCGCATTAAATCCCTTCATTTTTAATTTTTTATTAATTTTTTACTTACTATTTCATTTTAATTCTTTAGCGGAAAAAAGCCAATTACTACAACAGACTATGTTGTGCTAATATATTAAATATTGTTTATATGCCAATAATTAAAACCGATAATTTAATAAAAAAGTTTGGTGATTTTACCGCTGTTAATGGGTTGAGCTTAGAAGTAAATCAAGGTGAAATATTTGGATTACTTGGCCCAAATGGAGCCGGAAAATCAACTACACTTATGATGCTTACTACTTTACTGAAGCCGACTTCCGGTACAGCCAGGGTAAATAATTTTGATATTGTCGCCGATCCTGATGGGGTCAGAAAATCTATCGGTATTGTTTTTCAAGATCCAAGTTCCGATGATACCTTAACGGGATACGAAAATCTTAAGCTTCACGGAATGCTTTATAATATGCCCGCCGAGTTGAGAGAAAGAAGAATCAAAGAAGTTTTAGAATTAGTTGATCTGACAAACAGAAAAGATGATTTGGTAAAAAATTATTCGGGCGGAATGAGAAGAAGATTGGAGTTGGGCAGGGGATTGATGCATCACCCCAAAATTATATTTTTAGATGAGCCTACTTTGGGATTGGATCCGCAGTCGCGTGAAAATATTTGGGACTACATAGAAAAACTTTCAAAAGAGGAGAGGGTAAGTGTTATTATTACAACTCATTATATGGATGAAGCCGATAAGCTTTGCGACCGCTTGGCTATAATAGATAAGGGAAAAATAGTGGCCTTGGATTCTCCAACTAACCTTAAAAAAGTTGTAGGGGGTGATGTTATAAATTTAAAAATAAAAAATCCTGATATTGAGAGCATAAAAAAACTTGATTTCGTAAAAAATATAAATTCTAAAGACGGAACCTTGTCTTTGTCTGTTAATAATGCGAACGAAAATATCTCCGAATTATTGGCTGTTACGGGAAGAGTGGAGTCGGTAGAGCTTCATTCCCCGACGCTGAATGACGTATTTTTGCATTATACCGGCAGAGAAATTAGAGAGGAGTCTGCTGAGGGCGGATGGTCGGAAAGGATAATCAATTATCGATCAAAAAAATAATGAATGAAATAAATGGAATTTTAGCAATTTGGTATAGGGAATTTAAGGTTTTTCTTCGGGAAAAATCGAGAATCGTTGCGTCTATCGTAAATCCCATACTTTGGCTTTTAGTTTTTGGCGGAGGATTGGGCTCTAGTGTTTCTATTCCCGGAGTTAATTATCAGGCTTTTATTTTCCCCGGAATATTGACCCAGTCTGTTCTTTTTTCTTCTATATTTTTTGGTGTTTATATTGTTTGGGATAGGAAAATAGATTTTTTGAAAGAGGTTTTGGTTGCTCCAATTTCAAGAACGTCTATATTTATCGGTAAGGTCATCGGCGGATCTACAGACTCTATGATTCAGTCGGTTATTTTACTTTTGGTTGGTTTAGCTCTTGAAAATTTTGGAATGATTCAGGGTATTTATTTTTCCCCATATTCTATTTTATTGGCTTTAATTATCTTATTTATTACCACGGTTTCATTTGTAAGTCTCGGGCTTATAATTGGTTCGCAAATGGAAAGCCCGGAAGGATTTCAGCTTATTTCAAGTTTTTTGGTTTTTCCTTTATTTTTTCTGTCTGGGGCTTTATTTCCGATAGATAAATTACCAATTTGGATTAAACCATTTACTCTTTTAGATCCATTAACTTATGCCGTCGATGCTTTGAGAAATGTTATTTTGGGCATTTCTCAATTTTCCCTAATGTTTGATTTAGGAATAATGCTTGTGTTTTTGGTTTTGGTTATTTTGCTTGGAGGTTTGGCTTTTAAGAGAATGAAAGTATAAGGCTTTATATTTTAAAAAACCGCCTCAATTGAGGCGGTTTTGGTTAAAAGGGAATCTGTAATGTATTTAGATATGTCGGTATAAGAAATACCAGGCCGATAAGGGGGAGTACTATAACAATCAAGCTTATAATCAGTGTCCATAGAAAATATTTACGCATTTTTTCCGACGATTTAAAAGTAGCGTCAATTTTTTTCTCCAGTTCATCGAGTTTTTTTAAAATTTCCTGATCCATAATTTTATTATAAATCCTTTCTATTTAATATTCTACTCAAATGCACCAAATTTGTATTTTGATACGTATTATTAAATAAGGTCAGATAATTAATAAATAATAAAAATATGGACAATAAACCGGAAAATAAAGAAAAAGATATTAATTCTTTTTCTGAAAAGGTAAAGGCGATCTCCGTATCTAAAAGAATGGTGATACGAATTTTAATAAGCCTTTTTGTTTTGGGAGTGGTTTTCTGTGCGGGGGTTAAAGTGGGAGAAATAAAAACCTATTTTAACAAATATAAACGAAATGATTATTACGGACAGAGAATGATGTATGGTGGAAGAAATTTTGGAAATTGCAGAAATATTAGTTTTTCTAATCTTAGAAGAACTAATTCCTCTGGTTCCACAAAAGGTTTTTTCTTAAGAGGTGCGACCACAACTTTACCAATTAATCAGTAATAAAATTTATATATGAAAAATCCCTTATTCATGAGGAATAGGGGATTTTTTATTTTAGATATCTTTGTATGTTTTGTAAGTGCTCTTCGTATGTTTCGGCGCAATGGATTGTTTTTGAGCTGTCGTGCAGATAGTAAAGACAGTCGGTTTTGGCTGGGTTTAAAACGGCATTTATGGCGTCTAATCCCGGATTACAAATAGGGTGAGGCGGCAGCCCTTTGTATTTATAAGTGTTGTACGGAGAATTTATTTGTTTATCACTTACGTTTATTGGCGCCCACCAGCCTTGCCCCGTATTGCCTCGAGCATATTGAATTGTGGCATCTATATCCAACTTCATGCCTTGTAAAAGTCTATTCCAGATTACCGCAGAAATAATTGGCATGTCGTTTTTTCCTGCGCTTTCTCGCTGGATTATTGACGCTATCTTTAGTGCCGTATCCCATTTTATGTTTTGGTTTGCCGCTTCTTTGGCATAGGGCGTAAATTTTTCCTGGAATTTAGCCTGAAGACGGGCTGCTATCTGAAGAAGGGTTTCGTCTATAGGAATTAAATATGTATCAGGGAAGTAAACTCCCTCAAAATATTCCGGTTTTTGAGTTGTGGCGGTTTTTAGCCAATTCTCTTTTTTATCGCTATTCCAGCTTAGTTTTTGGCCAAGAATTTCGGCAATTTCTTCTTTGCGCAAACCTTCGGGAATTACTACCCATTCCATATATGGTTTTTTTATTAAAATATCTGTTATTTCCCAGACATTCATTGATTTGGAAATTTTATAGCCGCCGGCTTTTATATTACTCAAGCCACTCTTAATTGAAATTATAAAATCGAAAGCTAATTGATTTTTGATAAATCCATTTGTTTTTAAATCACTAGATATTTCTGTTGCCGAAAAATTAAGTGGGATTATATATCTTTCCGATTCTTTATTTTTTTGGGGGGCACTGAAAAACCAAAAATAAAATAATCCCATCAATAAAATGAAAAATATTGCCAATATTAAAATGGTTATTGATTTAGATCTAGTCATTTGGCGGTGACGATGTCCGGAACTTTGAACCGGTATTCGCCTTAAAGACCTTATCTTATGGTCGTATTGATAAAATTATACGCCAATTACGGTTATTTTACAAGGAAAATCCAGCCTCTTTTGAGGTTCCGACATTTGCTGTAAAGGTCTATTAATCGGGATTTGCTTAATTTAGCTAAAATTGGTCTCCCTTGGTGTCGGACTCCTCAATTAACTTACTTTCCTTGAGGTATCGACTCACGGCATACCAAGCCGAGTTTATAAGTGGTATCAGCAGTGTCCAGCGTGGATCATGCTCTACATAAGCCAAAACGATCGGTAGGATTGATGAGACTCCGGAGTAAAGGAAAACGATCGCTAGGTGCTTTAATGCTTCTTTTTGTGGTGTTGTCATAGGTTAATAAATTATTTTCTTTATAATGGCCAGCCCCTCCTCAATCTTTCTCACACCATCCTCGACTGAGGTATTTGGTGTGTGATCACTGGCAAGGGCAACAAGCTCGTCCAATATCCGCTTATCAGTTGCCGGACAATTCGGTTTCTTTGAGTAAATCTCAAAGTGGCCAACGATGTGATCACGGTCGACCGGTATTTGCCAGCGTTGGCAGATCTCGTGGATCATCATCGCACTCGCTTGTTTCATTGCTTCAGTCCATATGTCGTCAGGCTTTCCCTCGTGTTCAATTCCGATTGTATAGAGGTTGGGGTTTACCTTTTGTTTAATAAACTTCCAAGTTGGTGTGTCTATTCGTCCAGCGTGCCAAGCAGTATCTTCCTCTTTTACATACTGATGCACTTCGCCATTCTTTCCGATGCCATAGTGAGCACTTACTTGCGAAGATGGGTTTGTAAACCACGCATCGGTTCCGGCCAGCGTGCCATCCATAATGTGAATGACTATTGCTTCCGGACGATAACTGTTGCGACCAGCCCAGAAGTTTGGTGATTTCTTTTGAATGATATTCATAGTTTTTATTTATCGATTGTTATTAGTAAATTAATTAAGGCGGTTATAAGACCTCCCACGGATGCGGTAGCCAAGATCCAAAAGAAACGCTTGAGCCAGTCGACATCAGTCCCGACTTTCGTTACATCCTCTTGTAGGTGAACGAGATGATTATCTTTGATTTCGTTTACGGTTTTCTCGACTCGATCAAGTCGTTCGTCTTGTATTTGATTTTGATACTCTGTTTTATCCATATTTTTATTTTGGGACATATGCCCTCTGATACTGTTTTAGGAGACCTCTATTTTGCAAAGCTTGTTCAAGACTGTCTTGTTGTTCTTGATCACGCCAAAACTTTTCTTTTTCGATGTCTACGGATTTTGCTTTTGCACCAATCAGTCCGTACAAAAACTTAACCGCACCGGATGTTTTATCATCGGTCAGTTTTCCAGCTGTAGTGTAGAATCTCCCCAACGCAGTGTTCAGGAAGTGGAGTTTATAAGCATTGGCGACATAACCCGTTGATCCATCCTTATTTTTCTTTTCTGTCACTTCAAGCCAGTCACGGAGTCCTGGGACTTTATTCATGAATGGATAGACATTGTTGTTTGCTTCTATCGGTTCACCAGTGAATAAGTTTTGTCCTGTTCCAGCTTCGATTGGATATTTAAGAAGCGGAGATAATTCACCAATAAAACTGGCCAGTGTTCTTTTGGCACTTCCTTTATATAGTCTGTTTACATCCTCGACCGGCAACCCCAGTCCATATAGGTATTGTGAGAATCCGCCTTTTTCGCCGAGTCTGATTGGCAAACCCTCTCGCATATAAGGAGGCAGTATTGAAAATTCCTCTTTGGCTTTTTCTTTGTCTGACTGCAATCCCTGTACGGCTTTCCCGATTCCAGCATACTTTCCGGGTTGTTTTACCATTTGCTCAAGCTGAAGTGGAATGTTGCCACGAGTCCACTTATAAAATGGCAACAAACGCTTCATTATGTTCTGTTCAAAAGGTGCTAATGCTTCCGGTGCGTAGTCGAAGTGGAATTGGAACACGGCCTTGGCCGCCTGTTCAGGTGCATCGCCTTTAATTAAGCGATCAACAAATAAAGGCAAACGAAGTCTGTTTTCCACAATCTCCATCGCTTTTTTAGGTGTATCCATCAGTTTTGCCACCGGACCTTTTCCGATATCCTTTTCTACTTCTTTCATGACATCCAAATAACCCGGCTGTCCCACGACTCCCAGTTTGTTGGCAACATCTCTTATCTGGCTATATGTGTATTTCGTCCCGATCTGAGTGGTTATTGCACCCTCAGCACCTCTGGCAATTTGATCAGCTTGCAGATAGCGAGTCGGACTTTTTACACCAGCAATCCAGTTGTTAAAAATTCCACCGATTGAGTTTCGTGTGTGGAAAGCTGGAAACCATCCAGTGACCGATCCTTTCCAAAAATTCAAAACTTTATCATAAAGACCGAGAAACTTTTTCGTTGCTTCCTCGTTGGTTAAAACTTTATAAGTGTCATCAACATGCTTTACAATCTGCTCTGGCAAAAGCGTTCCTTTAAGTTGTGGTACTGAACTTTCAATGTATTTGATTCCGTTTTCGTAGATTGGCTTCGTGATCTCTTTGGTTATCATTTTTCCAGTTACTGGATTCTTGATTTCTTTAGTCATTACCTCTGCTGGTCGTCCGAATTCTTTTCCAACATTGGTCAGGAAGTCGTAGGTATTTACGGCTTTGATGTGTTCGGCTTTTCGAGCCGCGAATGCTTTGAACGCATCGCTTTCGAACATCTGGCTGACACCGTATTGTTTTTGGAAGTATTTATTGATTCCACCGATCGTGTCGTTCAGCTCTCTTTCTTTGGCAAATGGTGTTTTTACTCGCAATGGTTTGTTTAACTCCCCAGTAATATTTGCACTTCCTTTCTGTAAGAAATCACGACCCTCTGGTGTCAGGTAGTGACGAAGATAATCAGGCAAAGTGTAGTCGAGGAGACCTCTTTCTTTTTCTTTAGTGGCAAATGATTTATGCTGGCCTCTTATGTAGTCAGTGATCTCGTTTATAACTTTATTTCCAGCTTGTGCAGTATCATCGTTTACTTTCATCATTCCGTTCCAGTAAGGTTTTGGAACTTTTACGGCCGTTCCGGAATACAAGCGACTCTGATCTTTTCTGCCGGTATAAAGCATTGCATCCAGTAATTCATCGCCTTGGCTTTCAGGCATGATAAAGTATTGGACTTTTCCTTTCTTGATGACTATCGGGCTTGGAAGACCGCCAGCATTTTTAAACTTCATCGAGCCGTCTTTTACTTTCACAAAAACATCAACATCATTCGGTTTTAGTTTCCCCTCAACAGAAGACCCAAATACTTTCATGTCTACGATATTATTTCGGTCGACTCCTTTTATGTCCCCAAGATCAACACCTTTGACCATGTCTTTGATTGGTTCAAGGGCTCTCGGCAGTGGCATTTGAGGTTTAGGTACATTCTCAAGTATTTTCCCGACCTCAATTCCAGCTTTATCTCCCAGTTCTTTCTTAGCTGTTTTTCCGAGAGCCGATACTTCCTCAACAGCTTTGCCGACTTCCGATCTTGTTGCTTTACTGAAGTCAGAAAATTTATCGACATACTGTTGGCCTATTCCACCCGGCATATCTTTAATTGATTTGAATGGTACAAATGCTTTACCGGCCAAGTCTTTTGCACCTTGATATAATTTTCCGACCACAGGTGTTTTTTCTACAAGAGTGTCTGCGATCTTAAACGGTGCGGTTACGACCTTACGGGGCAATATTTCAGTTCCAGCAAATTTCAAACCGCCTTTAGCTAATAACTTTTCGCCTCCTTCTTGCAAAACTTTTTCAGCAAGAGCTTTTCTCGCACCTTGCTCGCCAAGTTCAATGATGGATTTTTTAAGCAAACTGGTTCCTGTTTTACTAAGCACAACCTCGCCAGCTTTTGTTGCAAGTTTCGCACCGCTACCATAACCGAATGTTATGTAAGTGGTTGGATCAAGCAGGACATCAGCAACAAAACCTCCAATCTTGTTTTTTATTCCTAACGCTTCGGATGGCAATGTGTGTTCTTGGATTCCCTTAACGATTCCTTTTCCACTTATAAGTCCTCCCACAGCGTACGCACCGGTATTTAAGACATTGAGAATTTTTTGCAGAGTTGATTCTTGGGGTTGGGCATCAGAAATATCAACATTATTTTTTAAGGCGTAATCTTTAAGTCCGGCCACTGTGGTGATGTTTGGTTTTGCAGAAGTTCCAGCAGATGTGTCCGTCTCAATTTTTGTGTATCCGCCTTGGGCATTTTTACCGTACTTAATGTTCCCAGCAGAAGTTGGGACAGAAGTTTTCACTGTTGCAGTTGGTGCTGTATCAGTGACTATATATTTTCCAGTTTTTGGGTCTTTAAGATATGCCATAAGTTTTAATTTCCGCTACCGAAAAGACCTTTGAAGAATCCTTTCGTTCCACCCCACACATTTTTTGCCACTCCCGGTATTTGCTTTGTGAATACATCCTGTAAACCAGCCCCGAATTGTTGTGCGGTTATCGGAGGAGTGTTGTCTATCATCGCTGGCGTACTGTTTGCCATCGAAGTTTCCGCTTCAGCTTTAATCTGATCTCTTTTTGTGATCACTTGTCCTCGAATACTTTGAGGCACATTACTGATTGAGAAGTTTGGATTGTTTAAGAGTTCCAAAGCGTAAGCTTCAACATCATTGCCGTCGGTTCCTGAACCGCTTCCAGTTTTTCCTTTAAGTCCGACTACTTTATTTCCTCCCACATCAAGCACGGTTCCGGCTGGAGTATCATTGGCCAGCTGGGCAAGTTTCAAGGCACGATCTATCACATCTTGAGCATCTTTCTTTTCCTGTTCTTTTCCGTATTTAGCAGAATCAATTAAATTGGCGACATCTTTTTCTGAGGCACCGTATACTTGGCCTAAAATATCACCGAGCACACTGTATTGATCTTTTTGGAATCCAAGAGTTTTTTCTGCTACGGTCAAAGGTAGTGTTGAATCCTCATATTGCATTCCAGCCATTTCTTTTGCGGATGCATCAGCCGTACCCATTTCAGTCGCAAGCCTATTTCTTTCATTCAATAATTTTCTGTATTCATCAATCAGCGGTTGCTTTTCGGAAGCTACAAGTCTTTGTGTTTGGCTCTCGGTTACCAAGCCATTACTTGCGACAGTCCTATCTCGGATATCTTTTTCCGAACTATTGATTGCTTCCTCCATTGTGGCCAATCGATCATCCAAACTTTTTAAGTTTGTTTGCATCGTATCAATCCCTCTCTTAGTTCTTTCTTGCTGATAGATGTCAGATTTTTTCGGCAAATTTTTGAGAGTATCGAGGTAGGAAGTCTGGCTATCCTGCATGCTTTTAAGCGTTGAATCGAGACCTAGTTCGGACCGGTATTGTTTAAGCAAAGATGTGTTAGAAGGCACTTCCGTCCCATAAAGGGTGCTTTTGGCTGGGACAGAGCTTGTCCCCGGGCTCGAATTTTGGGCAACGGGCGGTGTTACGGTCGAAGAAGGTGTCACGGTGGGACTTGGGCTCGGAACGCTCGCCTTAGGGGCAACAACGGGTGAAGTTGGTGATCCGGGCAAATTTAAGGAAGAACCTGCATATATCAGGTTGGCATTCTTGATGGTCGGATTGGCTTTCATGATCGCATCAACAGTGGTGCCTTGCTGTTTGGCGATTCCCGATAATGTTTGACCTTTTTGTATGGTAATTTGAGCCATATGATTTTAAGTTAGCGTTACATACCTCCACACTCCGTTAAAAAATATATAGAACCGTCTTGTGCCACCGTTGTCGTATAAAGCGAAGCTGATTGGCGTTCTTGGTGTATCTGATGGCGGTGAGTTCAATATCGGAATATCACGGAGGAGATTGAGTATCGAACCCAGATTCGGATCAAATGGTTGATCTTGGTTTGGTGAGTTGTTCATGTTTGTGGAAGTTTCTTATACTCGGCCAAGACCTCGTTTATTTGGTCGAGTTGTTTTTGCATTGAGGTGATCTGTTGTTCCAGTTCGGACTTTTGTTTTTCTAAAGCTGGAATGTTCACCGTTGAGACATCCTCACGAATGTCTGTCTTTTTTACATTCTCTTGATCTATTTTTTCCAATGTGAATTTAGTCATATGTTTATTTAATTATTCTGTCCGGAACGAATACGGCGGACACATCTTTTAATCCCATGTCCCATTCGCCCGAGTATCCAGAATTACTCCAGACTTCGACCTTGAATTGAATCTTTTTTGACCTCGCATTAAACCGAAGCATTTTATTTACCTTGCCTTGATTTTCATTTCCTTTAATCGTTCCAAGCCGTTTAAAAGGTGTGATCGCCACATAATCTCCGGCTTGCAAATATCCTTGTGAAGTCCCGACATAGTACAGGGTTTCATCCAGATAAATTGTTTTTGTTGCATTGTCCATGCTTTTTATGTGCCTAATCTGTCCGGCGGCCGGACCGGCAAGAATAATCACTTCGTCACCAACCTCATACGAGCTACTAAAATAAGAAACGGTAAAGTAATCCGAACCTCCGCCAGTCACATATTTCGCTTGATCTCTTATATTCTGTTCAGTGGTGTTGTACTTAAGTTCAAACCTCGCAAAACTGCTATTAGGCATTGGTTTGAAAAAGTTCAAAATTATTTGTTTCCATCTCTTGCGAAGATATGGATCATTGTCTATCAGCGGACTGATCCAGTACGCCCCGAATTCATAAGGTCTGAATGTTCCAGTGTCATGGTTTACATCGATGATTGATTTATTACCGTCGCTGTACATTACTCGAATCGTATTGTTATCGACATAAAGTCCATACATTACCGCTAATCCTGGAGTCACATGATTGACTGCACCGGTTGATATTCTGTGCTTGAAATAAAGAGCGTTAGTTGATGGGTTGTAGCACCAAATTCCGCAATATTGATTTCGGCGACTCACATCGTAGGTATTTGATCCTTTAGCGATGAGAATTGTGCCTTGATAAACTTTCATGCATCCAGCTTTCAGTGATATGTAGTCCTCATGATTCATTTCAGGAAACTTATTAAGTTTTTCTATTCCCGAACCATTAAATCGGCAGATCCAGCCGTCCCTTGTTAGGAAATACAAAACATTTTTATCAACGCAACCAGCCAAGCTTTGAGTTTGGGTTAGTTGTAAAACACGATTATAAGTTTGCGAATATCCATCCCAGAAAAACAAAGCTGATCCGAATGTCGGATGGTGAGCGGAAATGACGAGATAGTCGGTAAGCGGTGCAAGCCACATAATCACATAGCCAGTCGGTAGCGTTAGCTTGTTGGGATTCCAAGAGCTTGCCCCTGTATCCCATGTGGCTAAATAGTTTTTATTTCCAAAGCAAATGAATTTCAAAAACTTGGTGATTGGTACATCGTCAAATGCCGTGTTCACATTAAACGACTGCCAATTGTCCACCCATGTGTTTTTATCAAAGCGACCGACCCAAGTACTTCCGGCGTAGTACATATAATCGTCATCGGCATATAATCCGCTTCCTCCCCAGATGTTTACGCTGTCGTGTACTTCAGTCCAGCTATTGTAATTATTTTCAAAAATCTTTCCGTCATCATGATTGACGCAATAATATCGATAATTGAAATAACACATATAAGTCGGCTGATTCAATGTCGGCACGCTTACGCTGTCACTTTCTTTGAAAAATTTATTTGCCACTTTCAAATACGGAGGATACTGATCAAATTCCAATCCGTTTGAAAACCAAAAGGTTCCCTCGGCATTAAGGTTTGAGATGCCTTTGTGGAATTGTGATGTTTTCCAGATTTTCTTTGGTAGTGACATAGTTGTTGTTTATACAAGACTACTTCTTGGAATTTCGGCTTGATCCGAAGCTGAAGACATTCTGGCTAATTCTTGATCACGCCATTTACCAATCATTGTTCTCTCGAAGTTATTCTCGGCCTGTCGTTCCAATTCAGTGTCGCCTTGTTGGTTGTAGTACATTTTCTTACCCCACTCGACATAGGCTTGGTGGTAGAGTTTTTCGACCTCCGGTTCGTCATTGTCGGACGCAAAGTCATCGGATATTCGGACAAAGACAAACCTCATGGCATTACCATCAATTGTTGGTGTCGCTATCGGGTAGAAATAACCGCCCAGCATATACACCGCATGGTCATCAAACTTGTCTCTGTCTCGGAAGTCGATCAGCTTATAAGGTGTTTTATCCGTTCCGATTCTTAGTTCGATGAACGCACGATAATTTTCTGGCACTGGATATTTCTCTTGATTGGCAACCGTTGTGAACGGCTGTTCGGTTTTGAGATAATCCCAATAATCAAATGTCTGATCTCGATCATCCGATGGACGCCAACTCTGCACTTTCTCATCGGCTCTTTGAACCCATGTGTTGAGCAGTGTTGAGTCAACGGTCTGATCATCGACTTCGTTTTTTATTGCTGTTTTTATATCGCCTCTGGTCATAGTTTTAGATGTCAGCTCTTATTGTGATTCCGATTTGTTTATAGCCGGTCTGAATCTTTCCGTCAGGAAAAGTGACCTCAACCTCTCCCACATAAGTTCCGGCTGTGTTGGTATCCGATGAAGTCCAGAGGTATTTGCATTTACCTTTGGTGGCATCGGTTATCACGCAAGTACTACCACTGATTTTTACTGATCCGCTGGTGGCATCTTTCATGTAGAATTTGACCGTGCATCCGGTTAAATCTACAGGTGAACCATCTTGAGTCAGATTGAATTCCAGTGGTGGTCTTGTATCGTCTTGAACAATTTTTACGCTCATAGTTTTATATCTTTATTGCCTTTACCAAGACCGACATCCAATCTTGCTGATTGCAATGATTGATCTTGTTTGGCATTTTTGACCTCAATGTTTGTCCTAGCATTAACTAATCCAAGCGACTCTCTGGCGTTAAGCATTAGGACCGACAGTTTTGCAGATAAGAATTCAACCGCTATTTTTACACCCTCAATAATTTTCCAAATCCTGAAGCGATAACTCCAGACTTTCGCAATCAATCCTCGAATGTCGAATAAGTATGTCCATTGCTTGCCGGTGGTTATCAGAATGTCTAATTTATAAGTCCACCATTTCGTAATCTTGCTTAGGATGTCCAAGAGATAGGTTTCGGTTTTAGCAATCAAACTTCTGATATCCAGTACATATCTTTCGATCTTTGTGGCAAGGTTGCGGATGTCTAATTTATAAGTTTCCAACTTGGCAATCAGCACTTGAATGTCCAACACATATCGCATTGCTTTGGTTGTTAAACTCCTGATGTCCAAGAGATAGATTGTCTGTCTCAAAACAGTGATCAGCGAGTCAAACAAGTATCGGGTGTTTTTGGCAATAAGGTTTTTAATGTCGAGCAAATAACTTTCAGTCTTACCGGCAATATTTCTTATATCCAAGATGTAAGTCCAAGCTTTGGATGTGAGACTTCTGATGTCGATCAAATATCTTTCAATCTTGGTGGCCAAGTTTCTAACATCAAGCTTGTATGTTTCCAATCTGGCAATCGTATTTCTGATGTCCATCACATAGGCCATTAACTTCTGAGCCGTGTTTCTTATATCCCATTTGTATATCGACTGTTTGAGAGCCGTGAGAAAAGAATCAAACTTGTAGGTTATCGTTCGGCCGAGTGTGATCAGAACATCAAACCGGTACGCCATACTCTTTGTGGTGATGTTTCTAACATCCAACTTATAAACCAATCCAAGCCATGCACCACCAATTATGTCGAAGAGGTATGATGCAGTTTTATTCACCTTTAGGCGAATATCTAAAACATAAGTCTCAAGTTTCGTGGCAAGGTTTCTGATATCGAGTTTATAAGCGATCAGTTTCGCAATTAATCCAAACACATCGAGGATGTATCTTTCTGTTTTGACAACGATGATTCTGATGTCGAATCTGTATGTCAGGCTTTTTGTGATTGTTTGAAATATATCCAAAACATAAGATTCCATTTTGACAATCAAACTCCTAACATCAAACTTGTAGGCAGTCATCCTGTTTGAAAGTCCGAAAGCATCGAGAATGTAGGTTTCTATTTTTGCCATTAAGTTCTTGATGTCGAGGATATATGTTCTGGCATGCGAAATTGTGACGAAACTATCAAGCAAGTATGTGATCTGTTTGCTTACCAGTCCGAATACATCCAACGCATAACTCACGGCTTTAGCGATTGGCTTTGAACCGGTGTTGTTTAGTTGAGCCGTGTTGAATTGATAAGCGTTGAACATAGTTTTAACCGGAAGCCGGTATGTTAGTTCCTCTCACTGAATTGGTTCCTTGTAAGCTGATTTGAGCTGTGACCCCACCATTGCAAATATTGCCGATTGCTAAGTTATAATCATCGCTCGCACTTTGCTCTCTGATGTGATAGGCGGACTTGTTAGTTTGCGTGGCATGAAGATTGTTTGACGAGATCACATTGTAGGTTGAATAGACTGAGCCGTTGTTCGATAGGTAGATGCTGTTCGAGGTATTGTTTGCATTTCTCGAAGCATTATCAATCGCATTTCCGGTGATTGTGTTGAAGGACGATCCATAAAGATATATCCCATGTCCACCGGCACCGAAGATGTGGTTTCCGCTTATAACATTGCTGACTGTCGTACCCGAACCGTAGTAGAGGGCAATGCCTTGGCTGGTAGGATATGTGATCGTGTTTCCAGTGATCACATTGTATTTAGTGGCATTGGTACTATTGCCAACTACAATACTCCAGCTATCTCCGTAGAAGTGATTTCCAGTTACGGCCACTCTTTGAGCACCAACGAGATAGACCCCGTAGTTTGTACTGGTGAACACCATGTTGCCTGTGAATACTTCTCGCCACCCGCTGTTTACATAAAAGCCGTAGCCATTATTTCGGATCACATTTCCGGTGATGGTGTTGTAGTTGCAAGCGTTGTCGTATATTCCGTAAGAATTTGAAGCCAGCACATTACCAATGATGCTGATGTATTGAGAGCTGGTGAATAATCCGATTGCTGTTCCGGTGTTTGAATAGATGTAACAATTTTTTATTACACTATCCTCAATGGCAATGACTTTTAAGCAATCTTGTTTCGCACCAGTAAGCCATAAGTTTTCTATTGTCAGTTTGCTGTGCTTATACGATGCAGTTCCCCAAAGCACGAGAGGACTATTGGCACCCGATGTCTGATTGGCTTGGTTGCCGTCGATCATAAAGTCTCGGACCGTGATGTTGGTGTAGCTGACACTTCCACCATTTCCAATTCTCACAACATCTCCCAAGTTGGCAGAGTTTGCGACACGCAAAAGTGTTGCTGTCCCTTCGCCCTCGAGAATGACATTGCTCTTTAAGATCTCAACGACACCAGTCAGGTTATAAGTTCCTTTCTTGATTCTTACGATTCCGCCACCGGCTGGCAGATTGCTTATAGCTTCATTAATCTCTGTTTGATCGGCCGTGCCGTCGCAGTTATAGTCGCCCGATCCGTCTGTCGCTACGATTACTTCGGTTCTTGTTTGGAAGTCGTCAAAAAGCTTGGCTGTCACCAAAAGTTCAAGGCGTGTACCTTGAGGCCATTGTTGGGCAGTGGTGTTTTCTTTGGCTCGTTCAATTGTGAATTGATCGGTTACGATCGTTGTTATTTTCACAATTTCTCCCACACTTGGATCGCTTGAGTAAAGCGTGGCGTGGAATGGTGCCGATGGAAACTTCACCCCATCACCGGTCTGCACATTGAGGACAGTCGCACCCGAAAGCAATGGATTGTCCGTGGTTGTGCTTTTGGCGTTATTCTTTTTTGTTAAGAAAGTTTTAGCCATAGCTTTTTAATTTCTTTTAGGCCGCAGTGTCACCCTCGGATTTCACTTGGGTTGTCGTGGCAGTTACTGCACCAGCGCCAGCTGGCCAAGTAATGCGATACCATAGTCCGAAGTTTCCGGCAGGTGCGACATCTCCACACTTCAGACCGGTTGCTTTGCTGGCCATATCGCCACCCTCGGCGTTGACCAATGAACCGGCGGAATATCTCTTTCCGAACCAAAGGAAACAAATCTTTTTATTCGTTCCGATAGTTCCTCTTGATGTACCTCCGGCACCTTGTTTAATAGTCACTGATCTTGAAGCGGAGAGTGAGTTGGCATAAACCGCATACACTTTGGAAAATGTAAGCGATCCGACCACTTCGGTTGTACCGTTCAAAGTTAATGTTTCGGTCTGTCTGTTTCCGGAAGCATCCTCGCCGACAACGGTTAGTTGTCTGGTGTCTGCACCATCGGATACCACAGCGACAACGGCATTTGCCCCGAACGCCGACATGTTTCCTTGAGCACCATCTGCATCATCTGCATGATCCAAACCAAAACCGAACGATAAGGCGGAATTGGTTGGTTGGCTTAATAGCCACGAGACTATGTTTTGCCAAGTAAGCGTTGCATGGGTATTTTTCCTGAATATCTTTCGATACTCAGTGCCACCGGCAGTCGCTTCGTCACCAGTTATGTCGGTGAACAGGTTATTATCGGTATTGTCGACTACTTCAGTCGCCGAAATTCCAGCACCGTCAGAATTGGTTGCTGACGATTTATATTCTTTTAAGTCTGCTGATACGATTGGCATAAGTTTGTTTTAGATTATCGACCCCTTAAGGTTTTATTTGTCGGTCAAAAGCTCGACCAGTCTTTCTTTTGTTTCAGTGCCGTCGACCTCAACACCTTTTTCTTTTGCCAGAGATTGAAGCTCTTTTTTGGTTAGCTTCACAAAGTCTTTGTCGACTGTAGTGTCCTCGACTGGACTGGACTCACCAGACACACGCCAAAAATCTATTTTGAATGTGTCTAAGCCCTCAAGTTGTTTGATGATTTCCTCATCCTTGGTCTCAAATTGACCATCTTCGAACAGAGCGTAAACTCCCGGCTGATCGCCGATTTTTAATCCACCCTCAAATATCGGCATAGCCGGTTTAAGGACGATCTTGAGTCTTTTGATATGGGAATTAAATTTAGCCATATAAGTTTTATTAATTAAGTTTTTAATTTTTATCTGGCATCCGCCCTTACTCCTGGCTTCCACAGAGTGGAGGCCAGCGAGTCAGAGCAGAGCCTTGGTCAGGTTTAGGCAACACCCTTAAGCAAAGCGTTCTTTTCGAAGTTGACTCTCTGCAAACCGACTTCGGTTTTGTATTGGTCGACTTCCTCGTCAGCATCGTTGTCCTGAATGTTGGTTTCGAGAGAAGTGTCTCGACCATTCAGAGGACAATGCTTTAAGGTTGAAAGATCCAATACGACTCCCATTCCGGCGTACTGATTGTCGAACATCGGGTGACGAACAATGTTCAAGGTACCGAATGAAGACTGGAATTTACGGATTTCTACTCCGTATGTCTTATCGGTTGGAACGACATACATCTTGCTCGTGGCAAAGCCTTCCAAATAACCGAGTACAGTATTGCCACAGAAGAAGTATTTCTCGCTTGAACCATACTTAAAGGCATAGTTCTGCAAGAATGATCGGAATTCGGCTTCGGTTAAGCTCGAGCTTGATTCATCTTGCACATTTCCGGCGGCGATGATGGATTCCAAAATACCTCCAGTTAAGCGGAGTGGTTTACCATCGGGACCGGTGACTTCTTTCTTTTCACCAAACCAATACGCGCGTTCGATTTTCTTTGCTTGCTCGATACCATGCTTTGCACGCAGGTACTTCAAGTCCGCACCCGGAGCACCGGATGGATAGAGCTTCGAAGCGTTCTCGGTTTGAGTGACACCGAATTTTGTTTTGAAGATTTGGGTGTAGTTGGTGACTTTCACGAGTTTGGTCGTGTTGGAATCACCAGACTTTGATCCTTCCTCAAAAGCAGGACCGATGACCAATAGCCAGTCGTCATCATTGATGGCGGCCGCCGCAGTGGCACCGGCTCCACGACTTACGGTTAGAGTGTTCGTGGAATAATTAACATTGGTGACTCTCATGATTTCACCGGTACGAGTGTTTTTAATCAGATCGTACTTGGAGAAAATTGAGGCACCTGGACTATCGACAACAATGTCGGTTGCACCTACGAGGTAGCCACCGCCGTTGTTAATTCGAGCCCAGACACCGGAGTACTGATCCTCATATTCAGTAAACTCCGGGTTATAGACGACTCTTTTTTGGAGAGCCATTCCTTTGAACTTGCCTCCACCGTCACCAATCTTTCCGATTTGGGTCAAGAAAGCAGTGAGCGGTGATTCGCCTGGTTCAAGAAGGAATATTTTGTCATCGACATCGGGAATACGCTGTGATTGTTCAATCGTCAGTGTGTTCCTCGTTCCGATGAGATGGGTTGGTTCAGACATAATTTTGTTTTATGTTAGAAAGCCGGTAACCGCTCACGAGACCTCAAATCTAATAAGCATTACCTGACTTTGTTTGGGTTGATACTTTCGCCCACAAGATCGTCAAAGGGATTATCTTTGGGCGTTTGGCCTTTGGTAGTTGGTGAACCGCCTCCGACACCTGATGCATTTTCACGCTCAAGATTTTTCACTTCCTCTTTTTTCAAAGCTTCCTCGGTTGCTTTCTTGGCTTGGGCATCCTTGGTGATGGAGTCGTAGGCCAATTGAAGCGTGCGAGCATTGAATGGCAGTTTTTCTTTCTCGATGATGTCGAGAACTTTGTGTCCCAATTCTGGTTCTTTGAAGTCCTCGTGTTCCTCGATCCACTTATCAATTTCCGCTTTGGTTTTTGCTTTGGTTTCTCTTTCCTCAAGCTTTTTGTCGAGGATAGCTTCTATGTCGGGCGTATCCTCCGGCTCCGATTCGCCGGACTTCATGGTCTCGGCAAGTACCGCTTTTAACTGTTCGGCTAATTGCGGATTTTTAACCAATGCTCGATCCAACACAGAGAGAAACTGTTCATTTTTCTCATGTTGGGTTTTCAAATCATTGATTTCTTTTCCTTGCTCGATGATCTTGGTCTGGGCTTCGTCATACGAGCGTTTAGCATCATCCTCGCTCTTAAACTTTCCCCAGAAGGATTTATCGCCCTCGGACTTTTTACCGTCGGGACTTTCGCCCTTATCGCTGGGCGTGTCGCCAGATTGATCTTTAGGTTGTTCACCCTTAGCGTCTGGTTTTTTGTCAGGTTGCTCTCCGCTCGGAGTGCCTGACGGAACTGAATTGACCGGTTGTTCCTTTCCGACTGCATCGTCAAAAGACGGAGTCTCTGGCTTTGCGTTCGGATCGGCGCCGGAATTGTTTGGTTTTTCCATAGGCGTATTAATGGCGGATTGTTCTTTTCCAGTCTGACCTCACGAAAGACTTTCAAAGCGTCCGTCTGTTAATAAAACCGAGCCCCTTTGTGGAGGCTCGGTTGGCTTCTCAAGATGTGGAAATCGCCAGAAATCCCATCTCAAGAGGCCAGCTGAACCTCTCAAAATTTTGGCGATTTCCTTAAATTGTTTTTATCAGGTTTTCATATTTTTGGTTTTATAAATTCGTCATGAATTGCTTTTATTCTAAGCAACACGACTCCCAACCCTTCGGCTCGACCTTGATAGTGCCGAATGTCATCGGTGGGCAATCCTTTGTTTAATAACCAAGTCTTGGTTATTTCCAATTCATCGGCAATCAGGTCGGACAAAGCTTCAAAATACTTTGTCTCGTACAAATTGCTGATGGTTTCCTCGGTTTGTTTGTTTATTTTTTCGCTCATAGGTTTATTGCTTCATTGCGTTTCCTAACATCGCACCCATTTCATTTCCGGGAAGTGCTGGTGCTGGGGGTTCGTTTGGGTCAACGGCAGGTGCTTCACCGGCTGGTATTTCTGAACCTTGATCTGTCGGTACGATCGGAGGTTGTTTCTGTTCGGTGATGTAGTTTGTCGGCTCCCAGCCGTAATCCTCAAAAAGCTTCATTAATATTTTAAATTTCTTGATTGAATACACCGTTCCAGTTTCGGCATCAGTTAATTCGTTCACATCTTTAATCAATCCCCATAATTCCAAATCTTTTGCTTTCTTAAGCTCGGAAGATGTGGCCAGTGATGATGTTGATTCGAGGGACATCTCGTACTCATCGTCAAACAATCCATTTACGCTTTCGTCTGCTTCGGTTATAAGTCCGTGTCTGGTCAGAATTGCTACGGCCTTATCGGGCATTACAGACTTCTTTGTCCAGAATTGCTTTATCATGCTGATCCAGTGGTCAAAGTGCATGATGTAAGAATTGCGAAGCATGATCAGGAATAACTTCACACCCTCAAGTGTTGCTTCTCGCATAAACGAGGCAACGGTCGCAGTTTCTTTTCTGTCCACACCGGCCGTAGTGGTGAATTCGTCTATTCCCACAGCAATTCTCATAGCTTCTTTGATGTGGTCAGGCTCTACGAAAGCCGAAGAGTTAACATCGCCGAATTTAAGTTCTTTGACTGAGTTTGGATCATTAGTCCATAAGATTCCGAGTGGTTTGACTGTTATGGTTGATTGCTTGTATCCGGGTAGAGCCACCGGTGCGGCCGCAATCATGCTGTGAATTTTCATTGTCACCGCATCGACTCTTTGGTTGGTTACGGAGTTGAGAAGTTCTTGCAAATGGTCAACAAGTTTTGGAATACCGAGCCAGTAAAACGAGAACGGTCTTGGGAAGAATCCAGTTCTGGAATAAGGTTTCTGTTCGTGGTCGTACGGATTGTCACCGTCTTTTATTTCTATTGGTGTGCCGTCCATCGGCAGGAATACAGTAAACCTGTCATCAATCCATCTTTCAACGACTTCAAATAACTTCTCACTGGTCGTTGGCATTTGGACCGGATTGTTTGGGTTACCCTCAATCGGACTTGTCGCCTTAGTTGTTTCTCTCAAACTCTTTCTAAGTTGTATCAAGACTTCTTTTCGCACATAAGCATAGTCTGTGATATCGCCACCGGACTTTGCCACTTCGCCGTCAGTGTTTAGGAATTGTTTCCACACACTTTCGTTCACATCCGGATATTGAGCTTTCATTTCATCCAGTGTCAGCACATAGCGATGGAATACTGGGAATGGATCGGCAATCTTTTTCATTCTCGGATGTGGATAGAAGTTATAAATATCCACAGGGTCAAAGTCTGGTCGGAAGACGATCTTGGATGTTGCAGTCTTGAATACCAGCTTCTTGATCTTGTCGATGATACCGATTTCTTTTTGTCTCTTTTTCTTGGTTTCTTTTCTGAGGAAGTCTTTTCCGATTGTAGTTCCGCAGATAAATACTTGCAGGAAGAAGTCGACTAAGTCGTCACTCATGCCAATCTCCCAAAGCCACAGCACAAGGTCTTTCAAGGCTTCATTGTTTTT
Organism: bacterium; assembly: GCA_021786945.1. Classification (GTDB taxonomy): domain Bacteria; phylum Patescibacteriota; class Minisyncoccia; order UBA6257; family 02-FULL-45-10c; genus JAHILT01. The sequence continues at coordinate 63,223 of JAJYMK010000001.1, read as the reverse complement.
ACCCTCGAGCTTGAAGTCAGGTGTTATGCCGACTGTCTTTTGTAAAAAGGTTTTGATGTATGAAAATACTTGAGGAATAAAAACATTTGACTGCCAGATCTCGCCGTCAATTGTTTTTTCCAATTGCTCGGCACGATCACCGTTGTAAGAGGAAAACAGTTTATAACCCCGATCAAATTCGGGCTTGTAGTAGTACAAGAAGTTTTTCTTGGCTTCATCGTACTCACTATTGAATTTTTGTAGTTCTTTTGTATTTGCCATATTTAATAAAGTTTTATTGTTCGACCTTTGCGTGTCATTGGCATCTCGCTTGGTAATTCTTTTAATCCTTGCCATGCGAGCATTGCCGAAATTAATGCATCATCTTTCTGTCCAGTTTCCGCTCCCATACCGTACTTACTGCTTTCACTGGTGTGAACGAATGTCATCATTTGGCTTACGGTTGATTGACTCGACAAACCGATGTCATCGTCACGCAATCCGGCTATGAAGTCATCGACCATCAGAGGTTTGGTTGTTTGGCTGGTTTTCCAGCCAAGCTCTTTTCTCTTGGTGTTGGTGACTTTGTCAAAGACTGTTCGTTGGTAAATGTTTGAGTATTCAGTCTTGAGAGCGTTGATTACCGCCAGTCCGTGATTGTTTATTTCGATTACTGCCAGAGCATCGTTGAACAGTTCGGCTGATTGTCTGATTTTCTTGGCAAATAAGTCCGGTTGGATTTGCCCGATGTAACTTCCGACTTCTCGTCCGGTCATCTTGTCTATGATCGTGATCGCCGAATCGTCTTGTCCGATACCCTCGGCTGGATCAGCACCCAGACTGTAGAAATGTCTCAGGTTGGGTTCCTCGTATATCAGGATGTCGTCCAGTTTTCTTATCGGTTGTCTGACGAATTTACTTTGAGCTTCGATGTACTGCTTCGGAATTACAGCTTTACTTGAGGCAACGAATGATTCCTCGATAGTGGCAGGATATTCTTGTTTGAATTTATCCGTGTCGCCACCGCAGAGGTTTTGGATTGCCCATCTACGCCATTTCAATTGCTCATAGGTCAGGTTTTCTTTTGCTCTCAATTCTTTCTCATATTCGTCCAATGTTTCGGCAAACTTCTTTTTGTCGGCATCGCTTGCGAATGGTTGGCTATATTCGGGCATCAAGTGCCATGGTAGGAATATAAGCTCGAATTCGTTTTTGCCAGCCAGAGCATCTTGTACCATTTGGTAGAAGTATTCGCCGTCACCACCGAAACCGTTGGCAGTTGATTCGAGAAAGACGGCAGTGTTCGGTAAGCTCGGAATTGATTGCAGTACTGAGAGCATCAAAGCTTTGGCATTTTTCCAAAAGGCTACCTCTGAACCGTGGAAGTTATGGATGGTCAAACCTCTACCGATTTTTGTCTTGTCGGCGGTTGATATAACCATTCGGCTTCGCAGTCCGGGATTATTGGTTCGGCCTTTCTCGTCCGGATTCTCAAAGACCATCTGCTTTTTGTTGTCGTACCGTCGCATTGGCTTAACATCAAACGGCAGGAGGTCGTAGAACAGTTTACTCATTGAGAATATCGCATCGGTCGATTCAGGTTCGTGAGCGACAATCAGTGAATTGCTGTTTTCAAACCTTGCGGTTCGTTCGAATATCAAACCCTCGCAAAGTGTGGACACGCCCTCTTGTCTGGCTTTAAGAATAATCATTCTGATCGGTTTGTTTTGGGCTTTCAGTTCTTTGATTCTCTTATAAATCAGGTACTGAGCGGTATTAAACTTTAAAGGAACAGTTTGCTGGTCTTTCGTCTTTATGAACAGGCATTCCTCGATGAATTCTCTCGGATCAGCATCGAAAAAATTCACGAAATCCACCAGCGTTTTAACCGTCGGGTGGTCTCTCTCTGGCTTTTCTGAGTATTTGTTCATAGCTTAGGCCTGTTCCATATAATCCTTTATGTTCGATGGTTTCTTTGGGGCTTCCGAGTTCACGGTCGAGTATCTCTTTGCACGCACGAAATTTTACGCCGTCATCGGGACTCCCCATAAGGGCAACGAGCATCGATGAGGCAGTCTCAACGCTTTTGTGCAGTATCCACTCGGCTTGGCTTTTTCTGATTTCGTTCTGTCCATCTCTATAAGTTTCGTATTCCTCCTTAAGCAAACCGCCAAAAGCAAACCATTTCTCAACTGTTGATACCGGAGTTTTAAGCTTTCGGGCAATAACAGGATAAGACTCGCCGTTATACTTAAGGCGAATCGCTTCTTGGTACTTGGTGCATTTGATATCAACTTTTTTGTTCATTTTGTTGCGGTTTGTTGCTGAATGTTGCCGTTTTGTGTATTTATAAATCGGCTACACACCTCTGCGATCGCCTCACTCTCGGTCATTTTGGTTTCTTTTGTCAGGGTATTTAACGCTTCATCTATCACGCCTTTTTGCGGATTGGTCACATTGAAACTCATTAGAGCGATAGTTTCTCTTTGCTTATTTATATCTTTGACTGCTTTCTCGACCTTTATGCCTTTTGCTTTCGCAAATGCAGTTACGGCTTTTATAAATTCATCGGCTGATGCTTCTGGGTCTTTGTCTACGATGAAATTCAAAACGACAGTATTTTCTCGCTCGGCTTTTTTAAGCTCAATCATTTTCTTTTCTATTTCATCTTTCACTAAGTCGAGGGCATCTTTGACATTGATATCTTCCTCGCCAAGATTCTGAGCAATGTCTTTGATTGAATATCCGTTTTGGGTTAACTCGTAGGCGAGCTTGCCGAGTTTTATTTGTTGGTTTGAACCGTGAATGTTATCGGTTAACCCATAAAGTTTGGCTTCGTCCTCATTTTTGAAATTGTGGATATTGGCTTCAATCTCGGCTTCGCCAAGTTCGCCAAGCACTTTCCAAGTGTGATATCCGCCCACGATCACATAGCCGTCTTTGACTTTCATGTTCGGCCAGACTCCCACTTGTATTGGTTTGGTTTGTCCGTATTTAGTCAAAGCTTTTTTAAGTGATGAAAATTGGCGAGCGTTCATTTCGTTCGGATTCCACCAGTTCGGAACGCACTCTTTTATTTTCACTATTTTGATTTCGGTTTTTTCTTTTTTCATAAAGTTACGATCATGTATTCGATGTTATTACTTTGGTTTCGACCTCCGGCGTTGGCCACACTCCATTTGTGTTCCATCATCTGCACTTCGGCTTTGCGATGTTTCTGCACCATCGCCAAAAGTTTTTCTGGCTTCATTCCGACATCCTCTTTGTTTTGTCCGAGCGAGATGATCCACTGTGGAATATGTTTTGCCGACTCAAGCATTTTTTCTAAAAATTCATCAGCATCGTTGTTGGAGAAACCACTCGGTTTATTATCCAGCTTTTTGTTGGCGAGAATGTTATCTAAAATCCCATACTCAACTTCGTAGGCAGAAGAGCCAGGATAAGGAGGATCAAAATAAACAACATTACCTTTAACTTGTTTGAGAAAATCAAACACATCCTGTTGGTGTATTTCATTGTCTTGATGGTTATCAAAAATACCATGATTAATTTCGTCTTTTAATTTTTCCAAAGTCATCATTGGATTCTGTATCATCCGCAAATTCTTTGGGGCGTGAGACTTGGACCGGAGTGGCCACTCCCATTTTCGAGCTTCCAAATCCAGCGTGTCCCGGGTGTGTGTAAACTTTCCAAACTGTCGACAAGAAAGAATAAACTTAATCAATAAATGCAATAAAAGGTAGCGTTTTGTTTCGTTTTCCACTTTGTTGGCAGAAGCGAAAGCGTTATCTAAAAATTCGGCAATCTTGGTGGTGAATACTTTTGGACAATAATTCTTTTTTATAAAGCTGTCGTGTTTTGTTTCAAAAAATAATCTCGCTAAATCCTCGGATTCAAGTTTGACGGAATTGTTTGCGATAATCGCTCGACCGATGATCACTGACCGGAAGGCGATGTCGTTGCTTATAACTTTGTATCCTTTTGCTTTGGCGTAGAGACTCACTGATCCGCCTCCCAAGAATGCATCAATAAAAATTCCCTCGGTCTTTTTGATCGGCTTAAAAATGTGCTTGACCAGTTTTCTTTTTCCGCCGAAGTAACTCGGCAATGCTTGAAATTTACTAAACATATTTTTTTTAATTCTCAAATCTCTGGCACGCCCACATCCCTTGTATATTTTTATTACCCGAACCCTTGAGCTCGGGCAGTGTGAGGTCGATTAACAAGATTGGATGTCGACCGTTATTGGGCGTGGCAGAGAGCTGGCAACAATCAAACAAAAAAGAGCTTGCGATTGATTACCACAAAAAGTGATAATTAATCGCAAGCTCTTAAACTTGGAATTCCTTTCAGGATGCCTCGTGAGGCATAACTCTATTTGATTGTTAATTGCATTATACTACTTTTCAAAAAACAGCACAATAGTTTTTTCTGTGCATAATTTATTCATCGTCTTGATCTTGGGTTGTGTCGGTTTCTGATTCGTTATTTTCACCATTTTCAATTTCAAATTTCTCATAAGAACCCACACGAGTAAAATCAATATCAAAATGTTCATTATCGACCTTGTAAATTACAACCGTATCAAGGCCAATGGTTTGAAGTTTATCATATGACAAAAGCTCTTTTTCTTTCAAATTTAAGACATCTCTTAATAACCATTTACCCAATGCTGAATTAGGATTACTCATTAATGCCTTGGAATTATCTTGGCACACTTTGGCACTCATAGTGGTTCCGTCTGGGAGCGTAAGTTCGAATGCTCCATCCCGAGGAGGAAAAAAACCGTCAAATTTACGGTGAATCCACACAGGAATTGGAATATATATTTCATTTGGATCGCGTGGCCGACCGGCTGCATTCCATTGGTTCAATCCGCTTTTCTCTGGTACGCGCTTAACACCACCCCTCATAGAGTATAGTGGTAAGAATACATGCGGTAAAACTTTGACTGGAGCAAAGATAAGACCAGCTTCTGATATTAATTTTTCTACAGCAGAAAATGGGTCTGTTAAAATCCTTACAGGCACATCAAGAAGTACTCGATCGGGAGTTATAAATCTTTTATAAAGAGTGCTTTTTGAATTATTAAATGAATATTCAGCGTTAGAATCAGAAAACTGTATCGTAGCACCTCTTGCGGTGACCTTAACATCTCTTATGCTGTTTATATCTATAAGTGGGGCGGGAGTTTCGTATACAATAATTTTCCCCACCTTACGAGTTATACAATGATAAATAAGATCATCCAGACCAAAAATACGCTTCGTGGTTAAAATACGCTCATTTCTAAGTTCAGCGATTTTTCTTACTTTTTCCTCGGGCGGAAGAGTGCCAAACATCAAATGGTCACTATTAAATTCCGCAACCTTTTGCATTGTTCTACCATTTCCCTCAAGAAATGTTTTTATACCAAATCCAATTTTTCCCTTAGACGCATCAGCTGAAGCGTCTGAACGAGAAAGATTCTGAGCTTCAAAAGCTTTACAAAATAAATTTTCCGTAGCTCGTGATGCAAGATATGGTTCCGGAGATTCTGAGAAAAGATTCGACAACGAACCAACGGCCTTTAGGAGCCGTTCGTAATAACCAACCTGACTTTGTGATTGTCTTTCTAAAAACATGCTATTTTACATCTAAAGCCTTGCTTATTTTTTTAGCAACTCTTTCGATCACGGTTGTGGTAACTGAATTACCAAATTGTTTATAAAGCTTCGTATCAGGAAAATCTTTTGGAAGTTTATAACTGTCAGGAAATCCTTGGAACCTTGCACATTCCCGTGGGGTTAATTTGCGGATTCCCTTATGATCTCTGATCAGGGGAACATTGTGACCGCCCATGCCCATATTCGCAGTTAGGGTTGGACAAACTCCACTCTTATTTTCCCGAACATAAATGCGACGCCACTGGTATACAACATTATTTTTTTTGATTGTTTTATTGAGTTCCGGATAAAGTGGTGAATTTGTATAATAATATTTTTCGTCTACATTCTTTTCAAGAATATCGGCGATAGTTTTGCTTAGTTTTACGGGCTCGGGAAATTCAAAGGCATCATATTGTTTTTTTGATTTGAAACCAACAATATAAACTCTTTCTCTGTTCTGAGGCACATTTCCGTATTCTACGCTATTAAGTATTTTTACCTTTACATGATAGCCAAGATCCTCAAGGGCATCAGAGATAATCTTAAAAGTTTTTCCACCATCATGTGATTTTAAATTTTTTACATTTTCAAGAAAAACTGCTCGTGGTTTTTTGTCACGCAAAATTCTTACAATTTCAAAAAATAAATCACCCCGTCCTGTATCAAGAAACCCCCTACGATATCCTGCGATTGAAAAAGGCTGGCACGGAAATCCTCCAAGGAGAATATCAAAATTTGGCAGATCGGAGCTTTTAACTTTTGAAATATCAGCAACCGTTAATGGGACATCCTTGAAATTTAAATCATAGGTAATTTTGCAATATGCATCAAAATCATTTCCAAAGACAGTCTCAAACCCAGCTTTTTCAAAACCCATCCTTATTCCACCGACTCCGGCAAACAAGTCGAGCGACTTATATTTTTTACTAATTTGTTTGTTCATAAGATATAAATTTAAAGGATGTTTTTTATGAAGCTTGCTGTTACCTAAGCTAACGCTATTATACCTGTATATTGAAAAAAAGCAGCAAGCTGTCATATTTCACGGCTACTAACGCAAAGCATTACCAGTTGACTAAATTATAACATAATTTCATTCACATTGGAAATACCAGTACTTGAACCCCAATTTTAAGCCTAATATTCCAATAAAACCTCCATATTCGGGACTTTTCGATATTTATAGGTCTTTGACTTGCATTTACGGCTGTAATCCATTATAATCCACTATATAACTTATAGCGTTAAATTATCAACCAAAACTATGAATATGGACGACATTTTCAACAAATTTGACCATCGAATAAAAAATCCCGATCCACAGATCGTGGCTCTTTTGGCTGAGATTGACGGAATTCGTGGTGAATTTAAATCTGGGCTACGAATGACTCCGCAAGCCATTACCAATCTAAAAAAATCTACACTGATCACTTCAGCCGGTGCTTCCACTCGTATTGAGGGTGCGAGATTGACCGATGAAGAGGTTGAGAAAGTTATGAGAGGTCTTACTGTCTCAAAATTTGCCGATCGTGATTCTCAAGAGGTTCAGGGATATTTAGAAACGCTTCAGAATGTTTTTGATAGTTATCAGAATTTACCATTGAGAGAAAGTTTGATCACTTCACTTCACAATCAACTTCTTAAGTATTCACACAAAGACGATGCTCATCGTGGTGGTTATAAAAAGAAAGAGAATACTGTCGGTGTTCTTGGACTGGACGGAAACATTGCTCAAATAATGTTTGAAACCACACCAGCTTATCTTACCGGCAAAGAAATGAATGAGCTTGTTGATTGGACAAATGATGCTTTTGAGAAGAATCGTTTTCATAACCTCCTAATCATCGCAAACTTTATCGTTGAGTTTTTGAAAATCCACCCATTCGAAGATGGTAATGGTCGTCTTTCTCGTGTCCTTACAAATCTATTGCTTTTACAGTCGGGATATCAATTCATTCAGTATGTTTCTCACGAGCAAATAGTTGAACGCAGAAAAGATGAATACTATATCGCTCTACGAAAATCACAAGAAACTTTCAAGACTGATCACGACACAATCTCTCCTTGGTTGAATTTTTTTCTTTCAGCTGTCAGAGAACAAGCAACAAAAGCATTATCATATCTCGAAGAGGAAAGGGTGGAAGACACTCTCTCACCAAAACAATTTGAGGTATGGAAGCATATCTCAAGTGTCGGCGAGGCGGCTCCCGGCGAAATCGTCAAGGCAACAGACATTGCCCTCGGTACGGTTCGCCAAGCATTGGATCGTCTGGTTGAACTCGGTAAGGTCAAGCGTGTCGGGCGTGGCCGTGGTACGAGATATGTAAAAATATAAATTTTAATAAGAAATCGCTATGAAAAAACAAGAAGATAAAAAAGAGGAAAATATACATCAGGAAGGTAAACGATATTTGAAGAAATTTGAAATCGTTGAGACTGATGTTGAACTACCTATTCAGGGTCAAGTTCGTGATCCAGAGGACTTATATAAATTTCTTAAGGACTTGGAAAACGAGAATGTTTCCAAGATTATTGGAATTTATCTTGATGACAAAAATCTATTCCTCGGTCATCAAGTTTTCCTCGGATCATCTCCCAAGAATTTTGATACTCAAATGCTGTGGCATTACTTCTCTCTATTTTTGGCCAAGAAGTTTATTATTCTATTGAACCATCCGGGCTCTATTGACCCAACACCGGATGAAGCGGACCGAAAGCTCATACGATCACTACAAGCCGATTCGCAAGTTTTGTCGTTCCATCCTAATTTTGCGGATTTAATTATTGTCGCTAAGCGGTCGTATTTTAGTATGTCCACAAACGATGGCACAGCTTGTCATTGTGGTCATCAGGAATATATTCCCGAATAATTATTCATATGCATAGATTCTTAAAAAACAACATAATTACCACTTTTCTTATCTTGACATCTTTTGTGGTGCTGTTGTCTTTTTCTTGGAATATATGCTTACCAGATGGCTGTTCTTTTAGTGCACCAGTTTGCAGTGATAATAGTTGCGTAAGCGAAACATTCGACCAGCACATACAAGAAAGATCCCAATTTCTTAATGCGACTATCAAAACAGACGGAATGACTTCTTTAATACTTGTCTTACTCTTTTCGCTTATTCTGTTTGGATATTTCAAAAACAAAACAAACTTTTCTGATCGTGATTCATGTAATCAAAAATTTCAAATTAATCCATCACCCGGCCCCCTTAGCCTCCTAGTAATTCTTTTCTCGGCTGGGATTTTGAACCCAAAAATTTATTAATGTTTGTGGTTGACTACCTTTGTTTTGTGCTGGGTAGTCTTTTATTACCTAAACATTAATGAATAAAATTATGACACTAAATAAAATATTGAATAAACAATTATTAATTGGGATTACGGCAGGGATTATCTTGGCAGGGCTGGCTGGATTTGCGTATTACGCTTTCGCTTCCTCATCTTGGCTTTCAGTTAAGGATATTGAGGCTAAATCAACTGAATTTGTGAATTCAGAACTTTTACAGGGCAAAGGGTCAGCAACGGTTAAAGTGCTAGGTAAGGAAGGTAACTTATATAAATTGGAGGTGACCTACAATGAGCAGAAGATTGAATCTTTTGTGACTAAAGATGGTAAAAGGTTTTTTCCACAATCTCTTGAGATGATTAAAAATAGTGTGGCCGGCAGTAAAGAAAACACAAAAGAAGACTCTGATCCTGTTGTATCCACCGTCGAACAGAAATCTGACAAACCTGCGGTGGAACTGTTTGTGATGAGTCACTGCCCTTACGGGACTCAGATTGAAAAGGGAATTTTGCCAGTAGCCAAAGTCTTGGGTGATAAAATTGACTTTAAGATAAAATTCACAGACTATGCCATGCATGGTGAGAAAGAATTAAAGGAACAGTTAAATCAGTACTGTATTCAAAAAGAACAGACAGCAAAATATTTGACTTATTTGGAATGTTTCTTGAAGGATGGTGACGGTGGAGCCGAAAATTGTCTTATCCAGTCTGGAGTAGATAAAACTAAACTCAGTAGCTGTGTTGCTAAAACCGATAAAGAATACAAGGTGTTGGAAAATTTCAACAACAAAGTTGGGTTTAAGGGAAGCTACCCGGGATTTGAAATATTTAAAAGCGACAATAATAAATATGGCGTGCAAGGATCGCCAACACTGGTTATCAATGGCACTCAAAGCCAAAGCGGAAGGGATAGTAAAAGTTTATTAAAGTCTATCTGTTCTGCTTTCAATAATCCTCCCAAAGAATGTTCTACTGAATTATCGAGCGAAACACCAGCCCCAGGCTTTGGTGGAGGCGTCGCACCTTCAGGAAGCTCTGGCAATGGAGGTTGTCACTAATTATAAAATTGATCGGGGGCATCAATAAAAAATGCCCCCGATCAGTAACATATCTAAACATGTTAGATTACGAAAAAATAAAAAAAGACTTCCTACTGGTAAGTAAGCAAATAAAAGGCAAACCCATTGTCTATTTTGACAATGCTTGTATGAGCTTGAAACCCCGACAGGTCATTGACGCCATGAATGAATATTATTTTGAATTCCCAGCCTGTTCCGGCAGAAGTTCTCATAAATTAGGGGAAATAGTAACAAAAAAAGTAAGAGAAGCAAGGCAAATTATTGCCAAGTTTATTAATGCTGGCGAACAAGAAATTGTTTTTACACGAAATACCACAGAAGCCATTAATTTACTGGCACATACATTCCCATGGGTAAAAGGTGATTTAGTGCTTACAACCGACAAGGAGCATAATTCCAATTTGATTCCGTGGCAGATGTTGGTAAAAAACAAAGGGATCAGGCATAGAGTTGTTAAATCAAAAGACGACGGGACATTTGATCTTGAAAAATATAAAGAGCTGGCAAAAGAAGCGAGATTGATATCAATGGTTTATACTTCTAATCTGGATGGCACGACTATCCCGGCTAAAGAAATTATAAAAATCGCCCACGAAAACGGCGCACTTGTTTTTTTGGATGCCGCCCAAAGTGCTCCCCATAAAAAAATAGATGCTAAAGATTTAGATGTAGATTTTCTCGCTTTTTCTGGTCACAAAATGTTAGGACCGACCGGAACTGGAGTCTTTTATGCCAAATACAGTTTATTGGAAAAATTAGAGCCATTCATGGTCGGCGGAGATACGGTTGAGTATTCCACTTACACTAAACATGAAATGTTAAAAGCTCCAGAAAAGTTTGAGGCTGGCCTGCAGGATTACGCCGGAATTATCGGACTCGGCGAAGCAGTTAAATATCTCGAAGCTGTGGGATTTGACAGTATAAAAAAGCAGGAATATGAACTTAATAAATATATAACGGATGAGCTCAGTAGGTGGCCAAAAATAAAGATCATCGGCCCCGGTGATCCGGCCTTAAGATCAGGTATAATTTCTTTTTATATTGATGGTGTGGACATGCACCAATTTGCCTTAATGCTTGATGAGATGTCTAATATTATGATTCGATCGGGGCAACACTGTGTTCATTCTTGGTTTAATGATAAGAAAATTTATAATTCCGCCAGAGTATCACTTTATTTCTACAACAGCCTGGAAGAAGCGAGCGTCTTTATCAACAGTTTGGATAAAATTATGAAGATAATATGACAAATAATAGCATGAACAAATATTTGGAAGAAACCCTTTTGTTAAATTTTCACAGCAAGAATATTCAGGAGTTAATCAGTATCCACAAATGGGAAGCCCTCCCCGACAAAGAAAAAATATATACAGTCTATAATTTTATTCGCGATGAGATTAGGTTTGGGTATAATGCAGATGATGCCCTTCCTGCCTCGGAAATTTTAAGTGAGGGTTATGGTCATTGCAATACAAAAGGGATTTTATTTATGGCATTACTCCGGGCAATCGGAATTCCTTGCAGGATTCATGGATTTACAATCCATAAAGAATTGCAAAAAGGTATTATAACTGGGATATGGTATAAGCTGGCTCCGGAAGAAATTATTCATAGCTGGGTGGAAGTGTATTACAAAGGTAAATGGTTAAACATAGAGGGTTTTATTTTAGATTTAGAATATATCAAGAAATTACAAATAAAATTCAAGAATTGTGACGGTGCTTTTTGTGGCTTTGGTGTTGGTACAAAAAAATTCAAAAACCCAGATATTTATTGGAATGAAAATGACACCTATATCCAAAAAGAGGCCGTAAAAAAAGACTTTGGAGTCTTTGATGATCCAGATTCTTTCTTTCCTGCTCACAGACAGAAGCTGAATTTAATAAAAAAGTTCATTTATCAAAATCTGACCAGACATCTGATGAATTGGAAAGTAAATAAAATTAGAAATTTCTAAAAACAAAATTATGATTTGTATTGTAGCTTTAATAATATTTTCCATACTTGGCATTTTCAGTGCCACCCACAGGCAAATGGCCAAGGAGGCCCTGGATTGCGTGTTTAGGAGAGTGACCTTGCGTCCGTGCAATACTGGCTTCAAAGAAAAAATTAAGAGCCACATGGTTGCCAAACTACTTAATCGGTCAACCTTTTTGGCTCGTGCTTTTAATCGTTATTACGAAGTGTTTGCCTGGATATTTTTTATTCTTATGATTGCCAGCACATTCTATGTCGTTAAGGGAGGTTATAACTATTATCTTTACGGTAGTTGCAATGGATTAAATCAAAGCGGATTTTGTGCTTTTGATCCAAAGGGAGAGAACAACAAAGTGACTGAAATAAATGCTTCTTGCGGAATTGAAGAAAAATCAGAAAAAAATGTATCATTGGACGGCGTTGACTTATCGTCCTTTCCGACTAAGCAAGTCGGCGCTAAAGATACGATAGTTTTGATCGGCTGTTATGAATGCGACTACACAAGAAAGGCTTATCCGGATATTCAAAAGTTAGTACGAGAAAAAAAGACCAATTATATTTTCGCTCATTACCCAGCCAAAGAAAATACCAATTTTCTATCTGAAGTCGGTTATTGCGTTTATAAGGAATATGGAGATAGATTTTGGTCTTTTAATGACTACCTATTTACTGTTGATAAGGTGGAAATCTATCAGTCCGAATACATCAATACGATATTGAAAAATTTTGATTTTGATATCAGTAAAATAAATGATTGTGTTAACGACTCCGCAACAAAAGAAGCTGTGACTAATCAGGTCAATCAATTAAGAAAAACACATCTATACGGAACACCCACCGTATTTATTAATGGTAAGGCATTTGTCGGACCGAAGCCTTACAGAGTATACAAAAGTGTGCTCAATAAATTCATTATATTTTAAATTTATGGATGATTGCGAAAATTGTTCTAAAGAACAAAAAAATAAAATAAAACCATCACATAGCAAAATCAGGTGGTTAGTAGGTGCACTATTCTTTATTATTCCGCTGGAAGTGCTCTCGTTTCTCTCGATTGATCTTAGTCCGTGGATTCGATTTCCGTTTTTTATTGCCGTGATTTTAATTTTTGGCAGAAAAATATTTCTCAGCGGATTCAAAAATTTATTCAAATTTAATTTCTCGGATATCAATCTCTTGATGGCTATTGCAATTATCGGGGCAATATTCCTTCAGAAATTTGAAGAAGCCTCAATCATTGTAGTTTTGTTTGGTCTGGGTGAAGCCTTAGAGGAATACGGCATTCAGCGAAGTCGTTTAGCTTTAGAAAAATTAATAAACAGCTCTCCGAAAACGGCCGAACTTAAATCCGGCAAGAGTGTAAGAATCGAAGAGGTCGGGATTGGAGAAATTATTATAATCAAACCCGGAGACAAAATTGGTCTTGATGGAGAGATTGTTTTTGGTGACAGCCTGGTTGATGAATCGACAATCACAGGTGAACCACTGCCAAAAAGTAAAATGATTGGCGACAAGGTATATGCCGGATCAGTAAATAATGGCGGTTATTTAGAAATTAAAATCGAAAAAGAGGCAAAAGACTCAACCCTGAATAAAATTGTTCACATGACCGGCGAAGCAGTAAAGAAAAAAGCAGAGTCACAAAAATTTATTGAAAAATTTGCACGCTATTATACGCCGGCCGTAACTATTTTTGCTATTGCATTATTTATCGTTCCTGTCTTTGTTCTTAATGGCTCAATGCAATTTTGGCTGGTGCAATCACTGACAATTCTGCTTATTGCCTGCCCATGCGCCTTAGTGATATCAACACCAATCTCAGTATTTTCAGCGCTCGGTAACGCCAGTCAAAAAGGAGCTTTGATCAAAGGTGGTAAGATTATTGAGGACTTATCTCAAATAACAGAAATTGGTTTTGATAAAACAAAGACATTAACTGTGGGGAAACCCGAAGTGACCGATATCATACCTTTTAATGGTTTTACTAAAGAAGAAGTATTAAGCTGTTCTGCTGGTCTTGGTAAATTTTCCGAACACCCATTATCACAAGGTGTAGTTGAAAAAGCGGTTTCGCAAGAGGTAGAGATTCATCAATTTAATAATTTTAAATCAATGCAAGGAGAAGGTGTTTTAGGAGATTGTACAGTCTGCACTGATACCAGACACTGCCTGGGAAAAATTGGATTGGTTGAAAGTCAATTTAACAATACTGAAATCAGTAAACAGATGGAGGGCGAAAAAATTAGACTGGAAGAAGAAGGTAAGACGGTTATATTCTTGGGCGGAGAAAAAACAGTAAAAGGAATAATTGCCTTATCTGATGAAATAAGAAATGACTCAAGACCAACGATTGATAAACTAAAAAAATTGAGGATAAAATGTTACATGGTGACTGGCGACAATGACGGATCGGCTAAATATGTTTCCCAAGCGTTGGGCATATCTGAAATATATTCAGAAAAAATGCCCGAAGATAAAGTTAACATCATAACCGACAAATCCAAACAAAATATTAAAGTGGCAATGGTTGGCGACGGCGTTAATGATGCACCGTCCTTGGCGGGAGCCAGTGTAGGCATAGCTATGGGGTCGCTTGGCTCCGATGTCGCTATTGAAAGTGCAGATATAGCTCTAATGAATGACGATCTTAAACTTATACCTTATTTGATTGAATTGAGTCGAAAGACCGTATCTAAGATAAAATTTAATACTTATTTTGCGCTAGGCGCTAAGTTTATATTCTTAATTTTGGCTGTATTCGGTTTAAGTAATCTATCTTTGGCTATTTTTGCCGATGTTGGCGTTACTCTAATTGTTGTTTTGAATGGTCTACAATTATATAAATTTAGAACTTAATCATCCATTAATAAATGTGTAGAAAACTCGCCCAAGGGGCAAACAAACGGCAAAAAAGGGGCTCAAAAGAGCTCCTTTTGTTTTAATTAAAGGCTTAAATAAAAAATGGTTGGCAACATATGCAACCACAGGTTTCTGCGATGCATATTATACAGACCATGCAGTGAGCACTAAGCGGTTGCATTGTAAAACCAAAAATAACGGATAATTTTCCTAATTTTATTTTTTTGTCCAATAGATATCTTTCAGAAGGCCTAATTGTAATCTCAATTTTTGTTCTTACTTCTATTTCTAAAAGTTTTTGACAGCTTGGGCAACGCATCGTGAATGAAGCATTAGAAGTAAAAGCCCCATTCTTAAAGATGACTTTTGTGCAGTGAGGACAATTACCAATATTTGATTCAAATTTATCCATACTGTTTTTTATTTGTGGGTTTTTTGAGCCCTGATCATAAATGATTAATAAACGACCAATTAAAAGCTCGGGTTCGACCTCCTCCCCGAACCGTTAAAAGCAATCTAAGTATCCTCGACTGCTACCCATTTCTGTCCCGTCCACATGTGCTTCTTACCGTCTATAATTTTTATCTTTACCCCTCCAATGGACATTTTCTCGGCTAACATCGACCTTAATTCTTTGAAATTTTTAATTTGCTCGTAATTCTTTTTATTTAAATCTTTTTCTTTATTCTTGTTAGTAAGTCCATTGGACCGATCCCACCGGTCTGTATGACCGAACTGCCGGTCAGGCTGACCGATCTGTTTTAAGTTCGGTCTATCTGACCTATCTACTTTCAACAGGTAATACACATTAGAAAATTTTCGGCGTTTCTTGTTTATTAGTCCAAGCTTGATGAGTTGTCGGATACCTCTTTGCACACTAGAAACGCTCGAGCCAATTCTGTCAGCGATAAGCTTATGGGATGGAAAACAAAAACCCTCCTGATTAGCGTGTTCAGCCAGGCAATTATAAATAGCGATGCCGATTGGTTTAATTTTGCTTCCATACTCATCGAGAAGTACTTTGCTAATCCAGAACCAATCGCCATTTCTTAAATCTCTTACTTTTATTTTATCGTCCGACATGGCCGTGAATAAAAAGGCGTGACCGACCCACAGATCGCGCCTTATTCCTCCCTTCACGCCTGGCGTCATTGAGGGGAGAGTAAGGTGCTATCTACCATTCACTGGATTTCGGGAGAGCTCGGTCGATGTTGTCCATTGCTCTGCAAAAGCCACGCCGAATATTCGGGTTTTCTAATTCTCGGATTGTGAAATTACTCAGCAAGCTCTCCCTTCTCGCCAAAAGCTCTCTCCGGGTTAATGGCTTGCGAGTCATCCGTTTCCAGATCCTCTGAATTATTCTTTTGATTAGAATTCTCGTTGTCATACTTTTTGATGTGATCTAAATGCTCTAACAGCATGAATGCCATGCGTTTAAAGCCAGCATGGACACGCCAAACTTCTTGCTTACTCGGTTCTCGGCCGAGCACCTCGGATAAGGCGTTTTTGGTAAGCTCAACGAGAGCTTCCTCATCCTTTGTTGGTTTGGACATGTGGTTTGGTTCATAAGAGTGACCTCACACTTTTATTGACCCTCACACACCTTTTCCATTAAGCGTTTTTGCTTAACTTCTAAGGCAAAAAAATATCCTCTACTTTTACCCCCAACGCTAGGGCAATTCTCTGGGCGGTTTCCAAATTCGGCCGTTTTCTTCCGGTCTCATATCGGCTGATCGCTGTGTTATGTTTAAAGCCGAGAATACGGGCTAGTTTGTATTGCGTTAGCCCTTTCTCGATTCTAATATCCCTCAGTCGAATGTTGGTTGGTGTTTTTTTCATAGTTTGATAAATTAGACCTCTATAGTCATATTAAGCAATTTTGCTTAATTCGTCAATTACTGTCCTTGTGGATAAGCATATTTGCTTAATCTTTACATATTTGCTATATTATACTAAGATGTAATTAGGATTATTAATTAAGCAAATAACAAAAATATGTCATTTGGCTCATATCTAAAAAAACAAAGAGAAACCAATCAGTGGACAGCCAAGGATATTGCAGATCGCCTTGGCTTTTCTGCCAGTTATGTCAGCCAGCTGGAAAACGACACTCGACTCCCTTCGCAGAAGCAGTTGAGTCTTTTAGCGAATGCTTACGAGACTTCGGAGGATGAAATAAAAAAACAGTGGACCGAAGCGAAGATCCACAAGGTTAGTCTTTCCTCTGATTACAAATTTAATATCAAAGAGGCTGGCGAGAAGCGTGTCGAAGAGATGACTCACAAATTGGAGGCTGGTTTGGAGGAATTGAAAAAGACAATTACAGCCGACGAGGTTGCTCATTACAAGATGCCACTGTTCAACACGATTCCGGTGGACGATCTTGATCTGCACCTCAAACATGCGGAGGAATTTATTTTTATTCCAAAAAACGGGATCGTGCGTGATCACCGTATATTCGGTATCAGAGTTTCTGTCACTCCATTTCCGGAGGCAGGTATAATCACCGGCGACCTGATTATGCTTGATGCGGATATTGAGATTAATGATGGAGACATCGTGGCATTGAATACGCCAGACGGAATGATCATGACTTATTATAAAAAGCGTGGTAACTCTTTAGAGATCACAACGAGTCAGCCAGGCATTAAGAAGACCTACCCTATTGAAGAGGTCAAGCCGATAGGTCGGTTAATTTATCACATAAAAAAATACTAACCACAGGGCTCGCCAAGAGCCCTGCTGTTTTTTTATAACAAAAAGTATGAGTACAAATTATTTAATCTACGGCCGTGTTTCCACCTCTCGTCAGGCCGAACGAGAATTGAGTATTCCGGCACAAGTCAAAGCGTGCCAAAAATACGGAATGGATCATCACTGGAATTTACTCCCAGATGGTATCTATGAGGAAAAGGGCGAATCAGCTAGAACGACTGATCGTCCACAGCTTCAGAAAATGCTTCATCGAGCAAAAACTGATAGTAAGGTTGATGTCATCTTAGTCCACAAGCTTGATCGTATGTGCCGTAATGTGGCCGACTACGCCGCCATTAAGATGATGCTTAAAAAGCATGATGCCAAACTTGTCTCAGTAGTCGAGCAGTTCGATGAGTCTTTTTCTGGAGAGCTGGTTGAGAACATCATGGCTTCCATTGCCCAGTGGACATCTCAAAACATCAGCTGGGAGGTCAGGAAAGGTCTTAAAGAGGCCGTAGAGCGTGGCAGATTCCCTGGATACGCACCAATTGGGTACACAAACGATAAAAAGACTAAATCTCTTATTATCGATAACATTCGGGCCCCATATATAAAACTGGCTTTTGAACTCTACGCCACCGGCAAGTATTCATACGACTCTCTGTCGGCCGAACTTAATAAGCGAGGTCTCAAAAGCAAATCCGGCAAACATGTTAATCGCAAATCAATTGAGCATTTTCTTTGCAATCCAATTTACTACGGTCTTATAAAAACTCGATCAGCCACTTGTCAGGCAAATTTTCCGCCTTTGATCTCAAAGAAGCTTTTTGATGATGTTCAGGAAGTAGTCCAACAGCACAATCATTACGCCGATCGTACTCGCAAGCATTCGTATCCTATGGCAGGGTTTATGAGATGTGCAGTGTGTGGGTCTACACTCTGCGGACAGATGCAGAAAGGTCATCTTTACTATTCATGCACTCACTGGCAGGACAAAAACTGCACTGAACGCAAATACATGAGATGGGAGGTCGTTGAGGAACAGGTCGCAAACCATTTATCACGGGTTCATCTACCTGATAAGTTTAAGAAGGTGCTTGATTCTTACTTTCAATATTTTGCCAAAGAAAGGCTTGAGCAGGAGGACAAAGAACGCAAGAGTCTCAAGCGTGAGCTTATAAGAGTTCAGCAACAAATTCGCAATATCGTTGTGGATCGTTCCCAGCGTATTATTGACGCCGATGTCTTTATAAAGATTCAGGACGAGCTTTTAAAGGAGAAGGAAATGTATCAGGACCGCTTAGGGGTGCTTGAGGGCAAGTCTGACAAATTCGTGCAGAAATTTAATGAATTACTGGACTTCACGGATCATGCCGACAAGGTGTTCAATACCAGCTCAATGCATCAAAAACGCACATTGATGAAGCTTTGTTTTGAGGGGTTCACTGTCAGTAATCAAAAACTGACGCCGATATGGACGCCAGTCTTTGATGTTCTTATGGATTTGCAAGTCTCCAAACTCGAACCACCGAAACCATCAAAGGGCTCGAAAACCCTTGCAGTTTCTACGGTTCAAAGTTGGAAATCTGGCGGAGGCGGAAGGATTCGAACCTTCGGAGGGGTTTCCCCCTCAACACATTAGCAGTGTGCTGCTTTCGACCGCTCAGCCACGCCTCCGTATTCAATGATTTTAAACCAGTTTTGTTCCATATTCAAGATTAAGGGTTTACTTTTGTCTGTTTTAAGGCTATTTTTAGTACATCCCCGCACCTAATTATTTAAAGCAAAAAAATTAGGTGGTAAATATAAAAAATAGGTGAGGGGATAAATAATGACCGAAACACAGAATAATTCAAAACGTCCTCCAATTGTAGTTGTTGTTGGCCACGTTGACCACGGCAAAACATCGCTCTTGGATTATATAAGAAATACTACCGTTGCCGCTAAAGAAGCAGGTGGTATTACTCAATCTGTTGGGGCATATGAAACTGTTTATAACAATAATAAAATTACTTTTATTGATACTCCGGGACATGAGGCTTTTTCCAAAATGAGAGTTCGTGGAGCGGCTATTGCCGATATTGCTGTTTTGGTTGTTGCTGCCGAAGAGGGTGTGAAGCCTCAGACGAAAGAAGCTATAAAAGTTTTACACGAATCAAAGACTCCTTTCGTTGTTGCAATTACAAAAATTGATAAACCAAGCGCCGATATTGAAAGGGTGAAAAGCGACTTGGCCGCTAACGATGTTTTGCTTGAGGGATATGGAGGAAATGTGAGTTTCCAGGGTGTTTCCAGTAAAACCGGAGAGGGAATTGGTGAGTTATTGGAGCTTATCTTACTTACCGCTGAAATGGAGGGGCTTACTTATAATTCAAAATTAAAAGCCGCCGGAGTTGTATTGGAATCGAAAAAAGATAAAAAAAGGGGATTAACCGTAAGTGTTATTTTGAAAGATGGCGTTTTAAAAACTGGTGATATGATCGCTACTGCAACTGCCAAGGGTAAAATTAAAATTTTGGAAAATTTTCTGGAAGATAAAGTTGAATCATTGGTTCCGTCTAGTCCGGCCGTGATAATAGGTTTTGAGAGTTTACCGAAAGTCGGGGAGGAATTTATTGCCGGTGATTTGTCTGATGAAGAAGTCGCAAAAATAACCGCAAAAAATACTTGTCCGGAAGCAAGGAAACGATTTTGTAAATTGGATGGAGGATGTACTATTAAATTGCTCTTAAAGGCGGACGTTTCTGGTTCTTTAGAAGCTTTGTCGGAATTGGTCCACAAGATTCCCAAGAAAGATAAATATCAGCTGGAAATAATTAGTGAAGGCGTGGGCGAAATAAGCGATGGTGATATTAAAAATGCTGTTGCCACAGGGGCTATAGTTCTTGGTTTTAATGTAAGGACTAATAAAGCGGCAGAAAATATGGCTAAGGATAATAAGATCAGAATAATAACATCAGAAATTATTTATGAATTAATTGAGGCAATCGAAAGTTATTTTACTTGTTTGGGTTCCGGTGATATTGCGGGAGATTTGGAAATTTTGGCTGTATTTGGAAAGAAATCGGGTAAACAAATAGTTGGCGGTAGGGTAGTTAGCGGAGAAATAAAAAATAATTCTTCGTTGGAAATTCAAGTCAGGGGAGAAACAATTGGTACGTGTAAGGTTGTAAATTTGCAGGAGAATAAATTGGACGCTGTCAGTGTGCCTGCCGGAAAGGAATGTGGATTACTGGTTGATTCGGAGTTAGATATAAAACCGGAATATCATTTGATAATGCGTTAAAATTTTCTGATATGCGATTTTTTAGGCCACAAAGAATGAATAGTTTAATAAGGGAAGAGCTGAGCAAGATAATTATGCGTGAATTGGAATTTCCGGGAGCTTTGATGACAATTACTGAGGTTGAGGTAAACGAGGATTTGGAACATGCAATTGTAAATTTTAGTGTATTGCCTTCGGAAAAATCAGAAGAAGTTTTGGAAATTTTAAATAATCATAAAAAAGATCTCCAGTTTAAATTAAATCGTAAGTTAAATTTAAGGCCTATGCCTGAAATAACTTTTAGGGTTGATTTCGGTCTTAAAAATGCGGCATCGGTCGAAAAAGCTTTGCTTGATAGTGAAAAATAACCTATTATTTTAAATAGTTTTTCCGGCGCGGTAGCCAAGTGGTAAGGCAGTTGTCTGCAAAACAACTATACGTGGGTTCGATTCCCACCCGCGCCTCAATTGAAAAATACAGAAGTTTGTTTATAATGTTTTATATCTGTCCGTTAGGATAATGCTCGGGTGGCGAAACTGGCAGACGCAGCAGACTTAAGATCTGCCGCCCTCAAAGGCGTGCCGGTTCGATTCCGGCCCCGAGCACAAAATAAAATCCCCCCACTCTCACGAGTGAGGGGATTATTTTTTTAGCACATACCAAGTTTTTTTAGTAAAACCGAAGCTTGGTCGTAGCCCTGTTCGATTGCGGCTTTGATATCTCCAACTTCAAATGCGGTTGCATGAAGCGTGGAGATGGGCGTTCGCGTGTTCAGGATGATTATACGGTGTTGTACGAAGTTTATATCATCGCCGTTCACTACTGATGCAGCCATGCTTCTTATCTGCTGGCGTATGCTTTTTATCCTTTTTAGTATGGGTGGCAGAGATGCAGTTTCTTCATCGAGGGCCTCATTTATCAAGGTGAAGTCCGGATGCTCTTTGAGAACTTCCTTTATTCTGAAAGAAACAACTTCTTCATAAAGGGAGTTTTTCATGTTGAACAATCTTTCATCCCAGCGCTGGCTTTGTTCCATATACTGATCGTTAAGGAATAAAAAGATTGTATCGCATCCGGTTTCAATCATCGGTTCCAGAGAAAAATAAATTCCGTCAGAGTGAAAATCATCGCCGATTTTTACTCTGGGCAGAACCCCTGGAATAGAAGCCGAGGCCAAGATGATTTGCTTGAACAGTCCGGGATTTTTTATAAATCTCTGGTTTTTTGTTGAAAAAACTTCTTTTTCACCCTTGCTCTCGTTGTAGGTCACTATTTGCAGCTCCATGGGAGAATTTACTATCTTCTCCATGTCTAATTTCTGGATAATATCCCAGAGGCCCTTGTTTGAAAAAAGCGCAGGCGCTTTTTTCCAAAGATTCTGAGGTATATCTTTCCAGTTAAAAACCGTTGAAGCTTTGGCCTTTTCTATTTCAAGCCAAATCTTTTCCAGTTCTTTGGCGTTTTCATATTCCAGGATTTTCGCGGCGTTTAAGGCGCCTACGGAAATTCCCTGGACATGCGAAGGCCTTACGCCGCATTCCCACAGCGCTTTTATGTATCCCACGCTGAAGGCACCGGCAAAACCACCGCCATTGAAGATGATCCCGATTTTTCCGAGATTCATAACCCCTCCTATAGAATTTGTCCCAGCAGACTTACTTATTTAAAATTTAAAGTACTTATATACTTTTAACCTAGTACATGCAAAATTAAAAAACAACCCCCTCTTTAAAGAGGGGGTTGTTTGGTTGGATTTAATCGAATTTTACTTTAAGTTTTTTGGTTTTTTGCCTATTAAGCTTTGGGAGTTTTATTGTCAGAATTCCATTTTTAAGTGAGGCTGTAGCTTTTTCAGAATCTATTTCTTGAGGCAATATAATAGACCTGGAAAATTTACCCCAGTAACACTCCTGATAGAAATAGTCCTCATCTTTAATAGTTTCTTGTTTTTCTCGTTTACCGCGGATTGTCACGGCTTCGTTGGTGATGGCGATATCTAAATCTTCTGGTTTTACTCCGGCAATTGTTGATTCAACTATTATTTCGTCTGGATTTTGATAAACATCAATAGTTAGTTGACCCTCTCCTTCTTCAAAAATTTCATTGCTTGCATCTTTTTCTTCTGTATTTTCAGCGGCAATACTCTTAATCTTTTTTTCTTTATTTTTTTTATCTATCTTATCTTCTTCTTCGTCAAATTCTTCCTCATCGGTTATTTTTAAAGTCTTTGGTTCTTCGGAGTTTGCCCCGGCCAATTCTTCGAAAAATTTTTTGGAATCTTGATCCATATTTTTTATTTTTTTAAATTGATTTATTTTTTGAGCTTTTCAAAATCGTGAAGTATGAAAAGTGCAAATACAATTAAGAAAATTGTTGGAACTATTACTGGTTCATATTTAATTATAAGGTAGTTGAATATTGCATGCAATAAAGCTGCTAAAGTAAGCCCAAATATAAGTATATTTTTTTTATTGTTCAATATGGATTTGGCCCAGTAATAACCCACTAATCCCGAACAAAGCGTGTGGAGAAGGGTGGCGCCAAAAAATCTTAAAGTCGTTGTTTCTAGAGCTGTAGGAAGTGAGGCGCTGTAGGCGGCAGAAATATTTTCAACGGCGGCAAAGCCAAGTGCTGCGGTAATCATATATATCATCGCATCTATTGGTTCATCAAATTCCGGTCTTTTGCTTATAACCCAATAAACAGCGCCAAATTTAAACAGTTCTTCCAGGCCACCTAAAATAAAAAATGATACAGGGCTATGTTCTTGAATGCCTATATTTATGGCAAATTTATTGGCGAATATTTGGACAGTCAAGACAACAAATGTTGTAATGCTTCCGGCTAGAAAGGCTAAAAAGAGCGTTTTTTTTGGTTCGGGATTCTTATCTTCACTTAAATAAAAAATCAGCCAAGCGATAGAGGGTAGTAGTCCTAATATAAGCGGCCAAAATTCCATACTATAATTTTACCACTTTTCTATCATCAAAAGAGACTTTTCTTTAGTAGTAGGAAGTATTTGATATATCTGTTCCGTAATAAACGGCATGAATGGATGCAGGAGCTTCATGGATTCTCCCAAAATTTTTATCAAAGTTTCTTGAGCGGCTGCAGCGTCGGCTAGATTTTCCGATTTTATTCTTGGTTTGCTTTGTTCTATCACTTTGTCGGCCAAGGTGTGCCAGAAATAATGATAGGCGGTTTCGGCGGCATGGTTAAAGTCGTATTTATCCAAATATTTGGTTATTTTTTTCTTGGCACTTTCAAGATCTTTAAGATTTTTTTTGTCGGCTGATGTAAGTTTTGGTTTAACATCAATTTTTTTGTAATTCATCAGGACGAAACGGGAAGCATTCCATATTTTTGTGGCGAAATTTCTGTAACCACGGATTTTGTCCTCGGAAATTATCGGATCGTTTCCGGCCGTGGTACCGACAATAAGCGCCATTCGAACAGCGTCGGTGCCGTAGATTTCCGCGACTTCCAAGGGATTAATTACATTGCCTTTGGATTTGGACATTTTTTGCCTGTCCTTATCACGTACTAATCCGTGAAGATAGACGTCTTTAAAAGGAATTTTACCGGTACGATAAAGCCCGAACATTATCATTCTGGTTACCCAGAAGAACAAAATATCCCAGCCGGTTTCCATGACGTCGGTCGGATAATATTTTTTAAAATCGCATTCTTTTGTGGTCATTAATGTGGCATATGGCCATTGTCCCGAAGAGAACCAGGTATCAAATACGTCGGTTTCTTGTTTTAAATTATTGGATCCACAGTGTGGGCATTTTTCCGGATTTTTAGAACTAACTATCACTCCATCATTTTTTTTGCAGATTTCGTTAGTTTTATCCTGACAGTACCAAACAGGTATCTGTATACCCCAGACAATTTGCCTGGAAATATTCCAGTCATGCAGGTTTTTCATCCAGTGCATGAATATTTTTTCAAATCTGGCAGGAATAAATTTTATTTTTTTTGATTTTACCGCGTCTACAGCGAGATCGCGCAAAGATTTTCTTGTCCTGAGCTTTGCCGAAGGATTACCCGCCGGTTTTTCCGTCATTTTAACGAACCACTGCATCATTATTCTGGGCTCGATTGTTGTGCCGCATTTGTAGCAGACAGAAACTTGGTGTTTATAGTCTTCCGGTTCTTTAACTAGGACTGGGCGCAAAAGCTCAATGGATTTTTCCCTGGCCTCTTTGACTTTTAATCCGGCCAAATCCGTCCCGGCTTCCGCGGTCATTTTTCCGTACTGGTTTATTACCGAAAACGGCTGAATGGTTATTTCATTTTTGTGATTTTGCCAGACCATAAAGTCTACGGGATCGTGGAATGGAGTAATTTTTAAAGCTCCGGTTCCAAAAGTAAGATCTACTACCATGTCGGATAAAACCGGAATTTCTTTTTTGGTCAGGGGATTGATAACTTTTTTGCCGATAAACTTGGCCCATTTAGATTTGGGATGTACGGCTACGGCGATATCTGCCGGAATTGTTTCCGGACGGGTGGTGGCCACTTCGATATATTCATCAACTTGTCCCGAGCTTGCCGAAGGAGAAACTTTGTATTTTATATAGTAAAGCTTGTCTTGTTTTTCTTCATATTTTATTTCGAGATCGGAAAGGGTGGTTTGGTGTTTGGTGCACCAGTTTACCGGCTTTTCGGCGCGGTAAACCAAGCCATCATTGTAAAGTTTTTCGAATGTTTCACAGACAACTTTTTTGACATCTTCGTCTAATGTAAATTTTTCCCTGGACCAATCACAGCTGGCGCCGAGCTTTTTGAGCTGGCCTTCCATGTATTTTTTATTGGCCAAAGTGAAATCCTTTATTTCGTTATAAAGCTGTTCCCGGGGAATTTCCCAGAAAGATCTTCCTTCTTTTTCCAATTTTTTATTATAAACAACCTGGGTTTCGAAGCCGGCATGGTCTGCACCCGGAAGCCAGAGTGTTTTTCGGCCCCTCATTCTTTGATAGCGGATCATTATATCCTGGAGTGTTACGAACAACGCGTGGCCGATATGAAGAGAGCCATTGGCATTCGGCGGCGGCATTATTATGGTAAACGGTTTTTTGTGGGTTGTAGGCAGATTATCCGGATTAAAATATCCCGATTCTTCCCATATTTTATAGATATTGTCCTCGATTTGTTTGGAGTCGTATTGCGGAGAAAGTTCTTTATTCATGATTTATATTATAGAGACTTTTTGATAAAAAATAAAAGGAGCCCGATCTGGGCCCTTTTTATTTTTTATTATTGTTTTTTATAGATTCAAAGTTGAATCAGCTTCAATTTTAAGTGATTTTTTCTTGGCCAGGATATGAATATATGTAGCTGCGCCTATCATAGCGGCATTATCGGTATTAAATTTCATTTCCGGGGCAAAAAAACTTAAACCTCTTTTTTCGGATTCTTTTCTGATTGTTTCACGCAGTGTTTTATTGCAGGCTACACCCCCACAGAGAATTATTGATTTGGCGGAAAATTCTTCAGCGGCTTTCATGGCTTTTTTAGTTAATACGTCTATTGCGGCTTGCTGAAAAGAAGCGGCAATATTGGCTTTATTGGTTTTGGGGTTGTCTCGCAAATAATAAAGCACCGAAGTTTTTAATCCGGAAAAACTGAAGTCGTAGTTGTGTTGATTCAGCATTGGTCTGGGAAAGTTTATAGATGGTTTTTCTCCCTTCGGCAGGCTCAGGGCGAGTCTCTCAATTTCCGGTCCGCCGGGGTAGGGAAGATCCAGAATTCTGGCGACTTTATCAAAAGCTTCGCCGACGGCATCGTCGACTGTTTCTCCTAGTTTTTCCCATTTGGTCAGACTGGTCATTTTCAGAAGAACGGTGTGTCCGCCGCTCACCACCAGTCCGATAGCCGGAAAATCTAATTTATTTTCCTGCTCCGAAAGTAAAAAACCGAAGAGGTGCCCTTCCATATGATTGGCTCCTATTAATGGCTTTTTTATTTTTTGCGCCAAATCTTGGGCAAAAGTGATTCCTGTCCAAAGCGCCGGTTCCAATCCCGGCCCTACTGTTACACTTACCAGATCAATTTTCCTTTCTAGCCCAACAACTTCTTTTTTTATTTTTTGGTAAATCTTCGGAAGATTTTTTATGTGTTCGCGTTTTGCCAGGTTGGGAACAACTCCGCCGAAAGGCCTATGTATTTTTATTTGTGAAGAAACTTCATTGGCGATAATTTTAAAAATCGGTTTTTTTATGTTTCCGGAGCATTTCAATACAGCGATGGCGGTTTCGTCACAGCTGGTTTCTATAGATAAAATTATTTTGGTTTTTTTATCCGGCATTTTATTTCTTTTTTTCTGGCTTATCTATTTTAATGCCGAGCTCTTTGAGCTGTTCGGTGGAAACTTCCGACGGCGAATCCATCATTAAGTCTTTTCCTTCACCGGTTTTGGCAAAAGCAATTACTTCGCGGATATTTGGCTCATTTTCCAAAAACATAATAAGACGGTCTATACCCCAGGCAATTCCGCCATGAGGGGGTGTGCCCATTTCAAAAGCTTTCAACATATGGCCGAAATTATTTTCAATTCTTTCGTCTTCATAGCCCATAATCTGGAATACTTTTTTGAGAGCTTCAGGTTTGTGATTTCGGATGCTGCCGCCGCCAATTTCGCAGCCGTTAAGAGCGATATCGTATTGGGCAGCCAGAATGTTTTCTATATTTTTCTTTTCCATCAGATCTTCTATGTGCTGTGGCTGCGCTGCCGAGAATGGGTTGTGGGTGAATGTCCATTTTCCGTCATCGGTTTTTTCAAACATCGGAAAATCAACTACCCAGCAAAAAGCTAAGAGATTCGGATTGTTTTTGTCTTTTCGTAAATCCGGTTTATCGGAATTATATTTTTCCATCGCTTCTTTATAGGTAAGGCGTGGAAATGGAATTTGCTGGATTTCTTTTTCCGGATAAATGGTTTTAACCAGCTCAATCATCATTTTTTCATTGAGCTGAATTATTTCCTCTTGTGTTGGGAAACTCATTTCCATATCAAGTTGGGTAAATTCCGGCTGTCTGTCTCCGCGGGTATCCTCATCTCTGAAACACCTGGCTACCTGGAAATATTTTTCCATTCCGGCGGCCATCAGAAGTTGTTTGTATTGCTGAGGAGATTGCGGAAGAGCGTAGAATTTTCCCTGTTCAAGTCTGGAGGGGACAATGTAATCCCTAGATCCTTCCGGAGTTGATTTGGTAAGGTTTGGTGTTTCTATTTCAATAAATCCTTCTTTATCAAGGAAGTCTCTTACGAATTTCAAAACTTTGTGTCTATTTCTTATATTTTTTTGCATTCTTGGCCTGCGCAAGTCTAAGTAGCGGTATTTTAGTCTGACTTCTTCATCTATTTCCCGGCCGTCTCCACGAGGGTCAAGAGGTGGTGTAAGCGCTTCATTCAGTACGTTTATGGAAATTATTTCCAATTCAATTGCGCCATTTTCTTCATTTTTATTAACGAGTTTTTCTGGACGAGGATTCACTTTGCCGGTTACTTCTACAACCCACTCTGGTCTTATGGTGCTTGCTACAGCCACAGCTTCTTTGTGGTTGGGAAGCGCTACGGCTTGGACTTTGCCGGACATATCGCGCAAATCCACGAATATTAATTTTCCGTGATCGCGTCTTATATCCACCCAGCAGGAAATACTGACTTCTTCCCCAACTTTATTTTTTAATTCTTTTATATATGTTCTTTGCATTTTTTTATTTTTATTTTTTTATTTGTCCCACACTTAATTAATTAAGTGTGGGAATAAAAATGCCCCTACAAAATTATCAACGACTGTTTGATAACTTTGTAAGGGCATTCAATTTATATTTAATGCGGTGCCACCTTACTTTGTTTAGTTTTTAGCTAAACCTCATTAAGCTATAACGGGCAAACCCGGGGAGGTTTACTGTGTCTTGCCAAAGTTTTAACGACGGCAGACTTTTCTTCTCCCGGCTCAGCTGTGTTGGCAGCGTCGACGCCTTTTTATTTATTTTAAATAATTCTATCAATTTAAAACCGGTTATGCAAACCGGTTTTTTTAAAAAATTAATCTTTTTTTACAAATTTTTCCTGAAGATCTTTTGTTAGTTCGGTTATTTGCATCCATATCAAGGCCCAAACCCACACAAAGAGAGCCATTGGCCATGATATTTTACTTGGCATTAAATAGCCGGATACGGCTAGCCCGGTAGCTATTATTTGCGTGCCGATAGTAGCCATAATAACTTCCTTACTGGGCAAGAATTTGTACCATCTTTCTTTGGTATGGGCCACAAAAATAAGTGCGTGTCCGGAAATGGTTAGTTTCAAGAAAAACATAGTTTGGATTATTTCAATCGGAAAATGAAGAATGTTTAGTGTCAGAACAAATAAGCAGATGCTGTTCAATATGCCGACAAATCCGAATAAAAGACTCAATGAAAATCTTTCTCTTGTCTTTATTCTGGCCGGTTCCGAAGAAATTTTAACCCTATCAAATGCAAGTGAGATAATTGGAACATCGTTTAAAAATGCCAATAAAATCAATTGCAGTGGCTGGAGAGGATAAGATCCATACATAATTCCCAGCACCAAGATAGTTATTATTAATCTGAAACTTTCGGATATTCTATAGATTGAATAATTATAGAGACGCACGAATATTTTTCTTGATTCAATAATGGCGTCTTTAATTACAGAAAGGCCTTGGCCGAGTAATACTATATCGGCTAAACTTTTCAGGGCAGTAACAGCACCCGAAACAGCTATGCCGACATTCGCAATTTTTAATGCCGGTAGATCATTTATACCATCACCGGTTGCAGCGACTATATATTTTGATTTAAAAATTTTAACAATTTCATATTTATCTTTCGGTAAAATTTCGGCAAAAGCCGCGGCGTCCTTCATTTCCTCTAAGGCACTTTCGGGTTTATTGTATGAATCCCTCGTTTCTTTTACTGATAGTATTTTTCCCGGAAGATCGAGTTCTGTTGAAATCCTTTTTGTAATTATTTCGTTGTCTCCGGTAAGCATTTTGACTCCGATTCCGTTTTCTTTCAAAAACTTTATAACTTCTTTAGAGTCTTCATCCAGCGGATCAGCCAAAAATAAAATTCCGGCCATAGTCATATTTTTTTCCTCAGCATTTTTTTTATTTATGGCCACCGCCAGAACCCTAAAACCTTTTGCCGCCGCATCATTTATGTCGTTTTCAAATTTTTGTTTTAATTCCGGGGAAGGAAATTCATCAAATGCCTGAATGATTTGCGGCGCACCCATGCTTATTAGAATTTTTTCTTGTCCTTTTT
Organism: bacterium; assembly: GCA_021786945.1. GTDB lineage: Bacteria > Patescibacteriota > Minisyncoccia > UBA6257 > 02-FULL-45-10c > JAHILT01. The sequence goes on along the minus strand of JAJYMK010000001.1, from coordinate 33,122 downwards.
GAATAAGAACCGTCGATCTTTTTCTTTCCGAATCATAGGGTATAAAATTTAATATTTCCGCATTTTCGGTAGAGCCTTTTATCTCTTCAAATTTTTTAATTATAGCTAAATCTATTGCGTCCGGAGTTTCATCGAGCGTTGCAAGACGGGCCAGCTCTACAATATTTTCAGTAGATAATTCGTTTTGATATGAAATTATGTTCTCAATACTTATTTTGTTCTTAGTAAGTGTGCCGGTTTTATCGGTTAGAAGCATATTTACATTGGCAAGATCTTGAAGCGCTGAGAGTCTTCTTACAACCACTAATTTTTTTGCTAGTCCTGCGGCTCCGATACTCAGAATAATTGCCATAACCGCCGGCAATGCTATCGGAATTCCGGCTATTATAAGGCTTAAATCGAGAGTGAGAAGGTCTTTTATCCCAAAACCTTTAATCAGTAAGGCAAACGTGAGAATAGCAACTGCGCCTAAACTTATAAGAGTAAGAAATCTGGTTATTGTAAGAATGTCTTTTTCGAGTATGCTTTTTTGTTTTGGAGCTTCAATTGAAAAAATCGTTTTACCGAAAAAAGTATTTTTTCCGGTGGCCACCACCTCAGCTTCCAAATTGCCGGTTGCTATAAAAGATCCGGAAAAAATTTTATCCCCAATCTTTTTTTCTTTAGGCAATGATTCTCCCGTAAGAACCGCTTCGTTTGTTGAAAGGTTTTTTGATGCAGTCACGGTAGCATCGGCTGGAATTATGCTTCCCAAACCAAGCCTTATTCTGTCTCCGGGAACCAGATATTTAGCGTTTATCGGTGACCATTTATTATCACGGAAAGTCGAAACATCAAAAGACAATTTTTGTCTTATTTGTTCCAATGCTTTATCGGCCTTAAATTCTTGCCATCTTTGAACCGAATAATTTACAAAGTATAAAGCTAAAATAAAATATGCATCAAAAATTCTGTTACTTAGACGTGAAAGCAGCGCTGCTCCAAGCAACATTAGAGATATAGGGGAGTAGAGCGGGGCTAAAAATTTTTTTACTACCCCGGTTCTTTTTTCTTCGACGTCATTTAGTCCGTATTTTTTTATTCTGTTTTCTGCCTCGGCCGAAGTTAGACCGGAAATAATTTGTATAGTCATATATTTATTTTAATAAATTAAAATAAAATTAGCCAAATAAAAAAGCGGCCCTTAAAAAGGGCCGCTTTGTTTTATTGTCTTTTCCCGTTTTTTTATTTTGCGGGAAATAAGCGGAATCCATGATTTATAATAATGTTGGCATATTTGGCAGCTTTCCAGATGATTGCCATATTTAATCACATCATCTTTCTCAATGACTCCTCCGAGAATAGCGACAAGAACACCAAAACTTACATGGTCGCTTTCGAGATTTTGGTCTTTTTGAGACTTCCACCATTCAGGGTAGTCGTCTATTCTGCAAAGCCAAACAGCTTTGGAGATAGTTGCCAACCTCCTTTCCCTTGAATATTTTTTAAGGAAATATTTACCTACAATTTTTTCATGATTTGCCAGTTCGATTACGGACAAAGCAAAGAGTAGCAAGCTAGTGCCGGCAAAAAATGCGGCAAGAAGCATAATGGCCGCGCTTTTTACCGAGATGGCTAAAATTGCTATTAGTAACCCGAATACAATGGTTATAAGTCCCCATAAAGCATTGCTAATTGATGTTTTGAGCATTATTCCTCCTTAGAACCCATTCTGCTAATTATTTTTTTATTAAAGTCCTTTCTGAAGCCTAATATCACGTGAATAAAAAATCAACGCCTGAACGCTTTTAATGGAAATAATTCTTGGTAGTCCCAACGGGAATCGAACCCGTATTTTGTCCGTGAAAGGGACATGTCCTAGCCATTAGACGATAGGACCATGGCTATTGCTTAGTTATTTAAGCATTTTTATTTAAAAAAATCCAGAGTCTGGGGTATAATGTATTGGATATTTATGATCAGATTTTTCGAAATTTTGCCGGCGACCCTGTCTTGGCTCACGCTTTTGCTTATGTTTTTGGTTTCGTGGAAAGCTGCTTTTTGGGCGGCCATTTTTATTATTTTATTTGATACCTATTGGCTTTTAAAAACTTTATATTTATCCCTGCACCTTAGATTTGCTTTTGGACAAATGAGGGCAAATGAAAAAAAGAATTGGCTTCAGGAATTGAGTTTATTGAATAATTCTTTTATAGATTGGAAAGAAATATATCATTTAGTTATTTTACCGATGTACAATGAGCCGTATGAGGTTGTGAAAGAATCTTTTGAAAGCTTAATCAAAATAAATTATCCGAAAGAAAAAATGATTGTGGTTTTGGCTACCGAGGAGCGTGCAGGGGAGAGTTCGGTGGAAATAGCAAAAAAAATTGAAGCCGAATTTGGGAATAAATTTTTTAAATTTTTGGTTACCACTCACCCAAAAGATTTGCCGGATGAAATTCCCGGAAAGGGTTCCAATGAAAGTTATTCCGCTGAGCAGGTGCGAAAAATTATTATTGACCCTCTGAAGTTAAATTATGAAAATATCCTAGTTTCTGTTTTTGATGTAGATACGCAAATTGGAGGTGAGTATTTTAGTCTTTTGACTTATAAATTTTTGACCTGTGATAAGCCGCAGAGAACAAGTTTTCAGCCCATCCCTCTTTTTACAAACAATATTTTTGAGGCACCGGCCTTGGCTCGGGTTGTGTCCTTTTCCGCTACTTTTTGGCATATGATGCAACAGGCTAGACCGGAGAGGCTTACCACTTTTTCTTCACATTCAATGCCATTCAAGGCTTTGGCGGAAATAGGTTATTGGCACAAAGATGTAGTTTCCGAAGATTCCAGGATATTTTGGCAGTTGTTTTTACACTATGACGGAGATTGGCGCGTAGAACCTATGTTTTATCCGGTTTCCATGGACGCTAATGTTGCGCCGACATTTTGGAAAACAATGATAAATATTTATAAACAACAGAGACGCTGGGGTTATGGAGTAGAAAACGTTCCCTATCTTTTGGATGGATTCAGGAAAAATAAAAATATTTCTTTCAAAACTAAATTTTATTGGGCTTTCAATATTCTGGAGGGATTTCATTCTTGGGCTACCAACGCTATTATTATTTTTGCTTTGGGTTGGTTGCCAGTATTGATTGGGGGAATTGCTTTCGATAAAACCGTGTTGGCTTATAATCTCCCGCAAATTACCAGGTGGATCCTCACATTGTCTATGGTCGGCGTGGCAAGCTCGGCTATTTTGAGCGTAATTCTTTTGCCGCCAAAACCGAAAGATTTTAAAATTTGGCATTATGCGCTTTATCTTTTGCAGTGGGTTTTAATGCCTTTTACTCTCATTATTTTCGGCGCTATTCCGGGATTGGAAGCTCAAACACGTCTGGCTTTGGGAGGAAGGTTTAAGCTTGGTTTTTGGGTTACGCCAAAAGGGCGTTATACAAACAACTTAAAATAAAATTAAAGATTTCCGTTTTGAAAATCTTTAAAAGACATCGGTTTTTTGCCCTCGGGCTGAACTTTTAGGATTTCTAGTTTTCCTTCCGTTAATTTTGCTTCAAGTAATTTAATTCTTTTTTCTCCGTTTTTTGTTTTTATTAAAGTAAAAACTCCAGGATCGGGGTTAAGCCCTCTGATTTTATTAAAAATTGATTCAGGAGAGTCTTTTTCTTCGCCCCCGCACCCAAATATCTTATTTTTTATATTTGAAAATATTCTAAAAATATTAAATTTGTTTTTTGGTTCTAATTGGTCAGCAAGAAATAGGTGGGGGGGCAAATCAATTTTTCCGTCGTTTGTTTCGAATTTTCTGGTAAATGTAGCTTTTTCGTGGTTTTGTTCGATTGGTTTTGTTTTTCCTGCTAAATATTCAGGCAATTCCTTGATTATCAGTTCGGCTCCGAGGATAGCGAGTTTTTCGGTTAAGCTTTCCGAGTTATCTTTTTCCGATATTTCACATTCAGTGCTAGCCAAGACCGCTCCGTGATCAATTTCTTTGTCGATAAGAAATAAATCTACGCCGGTTTTTTTATCGCCGTTAATAATGGCCGTTTGTATGGGTGATGGCCCTCGGTAAGCGGGGAGTAAAGACGGATGTACTCCGATTGTTTTGAATTTCGGTATATTTATTATTTTCTCGGAAATTATTTTGTTGTAAGCAGCCACTATAAATGCGTCTGCGCCGATATTTTCCAATTCTGTTTTTATTTCAGAAAGTTTTTTGGGCTGGAAAATCGGAATATTTATGTTTTTATTCAAAATCAATTGTTTGGTTTCCGGAGGGGTGAGTATTTTTTTTCTGCCTGTTGGTTCATCAGGGTTACAGACTAAGGCTACCGGTACAAGGCCAGCTGCGATAAGTTTTTCTAGAACAATAGCGGCAAATTTTGGCGTGCCGAAAAATACATATTTCATTGGTTTTAAATTTTTTGATCCTGGCTATGCAATTCGTATTTATGAAGGCTTTTGGCTTTATCTATGAATAAAATTCCGTTCAGATGGTCTGTCTCGTGCTGGAAAACTCTGGCCAAAATTCCCCAGGCTTTGATTTTTATTTTTTTGGCGTTGGCGTCAAACCCCTCAATTGTTATTTTTTCTGGTCTTTCCACAACTCCGTATAATTCCGGCACACTCAGACAGCCCTCTTCCATAAGAACTCTTTCTTTGGAGAGTTTGGTTATTTCCGGATTGAATATCGCATATTGTTTTCCTTCCACTTTAGCCACAAAAAGACGCATATCCAGACCAAGCTGGTTAGCGCTTAGCCCCAGGCCAATAGCCTTGGTCATTTCTACGCGCATAGTTTTAATTATTTCCCGAATTTCTTTTTTGCCGTGTTTAGAAAAATCAAATTCGGAGGCTTTTCGCCTGAGAAATTTTTCCTGCTCTTTGTCATTTATTGTCCAAATCATATCCCAAGTTTTAATTTAATTGGTTTTTTAATCTTTTTTTTATAGGTAAGTTTCGGTCTCTCCAGTTTCTTGATGTCTTTTAAAATCTTCATAAAATACGCTCCCTTATTGTCGATGCTTTTTCTTTCGGCAACGTCCTTGGCTTTTCTGATTAATTCTTCGTTATCATATATTTTGGCCAGTCTTATGTAAATAGCCTTATGTTCGTAGTCTCTTAGAATTTGAGCCAAAGCAAGCCCGGTTGATTGAAATGGTTTATAGATCTTAGTTTCTTTTGTCCTTTTTATCAGGGTCTGAATATATTGTTTTTTGATGTTGTTTAGTCCTTCCATATCTATGATAAAATTATAATACGATAATTCATTTAACAGTAATTCTTATATGAGACGCTTATTTATAGCTATAAACATTCCTGAAGATATAAGAAAAAAAATTTCAAAAAAGAAAGAAGCCTTGGAGTCTCTGATTCCAGGGGCAAGTTTTGTGTCTTCTGGCGGAACTCACATCACACCCGATGAAAACTGGCATCTTACTCTTGTATTTTTGGGATATCAGGAAGATGAGGCTATTTTACCGATTATAAAATCAATGGAAGACGTGGCTGATAGTTTTGATTCTCCCGAAATAACTTTGGAAGATATTTCTTATGCTCCGCCCAAAGGTACTCCGCGCATGATCTGGCTAAATGGAGCCTCCGAAACCTCCAAAAGTTTAGGTTCGTTAAAAATAGCCCTGGAAGATGAACTTATAAAAAATAAAGTAAGGTTCAAATTGGAGAACAGGGAATTCAATTCCCATATCACTTTGGCAAGATTTACCCCCGCACCTGAAAATCAGGTGAGTGGGTTTACCGAAATACCAAAAAAAGAATTGCCGGAAATCGGAAGGGAATTCAAAAACCTGGATTGGTTTTTTATGGCTGGAGGTATAGATCTAATGGAATCCCATTTGTCTAAAAATGGAGCGAGGTATGAGCTTTTGCAACATATAGATTTCGGCGGAAATTAATTTATATAGTGGTATAATTAATAAAGATTCACCCCCTCACCTAATTATTTTTTTTATTATGTTTTATACTTACATTATAAAAAGTAAAAAAGATAATAATTTATATATTGGTTCAACTAATAATCTTAGAGAAAGACTTACAAAGCATAATAAAGGATTGGTGCCGTCAACAAAAAATCGCAGACCATTTGAAATTGTTTATTATGAAGCTTATAAATCAGGCGATGATGCAAGGGGGCGTGAAGTTAATTTGAAATTGAGGAGAAATGCATTTAGTCAATTAAAACGTCGTATTAAAAAGAGTATAGAAATTAATTAGGTGCGGGGGTATATGAAAAAAATAATAGAAAAAGTTAAGTTTAAAATAAATTGGGATGGCGTCAGGAATTTTTTTAATAAGTTTTTGGTTGTTTCGGGAATTATTTTGGCTTCCTTAGTTTTGATTGGGGCCGGTTTTTATTCTGGCTATACCTATAGCAGTGAAAACCCTAAAAATATAGTCATAAGGGGAGCGGCCAATATAGATTCAAACGAAGCCTCTAGTGTAGACTTTGGTGTTTTTTGGCAGGCTTGGAATTTGTTGAAGTCTACATATATAGACGGCGCCAATCTTAACGATAAAGATCTTATGTACGGAGCTATTAGCGGATTGGTGGGTGCCACAAAAGATCCGCATACAGTTTTTATGTCTCCCGATGATTCCAAGAAATTCGAGGAAGATATACAGGGTGAATTTGGTGGTATTGGTGCCGAATTAAGTGTAAAGGATGATTTTGTTGTTGTTGTTGCTCCGCTTGAAGATACGCCCGCTTCACGCGCCGGCGTTAAAGCTGGAGATAAAATTTTAGGAATTGACGGCAAGCCTGTTTTGACAGCCGATGTTAACGAGGCTGTGAAAAAGATAAGGGGAGAGGTTGGTACAAAAGTTACCCTAAGTCTTTTAAGTAATGGCGACAGCAAGCCCCACGATGTTACTTTGACCAGGGAAACCATTTCCGTACCCACGCTTAAATGGGAGGTAAAAGATGGAAATGTCGCTTATGTTCAATTATTCAGTTTTAATGAAAAAGCCCCATTTCTTTTTTATAAAGCTGCGATGAGTATTTTATTAGATAGCAATATAAAGGGAATGGTTTTGGATTTAAGAAATGATCCGGGTGGCTATTTGGAAGTTGCCGTAAATTTGGCCGGCTGGGTTTTTGATAAAAACACTTTGGTGGTTAGCGAAAGACCCAGAGACGGTGCGGATACTAAATTTTTTGCAAATGGAACTGGAGCTTTTAAAGACATGCCTATAGTTGTTTTGGTGAACAAGGGCTCGGCTTCTGCTTCTGAAATTTTGGCCGGCGCTTTGCGTGACAACAGAAAAGTGAAATTAATAGGTGAAAAGACTTTCGGAAAGGGTACTGTCCAGCAAATGGAATCTCTTAAAGATGGTTCACAGATTAAAATGACTATTGCCAAATGGATTATGCCAAATGGCGGCACTATAGATCAGACTGGTCTCACTCCCGATATTGAAGTAAAAATTTCCGACGACGATGTAAAAGCCGGAAAAGATACGCAATTAGAAAGGGCCTTGGAAGAAGTTAAGAAGATGTTTTAAATAAAAAATCTCCGCAAAAAGCGGAGATTTTGATTTTGTCCTGAGTTTGTCTGATTAAGCGGTTACAACTTCCACTACTTTGATATACCTTTTGTTTCCATCAAATTTAGTTTTCTTGGAAGAGCGGAATTTTACTTTTCCGTTAGTTGCGGCATAGAGGGTGTCATCAGCTCCTCTTCTGACATTTTTTCCCGGAATATATCTGGTTCCTCTTTGTCGGATAATAATTTGGCCGGCATTAACGGCTTCATTATTTTGTTTTTTAACTCCTAATCTTTTAGCCTCGGATTCCCTTAAGTTTTTACTGGTTCCGAGGGATTTAGTATGTGCCATATTTATTTAAAACTTAGGCTCCTAGCCCATCATTCTGTTTTAATTATTTGTATATTATAGTAGAATAAACGCGGTTATGTCAAATAAATTAAAGGAATTGGCGGTTAAAATATCGGAATTTTTGAAAAAGAGAGAAGTCATTCTATTCGGGATATTTTTTGTTATTACTTCGTTGTCTTTTGGTTTGGGTTATCTATACGCCAAAGATCAAGGAGTTGCGCCTATTATTATAGAGAAAAATTGCTAATTTAAACATATGAAGAATAAAAGATTTTATTTCGATTATGCGGCTACAACCCCAGTCGATCCTGGGGTAGTTAGAGCTATGCAGCCTTATTATTCTAGAATTTTTGGAAATCCAGGTTCAATTCACAAATTCGGACAGGAAGCTTCGGCGGCTGTATTTAAGGCCAGGAATGCTATTTCTAAGTTTATTAATTGCGATTACCGGGAAATTATTTTTACGGGTTCGGCTACGGAAGCAAATAATTTGGCTATTATTGGCGTTGTTAAAAATTTTATTTCAAAAAATAAAGTAAAACCTAGAATTATTACTTCTCAAATTGAGCACGAGTCTGTTTTGGAAACCTGCAAAGATTTAGAAAAAGAAAATTTAGCCGAAGTTGTTTATCTGCCGGTTTCAAAAGACGGAATTATAGATTTGAAAAAACTTAAATCGTTTTTAAATGAGAGAACGGTTTTGGTTTCTATAATGTATGCAAACAACGAAGTGGGTTCTATTCAGCCAATCAAGGAAATTTCAGAAATTATTAAAGAATTCAAAATTAAACATTCAAAATTAAAAAATAGCGAAACGTTCTTCCCTTTGTTTCATACCGATGCCGCCCAAGCTTTCAATTATGTGGATTGTGATGTTAAAAGTCTTGGAATCGATATGATGACTTTGTCTTCCCAGAAAATCTATGGTCCGAAGGGTGTGGGTTTATTGTATATCAAAAATTTTGGAAGTTTTTTTGGGGAAAAATTTATTTCTCCTGTTATTTTTGGCGGTGGTCAGGAAGAAGGGCTCAGGTCGGGTACAGAAAATGTTCCGGGCATTATTGGTTTTTCCGATGCTGTTAAAATTTCCTTTGATTTAAGGAAGAAAGAATCGCAAAGACTGTTTAAATTGCAGCAATATTTTTTGGGTAAATTAAAAAATTTTAATTTTGTTTTGAATGGTCCAAAAATCGGAGAAAAAAGATTGCCAAACAATATAAATATTTATTTTTCCGGAAAAAAAGATCTTATTTTCAAACTTGATATGGCGGGTTTTTCTGTTTCGGCCGGTTCGGCCTGTTCTGCGCGTATGGCCAAGCCTTCGCATGTATTGAAATCAATGGGTTTTTCCGATGAAAAGGCGAGTGAGAGTCTTAGAATTTCTTTTGGCAGGCAGACCGACAAAGAAAGTATTGACAAACTTTTTTCGGTTATAAAAAATATATTATAGTTTGGCCTTTTTATGTTTTTGAGTATGCAACAATTTGTATATTCAGTTCGTATATATAAAATAGGTTAAAATAATTAAATAAAGTCGATTTTACATTATTAAAAATTAAATTTTTATAATTAATTTCTACTATGAATAATAAGAAAGAGTTTTTTTCTTTATTAATGGTCGCCTTAGTTTTGGTTAGCTTAGCTTATTTATCTAATCTGTCGGTGGTTCAGGCGGGCTTTACCGATTATCTTCAAAAATATTTGCCGTTTTTGAATAAATCTTCGGTTGAGACAAAAATAGAAGCTCCGAAAGCTGTCGTTATGTATGATTCCGAAGATGCTCATGAGCAGGCGGTCATAAAAGCAGTCGAAGAAGCTTCTCCGTCGGTGGTTTCTATTATTGTTTCCAAAGATTTGCCGGTTATTGAGCAGTGCCCTTATAACCCTTATGAAAATTTACCGGAAGAATTTCAGCAATTTTTCGGCGGAGGATTAAATTTTACTCAGCCCTGCCAAAAAGGAACAAAGAAACAGGAGGTTGGCGGTGGTAGTGGATTTGTCATTTCGGAAGACGGGCTTATCCTTACCAACAAACATGTTGTTTCGGATGAAAAAGCTGAATATACGGTTTTGACTAATGATGGTAAAAAATACGATGCAGAGGTTTTAGCCAGAGACAGCGTTCAGGATCTCGCCGTATTGAAAATTTCTGTTAATGGTTTGAAGCCGTTAAAATTGGGCGATTCCGATTCTTTGAAACTTGGTCAGACGGCTATAGCTATAGGCAACGCTTTGGGTGAATTTAGGAATACGGTTTCTACCGGAGTTATTTCGGGCTTATACAGAAAAATTACGGCTTCTGATGGGTTGGGGAGCGCGGAAAATCTTGATGGTTTGATTCAGACTGATGCCGCTATCAATCCGGGAAATTCCGGCGGCCCGCTTTTGAATCTGAAGGGCGAAGTAATAGGTATGAATACCGCTATTGTTTCTGGGGCTCAGAGTGTTGGTTTTGCGATTCCTATAAATAAAGCAAAAAATGATATTGAATCGGTAAAAAAGAGTGGCAAGATTTTGACTCCTTATTTGGGTGTTAGATATTTGGCGCTAGACGATCAATTGTCCGAAAAAGAAAAATTATCGGTAAAGCGAGGAGCTTTAGTCCGCGGAAATCAGGATGGTCCCGCTGTCGTAAAGAATTCTCCTGCGGAAAAATCAGGACTGCAAGCCGAAGATATCATTACCGAGGTTGATGGGGTAAAAATAGATGAAAATAATTCCTTATCCTCCTTGATTCAGAAATATCAGGTAGGGGATAAAATTTCTTTAACCGTTTTAAGAAATGGAAAGGAAATAAAATTGGATGTTACCCTGGAGGAAAGAAATATTTAAAAGATGTATAATAAATTTATGCCTGTTTAAGGCGATGTAAGCAGGTTTATTATAAATAAAATTAAAACATAAATAAAAATGAAAAAAATTATTGTTGGTTTAACCGCCCTTACTATGTCATTGGGTTTGGTTGCAAACGCCCAAATGATGGGCAATGGAGCATCTGGCGCCGCTCCGGCACAAAACGGAGAAATGGAAAGAGTGCAGACCCAAGCTCAAATTCATGAGCCCGGCACTGGTCTTTTGGGAGCCACCTCTTCTCAGCCCGTAAGAACTCAATTAAGGGAGGATGTTAAAACAGCCAACCAAGGAGTTCAGACTGAACTTAAAAATCAAATTAAGGTTGAGCAGGAAAAATTAATGCAATCAAGAGAAGAAATTAGAAATGAAATCAGAACTATGGTTGCTTCCGGTACAGCCTCTTCTTCGCAGGCCGTAAAATCGCTTGTTCAGAAGATGCAGGAAGAAAGAGATGCTTTTAGGTCAAATGTAGATTCTTTACGGGCTGAAGCTCAGACAAAAGAGGCTCAAGCCAGACAGGAATTGCAGACAAAACTTCAGGCTATAAAAAATCAAACAAAAGTAGCCGCTGTAGAAAATGTAGATCAGAATATAGCCAAAATTAACAGTGGTTTTATTGACAGATGGACCAATGCCACCTCGCAATTGGATTCTTTTTTGGCAAAAATAGTTTCCGGTGTTAGTGCTGTTGCAGCTTCTTCTACCGGAAAAGATTTGAGCGCCGTAAATAGCGCCATCAGCGATGCTAACAATGCGATTTCGGCCGCAAAATCAGCTATTGAAACTCAGGCTCAGAAAACATACACAATAACTGTTACCACCGAAGCCAATCTTAAAGCCGATGTTTCGGCCACAAGAACAGCTCTTAATAAAGACTTGAGTTCTGTTAAAGATTTAATTCAGGTTGCTCATTCCGCAGTTACCAAGGCTTTGATTGAGTACAATAAAATTAAATAATTACAATAAATTATGGAACCACAAAAAAATTCTAAGAAGATGGTTTGGTTAATTGTATTGGCTGTAGTTCTAGTTGTTGTTGCTATTGCAATTTATATGAGTATGGGCTCTAAGGCTCCTATGGGCACCGAAGGTGTTAGTGGGGGAGCTGCTACGGAAAATATTTCCGCCGATGTTCAGCAGGGTTTAGATTCCATGAATTTGGGTGATTTAAATACCGAAATGAACAGCCTTAATACCGATATCAATAAATTGTAAAATTGTTTTAGGCAAAAATATTAAATTAGCACTCTAATTGATCCCTCGACAAGCTCGGGACGAGAATAGCTATTTTTATATAAATTTTTAGCCCTGTATTTTATAGTGAGCTTGTCGAACTATTAGCACTCTAATTGACAGAGTGCTAATTTTTTTATTATGATAAAATAATAAAAGAGGGTTTTAGTATTTTAAATCACTGTATTTATATTCGTATTCATTCGTAACCCTTTATTATTTGTAAATTTGTATAAAATCCATGAAAAACAATAACAACGGTTTCAACAATCGTTTTACCATAAAAGCTCAAGAAGCTTTGCAAAATGGCCAGGAATTGGCCGCTTCTAGAAATCACAGCGAATTCAAGGCGCTTCATTTGTTGTCTGCTTTAATTTCGGATAGCAGTTCTTTGGTCCAGCCCATTTTAACCAAAAACGGAGTAAATCTTAATCTTTTGGATAAAAGTATCGAGGGTGAATTAAATAAACTTCCCAAAATGCTTTCTTCTGCGCCGGCTGCAGCCAGTATCAGTCAGATTTATCTTTCTCAGGAGCTTATTCAGATTTTGGAAAAAGCCGCTAAATTTGCATTGGCCCAAAAAGATGAATTTGTTTCTTGCGAGCATCTTTTAGTTGGTATTTTATGGACTCCGTCCGAAGCCCAGACGGTTTTGCAGAAAGCCGGAGTAAATTATGAAGGCGCAATTAAGGTTCTTGCCCAGCTCAGGGGATCAACCAGAATAGTTGATGAAACTCCGGAAAGTAAATTTCAAGTCTTGGAAAAATATGCGGTAAACCTTACCGACAAAGCTAAGCAGGGTAAGCTTGATCCGGTTATTGGCAGGGAAGAGGAGCTTAGAAGAATTATCCAGGTTCTTTCCAGACGTACAAAAAATAATCCTATTTTGATAGGTGAGCCGGGTGTTGGTAAAACCGCTGTTGTAGAAGGTTTGGCCCAAAGAATAGTTTCGGGAGATGTGCCTGAACCGCTTAAAGACAAAGAAATCATTGCATTAGATATTGGTTCGTTGATTGCGGGTACAAAGTTCCGTGGTGAATTTGAAGACAGATTGAAGGCTTTTATAAAGGAAATTCAAAATGCCAGCGGCAGATTGATTTTGTTTATAGATGAAATTCATACGATAGTTGGTGCGGGTTCGGCCGAAGGTGCTATGGATGCTTCAAATTTATTGAAGCCGGCTTTGGCCAGGGGCGAGCTGCATGCTATAGGCGCCACAACTTTAAAAGAATTTCAGAAGCATATTGAAAAAGATCCGGCTCTGGAAAGACGTTTCCAGCCTATTTTGGTTGAAGAGCCAACTATTGAAGATAGCATTACTATTTTGCGTGGTCTTAAAGAAAAATACGAACTCCATCATGGCTTGAGAATCAGTGACGAGGCTATTATTGCCGCGGTAAATTTGTCTGCTAGATATATTTCCGACAGATTTTTGCCGGATAAAGCCGTGGATCTTATAGATGAGGCTGCCGCCGCCAGAAGATTGGAAAGTGAAAGTTTGCCTCAGGAAATAGATCACGTCAGGAGAAAAATTACTCAATTAGAAATAGAAAAGTCCGCTTTGCAGAAAGAGGGTTCGGCTGCAAGTAAAGCCAGAATGAAAGCCATTAATAAAGAAATCGCCAAATTCAAAGAAGAAAATGAGGCCCTTTCTGGAAAATGGCGTGCGGAAAAAATGCTTTTTGAGGATCATAACAAGCTTAGAAAAAGAATAGACGATTTGAAACGTGAAGCCGAAATGGCCGAGCGTGACGCTAATTTGGAAAGAGTGGCCAAGATTATTTACGGCGAGCTCCCTCAGGCAGAAAAAGAATACAAGGCCTTCGAAAAGAAATACTTATTGAAAGATACGGAAAGCTCTAAGTCCGGAAAGTCCAAAATAAAGAAAACCGCCGATAGATTCATAAAAGAAATGGTGGACGAAGAAGATGTAGCCAGTGTTGTGGCTAGGTGGACGGGTATTCCGGTTACCAAAATGTTGGAATCCGAAAGTACCAAGTTGGTAAAAATTGAAGAGGCTTTAGAAAGCAGGGTGGTCGGCCAAAATGAAGGAATTGTAGCAGTGGCCAGCGCTTTAAGGCGTGCCAGAGCCGGACTTTCCGATGAAAATAGGCCGCTTGGCTCATTTATGTTCCTTGGTCCCACTGGTGTCGGTAAAACCGAGCTTGCAAAAGCTTTGGCGGAATTCATGTTCAACGACGAAAAGGCTTTAATCAGGGTGGATATGTCTGAATATATGGAAAAGCATTCTACCTCCAAACTCATTGGTTCGCCTCCGGGCTATGTTGGTTATGATGAAGGTGGACAATTAACCGAAATTATCAGGCATAAGCCATATAGCCTTATTCTTTTCGATGAAATCGAGAAAGCTCACCCCGAAGTATTCAATATTCTGCTTCAGGTTTTGGATAACGGCCGTTTAACCGACAGTAAGGGCAGAGTAGTTAACTTCAAAAATACTATTATTATTATGACTTCCAACGTAGGCGCTCCATATATGAGGCAGCTTTCTACGCTTGGCTTTGCCGCTGATTCCGAAGCTGAAGCCAAGGAAGGGGAGTTCAAAGATAAGATTCAGGAAGCTCTTAGGGAGAGATTTAAACCGGAGTTTTTGAATAGAATAGACGAAATTGTGGTATTTAATCCTCTTAAAAAGGAAGATATCAGAAAAATTGTAGAGTTGCAGGTAGATATTATTAAGAAAAAAATGGAAAATAAGGGCTTTAAAATAAATATAGACAAAGATGCCTTGGAATATTTGGTTGAAAATGGTTTCAATCCTGAATATGGAGCCAGACATTTAAAGAGGCTCATCCAAAAGACCATAGTTGATAAATTGGCCGATAAAATGATTAAAGGAGAATTAAAAAATGGTGCAAAAATTAAAATCGGTTTTGAAAACCGTTCAATTGCGATTAATTCTTAAGAGTTTTATATTTGCCGGGCTTTTATTGTGGGTAAGGACGTCGGATTTCATGACTCTGCCTATTTTTGTTTTTCTTTTAGCCTGTTTTATTTTATATTTCCGCAATCATACCCAAAACAATCTAGAAAACTTTTCTTCATTTCTAATTCTTTTGGCTTCTTCTCTTTATGGGATCAGTCAGCTTAGCCACCCCGAATTTTTACTGTTATCGGTAATTTTCTTTTCGTTTTTATTCTATATTTCTTTGGGTATAAAGGAATTTGCTTTTACCCATCGTTTTGAATGGAATTACATAAAAAATCTTTTTTTGGTTTATTCGGTTTTTTTGTCTTATTTTCTAGCCGATAAATATTTTCTTTTTCCGGTAAAATTTCTGTCGATTTTTTTAGTTTTGTTTTTGTTGGTCCGCGAGTGGCTCTTTTGGCTTTATGCAACTTTTCCAAAGCGTTATAATCTCGCCGCATTAATTTTCGCATTTGTTATGTTGCAAATTGTTTGGGTCATTTCTTTGTTGCCGTTTGGTTTTATAAATTCGGCAACCTTGGCAATGGTAATTTTTTATCTTGGTATGGATTTTCTGGTAAATCATTTTAGAGGTTTGGTAACCAAAAAATTAATAATAAAAAATTTAATTGTTTTGGTTTTATCGTTTTTCGTCATTTTCTTTTTTACTAAGTGGAAGATATAGGTATACGAATTAAATTTTGTATACTTATTACGAATGACTACGAATAAAAAAATATTGAGCGATAAAATTATTTATCCAGAACTTTCTTATACGATTACCGGAATTCTTTTTGCTGTACACAATGAGTTAGGATCTTATTCCAGAGAAAAACAATATGGGGATCTGATTGAGAAAAAATTTAAAGAAATAAAATTACCCTATAAAAGAGAGGTGGCTATTGGCGACTCTGGAAATATTTTGGATTTTATAGTGGATGAAAAAATAGTTTTAGAATTAAAATCCAAGCGGTTTATAACTAGCGATAATTTTAGGCAAATACAAAATTATCTTCAACAAGCTTTTTTAAAATTGGGAATCCTAGTTAATTTTAGAAGTAAATATTTGAAACCTATTAGGGTTATAAGAATAGATAAATAATATTTACGAGTTCAAATTGTATCTTTTATTTGTTTTTTATCTTTTATTAATTTGTATATATTAATTCGTATACATTCGTTAATGTTGGTTTAATATTTAGTATTCGCCACTTGATTTTTTGCCGGATTTCGAGTATTATTATCTCTGTTGTTTGTAGATCCGCCCAATCCGACAGTCTCCGTAAACCTCTTAATTCTGAAATTCGTATTCATTCGTAATTATTTGTCTAAATATTCGTATTTAAAATGTCTTCCATAACTCCTGAGTTTTTAAAGAAAAAAGCTCGTGAAATTTCATACGCCCTCAATAGGGTGTCTTTTTATATAAAAAGGGAGGAGCTTAGAAATAGAATAGAGAGGTTAAGTTTCGAGTTTTTGGAAAATGTGGCCGTTGCTACCGAAGACGCTGCCGACAAAGTTTCTCTTATCAGGACCTTTAAAAGTATTTCTGCTTTAGATGTGTTGGTTAGGATTGGTCATACTTTGTATGAAATTGAAACCGTAAACGCAAATATATTATTGAAGGAATTAGATGTTTTTAATTCGGCAATTAAAGAATTCGGCAATTCGGCAATTGCAAATCCTTTTGCAATAGAGCATTTAAATCTTGAATCTATTTTTTCAATGCCGCCTGCAGTAATAGAACAGGGCAGCAGTCAGAGTAATTCGGCAATTAAAGATTCTCTAAAAGAAATTAATTCGGCAAAAGAAGCGACCTCTGCAATTTCAACCCAAATAGCTACAATAGATAAAGAAAAAGAAATTGTTGCAAAAGCTTATTCCGACGGTGAAGAATCCATAAAAAAATCAGAACAAGAATCATTTATTAGTAAGCCGGTTATAAAAAAGATAATTTCGGAAAATGGGGCAGTTAGCGGCGGCGGCAATTCAGCAATTCGGCAAAATTTAATCGCAGACAGGGTTAGGCAAGTTGGAAGAGTGTCGGTAAAAGATATGGTTAGTCAGTTTCCGGGAGTAAGTGAAAGAACTTTAAGATATGATCTCCAAAAGTTGTGTGATCAGGGGGTGATAGAAAGGGTGGGTAACAGCGGTCCGGGTACCAGTTATATACCCAAAAAGAATTAGCTCTTTTTCTTGGTTTAGATCATTCGCATACATTCGCAGATTGGTACCATATTATTCGTAAATCAAGTGTAATAAATTAGGTCGAAGTTCGTTATATTTAATAAGTTTTGTAAGGCTTTAAAGTTGTATAAATTATTCACAATTTCAAAGTTTTGCGAATTTGAAAAAATAAATATATAATTATTATATAAACCAGAAGATTTAGTGTGAGGCTGAATCTTCCAAATTAAAACTTAAAGCAAAGCAGCTTTAGGTTTTCATATTTGGTGTATTCAGTCTCGCTCTAAACAGCGAGACTTTTCTTTTATAGGTTAATAAATTTTTTCCCCCACACCTATTGCTGTAATGAAATATCCTCACAGTATTTCATGAATTGTTGCAATCGGTGTGGGGGTGTCAAATATCCATCTTGGATGTTGGTGCAAACCCACATGCGTTTTTTATAAACGTACGGGTAAAGATACCGAGAAAGTTATTTCGAAACTACGCAAGGTCGATCTCTTGTGCCTACGGGTATGAAGAGAGTAGCGTAAAAATAATTTTTTTAGAAAGAAAAGAAAATTAGAAAGATAATTTTTTCTTAAACACAAAAAATTTCGTCGACTGAAATTCGTTTAAGAAAAGATCAAATTAAAAATAAACATGAGTAAATTAATTACAAAAGTTTCAATTTCTGTAGTTTCAATAGCTACAGTTTTGTCGCTCTCAGGAGCTGCTTCTTTGATCCCGTCTTCTGTTCACGGTGCTACCGTTGAAGAGTTGCAGGCTCAGATTGCTGCTTTGATGGCACAAATTACGGCTATGCAAAGCCAATTGAGCACTTCTGGATCTTCTGCTTCTTCTAGCGCTGTTCCAGCTTCCCTTTTGTCTTCCAGCGACCTCACCGTTGGTAGTAAAGGAGCTGCAGTTATGGATTTGCAGAAATTCTTGAATGCTTCCGGTTATGCTGTAGCCACTAGCGGAGCTGGTTCCGCCGGTAACGAGACCACTTATTTTGGTAACGCTACTAAGGCCGCTCTCGCTAAATTCCAAGCTGCTCAGGGAATTTCCCCGGCCGCTGGATACTTTGGCGCTAAAACAAGAGCCAAATTGTCTGCTATGGGTTCTGCTTCCACTGGTTCCACTGGTACTTCCACTGGTTCCACCGGAACTGTAGTAACCCCGTCCGGATCTGGATTGTCTGTAAGCGTTGCTTCTTCCAATCCTGTTTCTGGTAATTTTCCAGCTGGCGCTACCCAAGTTCCTTTCTTGAACTTGAATATGTCCGCTGGTGCTAGCGATGTTACAGTTACCGCTATGAATGTTTACCGCGGAGGTCTCTCCAGCGATAACGACATTCAGAATGTATACTTGATGGATGGAAGTAAGGTTTTGGCCACAAACCTTGGCTTAGCCAATGGTAAGGCTTCCTTCTCTCTTCCAGCTGGTATCTTCACAGTAAAAGCTGGTACATCAAAAGTTATTACCGTTGCCGCTGACGTTCTCTCTAGTGTTACTACATCCCATACATATTCTTGGAATGTTAATGCTGCTTCCGATATTACCGCCAGCGCTACAGTATCGGGCAACTTCCCGATGCTCAGCAATGTTATGACTGCTGTTTCCGTCACCAATCCGGCTTTAGCTACACTCGCTCTTAACGATATCGTTACTGGCGGTCAGGTAAATGCTGGTTCTACCAATTTCTTGGCTGGTGAATTTTCCATGCAGGCTAATAATAGCGCTGTAAGCGTAAAATCCGTCAAGCTTACCGAAACTGGTACAATCAATGCTTCTACCGATTTGGCTAACATCAAATTAATGAACGGTTCCGTCCAAGTTGGCGCCACCGCTCTTTCTTTGAATGCTGATGGTACAGTTGTCTTTGACTTGTCCAGCAATCCTTTGCAGATTCCTTCCGGTCAAACCGTCAATTTGATGGTTTATGCTGATGTTGTTGGTGGCGTTAATCGTAACTTCACTTTAACAATCCAGCGCTCTTATGATGTCGTAAGCACAGATATGTCTTACAATGTCGGCGCTTCATCCACCGGAACCTTCCCAATTAACGGATCTCAAGTTTCCGTTTCTCAGGGAACACTTACAGTTTCCAAGGATGCCAATTCTCCAGCTAACTACGTTGTTCCTGGCTCAACCAATCAAACATTGGCTAGCTTCGACTTCGCCGCTGCTGGTGAAGCTGTCCGCATAACAGCCTTGTCATACAAGATTTCTTACAGTTCTCAAGCTGAGAATACAGTTTGGAACAATTTGAAGTTAGTTGATGATCAGGGTGTTCAAATTGGAACATTGGCTTCTTCGGGATCTACTTCCGATGCTGCAAAGCAAACTGATTTAACCAATTTGAATTACATCATTCCTGCTGGTCAGACAAGAGTTTTGTCTATCAAAGCTGATGTAATCTCTGGTTACACTGGTACTATTGAAGGTGATTTGGTTTCTGGCTCCGGTCAGGGCTACACTTCTTTGGCCAGCGTTACAGTTCCGGCTCAGTCTGGTAATTCATTGAGCGCTAGCTCCGCCTCTTTCTCTGCGACCGTCAACAATGCTGTTGGTAACATTATCACAGTATCTGGCGCTCAGAGCGTAAAGATCGGATCATTCTCTTTGTCTGCCGGTGCTGCTGAAGGAGCTAACGTTATTAGCGTTACTCTTAAAACAGCCGCTTCTAACGTTGCTAACCACTTCCAAAACTTGAAAGTTTTGAATGGTAGCACTCAGATTGGCTATACTCAGACAACCTTGGCTAATGATCAGCCTTACACCTTTAGCGTTTCCAGCCCGATAGCTATTGCTGCTGGCGGTAGCGCTATAGTTGATGTTTATGCTGATACCATTAGCGGAGCTACTTCGTCTGCCGCTACAGTTGTTTCCTTAACAGGAGCTTCTGCAACCGGTATGTCATCTAACTCCAGCAAGACTTTGTCTGGCACTCCAGCTGGACAAACAGTAGCTGTTAATGCTGCTGGTACTTTGTCTGCTGCTTTGTCTCCGGATTCTCCCGTTTCACAACAGGTGGCTATGGGCCTTTCTGGTCTCAAGCTTGCCAGCTTCAAGTTATCTGCTGACAACAACGAAGGTCTCAGTGTTACCAGTGTATCTGTTATCGCTACTTCCACGGTTGCTGCTGATCTTGCCAACATTAAGTTGATGAATGGAACCACTCAAGTTGGTTCTACTATCAGCGGTTTGGCTGGAACAAGCACTGCGTTAACCTTCACCATTCCTTCGGGTGCATTAGTTGTTCCTCAGAACGGCAATGTCACTCTTAGCATGGTTGCTGATATTAACGGAATTAACAATGCTGTTTCTGGAGATACAGTTGATGCAGGATTCCTTAGCGCAATGTATTCTGGCGCTGCTTCTAATGCGGCCAATACATTGACTTCGCATGTTGACAGTGGTGCAACATTCACTATCTATAAGGGCGTATTGAGCGTCGCTACTAGCGGAACTACCGTTGGTACAACTGACAGCATCGGTACACTTATTGGTAAAGTTGTATTTAGCAATAGCTCTCCTTCTGCATTGCAGGATTTGACTCTTGCTTCAACAACTATCTTGTTGAATGTTTACAACGCTACCTCAACAGCGACCTCAACGACTCTAACCGTTTACGATAACGATAACGGTAAGACATTGGGCACAACTACAGTTACCTTTGGTGTTTCTAAGGCCATTGATCTTTTGACCAATGTTCCTGTGATCACCGCTGGAAGCTCCAAGAACATTTCCTTCTACATGACTCCGCTTACTTCAGCTCAGAAAGTTACATCCACTAATACAATTAGTGGCAACGTTTCTATGCCTGAATACAGCTGGTCTGATGGAGTGTCTAAAGGTATCGCTCATAACCCGGCCATTACTACAATGCCGGCATGGAGCAATATCACCTTGGTTCCTTAGTCTCTTGAGCTCCGACTTTAAAACTCGGAATGACTGCAAAAACTCCCCGAAAGGGGAGTTTTTGTTTTTATATCTTTAAATCTTTTTAGTTATTTATTAACTCACATTTGTCCTTATTCGTATTCATAAATTCGTAACCTATTTGTATAGTATTTTGTTATAATATAGCTATTACATATTAATTCGCATCGTAGTGATTCGTATCCATTCGTTAAAACTCGTATAATATTAGTATTTTATTTGTATCCATGAATATTGCTTTATTTACTCTTGCTTACAGTCCCTTTGAGGGCGGAGCGGAAATAGCCGCCAGAGAGATGGTAAGTCGCCTAAAAGGTAAAAATTTCAATATTTTTACCTATAAATTCAACCGAAACTGGCTTTCTTTGGAAAGAGGTGAAAACTTTGATATTATTCGTGTTGGTTTTGGTAGAGATATTAAAATAGGAAAATCCGGAACTAAAAAATATTATGGCCGTATTTGGGGAAAAATTTCATATATATACAAAGCCTGGCAAGAAGCTGAAAATATTCATAAATATAAAAGGTTTGATGCTGTTTGGGCTTTAATGGCTTCCTATGGCGGAATTGCCGCGCTATTGTTTAAACTTAATCATCCTTCAGTCCCGTTGCTTCTCACTTTGCAGGAAGGTGACAGTGAAAAATATTTAATTTTGGGAAAATTTGGGCTAGTGGGTTGGTTTGGAAAAAAAATAATTCAAAAAGCTAATTTTATACAGTCAATCAGTAAGTATTTGGCCGACTTTGCAATAAAAAGAGGCGCCGAATGTCCAATTGAAGTAGTACCTAATGGAGTTGATATAGATTTGTTTGAAACAAAATACAAAGAATCAGAACTCAAATTATTAAGGGATAATCTTGGAATTACGGATGAGTATGTGGTTTTAACCACTTCTCGCCTAGTTTATAAAAACGGAGTAGATATTTTGATTGAGGCTATAGCTAAAGTAAAAGAAATAAAGCCCAATATAAAAGCATTAATTATCGGTGATGGGCCGGAATTAAATAAGTTAAAATTAAAAATAAAAAAATTAAAACTGGATAGGGAAATTATCTTTTTGGGCCAAATTCCGCAAAAAGATTTGCCGATTTATTTCAGGATTTCCGATGTTTTTGTACGTGCTTCGCGATCGGAGGGTCTAGGTAATTCCTTTCTGGAAGCTATGGCTGCGGAAGTTCCAGTTATCGGGACCCCGATTGGAGGAATAACGGATTTCTTATTTAATTGTCAGACTGGTTTATTGATGAACCCTGAAGATCCTGAAGATTTGGCAGAAAAAATTAGCTACATATTAAGCCATAAAGATTTGAGGGACAAAGTAGTCAAAAATGCCGCGGAGTTAGTAATTTCTCATTATTCTTGGGATGTTGTAGCTCAAAAAATGGACAGAATTTTTAATTCATTAAAATCATAATTCTTAATTAATATTCGTAGTTATTCGTAAAATCCGTATAATATTAGTATTTTATTTGTATTATGAAGATTCTTTATATTTTAACTAAATCAGGCATAGGCGGGGCGCAGAAGTACGTTAAAGATTTAGCGGATAATTTGGATAAAAATAAATTCGATTCCCGAGTTTTATATGGAGATAGGGAGGTGAGATGGCTTTCAAATAAAACCTATCCGTGGTTTTTGTTTTTCAATGACTGGATGGCTATATTTGAATTGGTAAATGTTTTCAAGAAAGAAAATCCGGATATTATACATTTGAATAGTTCTAAGGCCGGAGTTTTAGGATCTCTTGCCGCTGCTATATACAATAAAAATTTTAATAAAAAAATAAGGGTGGTATTTACTGCGCATGGTTGGGTATTTAATCCGACAAACGAAATTAGCAAGTTTGTCCGTCAGTTTTATGTTTTATTGCATAAATTTGCGGCAAAATTTCAGGATAAAATAATTTGCGTGTCCGAATACGACTACAACTTAGCGCTTGAATATGATATTTGCCCAGAAGAAAAACTTTCCACTATACATAACGGAATAAATGCGGATATGAAGTTTTTATCAAAAAAAGAATCAAGACAAGATTTAATGATTAAAATATTTAATGATGGTTCGGTAAACTCACCACAAGTTTCAAAATTAGAAGAGAAATATCAGTGGGTTGGGTCGGTAGGCAGATTGGTCAAAGAAAAAAATTACGAAACATTTATAGGGGCGGCAAAATTTGTAAAAAACACATACTTTTTTATAATTGGCGACGGCCTAGAATTAAGTAATCTTAAATCTTTAATTTTAAAGCTTAAATTATCTGACCGATTCTTTATTATTTCTCCGAGCGGCAACGACGCCCAATATCTAAAAGCTTTCGATGTTTTTGCTATGTCCTCGATTAAGGAGGGTCTTCCTTATATTCTTTTGGAAGCTATGGCCGCAGAGCTTCCTATTGTGGTAACTGAAGCCGGGGGTATACCGGAAATGATTAAAAACCACGAAAATGGACTTATGGTTTCCCAGAAAAATCCTGAAGCTTTAGCACGAGCTATCGGTGGATTAATAGAAAATAAAGAAATAGCCAAAGAGCTTTCCCGAAAAGCTAAGGAAATTGTAAAAGATAAATTCAGCTTAGAAAAAATGGTCTCCGAAACAGAACGAATTTATAGTTTATAAACCCTTAATTTTATTTTTTAATCTTAAATATTAAATATTTTTCTCATGAATATTTCTAAATTTGAAGATTTACCTATATGGATGGAATCAAGAGTGCTAGTAAACAAAATTTATAAATTAATAGAGAGTAGTGCGAAATTGCGAAAGGATTTTTCTCTGACGGATCAATTAAAAAGATCGGCTTATTCAATAATGCTGAATATAGCCGAGGGTTTTGAGAGGAGCTCTAATAAAGAATTTGCTAATTTCATTAATATATCAAAGGGTTCGGCCGGAGAAGTGCGTTGTATTTTGTATATTTTGCTGGATAATAAGTATATAGATAAAAAGCAATTTGATGAGCTATATAATAATTTAGAAAATATCTCTATAAAATTATCTAACTTTAGAAAATTCTTATTACGACATTCTGATTTTAAAAAATAGCTCTTTTAATCATTAAATTATTAAATCCTTAAATCATTAAATCATTAAATCATTCTTAAATCTTAAATATTAAATTTTAAATTATGTCTTCTCTTCGTATATTGATTTGTACCGGCATTTATCCTCCGGATATCGGGGGTCCAGCTACATATAGCAAATTATTAAAAGATGAGCTTCCAAAGCGTGGCTTTGAAGTTGAAGTTTTGAGCTTCGGCGACGTCAGGAGATGGCCTAGAGGAATAAGGCATATTGTTTATTTTTTTAAGGTTTTAAAAAGATCTTTTGGCGTGGATATGCTTTATGCTCAAGATCCTGTAAGCGTTGGTTTGCCAGCGGCTTTGGTTGCTAGATTTTTGAACAAGAAGTTTTTACTTAAGATTGTGGGTGATTATGCTTGGGAGCAACTACAGATTAAAAGTTTTAGTTCTGAATTGGTAACTCTCGAGGTTTTTCAGTCTCAAGAATATTCATTTATAACTGAATTAAGGAGATGTATTGAAAGATGGGTTGCGGATAAAGCTGATAAAATTGTTGTGCCTAGTGAGTATTTGAAAGGCATTGTCAAAAAATGGGGTGTATCCGAAGAAAAAATCACGGTAATTTATAATTCTTTGGAAGGTGATATTTCTAAACCAAATATTAAAAAAGATAATATTATTTTTTCCGCGGGAAGATTGGTGCCTTGGAAAGGTTTTGATTTATTGATTGAAGTTATGCGGGAATTGCCTGACGATTTCAAACTTTTTATTGCCGGGGTTGGTCCGGAAGAAAATAATCTTAAATCTTTAATTTCAAACCTTAAATTAGATAATAAAGTTGTTTTGTTGGGTGGTTTAAATCATGAACAAATGCATAAATATTTTGGTTTAGCCAAAGTATTTGCATTGAATACATCGTACGAGGGACTTTCTCATATTATTTTAGAATCTATGCAGAATAGCGCGCCTGTAGTTACCACAAATATTGGAGGCAACCCCGAATTGATTAAAAATGACTATAATGGCTTATTGGTTGAATATAATAATAAAAACCAGTTGAGAGACGCTATTTTGAAAGTTGTTAAAAATGAGCAACTACAGAGCAAATTTATAGAAAATTCCCACAAAGAATTAGCTAGATTTTCACTTGAAACTATGCTGAATCGCCTATCTGAATTGTTAAAGTCAATATAATTTTTTATGAAATTATTAGTTATTGGCTCTGATAGAAATTTGTTTAAAGAGGGTTCCGACGTATGGAACCGATATTTGGATTATGGAAAATTATTTCAAGAAATCCATGTAATAGTTTTTTCCGGTAAAAAATTAAAAAATCAAAAGACAAAAATAGGGGAAAATATTTTTGTATATCCTACGAATCATTTTTGTAAATTATTTTATCTTTGGGGTATATATAAAATTTCAAAATCAATAATTTTAAATAAAGACATTGTTATTTCTTCTCAAGATCCTTTCGAGGCGGGCTTAGCAGGGTGGATGCTTAAAAAAATATATAATTTATCGCTTCAAATTCAGATCCATACGGATTTTTTGAGTCCATATTTTTGGCAAGAGTCCTTTTTAAATAAATTTAGGGTTTCGTTGGCTAAATTTATAATTCCTCGCGCTGATAAAATTCGGGTAGTTTCGGAACGAATCAAGCACTCATTAATTTCTAATTTTAAACCTTCAATTTTAAATAGAATTATAGTGCTTCCTATTTTTGTAGATGTTGAAGTGATTAAAACAGCCCCAATTAAAACAGATCTTCATAAGAAGTATCCGCAATTCAATTTTATAATTTTAATGTCTTCGCGAATTACAAAGGAAAAAAATATTGGCTTAGCTATAGAAGCGATGTCGGAATTAGTTAAGAAGCATCCAAAGCTTGGATTGATAATAGTTGGTTCTGGTTCTGAGGAGGCTAGACTTAAATATTTAGTTTTACGCTTAAAAATTAATAATAGTGTTGTTTTTGAGGGCTGGTCCGATGATTTGGTATCTTATTACAAAACAGCTGATTTATTTTTATTAACTTCAAATTATGAGGGCTATGGTAGAACGGTCATTGAGGCTATGGCGGCGGGATTGCCGGTTGTCACGACAGACGTTGGTTTGGCTGGGGAGGTTTTAAAAAACAAAGAAAACGGAATCGTTGTTCCTGTGGGAGATGAATCTGCGATGATCAGGGAGGTCGATTTTTTGATGTCCAATACAGAGGAATTGGTCTATTTTAGTAAAAATAGTATTAAAGTATCTGAAAATTTAATGACCAAGGAAAGGTATTTGAAGTTATATAAACAAATTATTTAAAATGATAAAAAATAATTTAAAAATAGGTTTTATTGGCCAGGGTTGGATTGGCAAAAATTATGCTGACGACTTTGAAAGGAGGGGTTTTAATGTTGTCCGTTACTCTCAGGAAGAGCCATATATTGGAAACAAAGAAAAAATAAAAAATTGCGATATTGTTTTTATTGCCGTTCCAACTCCAACAACTTCCAAGGGATTTAATTTGGGTATTGTAAAAAAGGTTATTAAATTAGTTGGAAGTGGTAAGATTGCCGTTATTAAATCAACTATAATTCCCGGTTCGACAGAAAAATTACAAAAAGAAAATCCGGATATTTTTGTTATGCATTCCCCGGAATTTTTAACTGAGGCTACTGCCGCTAAAGATGTTGCGTCCCCGCATCATAATATAATCGGCATTCCGATTAATAGTGCTATTTATCGCGCCAAAGCTAAAATGGTTTTAGATATTTTACCAAAGAGTAATTCCGAGAAAATTTGCATGGCTAGGGAAGCCGAGCTTTTTAAATATGCCCGAAATTGTTTCTTTTATTCAAAAGTTGTTTTTATGAATATTTTGTATGATTTATCTCAAAAAATAGGTGCAGATTGGAAAGTTTTAGGCGATTTAATAGTTGTGGATCCATGGATTGGCCCAATGCATGTAAATCCGGTTCATAAAAATGGCCGCGGGGGTGGAGGGCATTGCTTTATAAAAGATTTTGCTGCTTTAACCAGGCTTTATAAAAAAGAAATGAAAAAAGACAAAGCCGGAATTACGGTTCTTTCGGCTATTGAACGGAAAAATATTGAATTATTGATAAAATCCAAAAAAGATTTAGATTTATTAATGGGTGTTTACGGCAAAAAGATTAAATTAAGATAATTTTTATTCGTAGCACTCTTATAAAATTTGTAGATTAGTATCATATACATGAAATTATTAATAGTAACGCAGAAAATAGACATAAACGATCCAATTCTTGGCTTCTTTCATAGGTGGACGGAAGAGTTTTCTAAAAACTGCGAAAAAGTGACGGTTGTTTGCTTAGAAAAGGGGGAATATAGTTTGCCATCCAATGTTACGGTTTTGTCTCTTGGTAAAGAAGAATATATTCGTAGCCATTCGTATTATTCGCATATTTTTAGCAAGTTTTTATTTGTATATAGATTCTATAAATATATTTGGCAGGAAAGGAAAAATTATGATGCCGTTTTTGTGCATATGAATCAGGAGTATGCGCTTTTGGGTTGGAAATTATGGAAATTATTAGGTAAAAAAATAATGTTATGGAGAAACCATCCCTACGGATCTTTTTTGACTAATTTTGCGGTTTGGGTTTCCGATAGAGTTTTTTGCACTTCAAAATATTCTTATACGGCAAGATTTAAGAAAACCGAGATTATGCCAGTAGGTATAGATACAGATTTTTTTAGAAGGAAGCCGGAAATCAAGAAAACACCAAATTCTATTTTATTTTTAGGCAGAATTTCTCCGATAAAAAAGCCGGATTTGTTTATTAAAGCTTTAAATTTATTAGATAAAGATGGTATAACTTTTAAAGCTCTCATTGTTGGCGATCCGCTTCCTAAAGATATTGGATATTATGAGGGCCTAAAATTAAAAGTTAAAGAATATAATTTAGAAAATAAAGTTGAGTTTATTGGTTCTGTTAAACACGAAGAAGCTGTTGATTTGTATAATAAATACGAACTTTATGTTAATTTAACCCCTAGCGGGAGTATGGATAAAACCATATTTGAAGCCATGGCTTGTGAGTCTTTGGTTTTGGTTGCTAATAAAAGTCTAAATGATGAAATTGATAAAGAATTTGTTTTGGAAAGAGAAAGTGATAAAAACATAGCTTTTCAATTAAAAAATATATTATCTCTAAATATAAAAGAGAGAGAGGTGCCTAATAAGAAGCTTAGAGACATTGTTATAAATAAGCATAGCTTGAATAAATTAGTTAAGAATTTGTTCAAATAGATTTTCTTTTTTCGAAGTGTTATTATATCTATAAATTTATGTATCAAAATAAAAAAGTAAGCATTGTTTTGCCTACTTATAATGAAGAAAATAGTATAGCTACTATAATAAATGGTTTTTTTAATACTGGATTTGTAGATGAGGTTTTAGCTATTAATAACAATGCTTTGGGTAAAACTTCTGAAGAAATCGAAAAAACTAAAGCTAGACATATTAAAGAGCCGAACCAAGGTTATGGGTATTCTATTATGAGGGGCTTAAAAGAATCTACTGGAGATCTAATTATTATAGCTGAAGCTGATGGAACTTTTGATCCTAATGATCTAATTAAATTTTTGGATTATAGTAATAACTTTGAAGTTGTTTTTGGCACCAGAACTTCTCGAGCGGCGATTTGGTCCGGAGCTTTTATGCCTTTTCCGGTAAGGTTCGGGAATTGGGCTGTAGCAAAATTTCTAGAAGTTTTACATAATGGACCCAGTCTTACGGATGTCGGTTGTACATATAAATTAGTTTCTCATTCGGCCCTAGAAAAAATTAAACCATTATTTAAATTGTCTAATGGGAGTGGAACTTTTTCACCAGAATTAATGATTTGGTTGATAAGGTGTGGTCTTAACCCAATTGAAATTCCGATTATATTTAAACCTCGCATCGGTCAGTCGATGTATACTGGTAATATTTTTAAGGCTGCTAAACTGGGATTTAAGATGATTTTTTTAATAATAAAGTATCGTTTCATTGAGATTTAATTTATGGATTCATATTATCAATCAAGATATATTTTTGATTCATCCAGAAATATTGTATGGAAAGAAATAGTCAATTATTTAAATAAGTTTATTACGAATAAATCATCCGTTGTAGATTTGGGTGCTGGATATTGTAATTTTATAAATAATTTTAAGGCCAGTAAAAAATACGCCGTTGATATTTCTCCGGAATTACCAAAGTACGCCGCAAAAGATGTTGAAATGATAAATGCTCCAGCGTGGAATCTTGGTTTAATAAAAAACGAATCAATTGATGTAGTTCATGCTAGTAATTTATTGGAGCATTTTACTGATCAAGAAATTATAAAGACTTTAAATGAAATAAGAAGAGTTCTAAAGAATGATGGTGTTTTGATTTTAATACAGCCAAATTATCGCTATTCGGCAAAAAAATATTTTGATGATCATACTCATAAAAAAATATTTGATGATGTATCTTTAAAAGAAACGTTGTTAAATTATAATTTTAAAATAATACATGAAATGCCAAAATTTTTGCCATTTTCTATGAATTCTAGGCCATCGTTTTTGCCCATTTTACCGTTTATGGTAAGAATGTATATCGGTTCGCCATTTAAGCCTTTTGCCGGACAAATGTTAATAATTGCCAAAAAAAATGAATAATATTTTAAAGAATAAAAATTTATTATTTGGCCTAATTCTGATTTTATTAATTGTCATCAGAATTCCGGGTTTGCATATTTCCTACTATCAAGATGAGTATAAGTGGCCTATATTAATGAATCCGGAGCTTACCGTGCCGGGAAGCATACCTCATCCGCCACTTAGTGAGTTTATTTATTCCCACACTGCTAAAATTTTTGGATATGAAAATTTTAGATACACCCCTTTTTTATTTTCTATTTTCAATTTATTTTTATTATTTTATTTAGTAAAAAAAATATTTAATGACAGATCGGCGCTTATAAGTTCTTTTTTATATGCAATTTCCGGATTTTCTGTAATCGCTTCATTAATGGTTGACACCGACGGTCAAATTTTGCCATTCTTTTTCTTATTGTCCGTAATCTTTTATATTAACTGGCGTGAATCAGTTTTATTTAAATATAAAATCCTTTGGTTTGCGGCTTTTTTATTATCAATTATTTTGGGTTTTTTGGTAAAGCTGAGTTTTATTATAGCGATTGGTACTATAGTATTTGATTTTTTTTATTCACAAAGCAGATCAATAGAGAAAAGAAGAAGGCTATTTAAATATATTTTTTTTGGAGTTGGAGGATTGTCGATTTTTCTAGTAATAGTATTAATTGGGTCTAGATTTATTTTTCCGTATTTTAATCTAACAAAGTCTTTCTCTTATTGGATTCATTTTATTGTTTTTTCCAATAGAAATTACTTACAAATCTTTATACAGTTTTTTAAAGCATTAATCTATATTTCGCCGTTGCTTTTATTACCTATATTTTGGATGAGTAGAGAAATCGCTGAAAAGTTGAGAATTTTTTGGTTGTTTATAGTCGGGGGCTTAATATTTTATCTCGTTTTATTTGATTTTTCTACTGGCGCATTGGATAGATATTTTCAATTTTTAATA
Organism: bacterium; assembly: GCA_021786945.1. GTDB lineage: Bacteria > Patescibacteriota > Minisyncoccia > UBA6257 > 02-FULL-45-10c > JAHILT01. Next base: position 2,508 of record JAJYMK010000001.1, on the reverse strand, counting down.
TTGCCGCTTTGTATAATCTCTGGTGTGGTTATTTCTGATATTTTTTATCAAAATAAAGAGCCGGTAAATAAAAAAATGTTTTCATTGTTTTGATTTTAAGTATGCTATTTTTTGCGTTTCAATTTTTGCCTCATTTTGTTCCCCCGCTTTATCCAAAAGAAGAATGGATGGGGCGGGTATTTAGTTTGAGGTGGAATTTTCTTTTTCCGTTTTTTGGGGGATCTGGGCCGTTGGGTTTTTACGTGTCTTGGTTATTTATAAGCTTAAATTGGTTATTGAGTTTTATTTTTATGGGTTTATCTTTGTTTAATAAAAAATTAATTAAATCTTGTGTGATTTCTTTATTGGTTGTTGGAATTTTTTATAATGGAGTTTTTATTGAAGAATATTTATTTGGAAAGATAAACGGGTCAACGTCTGAGCTTATAAGAAATTCCGTAGAATTTATAAGAAACAATCCTGATATTAAAAAAGTTATGGTTTATAACGATAATGGTGGAAACGAAATAAGACAGTTGGGAAAATATGAAAGAAGGATTTATGCCGTTCCGGGCTTTGAAAATAGTTACGAGTCGATTTTTAAAAACTTTGTTGGTAATGTTTTATATATAGATATTCCCAAGGCAATGCCGAATAGTTTATATGATAAATTTTTTAATTCTTGCCAAATAATTTATTTTAAAAAGGATAAATATATCGATGTAAAGGTTTTGTCTTGTAAGAATTAAAAAATAAATTAAGAGATTTTGTTATTAAAAAATCACAGCCTAAATGCTTTATTTTTTAAGTTATTTTTTTAATAAAAAACAACTTAAAAAATATTTGAAATATTAAACTATGAATAATAAGAAAATTGTTTTTATCTATGCCGGCGCTAATAGAATAGCTTATTTTAAAGAATATTTAAGAGGTATCGTTCCGGATACTGCTTTATTTGGATTTAATTATATTAAAAATAATAATTTTAAAGCTGATGTGGCTGATATTAGCAATGATTTTTCTTTTAAATTTGAGCAAATATTTAGAAAGTTATTTGGATTTAATCAGGTTTTTTTATTATATTTTTTTAAAATTTTTAAATACGATTACATATTTTCTTCGGTTGCTCTCAACCTTTTGTTTTTTAAGGGTTTGTTTGGTCGGCCTAATAATAAATGGATTGTTTTTAATATACATCTAACAAATTTATTAAAAAGATCTAGTAGGGGTAAACAAAAATTTATTTCTTGGATTTTAAATAAGTTTTCTTATAAAATTATTTGTTTATCTACTTGGCAAAAAAAATTTTTAATATCTATCGGTATACCAGAAAATAAATTATCGGTTGTTTGTTTTGGAACGGATAAAAATTTTTTTTATCCAACACATGAAAATGGTGATTATATTTTAAGCGTGGGTAGAGATAACGGAAGAGATTACAAAACATTAATAGAAGCTTTTAAGGGAAGCGATATCAAGGTAAAAATTGTTTGCTCTAAAAGGAATATAAACAATATTATTGACTTGCCTAAAAATATAGAGATTTTTTATAATTTGGATTATTTAACTATTCGTAAATTATATCAAGGCGCTAGGTTAGTAATTGTTCCGTCTAGAAATGAAGATTTTTATTTTGACGGTTCTGATTGTAGTGGACAAATGACTATCTTAGATGCCATGGCCTGCGGAAAACCAGTTATTGCATCTTATAGGAAATGGATGGATGATTACTTTGTTGATAATAAGGATATTTTTATGGTAGAACCAGAGAATTGCGAAATTTTAAGGTCGAAATTTTTGTCTGTTTTTGATAATATTGAAGAATTGAATAGAATTGGTTCAGCCGCTAGAAAGTTAATAGAGAAAAGATTAAATAGTGAAGTTATGGCTAATTCAATTTTAGAAACATTAAAATAATGACGTTATGGAAAAAAAATGCCCAATTTGCTCTTCGAACAATGGCTTTTCTGGATATATTTTTGAGAAAAATAATTTTAAAAAATGTTTAAATTGTGGATCTTTATTTTCTAGGGCGATTTATAATACTAAAGATTTGGAAAAAACTTATAACGATGTTTATTTTAGGGAAGACTATAAGAAAGGTGGTGGATTTGATTATTTTTCTAATAAGGAAGAAAAAATTAAATCTTTTTTAGAAAAGCTAAGAATTATCAGCGAATTCATTTTTCCTTTTAAAAATTTGGAAATTTTAGATATTGGGTGCGCGGCAGGATATTTTTTGGAAGTAGCTAAAAGAAATGGTTTTAATGTCTATGGTATTGAAATTTCCAAAGAAGCTTCGGCTTTTGCTAATAAGGAGTTCGGAATAAAAATTATTGCTCCTGATTTATTATCAATTTCGTCGGAAAATAAATACGACGTGATTACAATGTTTCAGGTTTTAGAGCACCTTCCTTTTCCCAAAGAACAATTAATGAAGGTTTACGATTTATTAAAACCAGGGGGTATTTTATTTATTGAAGTGCCTAATTTTTTTTCGGTAGATACATTATTTGATTTTAGATCGGA